>JAKPPB010000107.1 GCA_029547605.1 Methanobacteriota archaeon | reverse complement strand
GAGATTGACAAGGGCCAGTTCATCATCGAGTACGAGGGCGGCCACAAGGGAATCAAGATCGACGACCTCGAGGATGAGGGGTACGGCAGGAGGACCAATTGCCGCCGTTGCGTCTACAAGGTCCCTCGCCAGGCTGACCTTGCGTGCGGGAACTGGGGAGTCATTGGCGACAAGGCCGGGAAGGCCACCTTCGTCGAGGTCTGCAGCGACAAAGGTGCGGACCTCCTCTCGAAAGCCATGAAGGACAATGCAATCAGCACCCAGGCACCTGACCCGAAAGGGCTCGAGATGCGCGGAAAAGTTGAGGGTGCGATGATCAAGCTCGGAGAGAAGTGGCGAAAGCGCGACTTTGACGCGCTCTCAAAGGACCTCTGGGGAGCGATCAAGAAGGAGACCTCCCGGTGCATCAAGTGCTACTCCTGCATCGAGAACTGCCCGGTCTGCTACCCGAGTGCTGCGAGCCTCAAGAGCAAGCAGTACATGGTCAAGCCCGGTGAAGTCCCGCCGAACCCGATGTTCCACATGCGCCGGTTTGCCCACATCTCCGACTCCTGTGTCAACTGCGGCCAGTGCGAGGAACTCTGCGCGATGGACATCCCGCTCGCGAAGTTCTCTCACGCGATCAGGGTCGAGGCAGATTCAGCGTTCGAACCGAAACTGGGGAAATCTGCCTATACCAACTAATCCCCTTCTTTTTTTGTCAGTCGCCCACCTCCTCAAGTGTATCTGCAGTATTCGTAATTGGGCAAATATTTGGGGATACAAAAATTCCCATATCAAAAGCCCGCTGAGCGACGGCCATATCCTGCATTAACCCCGAAACCCGAAAATTGCCTGGACACAAGGTATTTCCCCATTGATATACAACGCTGGTGACGTACGCATTCATGGACGTCCTCTCAGCAGTCCTGATCATCGCCGGCCTCATCCTCTTTGAGACCATCACGAGCATTGATAACGCCATCATCAATGCCGAGGTCCTCTCCACTATGAAGGAATGGGCCCGGCGATGGTTCCTGCTCTGGGGCCTCCTCATCGCGGTGTTCGTGGTCCGCGGGGTCCTCCCCTGGCTCATAGTGTGGATGTCCACGCCTGCTCTCGGCCCAGTGGGAGCGCTCACGGCGACATTCAGTAGCGACCCCGCCGTAATCGAGGCGATCGAGGAGTCAGCGCCCATGCTCCTGATGGGAGGCGGCACGTTCCTGGTGTTCCTCTTCTTCCACTGGCTCTTCCTGGAACCGAAGTTTTACGGGATCCGGGGGGAGCGCTATATCGCAACCAAGGGGGTATGGTTCTTTGCGGTGGTCTCCATCCTCCTCTCGTTCCTGGTTTGGGAAGCGCTGCAGATCAACCCCATGATTGCGTTCGGGGCGGTAGTGGGTTCGACCGCCTTCTTCATCGTCCATGGTTTTCGCCAGAACGCAGAGGAACAGGAAAAGAAGATGATGGGGGGGAACATGTCAGATATCTCCAAGATCTTCTACCTCGAAGTAATAGATGCGACATTCTCAGTTGATGGAGTGCTTGGGGCGTTTGCGTTCACGCTCTCAGTGCCGCTGATCATCATAGGAAACGGCATTGGGGCCTTCGTGGTGAGGGAGCTTACGGTTCGGAACGTGGAGAACATCAAGAAGTACCGGTACCTAAAGAACGGTGCGATGTACTCCATCTTTGTCCTTGGGACTATCATGATCCTGGACAGTTTCGGCGCCCACATCCCGAACTGGCTCTCCCCCATGGTCACCTTCGGGATCGTCGGGTTCTTCTTCTTCAAGTCCCATAGACAAGTAGCGCTCCAGGGACGGGAGTAAGAGTACGCCACGAATGGCGTGGAACTGCCGCAATGAAGGTGCCAGGGAAGAACAAACCTTCTGAAAAACTCCTTTTCTGGACATCAGCGCAACATGCGTGGCACTTCTGCACATTCAACGATGTTAATCCCGATATTCTGCATATCAGTCATGTTTGCCTCGTGAATGGCATCGGTCTTTGCAGCGATGGCGTCCCTCACCACGAATACCCTGTAATTATAAGCCATTGCATCGAATACCGTGGTCCTGACGCAGTTCGGGGTTTGGATTCCCGCGATAAAGAGCGTATTCACCCCGAGCGTCCGCAGCATGAGATCGAGATCCGTCTGAAAAAATGCGCTCATCCTTGTCTTTTTAACGACATGCTCCCCTGCGGTAGGGGCAAGTTCCGGGATCACTTCGGCGCCCGGAGTGCCTTCCACTGCAAAGGGGGTCTTTGAAAAGATCTCCCTCCTGGTGATCTCGACATCCACCCCTGATGCCCGGTGGACCCTGATGACATGAAACACCGGCAGGCCCTTCTCCCTGAAATAGGTGAGGAGTGCACTCACCTTTGGGATGATGGATCGGACACCGGCCACTTCCAGGGGTGCTCCGGGCCGGACAAAGTCGTTCTGCATGTCTATGACAAGGAGGGCTGACCTGGAACAGAGACCTTGGATATCCGTCGGCATGCACTGGTCTTTCTCTCTGTCTCTCATAATGTATCCGGGTCCATGCACGGTGAATGTATTGCCATGAAGGATCCGATGAGTAAAAATGAGCGTTTGATTCCAGGATATCGTCATCTTCAATACATCGCGCACTCCATCCCTCATGTATATGCCCCGCCCTCATGTCGTCGTCAACCTTGCGATGAGTGCCGACGGGAAGCTCTCCACAAGGGAACGCAGGCAGGTGAAGATCTCAGGGAAAGAGGACTTTTCAAGGGTAGATCGCCTGAAGGCGGAGAGCGACGCGGTGATGGTGGGAATCGGGACGGTGCTCGCGGATGACCCCTCCCTTACCGTCAAGTCGCCGGAGCTCATCGCTGCAAGGAGGGCAAAGGGCCTTGCGGATCACCCATTACGCGTCATCGTCGACTGCAAAGCGAGAACACCACCTGAGTCGTCGGTCCTGCGAAAAGGGCCAGGAGAGAGGGTGGTTGCATGCTGCAGTGACGCAGATGATGAGAGGTGCAGGACACTCTCCGGCGTTGCGACTGTCATCCGTACCGGAGAGGGTGAAGTTGACCTGGAGGCTCTCCTCTCCACGCTTTACAAGATGGGTGTCCGGCGCCTCATGGTTGAGGGCGGGGGAAGGCTCATTGGAGGTCTCTTTGCAAGGGGCCTTGTGGACGAGTTCATCACCTTCATCGGGAACATCGTCATCGGGGGTGAGACTTCCCCCACTCCCGCAGACGGGCCGGGTTTTACCAGGGAAGAGGCCTTCACCCGACTCACACTCTTCTCGGTCGAAAGGATGGATCACGGCGTCCTGCTGCGCTGGCTGGTAGACAGGAACACGCCAGAGTGACCCCGTGTGGAACCTGTGCTTTTCCCCCTGCCCCTTTCAATCGTCGTACTGGCAGCGGTATTCCTGCTCATCGCGATCCGGCAGGTAGGAAGGTTTCGACTCCGGATCTGGCAGGTAATGCTCGGTGGTGCATTTGCGGTCCTTCTCCTCGGGCAGATCTCTCTCGTGGACGCAGTTGCCTCCATTAATCTCGATGTGATGGTCTTTCTTTTTTCTATGTTCATCGTGGGGGAGGCCATGGAGCGGAGCGGCTATCTCCACTCGCTCTCGTTTCGGCTCTTTGCAAGGGCCCGGAATGGTGAGCATTTCATCTTCTTCATCCTTTTCGGAATGGGACTCCTCTCTGCACTCCTGATGAATGACACGGTTGCCATCATAGGGACCCCGATTGTGATTGCATATGCCTGCCGGTTCGGGGTGAACCCAAAGATCTCACTCATTGCTCTCTGTTTTGCCGTCACCATCGGGAGCGTAATGAGCCCGATAGGAAACCCCCAGAACCTTCTTATCGCGACTTACAGCGGGTTGCCCCAGCCATTTCTTGAGTTTCTCTTCTATCTGGGTATACCAACCCTTATCAACCTCGGAATCGCCTATTTTGTGCTCACCAGGCTTTTCCCCCTTGAGGGAACCGGGTGCACCTTTGATGAACAGGAGGGCCAGGTGAGAGACCAGCGTCTCGCCGAGATATCCCGCATATCCCTCGCCATCATCCTCGTCCTCATCGGCATCCGGGTCATCAGCGGTCCCACGTTCATCCCACTTGCGCTCATCGCAGTTGCGGGCGCACTCCCCCTGGTGATCTTCAGCAGCCAGCGGGCAGCTATCGTGCGGCACATCGACTGGCCGACACTGGTCTTCTTTGCATCCATGTTCGTCCTCATGCAGAGCGTATACCAGTCGGGGTTTTTCCAGTCGGGCCTCGACTTTACTGCACTCCAGTCGATCCCTCTCATCCTCGCATCGAGCGTGATTTTCAGCCAGTTTATCTCAAACGTCCCCTTTGTTGCGCTCTTCCAACCCCTCATTGCCCAGCAGGGATTATCGATTGAGGGTGTGATGGCGCTTGCCGCCGGAAGCACCATCGCCGGCAATCTTACGATTCTCGGTGCCGCAAGCAATGTGATCGTAGTGCAGAACGCAGAGAAGAGGGGGTATACGCTCACCTTCGGGGAGTTCTCCCGCGTTGGCATCCCCCTGACGATAGCGAACTCCGCTGTGTATTGGGTGTTCTTGAGCCTCATGTAAGCGCGGTTCGGCCCCGGCTCGGAGACAAACGTTCATCTATCTTGTAATGAGACATGAGGCAGAGGAGTGTAAAGATTCGTAATTCGGCGGCAGGTGGTACCGTGACAGGTCAGGAGAAGAAAACGCTGGAACTGAAGATATCGGGGATGCATTGCGCAACTTGTGCCGCGAACATCGAGAAATCACTTACCAGGGTTGGAAAGGTGGATCGTGCAGAGGTCAATTTCGGTACGGACACGGCACGGGTTGAGTACGACACCGGACATGCAACGCTCTCTGATATCGAGCGGGCCGTCAGGGAGGCAGGGTACGAGGTTGTCCACGAGCAGGCCACCCTGAAGGTGGGGGGCATGGTCTGCGCCACCTGCGTCGAGACAATCGAGAATGCCCTCTCAGCTCTCCCCGGCGTCATCGGGGCACAGGTCAACCTTGCCACCGAGAAGGCGAAGGTTTCCTACAACTCCTCCCTCACGACGCTCGAGGACATGAGGAAGGCAATCGAGGATGCGGGATACCAATATCTCGGACTGGCGGACCAGCTCACAGTGGAGGCGGAGGAGGAGTCACGGCATCGCGATCTCGATGACAAGTTTCGGAGGTTCATGGTGGGGTTTGCTGTCAGTATACCCCTCTTTGCCCTTATGTTCATCCCCCTCCCTATCTCCATGCACGACCTCTCCTACCTGATGCTTGCGGTCTCCACGCCTGTCTTCATCTATGTCGCCTCCCCCATCTTCCGGGCTGCCCGGATGGCGGCCAAGAACAGGACCCTCAATATGGACGTGATGTATGCGATGGGCACAGGTGTTGCTTACGTATCCAGTGTTCTCGGGACGTTCGGGATAGTGCTCACGCACGAGTTCATGTTCTACGATACCGCCATAATGTTGGCCTCGTTCCTCATCCTTGGCAGGTATCTCGAGGCGAGGGCAAAGGGGAGGACTTCTGCAGCCATACGGGCTCTCATGGGACTCCGCCCGAAGACAGCCCTCGTGATCACGGGTGACGGGGAGATTGAGGTTCCCATCGAGGACGTGCAGGTGGGGGACGCGATCAGGGTCAAGCCGGGAGCAAAGATACCGGTGGATGGCACGGTAACGGACGGAGAAAGTTACGTGGACGAGTCGATGATCACCGGCGAACCGATACCGGTCCTGAAGGCCGCAGGTGCTCAGGTTGTTGCAGGAACCCTGAACACGAACAGCAGCATTATATTCAGGGCTGAAAAGGTGGGAAAGGACACGGTGCTTGCCCAGATCATCCGGCTTGTCGAGGACGCGCAGGCATCAAAGCCACCTGTCCAGCGCATCGCAGATGTCGCTGTCAGTTACTTCATCCCTGTGGTACTCGCGATTGCACTCGCTGCCTTCCTTGTATGGTACCTGGTGGTCGGATCAACTCTCCTTTTCGCCCTGACCGCACTCGTATCCATCCTGGTAGTCGCCTGCCCGTGTGCGCTCGGGCTCGCGACACCGACCGCGGTCACAGTTGGCGTGGGGCGTGGTGCAGAGCTTGGGGTCCTTATCAGGAATGGAGAGGCACTCGAGACCGCCGAACAGGTGAACACCGTTATCTTTGACAAGACAGGAACCCTCACCCGGGGAAAGCCAGAGGTCACCGATGTGCATCCCTTTGGAATAGATGAAAAGACACTCCTGGGAATTGCGGCCGCTGTCGAGAAGAACTCCCAGCATCCCCTTGCGAACGCGGTGGTGCAGAAAGCCCTTTCGGCAGGTGCCCAGGTTGGGGAGGCACAAAGGTTCAACACCCATGGGGGAAAAGGGGTGTCAGCCCTGGTCCTCGGCGAGGAGGTGCTGGTCGGGAACGGCGCTTTCCTGGAAGAACGCGGGGTACTGCTCGCGCAGGACCACGAATCGGTAGTGCGCGACCTCCAGAAAGAGGGCAAGACCGTCATCCTGGTCGCAGTCGGAGGCACCCTCGCAGGGATTATTGGTGTTGCCGATACCGTCAAGGAGACCACGGCGCCCGCGCTGGAGATCCTCAAAGGGATGGGGATGAAGGTGGCGATGATCACCGGTGACAACCGTCTTACCGCGGCAGCTATCGGAAAGAGGCTCGGTATTGAAGAGGTGTTTGCGGAAGTCCTCCCAGGAGATAAGGCAAAGGAGGTCGAAAAGCTCCAGGGAGCCGGCAACGTCGTGGCGTTCGTCGGTGATGGGATAAACGATGCCCCCGCCCTTGCACGGGCCGATGTCGGCATCGCCATCGGGAGCGGGACTGACGTGGCAATCGAGAGCGGGGACATAGTCCTTGTCAGGGACGACCTCCTCGATGCCGCCGCCGCCATCCAGCTCTCACGGAAGGTCATGTCGCGGATACGGCAAAATATTTTCTGGGCGTTTGCGTACAACGCGGCACTGATTCCGCTTGCAGCAGGGGTATTCTACCCTATTACAGGGTACACCCTTCGCCCTGAACTGGCAGCGCTCGCAATGGCGCTCTCCTCTGTGACCGTTGTCTCTCTCTCCCTCTCACTCAAAAGGTATATACCTCCCGCGAAGCGATACCACTCCCCTGAGGTGTGAGCGTATGGCAATCGACCCCATTTGCAAGATGACCGTTGACGAGAAAACGGCAAAGTTCACGAGCCAGTACAAGGGAAAGACCTACTATTTCTGTGCTCCCGGCTGCAAGAAGAAATTCGATGCGGATCCGGGCAAATACCTGAACTAACGCAAAAGGAGGTCAAATTCAGGGCCGGCGCACTGGAGGGGCAGAAAAAGGCTCTCTTGCCTGCAGATTTTTCCGTTGTCCCAACCTTTATCAGTCACCCTTTCGCACCTTCTGCCTATGAAGGAGGGTGCAGAAATGGACAATCGGGGAGGTGCAGTCCCGCCGGGGAGGGTTGCCGAAGGGGACTTCCTGCACTGGCAGGAGGATGACCTTGCGGCAAAGCTCCCCGCAGTGATGAAGAGCAGGAAGGGTGCAGGCCTCGAAGGGCTTATAGAGGGTCTCGAGGCGGTTGTCATCAACACCGAGCCCGGGAGACTTGAGCCTGCGGTGGAAGAACTTCTGAAGTTCACCGGCCTTGAAATCAAGGAGCATTTTGCTGACCAAAAAGCAACTACTTATGTACTTGGGACAAGGGATTCGCCGTCCCTCGTCATTGGCAGCAGGAGGAAAGGCAGGAATCCTTTCTCTCCCTTCAACCAGGCTGAAAGAGCGAGCGCACTTCCCAATACCCGCCTCGAGACATTCGTCTTCCGGGCTCGTGACCTTGACACCTATGTCGATATCCAGCGTGACAGGGGAGTCGGGTTCCTTACTGACAGCATCATTGATGCGCCCGATTTCCGGTTCATCCAGACCAACCCTTCCAGGTTCACCGGGAACTCGCTCGGGTTTATCGAATGGAAGGGGACCGGCCGCTCATTTGCGGGAGCGGGGGCAAAGAGACTCCCCATTACCCTCATAAAACCCGATCTCCCCTGGCTCTCCCTGATACACGGGCTCGACCATACCGCGACAAGGGTGAGGGCGATCGAGAGGAACAACGCCATAATCGAGTTTCTCTCGCTGACGGGGTATCACTTTGATTTTGCGGTATTCGTGAAGTCCCTCAATTCCATCACGAGCGTTGCCCGCCTGAGCAGGGACGACTTTGCGATGGTCTTCACTTCAGGAATCGCACCCTACACTGACGACGACACTTCAGGGCCTACAGAGAAGTTCATCCGCCTCTATGGGACCCGCGTACACCACATGGCTTTCTGCACGGAAGAGATTGACGAGGTATTTCGCGAGCTCGGCAGTCATGGCATGGAATTCCTCGTGGATCTCGTGGGCTCTCCGGCTGAAGGCCTCAAGCAGACATTCTCGATGCCGTCACCGCATACGATGATCGTAAACGAGTACATTCACCGGTACAAGGGTTTTGACGGGTTCTTTACCAGGAGCAATGTCGAAGCACTCACACGGGCCACCGGGCGACAGTGATCCCCTGACATGCGGCACGTATTTCACGAGTGAATGCCAAGCCTTGAGTGAAAGTGGAAGCATGAGTAAATATTCCTGGCAGATCAAACTTGGGATAGTCCTCCTGGCCAGTTCCTTTCTCATTTACTCTCTCAAGTTCTTTGTTCTTGGCGATCCTGAGAATACGTATTATTATGTCTTCAACGCCTTGGGATTCCTGCCAATCAATGTGCTCCTGGTCACCCTGGTGTTGAATGAATTGCTGAGTGTCCGGGCCCGCAGGGAGCGCCTCGAGAAGCTGAACATGGTGATAGGGACCTTCTTCTCCGAAGTGGGAACAGACCTGCTGAAGAATATCGCCTGCACGGACCCAAAAATTTCAACGCTCGAAGAAACACTCAGGGTCAGGGGAGACTGGACGGATGAAGACTTTCAACGGGTAAGAGAGACCATGGAAGGATACACCTACCAGGTGGATTTCAGCAGGATAGACATTGGAATGATGAGATTGTTCTTGAAAGAGAAGAGGAATTTTCTCCTCCGTCTCCTTGAAAACCCCATGCTTCTTGAAAACCAGGCATTCACAGAATTGTTACGGGCAGTCTTTCATTTCACCGAGGAGGTCGAGAGGAGGGACGCCCCATCCTGTCTCACTGAAAAAGACTGTCTCCATCTCAAGGGTGACGTGGAGAGAATATACCGTCTTCTCTCCCTCGAATGGCTCTCCTACATGAAGCACCTCCATGCCCACTACCCCTACCTCTCGTCATTGGCGATGCGGACAAATCCGTTCGACAGCAACGCGTCGGTAGTCATCAGTTAATCCCCCCACCATTTCTACTTGAGATCTCCGAAATTCTGGGAAAGAATAACCGGGAGCAATGGAAAATCCCCTGATGTGCGAATTGACAGTCGCACCTGACAGAGATCAACCCCTGCCTTCGTGGGAGCGAAGGGCCATTCCCGGGCAGGGAGGCATGAACCAAACCATTAAAGCCCGTCTTGGTCAATACCTCAATGTCTTGGAGGAATACAATTGTTGAAGAAGAGTATTGAAGAAGCATTGAACAAGCAGCTTAATGCAGAACTGTTCTCATCGTATCTCTACCTGTCCATGGCAGCATACTGCGAGACGATCCCGATGAAAGGATTTGCCAGGTGGCTACGGCTCCAGGCCGACGAGGAGCGGGCGCATGGCATGAAGTTCTTTGATTATATTATCGAGGCCGGGGGGACGGTTAAGCTTGCAAAGATCGATGCGCCGAAGGCAGAATGGAAGTCTGTCGGGGAGGTCTTTGACCAGGTCTACGAACACGAGAAGAAGGTCACGGGACTGATTCATACCCTCATGGACCTTGCGATCAAGGAGAAGGACTATGCAACCCAGAATTTCCTTGGATGGTTTGTCAAGGAGCAGGTTGAAGAAGAAGCCAATGCAAGTGAAATCCAGGCCCAGATCAGGATGATGGGTGATATCGTCGGCCACCTCTTCTGGCTGGATCATGAACTCGGGAAGAGGGAATAATCTCCCCACTCTTTTCTTGCGCAAGGGCGTGCCGGGATTATTCTGCCACTCCCTCACACCGGCACCATGACAAGCCGGACGCACCACCTGCCAATCCAAGGGGGATAATCCTATAAAGAAGGCGGATCCCACTTCTCATCATGAGGGGATGAGTTCAAGGAATGCCCGAAGAAGTATATTTTGCTGCCATGAGGGCGCGTGAACCCGGTCAGAACACCCTATCGAAAATACGGCGACTTTTTGATGCGGCGGGGTTTGACCGGATAATCGAACCCGGAGACCTCACCGCGATCAAGTTGCACTTCGGTGAATGGGGAAACGAGTCGTATATCAACCCTGTCCATGTTCGCTGCGTTGTGGACAGAGTGAAGCAGGCGGGAGGAAAACCGTTCCTTACCGATTCAAACACACTCTACCGCGGGAGGCGAAGCAATGCGGTTGACCACCTCTGCACGGCAATAGAGCACGGTTTTGCATTTGCGGTTGTTGCTGCCCCGTTAATCATTGCAGACGGCCTCCGTGGAGGAAATACGAGGAGCGTGGAGATACACTCGAAGCATTTTACGAACGTGCTGATGTCTGGGGATATTGCCGATTCGCAGGCCATGATCGTCCTCTCGCACTTCAAGGGGCACGATGTGGCAGGGTTTGGGGGTGCGATAAAGAACCTTGCGATGGGATGCGCCCCTCCGGCAGGAAAGCAGGCCCAGCACTGCGCCCGGCCCCTCAATGTCGAAGAGAAATGCACAGGGTGCGGCAGGTGCGTATCAGTCTGTCCGAGAGAGGCGATAACGCTTGCCGGCACCAGGAATGGGCGGAGGGCAAGGATCGATCTTGCTCTCTGTATCGGGTGTTTCGAATGCATGACTACATGCCCTTCGAATGCCATCGATGTCGATTGGGAGACGGAAATCCCCGAGTTTATCGAGAGGATGGTGGAGTATGCGGCGGCGGTGGTGAAGGGGAGAGAGAAGAAGACGGGATACATGAACTTCCTCCTGCGGATTACCCCGGACTGTGACTGCGTACCGTGGAGCGATGTCTCCATCGTTCCCGACATCGGCATCCTTGCCTCCCGGGACCCGGTCGCCATCGACGCCGCAAGTTACGACCTCGTGAATGCGGAGGAGGGAAACAGGGGGTCGCTTCTGCAGCAGAACCATGGAAAGGGGAAGGACAAGTTCAAGGGGACGTGGAAGAACACCGACGCTTACCTGCAGATACAGTATGGAGAGGAGATCCTCCTTGGGCAGTCCTCCTATGACCTTGTTTCCATCGATTGACTGACGTGCTCGGAGGCAGATATTCGTCTTTCCCAAAAAACGGAATGAAAAAGGTTCCGCTCTATGAAAGTATCCGCAAAATATATGTAGGGGGGGAAGGCAAGCGCTTATAAGCATTTAAAATATAAAACTATGGTCAGTTTGGGGCTCTCTCCCCAGACAATCTGTAATATCATTCAAATTCTACCAGAGCATAAGGAGAATTACATGAACCTTCGACAGCCGAATGCAAATGAAGCGACGGGCACCACCAACCGCTCACGCGACGTGGCACCGGTCTCCGGGATATGCACCCGGTGCATGGATGGGTGCAAGGGAAGTTGCGAGATCTGGTTATCCTCTTTCCGCGGGAGAGAAGTACTCTATCCAGGACCGTTCGGGGAGATCACGGCCGGGGCCGACAAGAATTACCCGATAGACTACTCCCATCTGAACATCCAGGGATATGCGATGGGGGCACGCGGGCTCCCGGAAGGCACAGAAATTGGTCCCGACAGTGCGGTCTTCTACTCTGTCAACACCGAGACACAGTATGGATGGGACAAAAAGGTCAAAATGCGCGTCCCGATCTTCACCGGGGCGCTTGGTTCCACGGATATTGCCAGGATTAACTGGGAGCATTTTGCAATCGGGGCTGCGATTTCGGGAATTACGATCGTTTGCGGCGAGAATGTCTGTGGGGTCGACCCGCAACTCGTCCTCGACAATAAGGGCAAGGTCAAGAAATCACCTGAAATGGACCGCAGGATTGACCTGTACAAAAAATTCTGGGATGGATATGGCGAGATGCTCGTCCAGATGAACGTGGAGGACACGCGTCTCGGCACTGCTGAGTATGTCGCGTCCAAGCACGACCTGGACACCATCGAGCTGAAATGGGGCCAGGGTGCCAAGTGCATTGGCGGGGAAATAAAGGTAAAGTCCCTTGACAGGGCAATCGAGCTGAAAAAGAGGGGATACATAGTCCTCCCCGATCCTACGCGCCCGGATACTCAGACAGCCTTCAAGCAGGGGGCTTTCAAGGAGTTCGAGCGCCACTCCCGCCTCGGTTTTGTCAGCAAGGAGAGCTTCCTCGAAGAGGTTGACCGCCTGAGGGACGTGGGATTCAAGCGCGTGACGCTGAAGACCGGTGCATATTCGGCCGTTGAACTGGCAATGGCAATCCGCTACGGGTCGGAAGCAAAGATCGACCTCCTCACCATCGACGGCGCCCCTGGTGGGACCGGCATGAGCCCGTGGCCAATGATGAACGAGTGGGGAATCCCGACCTTCTACCTCCAGTCCCTGGCGATCGAGTACGCCGAGCTGCTTCAAAAGAGGGGTTTGCGGGTTCCTGACATGGCCATGGCGGGCGGATTCTCAGATGAACCCGGAGTATTCAAGGCCATCGCCATGGGGAGCCCATACTTCAAGGCAGTCTGCATGGGCCGTGGCCTGATGATCCCCGGAATGGTAGGAAAGAACATCGAGAAATGGATTAAGGAGGGCGATCTCCCGAAGACCGTCTCAAAGTACGGATCTGTACCGGAAGAGATTTTCGTCACCTGGGAGGAGCTGAAAGAGAAATATGGCTCCCGGTTCAAGGAGATACCGATGGGAGCGATTGGGATCTATACCTACGCCCAGAAGTTCAAGATCGGGCTCCAGCAGATAATGGCGGGGAACAGGAACTTTACCCTGCAGTCAGTCTCACGCAATGACCTGATGGCCCTCACTGAGGAGGCTTCACGCGTATCGGGCATCCCCTATGTGATGGATGCATACGCTGACGAAGCGCTTACAGTGCTCCTTGACTAAAAAAGTGTATTGCTGGATATCTCCCCACCCTTTTTCCCAATTCCAAAGAGTTTCGGAAATATGAGATAATTTACGCAATTTCGAATTTTTTTTGTTTTTTTTGAGAAATAAAAAATGATCTCCCGATAGAACTGCCTCATGTTTCCAGGAAGATATCGACCCCAGGGTGAGGATGCCTGAAGATAAATCCATTTAGCCCCCTTACCAATTCACCATTCAGCGAGCCTCTGTAAATCGATCTTTTTGTCAAAGCCCAAAGAAATCACGAGCCCGAGTAAAAGTACATTCAAACAAACCGTCTTTTTCACAGATTTCGTTGTATACTTGTGGAT
>JAKPPB010000092.1 GCA_029547605.1 Methanobacteriota archaeon | reverse complement strand
GTCAGTGCATGCATTTCTCGTCATATCCATTGCACTCAACATCGTGCTCGGGGCAGCACTCGTTTCCATCCTAATGGCCCCGGGGATTCTTCCACTGGGAACAAGGAGTGGAGATACTCTCTCCTGCGATGAGTGCCTGGAGATTCTTTCCGATATCCAATCAAGGAAGAACGAGACAGGGAGCATTCTCCCGGCATCTGGAGACGATGGGAGGCGATCGGCATTCATCCAGGGTCCTGCGCTCCTTTTGATCACTGACTATATCCAGCGTGGACCGCTCGTGTTTATCCGGTCAAACCAGACAGGCACCATGCTGAATATCTCAGTTGATGTGATCCCTGGTGAGGGGAGGGTCCTTGTCCAGACGACACCCCTTATGGGGATCGTCTTCCAGGAAGCAGCAAATACTGCGGTGGTTGTTGCCGCGGAGAGGACCGGCACTGATCTTGCGGATAAGGATGTCATATTTTCTATCGAATCTGGAGGAATGATCCCAACGGTCGATGGCGCAAGCGCAGGGGCCCTGATGGCAATCCTCGTTGAATCTGCCATGTCAGGACGAAAGATCCTCCAGGGTACCACGATCACGGGAACGATCAGTGCGGATGGGCGGATCGGTGCCATTGGAGGAGTCATTGAGAAGGCATATGCGGCAAAAGAAGCAGGAAAAACACTTCTCCTCCTCCCCGAAGAGAATGCTGCCTTCACCAGGGTTCCGGAAGGGTCAAGAAACCTTCCCGGGATCACCGTGAGAGATCCCGCCCCAAGTACGATCGATGCAAAAACACTGATCGAACAGGCGATCGGGATCCGGGTAGAATACGTGAACACCATCGGAGAGGTGGAGGACTTGATGCTCGCCTGATCCTCGCCGGATTCCTTTTTCAGCCGCGCCGCTTCCCTATCCCGTGAGGCTTTTTTTCGCCTCTCAACGACCCGTAATTCCTGCCATTGTCCATTCCCTTCGTCGGGCACGTTGCATTCGCGGATGAAACATGATCTCTGTATTTGGAAAAATCTGGGAAGACGCCGGCCCGGCGCGGCAGTTGCAGATAGTCGCCCCCCATCGCCTGCCAGTTCTTGACTCTCAGTCTGCACCCGTTATCACTCGCGGGAATATACCTGTGAGAGAAGTCCCTTCATGATAGTTTGTGACCGGTCCTGAACACTTCCCGGAAGAGGAGATAAAAGTCCCCGTTCCGGTTGCGAGGGTTGGTGACGGCGAGATGAAGGAACACCTTCCCCCGATGTGGTCCCGGGAGGAAACCACGATCCCATGCCTCCATATTTCGGCAAAGATCCGCCTGTTCAACCCGTTGAGCTCTGTATCAGGGATACCCGGCCAGGTGGAGCGGAAGTTGACAACGTTTAGGGCTACAGGGAATGGGGACTCGAGGTCCGGGAAGAACCCGATTTACCGGGCAAGGGAGTGCGCTTTGTCGATGTGCTGCAGGATGAGATACCTGTATTTCGCAGTGCTGTGCTCCTTGAAGGTCATCCATGCCCTGAGTGCGTGAAAAACGCGCAGGAGCTCGATCCCTGGTCAGAGTACCATGGCACGTCGACGCCCGTAAGCCCCTGGTCTCCCTCGCCGTGGGCAAGGTACCTTTGACTCAGTGAGAATTCCCTTTGGTGGTCGTCGGAATTCCGCACCAGGATGCACCCCGGGGGATACGCAAATTACGCACACCTGTAGAGATCGAACGCGGGCGAATCCACCCCTTCCATCCCCTCGACAAGGTGCATGGAGCGGGGAGCAATCGCCATCAAGCGCAGAACTCCCCGTCAACGTGGAACCAGCACCGCTCTTTTTCGGCGACACGCGCAAGTGCATGCATGTCGCGTTTGGGGGGATGCCTGCATGTATCTGCCACGAGGCATCCCCGGATGCAGTGAGGGAGGCGAACAAGTATGGGACTGCGCTTGTTGATGTCGCGTGACCGGTTGCGGGGACGGTATCCAGCACCGGTGACAAAAAGGTCCACATCCTTCCGGGCGGAAAGGTAGTGCGTGCTGTCCGCACGGGGCCGTGCACAACCTGCGACCACGCGTACCTTGCACACTCCTCCTGGATAAAAAATCGTCCCCTGCAGATCGCAGGGCCGATTCGCGAGGTATACTCAAATGACCCAAGGGGTGTGAGACCCGAAGATATCCTCACAGAGATCCCTGGTGTCGGTTTACTGATGGGGCACCATTCGGAAACTTGGGCCATGAAGAGTCTCCGCTCTCCTGGGACCCGCCACCTTCACCTGCGGGGGTCCTTTCCCAGGTGGGAACCCATGACCTTTTCGAGCGCCTTTTGTTTCCGGACGTTCTTCTTATGCTCGCGGACACCCTTTAAAGAGACTTTCCACTTCCTGCAGAGCGCCCGGATCTCTTCTGCGACCGCATCCGGGTCCGCCCCGTCCCTGCCCAGCATGTGGAAGATGACGAGCCTTGGCGAGTCGGTCGTGTTCAGGACCTGCACAGCAAGCCTCTCGCAGTCTACGTTTCGCGCCGCAAGGTCGATGATGCCAAGCGACATGAACCCTGTCTCCGTTGGCTCGACGATGAACTGGAGATAGAAGCAGCCTTCCGGTGCAGGGTTCTCGCGGCCCTCTTCATCGGGGTGCCCCCCGCAGGAACTGCAGGGGTACACGTCGGGGAGGTCATTGAGCGTCTCAACGAGTGCCCGCATCCGCATGTCACATTCGACCGGAAGGGAGAGGACTGCGTAAATCAACTCTTCGCGTGTCCGGTCAGCCGAGACCTTGTCGTACCTGCGTCTTTCTCTATGCTGGGATGTCATCGTTCACCGCAACGCCCATTGTCCTCATCCAGTAGTCCATTATTCACGGTTGTATGAGATATCCGGATACTTCAAACTCACTGGATACTTACGCATACCACCCAAAGGGTTGTGGATTCCTTTATTTTTACCTACTACACACACTATCGTAAGAACTTCATGCATGTGGCGACGTACTTCCCCCTGCGCTATCTGCCAATCGTACTCTGTGGGATGGGATTCTCTCTTTTCACGCTGTTATTCCTGTTCATCACCTACCCTGCGACCTGCGCACAACTTGCGCTGCTTTCAGGGGGTGCCTTCACATGTGGCCTGGGGCCCGGCGTATATCTCCTGGGATTTGCCATTGGCTTGAGTGTCATTGTCTGGGCATATCTCCTCTATTCAGCGTTGATGAGTTCCCTTGAATATTCCTGGGAACACTAGGAGGAGGGAGGGGATTCCATGGAACTGCCCGTTCTCGCCTAAGGCAGTATGGAAATTGAACATCCCCGATCAGAAAAAGATCAATCTAAAACCGGTTTCCTGCACCCCGGCACTCAAAAAGCCGAGCGGAAGGGGTTGTCCGGATAATGGGAGAATTGAACCCTCATCGTTCTTCCCTTACAGAAGCCACTTTCCGGTCCGTGCCGCATCTGTCACGAGGCGCATCCTCCTTTCCGTTGGAGGAAGCTATACACGCATAGTCAGGCAATACAAAAGATCACAGTAGTCCTTTTTGCACGGGATCTGCAGTGATTTCGTCATGCCAAATCACATACTGGAGCCCCTGGCAATTGTGTAAGGAATGTTCTTTTCGGTTCCATTGCAAAGGTCTTTCGTTCAGACCCCGTCCTCATTGAGACGAATTATGCAATTGAACCCGAACGAGCACCAACCTTGAGACATTTTCATCCCTTCACAATCCCTTTTGGATCAAGGTGTCGATCTGCGACAGAAACATCAATCACCCCGCGAATTCGGCGTTGCACGGACATCTATTCATCTGTCCTGAAAGATCTCGAACTCGGTTGTATGTTCGTCAATGTTTCATTCTCTCTGAATTTGTCACACCATCATTCCCGAATTACCTGTTTTCTCATTCTTCGAGATCATATCCGAACGGAACAGGGTGCCAATCCTCGCTTTTTTCCGGTCCCAGTGTATATCCACATAGTATGACCGGGCAAGGGCCGGATGTCTGCATTGAAGAGATTCTGGCACTCTCCGGAGACGACTTCTGGAGTATCGACCGGGCTCATGCAACCAGGAATGTTTCGGCCTACGCTGTCCGTTCGTTTGACGAACATTCCCTCATCTTCGCAGTCCCGCTGCGTGTATTGCGCCCCCTCCTGTCAGAGATCCCACTCGACTGCCGGGGATCTGCCGGAGCGGTAGCCCTCATCATTGAGAAGATAAAGCAGAACGCAGGATCTGATCCACGGTTGGGACCGCTCGTAGGGCGGGGCACCCGGTTTCCCCACCAGTTTGCATCATTTTCCGAGCCGTATACCCTGGTTGCCTCCCCGGCTGCACTGGCATGCGATCTATGGCATGCAGGGGCCCGGAACTGCGCAGATGCGTCGGGAATCCGCCTCCTCCTCAACGGCGCGCTCCCCTGTCCAAAAGAGTTCTCCCCCCCGGAGGTTGCATCTGTTGCCGAAACGGTCGCACGCTTCTGCGATGCAATCGCTGAGATTGCATATGCGGTCCCGGCAAAGGAACTGGAAGCTGCATGGCGCTCAACTCTTGACCAGCAACTGCTCAGGGATGCACTCCCTGAACTGGGGCTTGTCTCTTTTATCAGTGATGGATCGCGGCTCGCACGTAATTACACGCGCCACCGCTGCCACTTCCGGACCGCCGGGCCAAAAGAAGACGTGAATATCCCTTTCACCTGTCCCCTCGAACTTGGCCCATGTGAACTGGAGCTTCCTGCAAGCGGCAGGACGGTCACAGGTCTTGGGATAAGGAGGAAAGAGGTGTTTGCGGTTGCCGGTTCGAATGCGCAGGGGAAGACCACATTCCTCGAGGGGATCATTGCAGGTGTTGATGACCATGCTGCGGGAGACGGAAGGGAACTGGTTGTCACGGTTCAGGGTCTTTCCACCGCTGAGGCTTTGAACTGCCAGCTGAACGGGGCCGATGTGAGCATGTTCTTTTCCTCGCTTCCTCCTGGAATGCGCGGGACGGTCCGTGCCGCATCCGGCATGGGCAGCGGTTCGATGAACATGGCCAGCCAGGTACAGCAGGCCATTGAGCGGCATGTCCCTCTCCTCATCATCGACGAGGACCGGGCTGCACCGAACCTTCTTGTTCACAGTTGCTTCCAGACAACAGAGATCACGCCATTGTCAGAGATCCTGGCTCACGAACGCAGGAGGATGGGGGAGACTGCGCTCATCTTTGCGGCGTGTGCGATGGATACTCTGGTAGCCCAGGCAGATCGTATCATGCTCCTTGACCAGCATGTTGCCCGCGCTGTCGACAGAAAGCTGTTCCGGAACAGGGTGGCAGATTCACTTGAAAAAATGGCTCGAGACTTGAGAATGGGGGGGTGAGAGATGTGCTGATGCGAAGAAATTATTGCACACCCGGCATTCGGCGGTGAGCAGGAGATCCGGACTGTGATTTTTCCTGCAACGTCCACCCGTGAATGTTTAAAAACCAGTATCCGTCCTGGAACACCCGGTCAGTGCTGGTAATAATGATCTTCTTTTGGAAGATCGGTGCATCGGTGACAAGGGTGTGGTATTCCCCGTTCTCCCCGCAGTGATCAATGAGGGCGTCCAGCTGCCCAAGGTCACTGATGAACTCCCTGTCAATTGTCCGGCCGAGCCATGTTTCTCCCATCAGGTCGCCTTTCGCGCTGACTACCATTATTTCAAGACCGGCTACGATCATCTCCTCCAACAGCCTCTCTGAATCCTGCTTCCAGAGCGGCATGACCAGCTCGAGGTCCATCTCGCCACAAATCCGCTCTACAAGGTCCCTGTGAGTTGCGATGTGCCCGAATATTGCACCGTCGATCTTCTCTCCCCGGGCTCTCAAATCCCGGATGACCTTCTTGAACTCATCTTCGTAGGAGAAGAAGTCCTCCTCGATGAGGGGGATTCCCATGGCCTCGGACTGCGCCCTGATGATTCCGGGGTTCATGTCGTGGGATCCTCTCTTCTTTACGTTCGTGAAATGAAGGAGATGGGTGATGAGGTACCCTTCAGACATCGCCTTCAGGCATGCAAGGCACCCGTCCTTTCCTCCCGTCCATGAGATTACCGCATTCATGGTGTTATTGTGCGCCATTGTATTGTTCATCTCAATGCAATCCCCTTCTAGAGTTTTTAAGAGTCTCACTTTCAGCCACGCCTGCACACGTGTACTGCGCCGCCTTCATCATCCCGACGATATCACGTACGCAATGACTGTTTCCAGGGAACGCGGTCTCCACATCTGGTGGAGAGGGGTGACCTGGAAGGCCCGTGATCCTCAGGTGATCACTCTCATCTGCTTCGTCGACATCCCTGATCAATGCTCTGCCCAGCATAACGGCATATCCTCCATGGACAATAGCTGCCACCCTGTTCGCCCTTCTCGCCGGTCACGGGGTTGCAAAGGGGATTCACTGAACGGGTCCATAGTATGAACACGCATATCCATCCTGACCCATTTTGAGTATTCACCCAAGGAACTGGTGAATCAAATTTTCATGCAGCATGAGACCAATCATACTGTGTGATCTCAACTTCTGAGAAAGTTTCCTTCCATAAAAGCCCTGAAAAAATGTAGGAATTCATCTTCTTACATTGCATCTTTCATTGAAATCTCTATTAAATACCCTCTTTTCCGTTCTGGTGATATGGATAATGAGCACACATACTACTTCCAGCCGAAATGCACCCTCAATCCTGTCAATTTTAATATTCCCTCTCCCCTCACATCTCATCATTCATATGAAAGGCCTCGACATTACAGGCAGCCGCCGGAAAGGAAACACGCACCCTGCCGCGGAACGTATCCGGGAGAACATCCAGGAGAAGGCTTTGGTGAAATGGGAATACGTCATTCTGCGGGACCTACACCTTACACAGTTCCGGGGGTGTGCGAACTGCATCGTGACGGGCGAGGAGTTCTGCCCGGTAAAAGACGATATGAAGGGCCTCAGCCATAAGATGCACGACGCGGACGGGATGATCTTTGCACTGCCCGTCTGTGCGCGGCAGCTCACAGATCTTATGAAGGTCGTCACCGACCGCCTTTCCCACATCCTGCACCGCCGCAGGTTCTCCGGGAAGAAGAGGTTGATCCCCTCCACCGCAGGTGCATTGGAGATCAGCGACCTGCTGAATTATCGGGATTCCTTGGTGCACATGTGGGGGTCCGAAGTGGCCGGAAAGGGAGGGACATACGAGGGATTCATCCCTTGGACCCGGGAACAGGACAACAACCAGAACCTTGGTGCAGTTGCAGAGGAATCCGATGAGGCGCCCTGGAGGGACGCTCATCCAAACCCCGGACTCATGGACACCATCGCTTTTCATGGCATGCGGGTGATGTTCGACGAGGGGGGTGAGGTCTTTCCCACCAATCGTGCCTACCCGGGAGAGAGACGGTGGATGCAAAACGGGGCAAGCTACTTAGTGGATGTCCCGGTCAACCCGGTGTATCATGCCGTGGGCTTCCTGCTGGAGATATACCCGCGAAGGCAGATTCGGAAGAATTTGCGTGATACGAATCAGGGGGTAAGTTCATGAAATGGACACAGGTTGAGGTTCCGACCGCCGCACGGACCCAGTTCCTCGATATCACAGGTGCCGTTGCGTCTGAGGTGGCGAAGAGCGGTGTTAAAACCGGGATCTGTTACGTATATATGCCGCACACGACAGCCGGCCTCACTATCAACGAGAATGCCGACCCGGACGTGGCACGCGACATCCTCGCCGCCCTTGCACGCCTGGTGCCGCTGGCGGGAGATTACCGGCACGCCGAGGGAAACTCCGATGCTCATGTCAAGGCATCCCTGGTGGGGTTTACTCTCACGGTCCCGGTCATCGACGGGCGCCTTGCACTCGGCACCTGGCAGGGGATCTACTTCTGCGAGTTCGATGGCCCACGGCATCGCCATGTCCTTGTCGGTGTCATCGGGCAATAGGACAGACTGAACCCTGTGAATGCACTGGGATTAAACCAGTTGAACCTCCCCATCATCGAGTGACTCTTATGTGTTGTGAGAGATCCTGCGACCGCGGTCCCCTGCATCAGTGGAACATGCAGTCAGTGACCCTGCAGAGTGGGAAAATGCCCTGCGAAAAAGTGAGCTGGGAGTGATAGGGATATTATACAGCCGCTAAGTCGGTCTTGTCGTTGGTGAGGTCGGGGTGGGGATCGTGGTCTGGTTGGCAGGCGTACGCGGGAGCGGCAGTGTTATGGGAGTAGTGAGAGTCGGGATAGGGGGGACAGGTGTTGGTTGAGTCGTGATCGCGGAAGGAGGCGTTATGGCAGGAACCGGCACCGAGGGAGACACAAATGTCGTCACTGGGAGCACAGGGGGTACTGGGATGACAATGCTGACGGGAAGCGGAGATGGAATTGTGGGAGAGATTACTGGCGAAGTGGAGGAAACGGTCGGCGGGATGGTGAAGATTGTAGGGATGGATGCTGTGGTGGAGGGGGTTAAAGTGCTGGGTGGAAGACGTGTCGCTGCGGTTCCTGTTCCTGGGCCTGAAGCGGATGTTTCCCCTGGTCCGGGGGTTGTGGATTCGTTCATCTCATGAGCAGGGGGGAGAGTAACCTGGGTGGATTGCGAAGTGTCCTCCCTGATCGTATCATCTGCTCCATTGGTGATCTCACCTTTCGGAGCAGTGCATCCTGCAACCGCGAGGATGGCGAGCAGTATCACGATGGAGATGAGATATTTCATGCAAGAGCGACCTTGTGAGCGGAGGGTAAATAATTATTGCTCTTCGCTATCTGGTATGGGTAGGATTGGTAAACAGGACATATTTTGTGGGGGCTATCCGCCCCCCACCCCTACCTACATGCGATGCATGCAGCCGCCCCAGGAGGAGCCCCGGCAACGGTTCAGTGAATGAATTGATATGCAAATAACACCCTCGATTCAGTCTCCCCACACAAAACAGCGAGGAAGCAGATTTCTGAACAGCCGATCCATGATATTCTTCATGCTGAAAAACTCCTGAAACAATCTCACAGAACCAGACAATCCAACCTCTACGTTATGGATAAGGGATATGACTTAGAAGATATTCACCGCCTCATTCGGGATACACTACACTCTTGTTCACTTATCCTGATCCGGAAAAGAAAATAGAAACGAATCCCTGGGTATTATCGACGGAAAATGGAGAAATTGTTTGATTCGAATCAATATCATCAACGTAACAAAGTCGAAACGGTGTTCTCGGTCCTGAAGAGAAAGTTCGGTGAATCCCCTAAATCAAGGTAATATCGGCTCCAGGCTAAGGAAATTAAAATCAAAGTGATCCTCTATAACCTTTCAAGATGGATGAATTTTATTTGTATTCTCACTCCTTTAGAGGATTTCTACAAAGCCGTTTAGCCCCCTTACCAATTCACCATTCAGCGAGCCTCTGTAAATCGATCTTTTTGTCAAAGCCCAAAGAAATCACGAGCCCGAGTAAAAGTACATTCAAACAAACCGTCTTTTTCACAGATTTCGTTGTATACTTGTGGAT
>JAKPPB010000079.1 GCA_029547605.1 Methanobacteriota archaeon | reverse complement strand
CCTAAGATCGATTCGAAAAATTGGGTCTGGGCATCAATTTTATCAATCAGCGCTACATTACCTAATGAGAAGGTTACGTTTTTTGTCATGAAATTCTGTAAACGTTACCTTCTCATCCTTCTTCTGGCGAAGTCAGGTTATAAAATTAATCATCGCACCTTCAAGAGGGCCGCTTGTTTTGCATCCTCCTGAAAGGATAAATCCAATCCCTGCACCATTCCAGGTATGGCAGAATGCCAGGAGACTATGCTCGTCCCAATCGGGAAAGTGGATCCGATGGTCATTACATGGCTCAAGGAAGATCTCCCGAAAATACTCTCCATTCCTGTGACAAAAAGCCCTCCCCTCCCCCTCAATCCCCGTCATTTCTTCAAAGAGAGGAACCAATACCTGGCGGACGGCCTTCTCGCCGATTTAACCACTATAATTCACGATGGGAACACCCTCTCCCTGGGCATCACAGGCGCAGATATCTATACAGCTGGCCTGAACTTCGTGTTCGGCATCGCTACCACTGGGAGCGCCCTCATCTCCACCTTCAGGCTCCGGCCCGAAACATACGGGATGTCACCAAATCCGGGTTTATACCGCTGGCGAATACTCACTGAGGCAGTCCACGAGCTTGGTCATGCAATCGGTCTCCCCCACTGCGAGTATCCCGGCTGCGTGATGTTCTTCTCCAACTCGATCACGGACACCGATCGGAAGGGCCCGGAGTTTTGCTTCCGGTGCAGGCGGCGGATCGAGTGGATGGGGAAGTTGAGGGAGGGGTAACCAAATTCACCCTTATCAAGGCATCATCGACACTCACGGTAGATATATGTCACTTTGCCTATACCCGACCCGGATTTTTTATGCCTCTTCGCTGTTTTGTGTGGGGAGACTGAATCGAAGTTGTGATCAGCATACCAATTCAGTCACTAAACCGCCGTCGGGGCGTCCTTCGGGGGCGGCAGTGTGCATCGCACATGGGGGGTGGAGGCGGATAGCCCCCACCAAATGTATCCGATTCACCAATCCTACCCACACCAGACAGAAAAGAGCCTCTTCTATCCCATGCCATACTTGTCCAGGTAAAAAAGTTGGTGCGCTCCACCGGCCTTATAATGTCCCTCTGCACAGTCAGGGAAGTCCTTGATATCCCTGATATATCCCCGTGTCACATTCTTAACCTGCGCAGTCAGTGATCGCAGATCGAGAAGATCGTGGCGTTCAACCAGCGTATACTTAAGGACCGAATAAGCGCTTTGTGTCGTTTTCGGTTTGCAGGATCTCTTCCACCCGCTCTGTTGACACATCTCCCAGCAGTAAGCCTGGACCTTTTTATTTGAGCCTGCCAGCCAGGTTGCCTGATACGGCATATTCCGGGAACTTGTTCTGGAAATGGGTTCTCACACTCATGAGATATCCTATCAGTCCCCCGTATGCCTCCTTTATCACCACCTCCCCACATGTGTCTGGTATCCGTCGATACGTTCATGGAAATCATTTCATGAATCTCCCTCCTTTTGGACCGGCGAACAGGGTGAAACGTCGAGCGTTCCCGCACCTACACTCTCTCTGCGATCACCATCACTCTCCACTCGGTCCCGTGCAGCGAGACCGTGTCCCAGAAGGTCTCCTTCTCGACAAATAGGTCCGTTCCAGTACGATAGAACGAGAAGGTGGCATACCCGGAGTGTTCGGTTGAATAGCGGTGGGCGAGATCGAGTATGCCGGGGAAGCGGGCAAACGTCGTCTCGTTGAAGGTTGGTTTTCCCACAAGTGAAGGGTCGGGATGGAAGAGGATGCGCCCGTCTGCCTGGGCGATATTGAATATGAATGGTGCGTACGCCATCGCGTCCCCTGCAGCAGGTGCGATCAGCATATGCGGTGAGAAAGTGGTGCTGATAACGCCAATGAACTCCCCGTCGCCGGAGAAGATCGGGTGGGCAATCGCGACACCTTCACCCCCCTGGGCGAGCGTGAAGTACCCGCTCATCAAAGGTTTTCTGGTCCCGACAGCCTGCCGGACCTGCTCCTGGTCAAGAAGGCTCTGGCCGATGATCACCTTTGCGCTGGCGGGCTCTGCGGCAAGGACCGTCCCGTTCGTGTCATAGGTGATGGCGGTGAGAACAGACGGGTGTGAGGATGCAACCCTTTCGAGGACCGCATCAGCCCGCGGGCCGGAGAGGGTCGTTGAGCCAAGCGTATCGGCAGCTTCGGAGCAGGTGAGATCGAGTGTGTAGAGGGATGCCTGGATGTTTTCCGTCACCCCATGCAAGAGCTGCTGCATGATGTGATGGCGGACGACTGGAATCTCGTAATTCGCAACGGGAGCGTGGATGCAGCCTGCGCCAAGGAGGGCGAGTATGACGATAACAGGGAGGAGGTGGCCTGAGCCGGTCATCGGGATTGAGGTTGAATACACAACATGTTGTGTTTTTTGGATCCTGCGGTTGCAGTGAGGAAGAGGGCTCATCTCCCAATTGTGATCCCACATTTCAGAGATTTATCGGATGAAGCACCAGGGAGCCCATCCTCGTACACTCTTATTCAGTCGAAAACAGATGAGGAGGCAAAATAGGAGCTCCTTGCCACACCGCATTGAGAGGGTCAACGCCTCATATGTATTCTATGGGAACTGTCAGCCCCCACACCCCCCATATGCAATGCACGCCATTGCCACTTGAGGATGCCCTGGGAGCAGTTCGATAACTGAATGGGCATACAGAGAACAACCTCTGTTCAGTCCTCCACATGAAACATAGAGGAGAAGAAAATGGTTCCGCAACACTGAAAAAAAATGATTCCGGCAATGCAACCCACCTTTCGCAGGTAGAGTAATTCTTCCAGAGAAATTCGTCAACAAATCAGATTAAAATACTTATGTTTATATCTGAGAATCTCTATATTTTTTCTGTGCCCCCGGATATCACATTCAAGTCAAAAGATATCTCCGCACGGCAGATCGGGCATCTCGGCATCGTTGCAGGTGCAATCGATGAACTCGGGATAACAGACATCATCAG
>JAKPPB010000038.1 GCA_029547605.1 Methanobacteriota archaeon | reverse complement strand
AAAACAGCGAAAAATGCATTCGGTTTAAGAAAAATCCACAAGTATACAACGAAATCTGTGAAAAAGACGGTTTGTTTGAATGTACTTTTACTCGGGCTCGTGATTTCTTTGGGCTTTGACAAAAAGATCGATTTACAGAGGCTCGCTGAATGGTGAATTGGTAAGGGGGCTACAGAGGTATCAAAGGCAAAAACGGGCCTTTTCTGCACGGCGCTCGTCGTAATGAAGGTGACGGAGGTCTATGAATGCATGCCGTGCAAGCATGCAGGGGACCGGCTGATATCCCCCGAATACTACCCAGAGTTCAGATGGTCAACGCATGGGGTTCCTAATTCTATTTCCATAATCAGGGCTGTTTTGTGACAAAGAATTCTGAGAGGCGTAAATTCCAGGGTCTTCCCGGTGACTTGAGATGGTCTCTGAAGAAAAACGGCATGCGACGTGGAGACTACCCGGATTACCTGCTCTTACATCTGGAAAATGACAGTCGGAAAGGAACAAATGACGTTTTACCTGAAGAGAGCCGCGTGATACACCAGCTTTGGAAGGAGGAGCCATTTATCAGAGATCCTGTCCCGGTTCCCCTCTCTGAAGGCAATAACATTATCGTGTAAAAGATCTGAAAGTACTGTTGTAGTGAATATGACAACTTGGATCCCCCGTTGTTCCATATCCAGGTACCCCTTCCGGGCAGTGCTGGGTTCTGATATCCGGAGTTATTTTGTGTTCGTGAATCCCCTTATGTCAATAATCCCCTTCCCTTCACTGACCCGTAACCCTGGTGGAGGCACTTTCAGATGAAAAACCCGTTCCACTGGCTGGCGCATGCCATCACCACCCATCCACGTATCGTCGCGGGGATCACAGTCCTGGTATTTGCGGTTGCGCTTTTTGGTGTTACCCTCCTGACGATGGAAACAGGAGACGACACGTATATCGACAAGACGACCCCCCGCGGGGCACTCCTCTCCCATTATACGAAAACATATGGTTCAGACGCCATCATGATCATTGTCGAGTCAGACGATATCACGCAGATCGAAAGCCTGCATTATATCGAGCGGCTCCAGGATGATGTCGAAAAACAGCAGTACGTGGAACGGGTTTCAGGCATTGTCGACCTTCTGAAGCAGGCAAATGGCGGAACCCTCCCCGGATCGTCAGCGGAGATCAACCGGATCATCAGCCAGGCGCCACCAGAGGTCGTCGACCGCTATATCCCCTCGAAGATGATGACCATCAGTGTCGTTGCGCTCCAGCCGGGAATCTCGAACGACAGGCAGGAGCAGGCCCTCAACAACATCCGGAGCGTCGTCTCGCTCTCGGGTCCTCCCCCTGGAGTGACGGTCATCCTCTCAGGATCGCCGGCATTCTCGCAGGAGATGCAGCAGGAGATGGGGTCTTCGATGGGCGTCCTTATCCTCGCTGCCATGGCGTTGATGGTTGTCGCAGTTATAACACTCTTTAACCACGTGCGATACACGTTGTTGCCTGTCATTGTAGTTGCATCGGGGCTCATCCTTACGTTCGGTTTCATGGGTCTTGCAGGCATCCCCATCAGTATGGTGGTGATCGGGGCATTCCCGGTGCTGATCGGGATCGGCATCGATTATGCGATCCAGATCCATTCGAGGCTCGACGAGGAGGTCAGAAAATCTTCTCTCTTTGAGGCGATCACCACCACGATCACGAAGACCGGCCCTTCGGTCCTTGTTGCGATGCTCGCCACGTCGATGGGGTTCATCGCAATGGTCTTTGGCCCTATTCCCATGGTGGGGGACTTTGGGATCACCTGTACGATCGGGGTGATATCATGCTACCTAGCCGCCATTATTATCGTTCCGGTCTTTGGTGTCCTTATACGGTATCGCCCCAAGGAACCAAGAGGGAAGATCAACGGTGTTGCCGCATGCGAACTGGAATGGAAGGGCTGTAATTCAACTCCTCATCACATAGAAGGCTCGCGTGGTTCCTTCATCGAGAAGTACGATGCGTTTCTCGGAAAGGTCGCCTACAGGATCGCAAAGAACCCGGTACCCATTCTCCTGTTTGTATTCCTGGTGGCAATCGTTGGGTTCAACCTCGACAATGATGTGCCCATAAGCGCCGATGAGAAGACATTTGTCCCGTCAGAGATGCCCGCACTCCAGAACATGAACAAGGTGACGAGGGCGATGGGCTCGACGAGCACTATCCCTGTCGTTGTGACCGGAGAAGCCGTCCTGAATCCCGATACGATTGCGTGGATACGGGACTTTGGGGAGTACGAGATCGATCATAACGACAAGATCACTGGCGTCACCAGCATCGCCACCCTTCTTACCCAGTACAATGGAGGGAGTCTTCCAGTGACAGAGAGAGAGATCCGGGCAACAATTGAAAGGATCCCGGGCGTCACGAGGGACCGTTACCTCAACGGGAATATCGAGACGGTACTGGAGTTTTCGACTGTTGACATGTCAATATCCCAGGCAAGGTCGCTTGTGCAGGTGATAGAGAGTGATGTAGGGTGGTATTCTCCTCCACCTGGTGTGGATGCACGTGTCACCGGGCAGATCGAGATGTTTGCAGCTCTTATGGACGATATCATCGACTCAAAGCTTCTCATGACGACGCTGGGCTTTGTGTTCATCCTCGTCTTCCTCCTCGTCGTGTACAGGCGGATCCACGCCGTCTCTCCACTCCTGCCCATCATTGCCATCGTGGGATGGAACGGGGCGATCATGTATCTCCTGGGTCTTGACTACACACCCCTCACTGCCGTCCTTGGTTCAATGACCATCGGGGTGGCATCTGAATATACGGTCCTGATCATGGAGCGTGTCGATGAGGAACTGGCACGGGGCCTGGACCTCTTTTCGGCGATCCAGACCAGTGTCCAGAAGATTGGAGCGGCCATCACCGTCTCCGGATTGACCACGGTGTTCGGTTTCTCTGCCCTGATCCTCTCGGAGTTCAATATCATCTCAAACTTCGGGATCACGACGGTGATCACTGTCGGTTTCTCACTACTGGGCGCGATCCTGATCATGCCGGCAGTCATTGCCCTCATGTACCGGTCCCAGGGCCTTGCCGTGAAAAGCAAAAATGAAACGATTCCTGCTGCGGAGTAGGAGTAATTCTCATCTTCTTTTCCTGAAACCTTCCCCCGGGAGAGAGAAGAACCCACTATATCGCAGGAATAAATAATCTTTTGATGCACCATGCCGTCCGACCGGATCACCATCGGGAGGTTCTCGACCCTCACTCACCTCTCGAAGAAGGCGCTTCGGCTCTATGACACGAAGGGGATACTCGTCCCCGAAGTCAGGGACCGGTTTACCGGGTATCGCTATTACACGGTCTCCCAGATTGAGCATGCGCTGAAGATCAGGACACTCTGCACGCTCGGGTTCGGGTTTGCCGAGATCGGAGAGATCCTCTCTGCCCACGATTCCGGGGACCGGGATGCCGTGAGAGCCCTGGTCGAGAAGAGGAAGAACGCGGCGCTATCCGAGATCGCACGGCTGGAGAAGATATCGTCCCTTCTCATCGAGAACAGGGACTTTTCAGAGTTGTTTTCCATGAACGTATCAGAACCTGTAATAAAGGAGATCCCCGCGATGAAAGTGATCTCTGGTCGGAGGACCGGCACCTACGAAGAGGTATGCGGGGGGGTGTCGTCGGAACTGATGGCGATCATTTTCTCGCCAGAGAACCAGAAGAACGGCGTTGCGATCACGGGCCCCTGCCTCTCTATCTGCTACGACCACGAGTACCGAAAGACCGATGCTGATATCGAGATGGCAATTCCGATCCAGGGGATGGTGGCGGTTTCCGACCCGCGGTTTGCGGTCAGGACGCTCCCCGCGGTCCGGGTCATATCGGTCGTGTACCGGGGGCCCTACGAACACGAGGGCTTGTCGGTCGCGTTCGAAAAGGCGTTCGGGTATGCAGCCGGACAGGGGCTCGAGCCGACCGGCCCCGACCGCCAGGTCTACCTGAACAACCCGGACGAAACGCCTGCAGACGAACTCCTCACAGAAGTCCAGATCCCGGTGGCTGGGTGACCATTTCTTCTTTTTTGCCTCCTCCCTGTGTTGTGTGGGGAGACTGAATCAAGGTTGTTATCTGTATATTAATTCAGTCCCTGAAGCGCCGATGGGGCATCCTTCGGGGGCGGCGGCGTGCATCCCATGTGCGGGTGTGGGGGCGGATAGCCCCCACAATATGTGTCCGGTTCACCAATCCTGCCCACACCAGATAGCGAAGAGCCTCGTTTTTTTCCTGTTCATCCAATTATACCGTGTGTCTGGAGCAGTTCACAAGATACATAATGAGGATCTCCTGTCGCATATCCCCTGCCTTATTGTCAGGGAGCCTGGTGGCTTTACGTTCTCATCCCTCATCCCTTTCATGACGGGCTGCCTGAAAATGAGCGCTGTCCCAGCGGTATCGCCAGTTCCAGGTATCTCCCGCATGATTCTGCAGCAAAAGGATTCCACCCCCACACCCCCCTGGTTCAAGGTGACGCTCAACAGGTACCGATACCATGACGATCGCACTCACCCAAGTCAAGCGGAACGAATAGCATGGGAAAGACTATCACGCTCGCGAAGACCCTCCGCCGGCAGGAACGATGAGGTGCATGGCCTGGGATTATCCGGATGGGAAGGGGGATTGAGGCAGGAACCCGGAAAATTTCTCCCTTTCTCCGAATTTTCGAATCGAGGGAGAGCCGGATTCAGGATCGGAGGATGCCGGGGGGGGAAATGAGACTGCGGGTAATCACAGGAACTACCATTTTTCGTCTCCCTTGATTCCGAACCTTGATGCCCTATCACCGCACACATCCTGCGAGGTGCATGAGATGGAGTCCCCAGGCCGCTCTTTCCAGACAGAGATCATTGACTTTTTGCCGGATGCAACGCTGGTCATCGACCGCGGGGAAAGGGTGATTGCCTGGAACCGGGCGATGGAGGAGCTGACCGGCGTTCCTGCGGGAGAAATGCTCGGGAAGGGCGACTACGAGTATGCCCTCCCTTTTTACGGCCAAAGGCGCCCCATCCTCGCCAACCTCATCTTCATGCCCGGCGCCGAGGTTGAGAAAAAATACGATACCGTGGTGCGGACGGGTGACACGCTGGTTGTGGACATCTTCATCCCGGACTTCCGGCCCGGTGGTGCATACCTCTGGGCCAAGGCAAGTCCCCTCTATGGTGCGGATGGCAGCATCATCGGCGCCATCGAGACGATCCGTGATATCACTGACCGGAAACGGGCCGAGCACGAGATGGCAAAGACAACCCGGGAGATGGCCGAGATCATCGATTTCCTCCCTGACGCAACGCTGGTCATCGACCGTGAGGGCACGGTCATCGCCTGGAACCGGGCGATGGAGGAGTTGACTGGCGTTCCTGCAGGCAACATGGTTGGCAAGGGCGACTACGAGTATGCCCTCCCGTTCTACAAGGAGCGGCGGCCGATGCTTGCCAATCTCGTCTTCATGCCCGGGGAAGAGATCGAGAAGCGGTATGACTTTGTCGAGCGGAGGGGCGATACCCTCATCGTCGACATCTTCATCCCGGACTTCCGGCCTGGAGGGGCCTATTTCTGGGCGAAGGCGAGCCCGCTCTACGATGAGAAGGGAAATGTCACCGGCGCCATCGAGACAATCCGGGACATCACCGACCGGAAGCGAGACGAGCAGGAGATCGTCCGGTCCCGCCGGAGCCTCGCGGATATTATCAGTTTCCTGCCGGATGCAACCCTTGCCATCGACAAGGACGGCGTCGTCATCACCTGGAACCGGGCAATGGAGGAGCTGACCGGTATTCCCGCAGAGTCCATGATCGGGAAGGGAGACTACGAGTACTCGCTGCCGTTCTACCAGGAACGCAGGCCGATGCTCGCAAACCTTGTCCTGATGCCCGAGGCTGAACTGGAGCGTCTCTATACCCATGTCAGGCGTGAAGGGGATACACTTGTCGTGGACACCTTCATCCCGAGCCTTGCAGGCCGGACAGGGAGGTATTTCTGGGCGAAGGCAAGCCCCCTCTACGACCCGCAGGGAAATGTCACCGGCGCCATCGAGACAATCCGGGACATCACCGAGCGCCGCGAGATGGAGGGGAGGCTTGCCCGCTCGAACGCCGAGCTCCAGATCGCCGCGGATATCCAGAAGAGCTTCATGCCCGACGTAATTCCCCAGATCAGGGGATTTGATATCGCTGCACGGACCGTGATGGCAAAGGAGGTCGGCGGCGACTTTTTTGACGTGATCCCGTTCGAGATCATCGCCCTGTCGAAGGGAACGCTCGGCCTCCTCGTCGCAGACGTGTCCGGGAAAGGCGTGCCCGCCGCGCTCTTCATGGCGCTCTCCCGGATCGTCGTCCGGGTCAACGCCCTCTGGCACCGCGACCCGGCACAGGCCATCAGGGATGCAAACAACATTATCACCGAGGACTCAAAGTCCGGCATGTTCGTCACCCTCTTCTTCGGGAGGCTCTCGGAATCGGACCGCACCCTCACCTATGTGAATGCCGGCCACAACCCCCCTGTCGTGATCCGCACGCAGGACGGGACACTGGAAGAGCTCCTCCCCACCGGCATCGCGCTCGGCGCAGATGCAAACCAGGAGTATTCCTCCCGCACCGTGGCGATCGGGACCGGTGACGTGGTCGTCATGTATACGGACGGGGTCACGGATTCGATGAATACGCAGGAGCAGTTCTTTGGCGAGGCACGGCTTCATGCGATCATACGGGAGCACGTCCACCTCTCTGCCCCGCAGATACTCGACCGGATCCTCTCGGAACTCCGGGAATTTTCAGGGGACATGCCCCAGTTCGACGACATCACGGTGCTGGTGATCAAAGGGATGTGATACTCTTTTCTGGGGTGGGTAAACATGGGGGGTGTGATAGAAAAATGGAACATTACAGAGTTATTTTCCTGTTAAAAAATGATGTTCAGGGAAGGTCCATGATCACCCAGTTGCCGGGGAGGCTCTCCTCCTGGTGCACGGGTGAAGGGTAGAACGAAACGAGCGTGTCAAATTCTGACCATAACTGTTCCATGGTAAAGCCAGGCTCGGAGAACAGTGCGATGCCACGGGTCTGGTTGACCTCGCCTGTCACGTCAAAGGCCCGGTAGACATGGGGGTACCCTTCAGCACCAAGGAACGAGGGTGTCCCTTCGACGACCTGGAAGTGGAGGTGGGGGATATCCGAGTTGCCGCTGTTGCCCATCAGGCCGAGGACCTGTCCCTCGGTGACGTGGTCACCGTTCGCGACCTGGACAGACCCGTTGACCATGTGGGCATAGCAGGCATACTTGCTGTTTCCCATATCGACGATCACGTAGTTGCCTGCGGCAGTCCCGATGCTGACTCCCTGCGGGGAATAGATCCGCTCGTGGTCCGGCAGCCCGTCGAGCATGTCTACGACCGTGCCGTTTGAGACCGAGAGGATCTCTCTTCCAAACCCGTAGTAGTTCCGGGAAAGGCCCGCATCACCTTCAGCCGCCTTGCCGGTCACGGGGTCAACGTAGATCCAGTCCTGTGCGAACTTCTGCGGGACGCGGGTCACCCCCCCAATCGTGATCTGGGCGCCGAAGTGGTGTGTATTCGGTGCGGTGGTCTCGAGCGCGAGCCAGCCCGGTCCACGCATCGGAGAGCCGACGATGACGGGGGAGAGGTCCTTTCGCACCCTGACCTCGCCGCCGGTGAAGGTAAGCGGGGGCTGCCCGCTCCCGCTCATGTTGAGCGTGACCCGGTGGACAAGGCGGTCCGGCACGGCAGCCGGATCGACTGCAAACCAGAGCGAGATCCTCGGGACCGGCACCTTGCCTGTGCCGTTCTGTAGATCTGCCTGAGAAGGCAGTGGATCTGCTGCCGGGTGGTACAGGGACGGGAGCAGGTCCTTTTCAGGAGAGTAGAGTACCTTTCCGGTCGCGGGGTCGATGACCTCGACATGCTCAGGCACGAACATGAGACCCTTTTCTGACGAGAGTTCGAGTTCGTACGCGAGGTTCATACCCGCACTGCTCCGGACCGGAATTGGGGGGACCGGGACCGTGATGTTTACTTGCGACCCCACGGGTGCAGATTTGTGCTCTTCGATGGGCTGTGTGCACCCGGCGGCAAAGATTGCCAGGGCCACGATGAGGATGAGGAGAATGGGTATTCTTGGCATGATCTGAACCTGATACTATTTGGTGAACAGGATGAAAAACGAATTGATGGATCGGATGCACTGATTGGAAAGCATCGAGCATGACGTGTGAGGCATATTCTTTTTCCTATGAAAAACGCGTTCGCGTTTTTCATTCTGTATGCGTGCGTCCCGGTGAGAATCATGTGATTTTTTTATTTGGGGAGCAACAACCAGGGTATTCCCATGATGAGTTCGATATGAGCTTTTATTGGGATGATGACGCTTGGCTTTTTTCTCCTTCTGGGCGGGTGCATCCACATCCCTGATAGTAATTACCATATGAAACCGGTGGTCCCGGGGCTCCCGGACGGAGGTGATCTCTGCCTCAAATGAGACACTTGTGGCCTTCGTAGAGCAGGCGGTCGATTATGTCCACATCCACGGCAAGGAGAAGGCCCTTGCAGAGTTCAACGACCCAAACGGCTCGTTCATCCAGGGCGAGCTAAACATCTAAGCCTGCGATTCCAATATGGCCAACCTTACACATCTGATCAATCCCGAAGTGGTCGGAAAGAACCGGCTGGATGAGGGTGTAGCCGGGATATTTATCAGGGAGATGGGGACATTTTCAGGAGCGGGAGTGGCTGTTACCGGTTTTATTGCATCAGTCCCATGCACAACCGGACGCTTGAGGCAAAACCCGGGTATGGCGTGAAGATCGATGGGAGCTGGTGGCCCGGTTCCGGCATCTATACCGGTCCGGTTGAAGGGGCAGCATCATAAAAAGGGTCTCCTCCCTGTGTGGTGTGGGGAGACTGAATCAAGGTTGTTATCTGGATATCAATCCAGACACTGAACCGCCGCCGGGGCGTCCATCGGGGGCAGCGGCGTGCATCGCATGTGGGGGTGTGGGGGCGGATAGCCCCCACAATATGTGTCCGGTTCACCAATCCTGCCCACACCAGATAGCGAAGAGCCGAAAAATGAGGAGATAGCCTCTTTCTCCCCTTGGCGGGTTTCAGGACTTTGCGAGAATCTCCCTTGCAAAAATACGTGCGTTCTCCAGGTCTTCGGGCCCTGGGTGCCCCCTGTTGGTGAAGAGGAACTTTCCCCTGCAGTGGTAGGTGCCAAGGATAACCGCTCCCCTCTCTTTCAGAGCAACACCCATCGTCTCAAGCACTTTCTTTGCCCCCTCTGCACCGCCTGAGGTGGCAAAGAGGGCCACCTTTCGCCCCCTAAAGTCTCCGGACGAGATGAATTTTGTCATGGCATCGCCAGGCTTTCCCCCGTAGACTCCGCTGCCGAGAAATACGACTTTTGCACCCGCGGGGAGCGCGGCACTCAGATCCCCCACTGTCACATTCAATCCGGCTGCAATGGCGTCCGCCACCTTCCTCGTGTTCCCACCCCTTGAATCAACAAATACCGCGATATCAGTCATAGTCTCTCATGGAGGGTTCTCTTATAAATAATCGATTCCCAAGTTGGCTCTCATTGAGAGGGACAGGTCACAGTGGATCTGGGCAAACACTTGCATAGATCATATCTGCCTGGGAATATGGTGACGGACCATGTGCCTTCGTAAAAATTGAACCGGGAGTTGACGACCTGGAAATACCTTAATTCTCAGGCACCAAATGGTGATCAGGAGACTGGAATATGGCACTCCTTCTGCAACCACCCCTCAAGAATCTTCGCAGAATCAATCCCGGCATTGCCTTCCTCGCTTTGCTGCTCGCCTGTGCAGGGTGTATCGGCAATCCTGGAGATGGGCATGGGACAATAGTCTCTGCGGAAAATACGTCAGGACATATCGGGGGTGCATGCTCTTTCGATCGGCTGATCGGATCCCCGGAAGTCCACCTGATGGAAGCCGATGCCTGTTACTTTTCCACACACACGCCGGTTGAGTTCCATCGTGACCTCTGCACACACCCTGGCGTGCAGGTAATGGTGCTTGAGGTGCCTGACAACTGGATTACCCATGCCGACGTTGAACGACTGATGCAGGAGATCGATTCCACCGAACCTGCTGCCACGGTCTTTTCGCCTTTCAGCTCTTACTGGCCGTTTAACCAGACGTCCACTGCAGGAAACGAGGCGCTCTTCCTCATCGAGGGGTACCGGGCCGGGAGGTATCCTCCGGCACTCTGTTCGCTGTACTACTTCCATCCCAACAGGACCGAGGTGCGATCCTGGTGGGAGACCTATGGCAGATGGAACTTTCCCGAGGAGAGGGAAGCAGTCAGGATTATCCAGAATGCGTACCCTGAACTGAAGAGATACCCGGCAGATACCTTCCCGATCAAGTCAATCAGGACCGAGCGAACCCCGGAAGGCTGGTACGTCGCCTTCATCCAGGAGGGATCCGGCGTGCCGATCATCTCGGCAAGGTGCTATTGCGTTGGAAATGACCGGAATGTCACGATGACCGGGGAGGTAAACCAGAGCATCATGGTCATGGTGCCGGATTTCTCGCCGAAGAGGTGCGGATGAACGGGTGCATGGGGGGAAAGCAGATGGCTTCCCTGAATTCCTGAACACGAAAACACTGAAGGGTAGCTCTACCCTGCAGATACATCTGGCATGATGGGGAAAATGTGATGATCACGTAAGTTGTCTTCTTCAGCAAGGGAGAGTCCTGCACACTCCCAAACCGGGTCTACCATACCATCTTCCCATTTTACCAGTTAGTATACTTTAGTGGCTGTATGTGAAATGATTCTGGATGTCTGCCTTTGATTTGAGAAGAAATCACCTTTTTTTAACCGGGTTAACCTGCTGATAGGCGGTGTCTCCATATCGAAAGAGGAAGAATGGGAAAAGTGTATCAGCATGCCATCCTGGTTACAATTTTAAAATGCCAGGGATTCCGTGAGTATGTTGAATGCGAAGGTAAGGAAACGGATTACCGATTGAAATCATTTCTTTCTTGCTGCATATTCTTCTGCAAGCATCCCGTAGTACCGCGTCGATCGCCAGTGATCCCGGAGCCAGACATGCTCCCGGATCGTTCCTTCGTAGGTCATTCCACATTGTTCCATCAGGCGGGCAGATGCAGAGTTCAGTGCGTCGCACTTTCCGAACACCCGGTGGAGCGAGAGCGTATCGAACCCGAACTCCATGTATTTCATGAGGATCTCTTTTCCATACCCTGATGCCTGGTATTCCGGAAGGAGGATAATCCCGACCTCGCCTGTGGTTGGAATTTCGGGATCAATCTCCAGGAAAGTGAGACCGCCAAATTCCCCGGTTTCCAGCACCCTTGCCGAAAGCATAAAAGAAGTCCTGTCAGTCTTGTTCGCCTCCTCGATCCCTCTCTGCAGGAACCTGGCTATCTGCTCGTCGTCTTCGAGCCAGATAAGGACGTATCGCATCAGGTCAGGGTTGCGGGCGATTTTCTGGATATTCGGGAGGTCCTCCTCAGTGAGGTCTTCGAGGATGAGCCGTGCGGTCATGAGTTGGAGTGCCATGTCTTCTCCCAGCTGGAAAGGTTGTAAAGGTACTTGTTTTTTCGGGGGGATTGATTCTTTCTCTGTCTGGGTGCACCGCTCCATGCGGGAGGCAAGGTGTAAAGGACGTAACCCTGACCCATTTCCATATGAGTGATCGGTATGTCATACCCCGGTTTCCCTGAATTCACCGGCATGCAAGCGGCTCGTGATATCAATGGCGATCAATCTCTTGTTCGGGATCCTGACCCTCTTCTAGAACTTCTTGACCGCCCATCTCAGCATTATCATCGCCGGAATTATCCTCTGTTACCTCTTCGAGCAAAAAAGTAAAGACGTATTACGGGAAGTCCCTCAATCAACTTGTTTTTTCGCGGGGAAAGGAGAGGATAAAATCGTTCTCTTTGTTTCCTGATGATACGTCTTGCGAGGTATTCTTGCTTAGATACTATGGGAAAGACGATTCTCCAGTCATCTCAATCCTTGTTGATCTCGTTCCTGATCTTCCGGATGAGGTCGGCAACCATATGCCGGAACTCTTCGCCGATTGTCTCCCAGGTGGGACAAACCTGCCTCTCTTCTGCTTTCTCTTGGGCAGATGAGGGAGGAGTCGTTTCAGGCCCTTTCAGTTTTACAAAGATAGCGAGGTAGCCTGCGACGAGAACGATTATCAGGGTCAATGGAAGGAGGAAGAGCTTGACTACGTCGAGGGCATCGCCGATTCCGAGCGTGTAGTATGCATTGATGAATTGGAGGAGCGACATGAGGAACGAGACGAGGAGTACGCTTGCCACTGCGTTGAAGACAGGGAACGGGAGGTTGAACGGAAAGGAAAACGCGGCGAACATCTCCCCGATTGTGAAGAGAATCGAGAAGAAGATGATGAGCGGGGCGTTCGCAAAAAGGAGATCCACGAAGCCGTCAAAGAGCGGCCATGACGTGTGCGCTGCAATGAACCTGAGCACGACAAGGACGATGAGAAAGAGAAGAATGCCGAACAGCCCGGATATAAGGGCTTTGAGAGGTGTTTTATGGGAGGATCGGTTCATACAGTGCGCTGCCCCGTGAGGTTTATATCCCTTAACACTTTGCCTATTGTTGATAATAAATACACGCGTGCACACTGATTCTCTTTACAGTAGAATTGTGAAAAGACAGGAGAACAGCAGGTGGAAGATATCTCTCTGAATTGCAGAAATTGATTTTTCAAAACCCTGTATAAGTTACAAGCAGAATCGTGACCTTTTGGCATTTGTCTCACTCAGGTATATTGTCTGCAGTGAGGTATTTCATAAATCGCATGAGCATAAAAATGCAGGGATGTCTTCCGCGGTGCAGAGCCGGTTATAATACTCATTTATTGTTAGATTTATGCAAGTTCCTGCCCAGTTTTTCCAGAGATTACACTCCGAGAATATTTCGCTCCATTTGTAAGATGATCAGGAACTCATGACAACAGGTATCAATTCAGGTGGTCCAAAGGTCAGCAAGATCCTCACCAGAAGAAGAGAGGAATCAGTACACATTTGCCATTTGCCTGGGAAAGTCAAAAGCGATCCTACATTTTTTTTGCACTCGCTTCTTTGTGTGGCATGAGATGAACACATCAACAGAAAGATAACGAATCAATGAATAGCAGTGTAACGAAGCATGCCATACATGACCTCGGTTGACATGATGTTCCTGATATTCGTACTTTTTATCCTGGTAGTCGTGGGGATATTCTTTCTGATTGTCTCTATTGGAAATTTTTTGTTTGAGGATATTCTCGTGGGATTTGTTTCCCTCGTAGTTTTTGCGGCATGTTCTGGCGCAGCGTATTTTTTACTGAAGAAATACCGCGAATAATATTCAACAATAAATAGAGTTGCTGATTGAGGGAATGTGGAGCAGACAACGAAAAAACCTGATTGCATACGTTTACTACCCTCTCTTTTGACAACTCTTTTTCGCTTATTAAGCGATCCCCCGGAGGTTTAGATCATTCTAATTTTTTAAAAAAGGAACACTTCTTTTGTATGTTTGCTGCAACAAAAGGGGAAGAGATGATCAGTGGTGATGGCAGGTGGCTCCTTTTTGAATGATTCTCTTGAAACGAATAACGATGCTTTTCTCAAAGAAACGAGTGATATCCATTATTGTTTTCTCGCTCTCCACTCTTTTATTACCCTGCTCTTTTGAACCACTTCCTGAAGGGGGCGGACCATGTAGGAGACCATGTCCTTCTTGACTTTCATCCTGACACCAGGGATACACAGGAAAAGTGAGAATGCCCGCGTCCCAATCCTCTGCAGGTAGTTCTTTGTAGGAAAGTCATAGTAGCCATGAGACCGGTAATACCGGTCGTCTGCCTGAAATATTGCCCGCATGTGTGCCCAGATCTCGTCCCGGAAGAGCTTCCTGCCTGCAATGGCGGAGAACGTTTCCGTCATGATGTAGCCCTGATCTGCCAGCCTGATCGAGCGCTCGGCAAGTGCTGCGAGCGCTGCGTCAATATGAGCGCGGTTTCCCGCCTCGCTGCTCACGATCCCGACAAGATTCGCCCCGCCGATCATTGCTCTGGCTTCCAGCACTTCTCTCAGATTTGGGAGGTGTGCGAGCGGCCCTTCCACCAGGTATCCGACCTGCTTTCCCTTGAGTGCAGGGACATGCCCGTTGAAGAAACTCCGGTCGTTCCACTGTTTCCATGTTGCCGATAAATACCGGTCCTGAATGGTCCCGGCCATGATCAGGATATCCGCCGGGACCACGTATTTATCCCAGAAATCTCGGAACCCGTCCCGATATACGCACGTATTGTCAAACGCACACCTGCAGCAGCCAAGGCAACCCCCCTTCATCATGGAATCCCTTATATCGGCAACAGTGGCTTTCCCGTCAAATAGTGCGGCCATTTGGCGGACCATTGCCTGCTGGTCGGAACCATTTCTTGCATCATGGAGGATCACCACACGTTTCCCGTGGGTATCTACGCCGGTGGATTGGGTGGAGGGATTATAAGAGGGGGAGACCTTAGGCAGCGGGAGATATTCACGCGGAATTGCCCTCTTTTCAGAAATCGCATCAAGATAGTCGGAGAAAAAGAGCAACAGGCGCATCTGTTCGTCTTCAGATTTCAGGTCTTCCATGTGGGCTGAATAGAGCCCGGCATGGTGCATGCCGAGGTCCTCGGATATCCCGTGAAGGTACGAATGCGCAGTGTGATCGAAGAAATGGATCGAGGTGGTGAGTGCCGCAGAATATTTCTGTGAAAATGCAGGTGCTGCATTCCGTTCAAATACCAACTCAATAAACCGCTTCAGCTGGCCCGGGACGAGCATAAAATAAACGGGTGTCGCAAAGAACACGCCATCAGAATCCTGAATTTTCGCGAGCGCCTCGTCCCATGCCTCCTGCTCTCCCTCCAGTTTCTTGATGTCCCGTCCTGCATGCACAATCGGGAAGGTGTGTTCTGGAAATGCCTGCTCGATGAACCTGACATACTGCAGGGTGATGCTCTCCTCTCCCTTGGGGCTTCCGGAAATAATGCAGATCCTCATGTGTGTATTCCCCTGGAACTTTTCCTAGTTTTCAGGGGCCTCTTCCGGATCCCTGTCGAATATCTTCAGCATCTTCATTGCCATCGCATGGAAGGTTTCAGCCTTGACGATGGCGATTCCCCGCTTCTCATCTCCCAGCACGAGGAGCGTATCGCCGGGTTGGATTGAAAAGACCTCGCGTGCCTTCTTTGGGATGACGATCTGACCCCTCTCGCCCACCTTGACTGTGCCGAAGATATGCTTCCCCTCGTGACTCCCATCAAACATGATTTATCATTCCATTCATATTAATCATACAATCATATTTGTGTGAAATGTAAGATAAATATGGTGCTGAACAGAGGGTCACAGGAAGAACCAGGAGGGAATTCCCGATCAGGAATTTTCATAAAATTCAAATCCTTTGTGTAAATTGTTAACTTATGACTGATTCAGAGAGATTCTGGGCTCACGCAGCCAGCGTCTACGATGAGGGAATAGATTGCGTTTTTGGGAATTCCATGCGGCAGATCCTCCTGGATGCCCTGAAGCGAGAGTCAAACCTTGGCAGGACCGTAGAGTTCGGCTGCGGTACCGGCTTTTATACCTCGCTCCTTGCAGAGAGGTCTACGAGTGTGGTTGCGACCGACATTGCCGAAGAGATGCTCGAACGGACGCGGAAGCGTATCCTCTGCCATCCTAAGGTGACAGTGAAGAAAGAGAACTGCGAAAAGACTACCTTTCCCCACTCGTACTTTGATACTGCATTTTTTGGTCTTACCATTCATTTGGTCGATGGCCCGACGACCCTTGCCGAGACGTACCGCATTCTCACTCCAGGTGGAAGGCTTATCGTAGTTACACCAATCATTGATGGTCTCCGCATTTCGGATATCCTGCGTACCATCATTCGTAATAAAAGAGTATTCGGGCAATTCAGGCAGCCGGGGACTGTCCTGTTTACAGAACAGTCGCTGTGCGACCTTGTTAATCGTGGAGGATTTTTGATACAGACAACAGAGCGGTTACAGGATCCAGCTCATCCTGGGGGATTTTCAGGGCTCTATCTCGCCGCAGTGAAGGCATAATATCACCCGGTGCATCTCTCGGCAGTCACTGACGCTCCAGGTATTTCGTTCTCATAATTGGTAAGTTGGGTATCGCCTGCCATCACAAGAATACCCGTATGGAGAATTGTTCTCATTATCCGTGGACACCGATGCGAAAAGAGATAAGCTATATACTTATTTTCTGGAGATTTTACTCCTCACCATTCTCCCGATTATCCCTTATCATCAGGAAAAGAGTTTTCCTGGAGAATTTATTGCAGGGAATCGCTTCAAAAAGATGTTCTTAATTATATGTTCGAATTTCCTTACAAGATAAAAAAAGAGATATTCCGTTTTCCTGTACATACCCTCCAGTCATATACACCCATGCACCGCCGGATTTGAACCGTGCGCTTCTCCAATTGTAGTCTAATTTTCCATCAATTGATGTCAGGGACATCTGTGGGATAAGTAGGGATATCAGGTTCATCGTCCCGACCCGCACCTGGAACTGGTGGAATGTTGACTAGTCATTCACATCAAAGCCTGGCAGTAATATCCTCGGCACAGAGATTTATAGTATGTTGCTCTTTGGCGGGATGAAGAATGCTGCTGTCATGGGGGCTATTAAAAACGCGACAGCCATAAGGAGGGCTGCAATAAAGTACGTATTCTTAATCATGAGAGAGAGGAATGGTATACCGATTGTATAAAATTAGAGATTGGAGACTATACATCATCGTAAAAGTCGTTCCAATCAGATGACATACGTCTCCCGTATAATACAGTCCCTCAATTCGAGTTGGGCGGAATATTTCCGAACGGGATTTGATCTACGAAATCACTTGTTATGATTATTATAACCCATATCACTGTATCATTCCAATCCTTCTATTAGAAGACATTTTTATGCTGAACATCCCAAAAGGACATCTTTCTTATCCTGCGATCATTTTTTTATAAAGGAGTGTTTTAAGATTTCATTATGAAGAAAATGTCCTTTGCCATTGGTATTTTCGTGGTGGTATGTACCATCATATTTGTTTCCTTGGTATCGGGAGAGTATTCTGGATCGGATATATTCATGCCTTCTGATACATATACGCCGTCAGCGTATTTCGACACTCCTATGTATCAGCCTTCCACCTTCTTTGAAGGGACAGGATATACGCCGTCAGCGTATTTCGACCTCCCCGTATATACCCTCCCTTGATATTTTTTTTTGATTTTGCCGGCTACATAACCCTGATTAGTTGACGAATACACCATCGATGGATAACTCTATAGCGGGGGTCTCAGTAGAGGATCCCTTACCACATTGGAGCTCGCACTATCGTAAAAAAGCAAAGGTGAGGTATTGAATTGAATATTACCCTCATCTTCTTTTATTATCAGAGCGTGTTTCCTCCTTTTTTTTGCCATACGGGCACACATACAGGCACAGCCCGCAGACTGCGACGCCGCCTGACTGTTGCAGTTCCGCAAAATACCTGTCACATGCTGCGACATCGAACCGCGCTTCCCGGGGCTCTTCAGGATTGAACATTCGCCCCGTGAATGCGTGCTGAGGGCAGATATCGACGCATGCGGTGCAATCGCCGCAGCGTGTGTTCATCGGCGACCCTGAAGGCGTAAGAGGAGCGTCGGTGAGCACGCTCACCCACCGGACACGGGGACCGTGATCAGGGGTGACGAGAAGGCAGCTCTTTCCTATCCATCCCAGGCCTGCGAGGTGAGCGGCGAGTTTGTGCGAGAATACCGAACGTATCTCTCCATCGTCTGTGCGCCGGGATGCAGGAACGGGGAATGCATGGGAGCCTTCTCGCTGGAGAACGCCTGCCAGGCGGACCGCGATTTGGTCGAGTACCTGGTTTGTGACTTCGTAGCAGTTGTGCCGATAGAGGATCGCACCCTCTTGATCCTGTTCTGGCAGGAGGTCAACAAGGTCGTCGGACAGCCGGATTCCGATTGCCACGGCAATGGAATACCGGGCGATACGATCACCCCCCTGCCTGAATATAAAGTCCCTTGCCGGCCCGAGATCCGCAACCCCGAAGAAATCGGCCCCCATCGAAGAGGCAAGAGAACGGATGGCAGTATCAAGTGGAAGAGACATGCCTGTATACGCGTATTACTTCCAGACATTTGCCCTTATCGTTCTCTTTCAATGCCGTATCACTCCCGCTTAAATACACTGCACTGCATATCCTGTTCCGGGTAAAAGGAGTGACATGGAATGAAAACACAGGATATCGTGCGGAGACTCTGGGATGAGGCCGGACACGGGAATATCGCGGTGTGGACTGACGATACCATCACATTGGTACCACAGGATTACAAGGGAGAGACCGATGGGAGGAAACCGGTTGCCATCCTCAAGCCCATCGCACTGGTGAATAAGTATGATTTCCTGGATTTTGCGCTCGCGGATGAGGAACTGCTCACCACCATTGAGGAAGCCGTCCGGGCTGGCGGCGGCACGGTAATCCGGGACTGACCCCCGATGTATCTGGAAATGTAAACCTGCAATGAGTATCACCTGCACGGAAACGGTATTTCCTTCGTGGATCTTTCATCCAGAGCAAAAAAGGGTATAGTGTCAATTAAGCCACCCGCTTTTTTCTCACTATATGGGGAATCCCATTCAGAGAGGCAGGTTTCCTTGCTGTTTTGTGAATATCCACTGATAATTTCGTTTTTTTTGCACCAACACGAATGTTTTTTGAACTATCGCCGGGCAGCCCTTCGGGGGGCTTCTGGTGGGCTATTTCTCAGTCGTTGAAGTGCGCATAGAGACGGTTGGCGATGAGCTGGAATATCACGAAGAAGATCACAAGCATCGCCACATCGGCCAGAGGGTTAAATGATGCCGGATGCCCATAGGCGGACTGGATGAGATCATTGCCGTAGGTAAGGGGAGAAAAATATGCAATTGCCGTTCCGATGGGTGGCATGGCATCGAGAGGGATGAATGTTCCCGAGACGAAGATGAGGGGAAGGCGGACAAGGTTCAGCATTGACATGATGTCTCCAGGGCTCTCGGTCGGATATGCGGCAAAGAGTGTCCCCATGGTGGAGAAGCAGAGAGCGGAAAGGAGCATTCCTCCCATGAGCATAATGGGCGAGGATATTGTATCCCCGAACGCGACAATCCCCACGGTAAGCGGGACGAGCGCGATGCCAAGGCTGTACAGGAATCCGGAGAGGCTCTCCCCGACAACGATTGCATGGAGAGAGACCGGTGCCGAGAGGAGACGCTCGAACGTCTTCGTCCTCCGCTCAATTGGGATGGAGACCGGCTCAATTGAGGAGGAGGAGAAGAGGATGGTCACCGAGATGAGGCCCGGGATCAGTGCCCCGAGCGGGACGTTCTTTCCGGCAGCGAATGCGAGGAACATGAAGAGGGGGAAGAGAAGCCCGGCGATAACGATGTTTGGCTTCAGGTAATAGATAATCATGTCCTTCTTTGCGATCGCCCATGCCGCAACCGCTTCCGCGGCGAGCTGCTTCCTGTCAAAGCCCGCATTCATTGCTCTTCCTCTCTGCTTTTTGGGCGCTGGACCCCTGTCAGTCGTATGAAGACGTCTTCGAGCGTCGGCCCGAGAGTCGTGGCACTCACCACCCTGTCCTGGTGTGAATCTGCGTAGGAGACAATCTCCCGAAGAAGCCCTCCCGGGTCTTCCGTGTAAAACCTCACCTTGTCCCCGACCTTTCTTGCCTCGCTCACCATCGGGAGACCTGCAAGTTCGGAGAGTGCCCGTGCACCACCCCCCTCAAATGCCACCTCGACAGACTGGACACTCTGGATGGTCTTTTTCAGTCGCTCGGGAGAATCAATTGCCGCGATTTTGCCCCTATTGATGATTGCGACCCGGTCACAGGTCTGGTTCGCCTCCTCGATGTTGTGTGTGGTCAGAAAGACAGTTACCCCCCGTTCTGTCAGAGATTGAAGTACTTCCCGGATTATCAGGTTGCTCTGGACATCGAGGCCGGAGGTCGGTTCATCGAGGAAGAGGAGCGTCGGATCGTGGATAAGCCCCATCGCAAGGGTGAGGCGCCGTTTCATCCCCTTCGAGAATCCTTTTACCCTGCTCGCTCGGCGGTCCCAGAGGCCGAAGATCTCAAGAAGTTCTTTCCCTCGTTCTTCGCGATCAATTCTTCCGACATGGTACAGCTCCCCTGCAAACATCATGTTCTGCCAGGCGGTGATGTCATCATAGACGTTCGAGGTCTCGTACACGATCCCCATCTTCCTCCTCGCCTGGGTCGTGTCCCTGACAATGTCCCATCCAAAGATGGTGGCAGAACCTCCCGTCGGAGCGGTAATCCCCGTCAGGATCCTGATCGTGGTTGTCTTGCCGGCACCGTTTGGACCGAGATAGCCGAAGACCTCTCCGGTCTCAACGGTGAAACTGACATGATCGAGCGCGAGGATCTCACCGAACCGTTTCTCGAGACCATTCACCTCAATTGCATGCATGGAATGGGAGCGTCACCTGCCCTTCAATGTATCAGTTGTTTAAAAAGAGATAAGATAATGGTTTAGAATAGTGGCGGTGATTGGGCGCGGTTCAACCAGTCACCAGGAGATTCGTCGTAATAGAGGATCATGGACCAGAGGGTCATCAGTGTTACCGGGGAACACAGGGGGATAGGGAGTCTCTGCTACTCAGGTCGGTTAAAGATGAACTGGAGGAGCAAATAGGCGATTACGAACCAGACAAATGAGAATCCCCATATGAATGCAAGCACCTGGAATGAACCAGGAGAGGCGGGATCGAACGTCAGGATGGTGAGGCTGATCCCACTCAGGACCGCGATGCAGAGTGCATACCAGAAATTGTCATTGAGGAGAGAACCTGACCAAGCGGTGCGAACCCTCGTAGCCCTGCCTACCGGATCCAGTGGATTGCCCGATCTCATCCTCAGCTCCTTCACTTTCTCGTTGCACCGCCTTGCTTCATCCATTCTCCCGAGTTTTTGAAACGAGAGCCCGATATTGTTCCATGCCTCGATGAAATCAGGGTTCAGCTGGATTGCCCTCGCATAAAACCTGAGTGCGATTCCATAGAGCCCTTTCTTGAAGAACTTGTTCCCGGAGATCTTCCAGACCACGGGGTCGTCGACTGAGTTCCCCCGGTAATGACTGCCCGCCATGATGCCAAGTATTGCATATACAATTAAGGGAAATAAACATGTCTCTTGTTTTGGGGATAGACCAGAGTATGGAAAAGGCCGGAAAAGGTGGGGATTCGACATGGCATTGCCCTGTTCGGGATTCCCCGGTGGGAAACACACGTGGTCAAAGGAAAAAAATTTGGAATGGAGAGATAAGTTCCCTTTAAACATAGGGGGCAATACACTAAATGACCACTTATGGTTTGCTTCGTGCATATTCCTGTTCTGCCAGGGTTTTCACGGCGGCATTCGCTTCTCCGAACTGCTCCTCTGTCTGATCGATGGTGCGGGAGAGAAATGGGACCAGGATCCCGGAGAATGTTTCTTGCTGGATAAGCAGGGAACACTCCCTGGATTCCTCGATTATGTCAAAACTGTGTTCACCAGTAAAGAGTCCCGGAGCCCACAGGTATCCTTTCCAACGCATGTGCCGTGATGGATTGATTGCGAGGATGGTCACGGTCAGGGTGATGTTCCTCCCTTCACTGTTCATCACAACCCTGAAAGGCTGTCGAATCCTCATGTCGTGAACAGCATTCCCAATCTCCGGAGGAATTGCATCGGATGCGAGGAGGGCTTTCCATACCACATCATCGGGTGCGTTGATCCGGATCTCGGAACGAATGATTCGCATAGACAGGTCTCTTTATAAGGAGTCTGACGACAAAGTCTAAAAAGGCTGCCTTATATTTCTGTCTTAAAACCTGAAGAAATATCAACCGTATTGTGCCCTCTCGATAGCACGCTTCAGTTCTTCCGGCTCATCGGTCCCGATCCGGAACTTCTTTCCCGAGATCAGCATCACCTCCACCGCCTCAAATCCAGCAATATTATAGAGCGGCCCGTGGGGTGTCCAGCGGATGCCCCAGCCATAATACCAGCGATTCCTGACTGTGGTGACCGAAGCAATGTCGGAGATCCGCCAGCTCTTCTTGATGACTCGTATGGGCCCAAAAAATATCCGCAGTGCATCCCTACGGACGGAGACAGTCAGCGTAGAGAGGATCGTGAGCATTAATAGCATGATGCCTGCGACGATGAGTGTAATCCAGACAGGCCCGAAGAGAATCATGGATGCGACGATGATCATGATCACTGCAATGATTGCTCCGATGATGAGAGTCCCCCGCTGGGTGTGCTCGTACTCCCATCCATGGTCCTTTTCTGCCCTGTCGGGTCCTGCTGTTCCGTGATTGGACACGATCACTTTATCCCTCCCTTGAAAGGATAATAGTGCTTTCAGGGCAGACCTGGGAGCATAAAGAGCACCCGTCGCACAGGGAATAATCGAATTCGGGATTCCCGTCATGGAGAGCGATCGCATGGTACCCGCCATCCCTGCATGCAATGACACAGCGCCCGCATGACGTGCACCTAGTACGGGCAGAGAGGGATGGCCGGATCCTGGCTGCCCGGTCAAGCGATTGGTGGGAACGAAGTCTTCCAAGTGCAAGCCCCCTGATCTGGTCAGGGGTAGAGACTCCTTTCCCTGCCAGGTAGGAGGAGAGCCCCGATTGCATCTCCCTGACGATCCCAAACCCGTGCCACATGACCGCGGTGCAGACCTGGACCGCAGAGGCGCCTGCCAGAAGGTATTCTGCGGCGTCCCGCCACCCGGATATGCCGCCGATACCGATCACCGGCAGGTCTATTGATGATGCAATCTGCGAGACCATCCTCAATCCGATGGGCTTGACTGCCGGGCCCGAGTAACCGCCGTAAGTCGAGTACCCGGCAACTGAGGGAAGTGGTTCGAAGGTGTCGAGGTCAATCCCCGAGAGGCACTGGACCGTATTGATTGCCGAGATCATATCAGCTCCACCGGCCGCAGCAGCCCGCGCGATTGGCAGGATGTCGGTCACGTTCGGCGTCAACTTCACGATTACAGGGATTTCGGTCGCGTCCTTGACTGCACGGGTCAGGTCACGGACCATCGCAGGGTCCTGACCGATTGCTGCACCCACCCCCTGCTCGGGCATCCCGTGCGGGCATGAGACGTTCATCTCGATGGCATCCGCACCGGCTTCTTCGACCTGGCTGGCAAGGCTCTTCCAATCAGCCGGGTCGGGAGTCCCCATGATGCTTGCAACCAGGAGCCGATTTGGGAACTCCTGCTTGAGCCTTGGGATCTGGGATGTCCAGTATGAGACAGTTTTCTTGCTGAGCAGCTCGATGTTCTCGAATCCCAGGATCTCTCCGCTGCTTTCCTTAATCGCGTGAAAACGGGGGGAGACATCCTCGATGACCATCCCATCCGGGCGGATTGTCTTGATCACGGCCCCGGCCCAGCCAACCGAGAACGCTCTCCTTATCTGTTCATACGATGCAGTAGGGGGAGCAGACGCGAGCAGGAACGGGTTCTGCAGGTGAAACTGTCCGAGCGTAGTGGTGAGCGACTGGTCGTTGTTCATAGCATTTTCGTGTATCCATTGGCGGGGAATGATGTTGGCAGTTGCGATGCCCTGTGGAGCAGGGGGATGTCAAACTCGGATAACCTGTCTTCTTCGACTTTTAAGAAGAGGCCCGAGATCTGCATGCAGATAGAGTGCCTGCAGGGTCATGAATGGTTGGCCTTGACAAAAGTCTTTGAACCCCAACACTATGGACGTAATCTCCGGAACAGGTGACGAATCGCCGGGAGAGTCTGGGATACTCATGTGCCTGGAGGGGAATGGAATAAGTTGATTTTTTCCAGGATACTCTTATATTCCCAGGTTTTTCAGGGTTGAACGTATGACATGAAAAATATATACCCTTTTAGATGCGACACTCCGTCGCCGGATGGGTTCCGACGCCGTCCAGCCAGGGCCAAAAATCCGGCCCGGGATACCTTATGTCCACCGAATACACCATTGCAACCTACAATTGTGAGAATCTCTTCTCAAGGCCCGGAATATTTGAAGAATCCGATGCGAAATCGCGTGAACTCCTAGCCATGGTGGATCAGCTCAAGGCGGAACTGAAGAAGCCGGTCTTTGACCACGACGAGATCTCCAGGCTCTCACGAGCGCTCTCGAAGTATGCGACCATCGTCGATATCCGGGGCAAGGCGGCCTCCGCGAAGGGTGCAGCCGATTGGCTTGGATATGTGAGCCTTGACAAGGTATGTCTTGAAGACGCATCGGCGAAGAATATCGCCCGCGTCATCGCCGACACGGACGCCGATATCATCAGCCTGATAGAGATCGAGGACCGGCTCACGCTCAAAGGCTTTCACCATGATATCCTATACCCTGAGTGTTTAAAACCAGAAGGAAAAGAACCGTACCCGTACATCATGTGTATCCAGGGAAACGATGGCCGGGGGATCAACGTGGCCGTGATGTCCCGGCTTCCCATTCGCTGGATGCAGAGCCATGTCCATGAACTCACCGAAAAGAATACCCCGCTCTTCTCCCGTGACTGCCTGGAAGTGAACTTCGCGCTTTCTCCTGATACATCGCTGCACCTTCTTATCAACCACTTCAAGTCTATGGGCTATTCTTCCGGTAACGATCCACAGGGGAACAGGCGACGTCTTGCGCAGGCCAGGAGAGTTGCTGAGCTTTTGGAAGAGCACAACCTCGGCAGGGAGTACGTTGTCGTTGCAGGGGACTTCAATTCCCCACCAGCGAGCCCCTCGCTTGCCCCGCTCCTGGATAATGAGAACATGTATAATGTCAGTGAAGAGCTGCCCGAAGGAAGACGCGGAACATACCGGACCGGCAAGGACCAGCTCGATTACATCTTAGTGTCGGATGCGTTAAAGAAGAATATCAGGGATGTTCGCATCGAGCGGAAGGGCATATACACACCCAGGGGAGAAAAGTATGAGACCGTAACGAACAGGAGAACCGAGGCATCCGATCACGCGGCAGTCGTTGCAACGGTGAACGTGTGACCCGGGCGACATCCCCGGCCCGACTGATGTGAACCTACTCATGTTTAACGGAATGATTCTGGGGGGAGCCAATTCGATGGCCATTCGCCATACACACAAAGAAAATCCCTTTATTTTTCCGAGCCGGGCCTTCGTCTCTCCCATTCCCTTCCGTATATGTACCCGTTCCTCGCCGCCGCCTCAAGGAACAGCCAGAAAAGGACGGGCCCCACAGTGAGCGCCCACAGGATGTTGTTTCCGAAGTAACTGATGAACTTGCTCTCAAATGGCCGTCCGAAGAAGATTGTCCCGCACCCGGCAAGAAGGAGCATGCATGCAAGAATGACGACGAACGAGACCAGCATGAAGAAACCGGTACTCTTTTTGTCCACCCGTATCTCTTGGTTTTTCATCATTCTGTGCCAGAGCAGGTAAGAGAGATACGGCATGAGAAAATTTGTAAGAAACCCGAAGATGCTCATCGGGGACCAGGAACCATAGAAGTCGCCGGCAATGTTCCCGAAGGCAAGGCCCCATGCGGCAGCAGGACCAAAAAGGATTCCCAAGAATACCGGGAGCGCTGCCGCCGGCCGGATGGATATTCCGTCCACAGTAAGGCCGACCTGGTTGAAGGGGATAAGGATCAGGGCATAGAGGAGTGCTGTTGCAGCGATCCACAAGAGCCCTTTCCGGTTGGTCCAGACGGTTGCCATCTCATGCATACCAATTCGTTGCGTCCCATACAAAATAAAAAGGAGGATTTGAGGATAGGGTCAATGTTCTGTATGATGAGGGATACGCTCAACCAGGGTGATTAATCCTGATACTCACTACCTGAACCCCGGGGCCGCATCGAACAATGTCTGGTACAATCTTGTAAAGAGGGCAGTGTATTCTCCGGCACGCGCCGTCGCAACGTAGGTGGTCTTCTCCCCGTCGATTCTCCGGAAGAGATATTCTCTCTCAGTGAGAAAACCGAGATAGTCCTGCCCGGTCTTCGAGTTGAGGTTGCAGCGGTGGACAATCGAAGTAAACGACCTGGGTGTTTTACAAAAGACGAGGATCTCCCAGTAGATCTCATATGGCGTGCGGCGCTCGGTGCTCATCGCGGACCCCGTTCCAGTGTATCCGCAAGTAACTGTTCCAACCGGGAAATCTCACCCTCCCGGACATCCCATGCCTTTGAAAACCTCGCAAAGGAGAAAGAACTCAAAAGGCTCACGATGCCAATGCGGATGGCAAGGAGAACCGGTGGGATCAGGAGTGCGCTTTTCAGCGTGACCGTGCCCGAGGTGAGGCTGAACGAGAAAAATTCGATGCTGTAAAAGATTCCAAGGGCAAGGAAGAGTTAACCGCCGAGTGTGCAGACAAGGATCATAATCCTGAGGGTCTTTTTATTCCTGCGGTAATGGGCGATCATACTGATGATCCCGCGTGTCGTGACTTCTCCCGGGACAGGGGATTTCTGCTCCTTACAGGCACTCCGGATATTGTCAAGGCCATCCAGGATCTTCACGCTCAATACGATCCAGGAGAGGCCGAGGCCAAACCCGGCCATGGAGAAAGCTGCGGTTGCTATTCGCAACAGTCGGAAAGTCCCTCCGTCCGCCAGGCCAAGCACCGAAGATACCGTATACTGCACGCCGAATGCGATCGCCAGGGCCCCGAAGATCACGTTCACGAGAGTGATCAGGTAAAAACTGTTGAGTTCGCGGAAAAAACGTGAATTCACCGTGTCAGTCAAGTCTGTGTCCCCAATGAACAGGTATAGCTGTATTTTCACTTGAATTGCCATGAACCCGGGATACATACCTGGGATCTTCCCAGATTGACGAACAGTCGATTTCAGATCTTGATTGACAGCCCATCGATGGCAGCAACGAGGCCAGGGCACTCTCCTTTGTACATACTTTCAATTTCGAACCTCTCTTCGAGGGTGGTATAGGTGTGGGCGGCAAAATGATTCAGGGCGAGCCGTTTCGCACGTGCTTCCCGTGCAATCCGTATCGCATCCCCGGGGTTCAGGTGCGGCCATTCAGGGCTCTCCTTCCCCGGTTTAAGCCCGCACTCGGTGATGAGGAGGTCCGCGTCCCGTCCAAGCGCGACGGCATTCGCGCAGAAGCCCGTGTCGGTACAATACGCGATCTTCTTTCCATCCAGAGTAAGCGCGTACCCGAAACACGGGGCGGTATGGACCAGAGGTCTGCATTCGATCGGGAAGGGAATCTCATGGGACCCCTCGTCAAGCTCGGTGAAACTGACAGGAAACGGCAGCTGGTCGAACGGCACGGTGAATGGCTCCCGCACAATCGAATGGAGCTCCTGCGAAATACCTTTCTGGCCGCAGATGTGCAGGGGGTGACTGAACCTGAATTTGTTGAGGGTGTGCAGCCCCGTAATATGGTCGAGGTGGCAATGACTGATAAACAGAAAGGTGGGCAACTCCTGGTCGAGATACCGGTCAGCCTTTGCAATGCCGCAACCCGCATCAAGGATCACGTTATAGTCTTCGGACTGGACCAGCACCGAGCAGGTATTCCCTGTATGGGTGTCATACCACCCGTTTGTTCCAAGGAATGTGACCAACATCTTCCAGAGTGATTGGTGTAAGAGATGAAAAACCGTTGACCTCTCTCTCTGATGCGAACGGGATGTGTGAAAGATTCCAATTGCCTCTAATAACACATGACTCTCCTTCCCACGCATGAGATGCACCAGGACAAAAAAAACACACATATGTGGGAGCCCGGCAGGAATTCGGGGACACTGGCAGAAGGCTGCGATATATAAAAAAAATCGGGAGATCAGGCCGGCCTTGCCTGGATCTCGGAAGGGAGAATTCGTTCTATGAGGAACGAGGGGACCTGGCGGGAGGTGCGGACGATCAGGAAGAAGTCTGCATTCGGACCGGAACGCCCCCGGTACGTTGCCTCAATCAGATAGTTCGTAGAAAGGAGCGGAATCCCGAGCGCCCTGAACTCGGCCCTTCGTTCAGAGATGGTCTTTGTCTGCCCGGCAACGAACTTCTCGTTCTGGTCCCCGATCTTCATGATCAACTCGTCGCCCGATGTGAGGACGAGGACAGTGGTTCCCGCGATCCTTATGGGCAGCCCGTCAGGGATGAGGACCGCATACGTCGTGGTATAGGGATAGACGGTTCCAGGTTCTGGCGGCAGGTCAGCCTGGACGGAAAGGGTGAGGAATGCGGCGATGATCAGGATGACGAAGATGCCGATTATCGACCCCGCGATGAGATAGTTCCTGTCGACCTTCTTTTCAGACCCGGGAACAGGAGACCTCGCATTGGCCCCTTCCCCCGAAATTGAATCATCGGCCATGGTACTCATCAGGTAAAATCCAGATCATTTCATTTATAGCTTGCGAAGCCAGCACGCGTCATTGGGAGAGATATGGGGATGTCTCTTATACTCCCGGGCGTTCAGATTGCTCGCGGGAGAACGGCAAGGTGGGTGCAATGTCTTCAATTGGGCCCATACAGCGCATCGGCCATATCACGAAGGCCAAACCTTTCGAGTTGGGTCCGTTCCGGGATGCCTGTCACTGGGCTGCACCCATGAAGGGCGTAATAGGCATCAGTCAGTGCCTGGTACCGCGCCAGGTCTTCCCTTCCCGCCCAGGAATTTTTTGCCCAGGTAATGTTCAGTGCATGCCGGGTGACGGTGGATGTCGAGAGGTCGATCCAGAGAGTTGTCCCGGTCCAGCCATACATGGAGGATCATCTCTCTTCAATAATGAAAAACCACTTCTTCATCGCGAAGATGCGCGGTGCTGGTTTTACACTGTTCTCTCTCCTCGTTCAGTCTGCCTGTACATGGCCAGGCAATCGGGACACCCGTTCCCCGGGCTGGCTTCTGGATTGGAGAGGTGATCGAGTATCCTTTTGATTACCTCGGGATTTTTCGGCAGGTGAAGGTGGCAGTAGAGATTGGGAGAGTGGATGAGCGAGGCGGGATCGTGGGGCAGGATGTCGTACCCAGGCCCCGGGAACCAGGAGTCTGCGTGCGGGACGATCCCGTCTCCCGCATATGTCGTCACCCAGCCAGTCCCGGTCTTGACCCATGTCTTGCCATGGAAAGGAGGGAAGAACTCCGGGTCTGCGTTGCAGTTCCCGGTCAGGATGAACCTGTATCTGATGTCATCGCGGGTCCCCGCGGCACGGAGTGATGCCATCGTGTTGCTCCCGGGTCTGAACTCCTGTACGATGATGTCGTCACCGGGATTGAAACGTCTGGGCACGAAGATCCCGCCGAGGCTCTTCAGGATGCGCGGAGAGTGAGTGGGATCAAAGAAGAGTTCCGCAAGGGAAGAGCCGTTATTCGGCGGCCCAAGGCCAACCAGGAGCCGCACGTTCTCACGCCTTGCGTTTTTATCAAGGACTTCGACGAGGTACCGTGCGATCCCTGTCCCCATGGAGTGGCAGACCATATCTACCGGTCCGCAGTATCCTGTTTCAGTCCTCTGGTCTCGGATGAACTCCTGCAGGAGGATGGCAAGCGACTCGACAGATGCCCCTCGGACCCTGGAGTGATCGAACGTCCACGAGGGTATCGCTTCTCCATCCAGTGCCTCTACGAGCCGGTCCCAGATCCCAGGGTGACTTTTCCAGCCGTGAACCAGTACGACCGGCCTGCTGTCGGCACTCACGAACAGAATATTTTGTGTTCTGCCACGATAGAGGTTGTGAACCGTGCAGGTGAATACTCTGCAACCAGACCGATCGCTCCTCGTGTTACCAGTTCTTCTTCATCGCCTCGTTCTTCAACTCCTTAGGCATCAGCTCGATTGCGTAGCGGAGCGCAGTCCTGGGCATGTCCCTCTTTTTTTCCATCACGAATGAGAAAACCTCCTCGGTATGCATCCGGCTCGCCTCTTTTAAGAGCCAGCCATACCCTTTCTGAACCAGGTCATCCCTGTCAGTGAGGAGAAGGTCGGCAATTGCGAGCGACTCTGCAAGGAACTGCCCCTTCTTTGCCGGGATGATCAGCGAGACTGCTGCCGCCCTGCGCATCCAGCGGTTTTCAGAGTGGGTCCAGCGCTTCAGTTCGTCGATTGTTTCGGGGTACTTGACGACGAAAGCCCCCATCGTGTGGTTGCAGAACCCGTCGCAGGAGGCCCAGTTGGTGATGTAATCATCGATCCAGTGCCTGAAAACCGGAAGATCCTCCCATTCGAAGTGCTCCGAGAGCCGATACACCCACTCGGCCGCAATGAACGACTCCTCCATGTAGCCCGATCGGAAAAGTTCCTCGCAGAGTGCAAAAATTTCCTTTTTTTCCCTAAATTTGACCTCCTTCCAGTAATGCTTTGCAATCACAATCACCGCGGCAGTTTTCATCCCGTAACACTTTATCTCTTCCCTGAAGAAACGCCGAGACTTTTTCTGTATTTCAGGGTCCGCACGCTCGGAAAGTTCCTGCCGGATACGATTGACGACCGGGTCCATGGAGAAAGGTAAGGGGGAATCGGGAATAAAGGGTGAGGCATCCGGGGATAAAATCAGGGAGTCCCGCGATACATTGATTCAAGCGCATCCACAGATACCCTGGGAATTTTCATGTGGGGCCAGGTGACCCGTCCCTGATGCAGCACACAACACTGTTGCCCTTATCAATGCTTTCGATCAAAATCTCCCTTCATCTGATTCTTTTTTACTTTCTCGTCGACAGAGAAGTGGTTGATGCAATCAGGAATAGCGGGATCTCCTTTTAGGAGACCAGGGGAAGGTATGCAGCCAGGAATATTCGTCGTCCTATTTAAAACTTCGACGTCAATGACGGCATGCAAGGGCGGTCCGCATATCTCTTTTCGGGGATCGCCGTCATCACCATGTCCCAGCTCTGATTCCTGCAGGCATTCCTGTCATCCTCTCGTTCATAATGCGGGGGATTATATCGTGGCCTTATTTCGATACCTATGGACTGCGGAAGTGCCGGGATACACTTTGCCCGGGATATACCCGGGATTTCGCGAAAGGTCCATTCGCATCTGACGACCCTGACAGGGTATACCAGAAATCATCTGCTGTATTCGGTCCAATCTTTTCCCGGCTGAAGTTGGGGTATCCTTACATCACATCCGGGGACACCTGCATGATCCGAACTATTATTATCCAGAAATTAGATTCCGGAGTTGAGGAGAGATCCTTCTGTCAACGCTTCGATTCTTCATGACCCATGCGATCAAGGCGAAGAAGATCAAGCTTACCGCAGGCCTTCGATGCGAGCTATGCGGGAAGCAGACAGCACTGGAAGACCTGGAGATCCATACCCTTATCGATGAGGAGCAGGCATCTGAACGCCCCCCTGTCGATCTCGAATCTTTTCTGCTTGTTCTCTGTTTCCTGTGCCACCACGATCTGCACCAGTATGGCACTGCATTCCATGACCAGTCAATGCTGGTCGATCAGCGACCAGCTGAGGTCCGTATGAGAATGAGGGAGATCCTGGCATACGTCCCCCGACCTTATACGCCGCCGGATACAGACCTTGAAGAGGCTTACAAGGACGCATGCTCCTCTCGTTTCCGGTTTGGGGTCTGAATATATGGCTCTTCGTTATCTGGTGTGGATAGGATTGGTGAACCGGACACATATTGTAGGGGCTATCAGCCCCCACACCCCCACATCCGATGCACGCCGACGCCCCCGAAAAACACCCCGGCGGCGGTTCAGTGACTGGATTGATATACAGAAAACAACCTCGATTCAATCTCCCCACACAAAACAGTGAGGAGGCGAATATGTGGTATGTGTGTTTCAGGAGCATGAATACGGTACGGAAGTGGTAAAGATACAACCAATCCATGTCCAGGATTGATTTCCAACTGTTGAACGGCCCACGACGAACTATGAGATACGTACGGCCATAGCCCTCCCGGAATGCATGTCATAATTGGATCGATATATTATCTGTCTTGAACAAAATGAGGTGCAGGATGTCCGATCTCACCCTCGTTCCACTGACAGAATAAGATAAGGTCGAGGTTGTGGATATTTTCAATCTATCTGTCAGAACAAGTTCTGCAGCCTTTCTGGAGCACCCAGCGCGATATGAATTCTAAGATACGCTGATGCTCGCACAAGGGTATCCCACGGTTGCCGCCCGTGACATGGAAGGAGTGAGTGCCGGTTTCGGGATGCTCCGCTCCTATAATCTGCTCCCCGCCTTTGCCCATACCACAGCGATAACATACCTTTTCCGTCCCGAAAAAACAGGAAAAGGCCTCGGGACAAGGATACTTCACTGCATCGAGGAGGAGGGAAAGAAGAGCGGTATTTTCGTCATCCTTGCACACATCTCCTCCCTCAATGAGGGAAGTATTCGGTTCCACCAGAAGAACGGGTTCTTTGAAGCAGGGCGGTTCCGTGCCGTGGGGAAGAAAAAAGGGATAGTTTTTGATACAGTCTGGATGGAGATGTAATTATAAGGGAAGATTGGAGGGGGTGAATCGGGTTCCATGGCCTTTTTTCCGGAATTCTCGCCTCGAGAGGTCCCGGTATTTCTTTATCAATCATGCCGAGAGGAATATCCACATCCTGGCTTTTTTCATGGAACATTTGAAAGGGATGAAAGAGATATCTTCCCATGAATGATCCCAGAAGAGTGGCCATCCGGTTCCCGCGCCCTTGTGCTCGCAGGATTCTTCTTTCTCGTGATCATCGGCCTCAAGTTCTGTGCATACGTTGTCACGATCATCGTCATCTCCCTCATCCTCACCCTCATCGCCTGCCCTGCAATGGACCGGATGAGAAAGAGGGGGATTCCCGATATCGTCTCGGTGACCATCCTGACTCTTGTAGCAATTGCGGCAGTCCTCGCGCTCATAGGCATCTCTCTCTACTCGTTTGGAGTCCTGATGCATGACCTCCCGCTCTACCAGGCAGAACTCAACCAGCGCCTGGCGCATATCTCGGGGATGCTCGCCGGCCGGGGACTCCCGGCGGGGTTCGTTCCCGGATCTCCCGACCTTGGCTCCCTTGTCGGCCTGATCCTCTCTTCGGTGATGAACCTCTCTGACCTCCTCCTTTACCTGTTCTTCATCGCGGTTACCACGTTTTTTATGCTGCTTGAAGCCCCCCGCCTGGCAGAGAGGCTTACCCGCATCCCCTGGATCAATCGGGAAAAAATGGTCCGTCTCTCGCGCATGAGTGGGTACATGATAGACTTCGTGGTGGTCAGGACCGAGACGAACGTTGTCCATGGCGTGCTCTTTGGGGGATCACTTTATGCATTGGGGGTCCATGCAGCGGTGTTATGGGGGGTGCTGACATTCGTTCTCTCGTACATCCCTTTCATCGGCCTCATCATCGCGGCAATTCCGGCCATCTTCTTTGCCTGGCTGCAGTACGGCCTCTGGGGCGCCGCGGCAGTCATCGCGATTGTCTGTATCCTGAACCTTGTCGTTGAGAACCCCGTATTCTCCTACTTTGCCGCACGAAAATTCGAGATCCCTGCGCTGCTCGTGATACTCTCCGTCATATTCTGGGGGTGGCTCCTTGGGATTGCGGGGATGGTCTTTGCAGTCCCTCTCACGCTGATGGTGCTCATCGCGATCCAGTTCAGCGAAGACCTGGCGTGGGTGAACGTCCTGCTCGGAGTCGACCGGATATTCGGAGAGGAGATGGGTGATGCGTGATAGTGCCATGAAAGGCCCGGGAGAGTGGATCATCCGGGAAGTAAACGCCTTTTTTCCCCTCACCCATGAGACTGCAACGCTCTCTACTCGTGTCTTCCTCACCAACAGACCAGTGAGCCGCCGCCATGGGATCGATCCTGGCCAGTCTCTCCCATTTGCACGGGAATATACCCCCATTTCGTAAGGACCAGGACATGCGCATCATTGCAGCTGACTGCGAAACGGGAGATATTATCGGTTTCGCATTCTGCAAGCGACCTTGCCACAGACTGGAGTGCGGTATCACCCGGTATTTTCGACGCTCCCACGTCCCTATATGAAATATATCTGATGCAGCTGCTGCCCCCGAAGTGGTGTCCCGGTGGCGGTTCATTGACTGAATACGAATTCTGGTCAACAACCTCGATTCATCCCCTCACAAAACTATGGGGAGGCTTTTTATAAGTCCATTTGAGCCATATCAGGCAATAATAACCCATAGGTTTATTAATACCCCTCGTAAAGCCCTGTTATGGCAGAAAGACCGTTGGGTGTCACGATTGTTGCAATCCTCTGGATTATCGGCGGGCTGATCACTCTGTTTGGGGGAATCGGCTTTGTGGTCCTCTTTGGAGAGGCGCTTGGATCGCTCATGGAACCATTCGGTGTGATCTACATGATTCTCGGAATACTGGGAATAATCCTCGGTATTGGTGCACTCAGTGCATGGAGTTGGGTATGGACTGGAGGCATAGTCATCACCATCATCGACCTGATCATGGGATTTGCCAGTTTCTTCTCAACAGGGCTTATCAGTATCGTCATCTCCGCACTCATTCTCTGGTATCTCTTCAGGCCTGATGTGAAAGCATACTTCGGGAAGACCTGAACAACCACGTGGGGCAGGAAAACCACTCCTGCTCAATTCTCATCTCCGTTACGCGGAAGATCCGCTCTCACGCCTGTATCGACCATAGCTTTATTATCTCCCTCATTCAAGCCACAACTATGGCAGAAAGACCATTGGGAGTCACCATTATCGGCATCCTCTGGATTATCGGGGGACTGATCATGCTGCTCGGAGGACTCGGAGTTGCCGCGTTCGGTGCAGTAATCGGAGGCCCGATTGGAGGTGTAATCGGCCTTGCATTGGGTTTTATCCTTGTTATCGTCGGAATTATTGAGATCATCCTCGGTATCGGATGCTTCAAGGCATGGGGCTGGGTATGGACCGTAGGGGTCATCATCACTATTATCAGCCTGGTAATGGGGATTATTGACCTTTTCACCAGCGGTATGGGAGCACTCATCGGGATCATCATCTCGGCAATCATTCTCTGGTACCTCTTCCAGGCGAACGTGAAGAGGTATTTCGGGAAGTCCTGATTTGACCTCTTCAAAATCTCCCTTTTTTTGCACCTATTACGGGTTTAAGCCTGCCATGGTATGCCGCATCTGAGAAAGTATATCTGTTCTTCCATCCATGCCCTTATAAAACCCCTGACATGTCGGCTGTCGAGTTTCTCATAGTTGCAATCACATCTGTCATCGCGATCATGAACCCGGTCAGCACTGCCGCGGTATTCTCGATCCTGACCGAAAGGTTCACCCCTGAGCAGCAGAGAGAGGTGATGATCAACTCGCTTCGCATATCAGTTGTGGTGCTGATATTCTTCGCTCTGACCGGCCAGTTAATCTTCACTGTCCTTGGCCTCACCCTCCCTGCATTCAAGATTGCGGGGGGTATCCTCCTTGTCTCGTTTGCAACCGGGATGCTGTCGGCAAAAAAGGAGGTGTATTCCCCAGAGGAACTCGAGAACATTGCCGTCGTGCCGCTCGCATTTCCGCTCACCTGCGGTGCCGGGACGATCACGGTAGTGATACTGATCTCATCACAGGCAGTAGGAATACTTGAGAACCTGGCTGTAATTGCCGCAGTGCTGGTCGCAATCGGGGCATCCTACATTGCGATGAAGTACTCATCGCGGATACTCACGTTTATCGGCGAGCAGGAGCTGCGGATCATCACCAAGTTCCTTGCAGTATTCGTACTCGCAATTGCGATACAGTTCATCCTGAATGGGGTCTCGGATGCCATGCCGGATATACTAACACATGTGATGGACTGAATGAATAAAGAAAAAGAGCGCGCTCTCCTGCGAAAGGAGTGAAAGACGGTCCGGAGTAAAACGAACTGTTTTATACAGAAAAAAATGCCTTTGTAATTGAGGTCATACATGAAAAACACAATCGGTCTGATTCTTATCCTTTCACTCGCAGTTTTCCTGGCATTTGCAGCAGGATGCACTTCGAATTCCCCCTCATCCCCGCACCCCCACACCCCGACCCCCAGTGTCGCGGCATCTCCCATCCCTGTCGTGGAACAGACCGGAGCAGGCGATATTGCCACTCCTGATACCCTTTTCCCACCCACCTCCCTGCACACCCTGCCTCCGACCACCGGTATCGAGGAGTCCCCCTCCCATGAGGTGAAACCTGCCGGAACTGATGTTGACACCCTCTCTGGCAGTCCTGACATGCCTGCGCCTATGATAACTGAAATGCAGGGATATCTCCTCAATCCAACCGATTTTCCCGAAGGATATGCCCTGATACACGAAGGAGCGATGCTCCCCGGGGAAGAGGAGTGCCCTTCCGGCGGGTTCTGCTACCTCGGCGGCTATTCAATCTCGATGGTCACAGGCGATGCACAGAACACTACACTTGTTGACCAGATGATCTCTCGCTATACATTGACTGCAACCAGAGAGACACTGAATGACGTCCTGATGGACCAGTTCCCCGAGATTGCAGCAGGCAGCCCTGCCGAGCTTGCGGCGCCGGCCCTCGGCGATGCAAGCGTGGCGTATCGGTTCGAATTCCCCTCAACCGAAGACCCGCTCCATGGGTTCCTGGTCATATTCGGAAAAGGAAACCTGTATGAGATCATCATGATCATCGGCACCGACGCAGACGAACTCCTCGCATTTGACCTGGCAAATAAGGCCTCAGCGAAATTACCCTGATGACCTGGAAAAGGGAGAGGTACTCCCCCGGGTCCACCATTCTTTGCGGGATTATCTCGTTTTGGAAACAGATCTCTCCAGGGGTTCATCCGGAGCCGCAACTCAATGCCACTCTTCGATCCGCTGCATGCCACGCGCAGCCATCAACAAAGGATGTCGGCTCCCCCACCTGGTGCCGTTGCGTTCTCAAATGAGAGTGCAGAGTATCTCTCCGAGCCTCGTGAAATCCTCTTCCAGTGCTGCGCGTGCAGGAGGGTTGTGGGTGATCACTGCCGGGTGATAGACAGGGATGACACTCATCTCCCGTCCCGTCTCATTCTCACTCATTAAAAATCTCTTCCCCCTGACCTCCCTGAAAGAAGGGAAGGCGATGCCATACCTTGAAAAGATGGCCGACGTGGCTACCCTCCCCATCGGGACAACGATCACCGGCGAGAGGATTGCGATCTGGCGTTCAAGAAATGGCATGCAGGCTGCAATCTCCTCCTTCCCCGGGGTGCGGTTTCCCGGCGGACGGCACTTCACGACGCTGGTGATGAATACCTCATCCCGCGAGAGGTCGATTTGCGCGAGGAGATCGGAGAGGATCGCTCCTGCCCGCCCCACAAAAGGCCTCCCACTCTCATCCTCCTTTTTCCCCGGCCCTTCCCCCACAAGCATGACACGGCAGGGAGCAGGGCCTTCGCCGGGAACAGTCTTTGTCCGCGAGAGCGCGAGTGCACATTTTCGGCAGGATCCGATCTGCCCAGCGAGAGCCTCCATTGCATAAAGCGCGGTGCCAGAAGTCTTAAAATGCATGTGGGATCACCCGGGTCGCGTTCGGACATGTATCTCGAGACTGCAAGTAGCGCAGGAGGAATGATATGGCATCCTGCAGATCTTTGTGCATGGGAATTGGTTGAATCCCATGGAGCAAGGATGCATCGATCCGGAACAGTGAGATGTGCAGGCTGCATGAGGCGGGGGCACCTCTTTGATGAAAGGATGACAAAATATCCTGTTATTTCTCACCATGAATCCCCTGTCGGGAGAGAGACCGCCCAATGATCCAGACATTCCTCCTCGGGCTTCTCATTGGCCTTACCGGGGCGCTTGTCCCGGGCCCCACGCTTGTTGCTACCATCAACTCATCGGCAAGGGGCGGGTGGAGCACAGGCCCCCGTGTCATGGCTGGCCATGCAGCTATTGAGGCGGTAATCTTTCTCATCATCATCCTTGGTCTCGGGTCTGTGGCCGCATTGGACGAGTATATGGGGGTCATCGCGGCAGTCGGAGGTGTCGCGCTCATGGTCTTCGGTATCCTTACGATCAGGGGGGCGGGGAGGACGATGCCCGAAGGGAAGGCTGATCAGGCGTTTGTAAACCCCTACCTGGCGGGTGCGATCACCAGCGTCTCGAACCCGTACTTCTGGATGTGGTGGTTCTCGGTCGGCAGTGCACTGGTCCTTGCCGCAGCCCAGAAGGCATTTCCTTTTGCGCTTGCGTTCCTGATAGGTCACTGGTCGGCTGATTTTGGGTGGTATACCATCGTTTCGGCGAGCGTCCACAAGGGACGTCAGGTCTTTGATGAGAGGAGATATACCTGGCTGCTGCGCGGCTGCGGGGTGTTTCTCCTGGCCTTTGGCGCCTACTACCTGGCAACTGCATTTTCGTGGACCTCGATCTGTTGAGCAGGATTGCGCCGGCCCCAACACCAATTGCTGGCAGGTCTCAGAAAAGGTTCGAGATGAGTAGTTCCTCGCTTCGTTTGCGGTAATACTGGAAGAGGTCTTCGCCCCATCCTACTGCCGTAGGATCGTCGCTGAAGAGGTCAGACGAGCTGTCATAGAGATTGCTCTCCCTCTTGAATAGTCCGAGCGAGAGGTTCCTGTCGGTTACGGTAAGCCCTACCCTCAGGCTCTCCCCTGTCACCCAGACATGGAAGTTCTGTGATGATGCAAGGGCTTTCATATGACTCGCATAGGGATCCTGCTTCAGGATGTCGATCACCTCCTCGTTGACAACGAGCTCCACCGGCACCCCCTCGTTGACCTTCTCTGCAAGGAACTGTGCAAGACCTGGGCTTGCGACCGACGAAATTCCATGGATATAGCGGGCCTCCCTGATGATGGCAAGGTAATGGGTGTAGACCGAGAACATGTCCACCGTCGTATCGGTCTGGATATGCGATACCTGCAGATCACCGATCCGGGCAAGGAACCTGGGAGGAAGTCCCGACAGGTCATGGGTGACCCAGAACTGCTGATGAGAGGCGATCCCCCCCATGAGGGTCACGTAGGTCTTCACCTCGTTGGCAACCACGCGCCCGAGAGTGCTCAGGCGGTATTCGTACCCTTCCGCCTCGACGAGCGCAAGCGCCTCGAGGTTTCGGATCTTGGGGATAATGGCCTGGGACGTGCTCCCGGTGATGCTCCGGAGTTTCGAGAGTGAGGCTTTCCCCTGGAGCAGGGTCAGCAGCACCTGTATCTTGAGGCGCGAGTTGTAGATAGAGTGGATCAGCCTGGAATGCTGATGGTAGATCTCCAGGATATCCATATATGATATACATACCACAGACCGGAAAATATGTTATTCGATTGGTATCGGGAGAAAACTGCACTACACAGGTTCAGTAAATCCGTGAAATTTCCATGTGTTACATCCCCCACGTAAAAATGAACCCTGCGAGTGCGATCACAAGGAACTGCCCGTCTGAAACCACATCGCATATGAACCCGTCATGCTGAGTCAGCCCGATGGCGAGGATGCAGCCCTGCGAATAGAGGAGTGAGAGCGCGATCACCGCCGCAGAGCCCCAAGAAAGGAGACCTGCCCCAAGAATTCCGATGATGATCGCCGACAGGAAGTTGAACGCGGAGAGGAGTATCCGGGTACCCTTCACTCCACAGAGGACAGGGATCGTCAGCACGCCAGTTGCGGCATCGCCTGCCCTGTCCCTGACATCTGGAATGACGGATGCAATGAATGTCCAGCAGAAGATGAATGTGAATACGAGAATTGACGCAGGTCCAGGTTCGATCCCGAGCATCATCACCGGCAGAAGGGAGAAAGAGAACCCCCAGGCAAATGAGACCACAAGGTTCTTGCACACCGGGATCTCTTTCAGGCGACGGTATCCGGATACCTTGGGGAGAAACGGAAGGCTGTAGACTAACCCTGCGGCGAGGGGCAGAACCGTGACGGCAATGGCTGAGGGTCCGGAGTGTGCGGCGATGGAGAGAGCGACCGCATACGCGGCAACTGCCATTCCAAGGAGCGGGCGGGAGAATGTGCTCGTGATCCTGTGACGACTGGCATGGTTGAGTGCGTCCTCTGCTTCATCTGTCTTCCGGTTCAGGTTATACACCGAAAAGACGACGAGGCCAAGTGTCGTGGCGACCGGAAGAGAGAAACCGGCTCCCTGGATAAGGCAGGAAATATATGCCATTCCTACTGCAGCTGCACCAAGGTAGATTGAGCTGTAAAGGAAGAATTCCCAGGTTTTTTCGAGAAATTCAAGCCAGCAGCGCCTTTCATGCTGCCCCGGAACCTCATGGAGGTATGATCCTGCATATTCCATGAGATTAAGAATCGCTCATGAGATTCACATTCATTGTGATGATGAATATTCATCGCAGCGATGAATGTGAAACCCCGTGATAAATATGGGTTTCTGCACCGAACATACTCGATGGAGCCAGGGTTCTCTGGAGAGAGTATGCTTCTCAGATCATGCAGAAAGAACCAGACACTACCAACTTCTGTGGGGAGTATGCTCATGACTTCAGCCTCCCCTTCACACAGGACATGGAAATCCGGGATTGGGGGGATACACCGGTGAATGGACGGTGTGATTCCCGGATGGGGGAGATCCTGCTCCAGTTTCTCCTTGCACAACAGGTCATCTCATGTACCGATTGCGGGTGCCAGTCGGGTTTCTTCAGGCAGTTCCTTGCACTGTTCAACATCGCCGTGCGTGATGTGGACATTCACATCCTGGAAAGGACCACTCTCGGCGAGGACGAGGTTACAATTGGTTCTTTCTATCTCTGTTTTGAGAGGGATGGCGCTTCCGGCGGAAAGAGCGTGGCCGCACATGGACTCTACACTGTTCGTCGCAATGTCTCCGATACCTGGGTAAAATTTACCTCAAGCACGTACCAATTCAGAGTGCATATCCGGGGACCCGACCCGGCATCAGTCACGATAACACACAACGGACAGGTCATAGAGACTGGGCCTCTCCCTTCAAGCCCGACACCGGACCTTACCAGTTCCTAAAGACAATTGACTGTGTGCGAGGTGTTACAGGCAGGATTGACGAACCATGTAAATTTTGGAGGAGCTCTTTGCCCGCACTCGCCCGCATGGGATGCCACGCCGCTACCCCCGATTGAGTGTTCCTGTGCCGGTTCAATGACTGAATCGGCGTACGAGAGAATGACACCTGTTCGGTTCCCCGCATAAAACAACGGGAAGACAAAAATCGGGTGAGAGGTGGGCTTACTACGGCCCCGGTGTCCTTTTTTTCCTGAACCTTTTTTCATCCCTGCGACAATCTCCTGGTATCCCACAATGGCGTTGAAGGACGATCTCAGAGCGTTGCTTCCTGACGAGGTTGCCGAAAGGATTCCAAGGGGGTTCCAGGTCATCGGCGATGTTGCAGTCATCCTGCTGCCCCCGGAACTGCATGAATTCAGGCACATCGTAGCAGGGGCGATCCTCTCCCGCCACCGCAATGTTCGCACAGTCGTATCGCGGGAACAGATCCCCAGGGGAGACTATCGTGTCGCAGACCTTGAGGTGATTGCGGGTATTGACTGCACGATCACTGTCTACAGGGAATTCGGGTTCTGCTACAGGCTTGATGTGAAGAATACGTTCTTCTCTGCGAGGTTGGCATCTGAACGGCAGAGGGTCTGGATGCAGGTGACTCCGGGAGAAGAGGTGCTGGTCCCATACGCGGGAGTGGGTCCTTTCGCTATTCCCCCGGCCAGCCGAGGCGCGATGGTGACAGCAGTCGAGAAGAACCCTCTTGCCTGCCGGTTTCTTAGACAGAATGTATCTCTCAACAAGGTGGACGCCAGGGTTATTATCCACGAAGGCGATGTCAGGAAAGTCCTCTCTGAAATTTCAGCCCAGTATGATCGCGCGATCATCCCGGCGCCGTACGGGCATGATGAGGCACTCTTCTCCGTTCTCCCGATGATAAGGGAAGGAGGCGCCATCAATTTCTATACTTTCAAGAGGGCTTCACAGGTCCCGGCTGTCCAGAGTGAATACGAGGGGGCAGGACTCGAAGTGCGCACTGTCCGGAAGTGTGGACACGTCGCACCGGGGATTGCGAGGTACGCCTTTGACATGGTCAAACGGCGACGGGGAATATCGCAGGACTGATCCTCAAACGCTTCACATCTTCCCTCAAACCGGGACGGTTCCACGACCCATACCATTATGGGATGAGAATGGAACAGTGCAGAACTATGAAACAGCCAAACCCTGTACAGGCTGCAGTCTTTCTCATCCTCTTTCTGCTGGGACTCTGGGTCGCATACTCGCTGTATTCCTTCACGGGTCAGTCAATATTCCTTGGGATAGCGCTTGCGGCACTGGTGGTTGCCGTTTCCCTTGCCGCCGCAGTGCAGCTGGCCAACCAGTGGGAAAAAGCGGTTGTGCTCAGGCTCGGCAAATACAAGGGGCTTTATGGCCCCGGGGTATTTATCATCACCCCTCTTGCTGAAACTGTCGCATACTGGATAGACACCCGTATTATTACTACGTCCTTTACGGCGGAAAAGACACTCACGAAGGACACCGTTCCCGTGGATGTCGAGGCAGTACTCTTCTGGAAAGTGGTCGACCCGCAGCGGGCTGCACTCGAGGTCGAGGATTACCGGACAGCGGTGAGCTGGGCTGCCCAGACTGCGCTTCGTGAGGTGATCGGGAGGTCAAACCTCGCCGAGATGCTGGAAGGGAGGGAGAAACTGGACCTCGAGCTCCAGAGGATCATCGAGGGCCGTGCCGAGCACTGGGGTATCCATGTCTCATCGGTGGAGATACGGGACGTGCTCATCCCTGCGGAACTCCAGGACGCAATGTCGATGCAGGCGCAGGCTGAACGCGAACGCCAGGCCAGGGTCATCCTCGGGGATTCCGAGAGGCAGGTCGCGGAAAAATTCGAAGAGGCGGCCAGGACCTACCAGGACAACCCGACCGCTCTCCACCTCCGGGCGATGAACATGCTCTACGAAGGCCTCAAGGAGAAGGCTACCCTTGTCATCGTGCCGGCATCTGTCCTTGACACCATGACTCTCGGGGACACGTCGGGCATCATCTCTCTCTCTCGGCAGCTCCAGGACCAGGCCGTGGTAAGAGGCCAGAAGGAAAAGGGACGCGAGCGTGATGTAAAAAAACCGGAAGAGAAGGATAAGACTGTTGAATGAGTGCAATAATATGCACCCACTCTTCACCTGGTGGTAATCCCATTACTCCCCATTCTTGCGATTTTCATCAGGGGCGCAATACTTTGCCAACCCTCTCTTCTCACGGATAAGTGTGGCTCTCATCCGAGCGACAGGAGGATCGCTTTTCGAAAGAGCATTTCGGGGGCCCATATACATCGGTCTCCCCGCTCGTCCCTCACTATCTCCACTGAAGGGACAAAGGCCTGGCACCTTGATGAATGGCAGATGAACTGCGCCCGGTCGCATTCGCGGAGAAGGTCTTCGAGCGGGTGGTCGTTGAGAAAGAACCCTGTGTCATGCGTGGAGGCGTCCCGGCAGGGTAGCTCACTGCCGATTACTCCCTCGATCCCATCCCTTTCCAGAACAGGGATGACAGAAGAGAGGAGTTCGAGGAACGTGAGCCCTGAATCGCTGCAGACCGCGCAGGGTGTGGATACACTGGTGCGAGGTCGCCATGCCACCGTGAGTATTCCTCGCATCAGGAAGCCCCCGCACCCATCGGATCAACCCGGGATTTGAGTGGGATAACTCCCTTCAGGAGCGAAGAAGACCTCTCGATGGGAGAAGTCCTCCTTCTGTCAGGGCGTCCCTCGCTTTGCAGGCCAGGCATGATCTCAGAGATGAGCGGGGTCATCGAATATCAAAGTGACGAGAAATAATGAGAGGGTGAACCTCGTGTTCACCTCTCCAGGAGCTCGATGTGGGAGTCTGCGTTCTTGCAGAGATCGTGCATTCCCTGGAGGTTCGCGATGTCCCGGATCGCTTCGAGGACATGGACCGAGTCCTCAAGAAAAGAGAGGATGTCTGCAGGATAGAGGTCGATTCCATACTCCTCCTGGAGGTACTGGGCGATCTGCCGGTGGTCGAGTCCATTCTCACGGAGTTCCAGGATCTCCCGGGAGAACTTCTTCTCCGGGCAGCCACACATGGGAGCGTCACGGCAGGTGCAACGCAGGAAGGAGTGGATGAAGTTGAGGATCTGCTGGTGGAGCGTGTGGTCAAGGCGGCCGAAATCGAGCCGGGAAGAGATGGCTTCAAGGGTGGCGCCATGGAATGCCTGGTCGGGGAGCCGATAGCCTGCCAGGCGTTCCAGTTTCCGGGAGTGACGGAACCGGGCTTTCTGGGCGATCACGTCTCTCCGGCCTCTTCGTCAAAGTTTTTCAGTGAAGAGACTGCTTCTGACATGCTCTCGACCTCGATCAGCCACTCGTCAAAGAGCGTAGGCTGCTCAATATCGTCTTTTACGTATTTCGCGCAGCAGGAGGCCCCATTAATCACGTTTGCGGCGATATCGGCAGCGATGTCAAGCGCCTTCTCCATGTCGGATTCGATGCACTTCTTCCCATCCTTTACGAGCGCCTTGATATCAGTCTTGTACTCGCCTTCCAGGAATTTCCGGCATCCTGCAAAGAGAACAAGGAGCGAGAGCTGCAGGGACTCGATATACTCCTCCAGGTCATCTTTCGGGGACTCACCCATGACGATGGCCTCGACCGCGTTGAGCTTTTCGAGCGCCTCCTCCTTCGTATAACGACCGTTCTGGAAGAGCCTGATTATTTTTAAGACCGAGAGAGTGATGTCCATCGAGAAGTTATAGAGGGTTGTATAGCCATCTGGCATCTCCTCGCTGTCCGAACCTGCATCGAAATGCGCCTCTCTCAGAGTATTGATCCAGTTGTCCCACCGCTCCTGATTATAGAAGATATAGAACAATTTAAGCGGCTCTTCGGAACTTGCCGCCTTCTCCTTCTTTTTCGCCATTGTCATACAGGTTTTCTCCTGTATATTAAAGGTGTATCGGAATAATGCAGGATTCTCTCCCAAGGAATCGCTGGAGAAATTTCGGGAAGATGGAATGGAGGAGGGAATCCTTTGCCATGAGTATCGGAGAAAAGAGGCTGGATATCTCTCATCAACACTGGAGATTATCAGACCATACGAAGCAGGCGTGTCGACTTCCTCAACTCGCGGATGGTCGCGGCCATCCCCTCAATATGAAAGAGCATACGGGAGATCGTGCTGCTGGCAGTGCTCTTCCCGCTGGATATTCGGATGACATGCTGGTGGTAGTGGCGTGTAATCTCAACACGGAGCGTCTCATCGATAGAACGCATTGCAGCATCGACCCTGTCGGACATATCGGGAAATGCGTCACGGAGGATCCCGACATTCCTCTCGCATGATGCCAGGAGGTCCTTCTGGATCAGTATGGAATCCGGGGAAAACTCCAGTCCGCGCTCCCGGCTCTGGAGCAGGATATCAGAAAAGTCCCCCGCTTCATCTGCCAACACTCTTCCATGGCTCGAGATCCGGAGGAGCACTGCATAGTAGGCGGCATCGCCCCTCTCCAGGTCCCGCCTGGACATCTCAAGGATTGCATCAGCGATCTGGTCGTCGAGGTAATGGGCATACTCCCGGAGTTGTTGCACCCGCTGGAACGGTGCATCTGGCGTATCGAGGAGGTTGTTGCACTCCCTGAGCATCTCACCTCCTATCTCCAGTAAGTGAATTATCTCCTTCTCGATCATTTCGATGGCAGAGTCTGTGTCATCAGGGAGCGGCTTTTTAAGAAAACGGGGGAGGAAAACAATATCGTCTTCCCTGCCCGGCACGGCCTTCTTCACGAGATAGGAGAAAGGCCTGATTGCGACAAGGAATATTCCTGCGCAGCTGATGTTGAAGATAAGGTGGGCGTTTGCCACCTGCTGGCCGGGGGACCCTCCCAGGTTTATGACAAGATCAGTGAACGGACCGAGGAACGGGAGAAAAATGAGGACGCCCAGGAAGTTGAAGAGGAAATGGGCCATGGCAGCCCTCTTTGCCGCGGTGTTCATCCGCCAGGCGACAAGGAGGGAGGTGGTGGGCGTCCCAAGGTTTGCCCCAAGAAGGATCGGGATCGCCAGGTCGGGTGTGACGAGCCCGTTCTGCGTCAGGACGATGACGAGACCCGTAGTGACGGCACTTGACTGGAAGATGGTGGTCACAAGAAAACCGAATGCAATCTCGAGGAAGACATTGTCGAGGAATGAGAGGAGCGAGATCAGTTGCGGGTCGAACCGGTAGGGCTCCATGATGGTTGATATCATGGAGAGGCTGAAGAAGACCAGCCCAAAGTAAAAGACAGGACGACCGAACACCCTGTATTTTCCCCCTACTATCCCGATGAGAAATCCCGCGAGGATGAAGACCGGGGCGAAGGCGGTCAGGTTGAGAGCGATCAGCTGGGTGGTGAATGTGGTCCCGATATTTGACCCGATGATGATCCCAAGGGAGGCAGCAAATGAGATGATCCCGGCATTGACGAGCCCGACCGTGATAACCGTGGTCGCAGTGCTCGACTGGACCAACGCGGTCACGATCGCGCCGGCGACCGTTCCCCGGAGAGGGGTGCTGGTGAACCTCTGGATCAGGGCGCGGAACTGTTCACCTGCGGCAACCTGGAACTCTCGTGAGAACTGCTCGATTCCATACAGGAACAGGATAATGCCGGGGATTATGGCAAAGATGAGGTCCAGGGAGATCATCAGATCGGCCTCACAACAGGGTCACGACCTGGGGAGCAGAATGGATTCCATGACGCATGCTTTGCCAGGTAAAAAAATTTGTATCAACAGAGAACTGCCTTGTGCATGCTGCAAGACCCAGTCCATGTTGCTTCATCTCGTCATGGGTTCGATGCGTTTCAGTACTAACACGGGGATATCTGCATTCCGCGTTACGTTCATGGTGGTGCTTCCCAGGAAATTTTTGATAAAGCCTCTCTTTCCTGCGGATTTCATGACAATGAGGGAGACATCATTCTCCCGTGCATGCCTGATGATCTCTTCTGCCGGATCTCCCTCGCAGACCGTTGCCCGGACAGGGATCCGGAGACTTGAATATTCATCACGGAGTGCTTTGAGTCTCGTCCAGGCATCACTTGAATTGAGGTGGCCTCCTTCCCCGGAGTCGTACGTACTGACCACGTGCAGGAGAGTCACACGGGATGCAAAGGGGAGCTCCTCCTTGCAGAGCGCAACAATGTCTGGTGCGGAGAAGTCCGTGCAGACCAACAGGTGTGAGAAGAGAGGGGGCACTTCTAAGGGTTCCTGGGTATCCGATTTTTGGGACCGCGGCGCATGTACAAGGAGGAGGTCGCGATCGCCGTACCGGAGTACCTCGGACGCGACACTGCCGATGAGGAGCGTCTCGATGATACCCATCCCCCTTTTTCCCATCACGACAAGCGATGCGCTCTCTTCTGTTGCGACGCGGTTGACTACTGCAGAGATATCACCACCGGAGATCGCCTCGATACGGGTGCGCACCGATATTCCCTGCCAGTCGATTGACCTCGCATACTCTTCAAGACGCAGGCGGGCATAGTCAGCCGAGGGATCCATTGTTACGGTGTCGGATTTAGGGTACTTGGTGTAGATGACATGGAGGAGGACTACCCGGGACAGTCCCGGGATGTGTGTGAGGTGCGCTATCGCATGCCGGGAATCGGCGGAGAAGTCAAACGGGACGAGGACTTTTTCATACATGTCTGAGACTCCCTGAATACCCTGAAAGATTGAACGGCTGTCGACTCCACCAGGAGAGTCGCGCTCTCTTTCGGGAATTCCTTCTCATGGCCCTTTCAATTTTGTATTCCTTAGTTTCGGTGGATTTAACATTTACCGGTTGACTGGGACACGAGGTATGAGCAGTGTCCAAAGAAGCAATATCAAGAGATAGCGAAAAGAGAACTCAGATCCTTTGGAATCATTGCACGTATCTCCCTTTTATAAGAACCCGCACGTCCAATATTCAGGAAGAATGAATCCCGCTGCGTCATTCCGAAAGGAGCAGGTAGTCATGCTCCGTTACGGAGAATTATTTCTCAAGAGCGAGCCGGTGAAGCGGCACTTCGTGGGCACTCTCCTCAGGAACTGTGCAAGAGCGCTCGATGCCGCGGGGCTTTCTCACCGGGCCGAGGTGCATCGCGGGCGGATTCTCATCCATGGTCCGCAGCCTGAAGAGATTGCATCGGTGGTGTCCCGCCTCTTCGGTGTAGTGGACGTCTCGGTCTGCGTCCTGACACTCCCGGAACCTTCGGCAGTGAGAGATGCGGCGGTTGCACTGGCGTATGAAAGACTCGCGCCCGGGAAGCGGTTTGCGGTCCGTGCGAGGCGGCAAGGGGTTGAAGGGATGAGCAGCCAGGAACTCGGGGCTGCGGTGGGAGCATCAATTCTTGAAGCGGTTCCTTCAGCGTCGGTTGATCTCAATTCCCCCGAGTATGAGATATTCACTGAACTCCGGGAATTCGGCGGACTTGTCTACGACACCCGCATCCCAGCACCTGGCGGCCTCCCCTGGGGGACTCAGGGCAGGGTTCTCGCGCTGCTCTCTTCGGGCATCGATTCGCCGGTTGCCATCTGGCTGATGATGAGGAGAGGGTGCGAGGTGGACGCGTTGCATGTGGATTCCGGGAAGTTCGCCGGTTCTGACGTGCGTGCAGTGACCCTTCGCCACCTCTCCGTGCTCTCATCCTGGTGTGCCGGGTTTCCGGTCACCCTCTATCTTGCGGAGGCCGGGGATTTTTACGAAACGCTGGTTCAGCAAGCAGAACCGCGTTTCCGCTGCGTGCTCTGCAAGCGGTTCATGGTGCACCTTGGCAGCAGGCTTGCCGGTCGCGACGGGTACCTTGCGCTCTGCACAGGAGACAGCATAGGCCAGGTTGCATCCCAGACCATGGCCAACCTGGCCGTTGTGTCGGAGGCTGCGAGGGTCCCGCTTATCCGACCCCTGGTTGCCTTCGACAAGCAGGAGGCAGTTGACCTCGCAAGGAAGATCGGCACGTTCGAGCGGCAGCCAGGTGACCTCTCGTGTGCAGCGGTACCGAGAATTCCTGCCACTGTCTCGCGACTCGAGGAAATAATCGCAATGGAGAAAGAGATAGGCATGGATGCCCATATATCGTCGGTCATGGGTCGGCTGCAGGTGTTCCGTGCGCTCAATGGCATCCTTGTGGAAGGTTGAAAGCCCCCACGCTTACGCAGCCGCAAGGCTTGCTGTCTTGTTGGCCGTCTCATTTACGGCAGTTGGGGCCGGGCGGACCCCGATATATGAACAGTACCCTTCTGAACAGGCGATTGCCCCGGAGATTTGTGCAAAGAAGAGACGCTGACGGTTCCCCGAGTCTGTGATCCAGGCATCAATTGCCTGGCGCTCGATCCCTGGAGTATACCCAGTCCATTGCCCGTACAGTGTCTCAAGCAGGGTCTCGTTCTCGGAGAACCCATGCCACCGCTTCAGCGCCAGCGCCGATGAGCCCGTCTGGGGATTGGTATAGTTGAGGTACTTGAAATCTGCCATGTCCTCTGCCCGGGCAAGCGCGAGCGAGTATGCACGGCCATCGTAGGCGATGGGAAGCAGCCCTTCTGCGACACGGAAGCGGTTCAGGTAGATTATCGCCTGCTGGCTGTCTTCTGGTGTGGAATTTTTCTTGACAGTCTCCTGGGCGACGAGGTGCACCCACCCACCCACCAGCGTGATCAGCCCCTGGAGGGCATTCGCTGCCGCCACTTTGGCGCCTGGAAACGTGACCACAATGAATATGCCGATGGTGAATAAGCCGAAAATGGCAAGCAGGATAATGAGAGTGGTCCGGGAGACGAGCGGCCTTCTTATTCTACGGGAAGCGGGGACAAGCGCGCTTCCATCCTCAAAGGAGTATTCCCTGAGTCCAAGTCCATCGACGATGGCATCCATGTCCTGGATACGCAACGTGTAGCCTGAATCAAGGAAGCGCATCTTCTGGATGAGATCATCCGCAGTGACGATTCGGAACCACTTCACTTTTCGAAAATCGATTTGCCCCTCCGCAAAGGTGCTCCCGCGGCAGAAGTAGAGCCAGGAACTAATTTTTCGGAGGTTTTTTTCGCCGATGTGCGGAAAATGCTGCCTGCAGATTGGTATCAGCCTGTCAATGAAGTCCTGCCGGTGTATCTTGGCCTGGAGAAAGAGATTCGGGAGGGGAATCGGGCCATCCTTGGTCGTTACCACCCAGTTCCCATTCTCAACACCGGTAATCTCGCCTCTGAATGCCTTCAGGTCAAGGACGAGCGGTCCGTTCTTTGTGAGGATGACACAGTCTATCTGGCCGTTTGCCACCAGCACTCCAGTGAGAAAATATACGGGCTCCGCTGGGTACTCTTTGCGAAGAATCTCAACGATCTCCCGGAGCTGGGAAAATTCATGCTCGTACTTGATCTTCTGTCCCTGGAAAAACCGGATGCCCATAGCCCGCCCCTTGTCCAGATATGGTATGAATAACTCTAATCACTGATATTGACCCTCATTTTTGATATAGCTTGCCAGAATGTGTTGCCGGACCGGTTGGGGTGGTCGGGGAATTGATAACGCTGTGGCGCATACGCACATGGAAGGAGTCACATGGGACGATTTGCAGGCTGGGAACACGTGGAGATCATGGACGATGAGGGGATCCGGCGTGATGCAATAGCCCCTGTAATCGTCTCTGCCAGCAGATCAACCGACATCCCTGCCTTTTTCGGAGAATGGTTCATCCACCGGCTCATGCGGGGACACGTTGCATGGATCAACCCCTGGAATAGGCAGGGGGTTTTTGTCTCATTTGCGCATACACGGGTATTCGCGTTCTGGTCCAAGAACCCGAGGCCTTTCATGACATCTCTCAGCTCAATTAGGGAGATGGGCTACTCGTATTATTTTCTCTTTACCCTGAACGACTACGAATCAGAAGGCCTCGAACCGGGCATTCCTGAATTGTCCGAACGAGTGAAGACTTTTTTAGAACTCTCCCGGATGATCGGGCCCGGAAGGGTAGTCTGGAGGTACGACCCGCTGCTCCTCTCGGATTCTCTTGGCGTTGATGACCTCCTCTCGAGGGTTGAGAAGATAGGATTTCGCCTGAAAAGGCATACCCGCAGACTGGTGATCAGTTTCATCGACATACAAAAATATCCAACTGTCCGCCGAACCCTCGAAAAGGGCGGTTTTTCTGATGTCAGGGAGTTCTCGGACCAGGACATCGACCTCTTCTGCAGCGGTCTGGCCGACATGAATGCGGAATGGGGGCTCTCCCTCTCTGCCTGCGGGGAGCCGCGAGATCTCTCATCCTATGGCATCAGCAGGGGGCAGTGCATCAGCGGAGACCTGTTGAGGGATGAGTTCCGGCACGATCAAGCACTCATGCAGTTTCTTGGCGAACCAGAGAACAAGAAGGTTGAACGCCCCCGCAGCATACCGTTCCGGCACCTCAAGGATCCCGGCCAGAGAGGGGCGTGCGGATGTATCGCGAGCAAAGATATCGGACAGTATTCAACCTGCATGCATCTCTGCCGCTACTGTTATGCGAATGCCTCCGCCCATGCCGTTGAGGAGAATGCACGGAAGTATCAGGCACTTTCCCATAGTGGGGTCTTCCCCGAATCGATCTGCGGGAACCAAAAAGGCATATAACTTCCGCCCGGCAACACCACCGCATGACAAAGAGGGACCCTCTTACGCCTGAGATGAAGTGGCAGGTCACGTCCCGGCTGGTCACGAGCCTCCCGCTGATGTATGACATCACCTTCAGGAATGAGGTGGGAGATCGCTACGATACACTCGAACAGCAGATTTGGGTGCACCTCGCACGTGAGGCAAAAGTCCTTGCAGGCAGCGCAAACCTTCCTGTCCGCGATGCACGCGACCTGATGGAGACGCTCCGGGTGATATTCGGGGTCTTCTTCGGTCCGGACCTCCGCACCGAGGAAGTTGTTATCAGTCCAGAGAGGGCAGTCCTCATGATCAAGCGCTGCCCGTTTCTCTTTTGTGAGATGGAGACGAGAAATGGCTCTGAGCACCTGCTCTCACGTTGTCTTGCGTTCTCCATTGCGACCGTAGAGGAATTGAACCCGGGATACACTCTGCGGTTCGTGAGGAGCATGTGCACCGGGGACCGCACCTGCGAACTCAAGATCATGAAACGCGAGGATGCAGAGAAGGACGACACCCGCTGATCCGATCTCCCGTTCCCTCTCTCCAGGAAACAGGTATTTCCCTTTTTTCCCGCATTTCAGGGACCACGGACCCGTTCGTTCATATCACCGCGTTTTTTCCCCTTACCAGGGAAAAGGCAAGCCCAATGACGCAGAGAGCAAGGAAGAGCAGGAACATGAGGTGGATACTCTCGATCAATTCCGGGATGTTTCCCTCACCAATCTCCTCTCTGCCGATCATGATTGCAAAGATGGTCAGTGCAAGCCCCATTGAAAGCATCTGCCCGAGAAGGCGCATTGTGCCCACCATGCCGGACGCAACACCGTAGGAACGACGGTCCACCGAGCCGAGAATGGCATTGGTGTTCGGTGACGAGAAGAACCCAAACCCCACTCCAAGTAGGAGAAGGCAGCCCAGCACAAAGGGGATAGAGGAGCCTGCATCGAGGAACGTGAGGAGAAAGAGACCAGCAACTGTGACAGCCATCCCTGCAGAAGCCACGAATCCAGGATCTATTTTATCTGAGAGTTTTCCTGCCATTGGAGAAAAGAGCGCCTGCATCGCAGGCTGGGCTACGAGGATCAGCCCGGCATAATCGGCTGAGAACCCCTTCGCGAGCTGGAGATAAAGAGAGAGGAGGAAAGTAACCGCGTAGGTTGCGCTGTAGTTAATGAGTGCAGCGAAGTTCGAGTAGGCAAAGACACGGTTTTCAAGGAACATCTGCATGTTGAGCACAGGCGAGGGGACCCGGAGTTCAAGGATTCCAAAGGCAACGAGGAGGATGATTCCGGTGCATATAAGAACCACTCCCGCAAGGGAAGGAAGGATCGATAAGCCGTAGATGGTAACGATAAGAGATACTGCCCAGAGAAGCGATCCCGCGATATCGAACTTCCCACCCGGCTCATCCCTCCATTCAAGCGGGAGTTTCCAGATGGTAAAGAGGATACAGAGGATGCCAAGGGGAGCATTGACAAGGAAGATGCTCCTCCACCCAAGCCACTCGGTCATGATTCCTCCAAGAAACGGGCCGAGCGTGAGACCAAGGTATACTGCGGCAATGGTGATCCCAAGCACTTTTCCGCGCTCCCCCGGGGGGTATGCCGCGGAAAGGATGGCAAGACTCGTCCCGAATATCATTGCGCAACCCGCCCCCTGGAGGAGGCGCAGACCAATGAGAATGCCGGCATCGGCTGAGAATGCCAACAGGATCGACGCCGTGGAGAAGGTGCTGATCCCGATGAGGAAGACCCGTTTTCTCCCCCTCATGTCAGCGAGTTTTCCAAACGGCACGAGGAGAATAGCGATGGAAAGGAGATACGAAGTGGTGATCCAGGAGAGAGTCACTGCATCAAGGGAGAACTCTTCCCCAATGGCAGGGAGAGCGATATTGACCGCGGACCCGTCAAAAGGAGTGAGGAAACTGCTGATCACCGCGATGAAGAGGACGACTCTCTTCATGGTGGGGGTAATAGTCCCTTGACTGGCACTCTTTCCCATAGGGTATCATCACCGGTCAGGCTGTTGAGAGGTGTGCGCCGAAACCTGATGAGTATTTGGTGCTTGATTTCGCCAGGAAACATCAGAAAGGTACCCGGTCTGTGGGAATTACCCGGGTATCTTGTCCTGCCATGTTGCCGTGAATTTCTTCTGCTCACACGCCAGAATGTGAGGGAAAGAGTGTGGACTCGTTGAGACTCGGCGTGCTCTGTTCAGGTGGCAAGGACTCGCTCTTTGCGTGCTACCGTGCAATGCAGGAGGACGAGGTCGCCTGCCTTGTCACACTGGTCCCGGAAAATCCCGAGAGTTATCTTTTCCATACCCCGAACCTGCATATGGTCCCTCTTCAGGCCAGGGCCGCAGGACTTCCGCTCGTCTCGGAAGTGACGACCGGGATCGAGGAGAAGGAGATCAATGACCTGTCCCGAGCTCTCGCGATTGCCGCCGAACGCCATGGTATCGAGGGCGTGGTGACCGGCGCACTTATGTCGGTATACCAGTCCACCCGGATACAGCGTGTCTGCCACGACCTGAACCTCTGGTGCTTCAACCCCCTTTGGTATAGCGATCCGGGCACTTACATGGAACGGCTGATCACATCCGGCTTCCGTGTGATTGTGTCAGGCGTCTTCTCTGCTCCGTTCGATGCCTCCTGGCTTGGACGCGAGCTGGACAGAGACGCGCTCTCCATCCTGATGCAGTATGCACGGGACTTTCGAATCACCCTGACAGGCGAAGGTGGAGAGTACGAGACACTGGTCCTGGACGCTCCTTTTTTTCACAGGAGGATCGTCATCGAGGAATCGGAGTCCTGGTACCGGAACCACAGGGGTGTCCTTGACGTGAAGCGGGCACGCCTGGAGGAGCGATGATCCTTCTTGTGGACCCCGCCTTTCGGGCAGGGTCCCTTTCGATGGATGAATTCGTGCTTCCGGTCGGGCGAATCGTCGAGAGGAACGAAAGAACCTGGAGATACCGGCACTATGCAGACATGGAGGGGGGCATCCCGGAAGAGACCGAAGGTGTCATCATCTGCGGGACTGCGCTGAAGGATAATGGTTTTCTTTCCGCTATTGACTGGTTCGACTGGCTGAAAGAGACAGAAATTCCGGTGCTCGGCATCTGCGCGGGCATGCAGGTCCTCTGCCTTGCATGTGGCGGAACGGTGAGAGAGGGATTCGAGATAGGGATGACGGAAGTTCATGTGACAGCGCCACATCCTCTCCTCCCTCCGCTCCCGTCCTTCCATGCATACGAGCTCCATTCGCACTCGTGCGAGCCGCCCCCAGGGTGGGAGATACTGGCAGTCTCATCTGCATGCATACAGGCGATACGTGATCCCCATCACCCGCGTTTTGGAGTGATGTTCCACCCTGAAGTGCGCAACGATCGCATAGTGGAGGTATTCCTGGAGATGTGCATCGAGTAAGATGAGGTGAAAGATCGCCACTTTCACTTTAAAAGCTGTATCACCTCACAGAGAGACCGTTTTCTTCTGCGATCTCGATAAGCGAAGATGCAACGTGGCCAGCCTGCCTCCGTGTCATACCGTAGGTGTTAAACTTCCATACCTTGGTTGCACCCGGGATCGTGCCGGCGATGCCCCTGGCTATGAGGGCGCTTGAGAGAAAATACCCGCGCTTCTTGTGGTTCTTCGCAGCCGTATCAAAGGATCCCGTTGTGTCCACGCGGGTGAGGGTATGTTTTCTGGGATATTCGCTCCTGATCTCGGTCCCCTCGATTCGCCTTAATGCATCCACGACCAGGGCACCGTTTGAAAGTTCCTCATTCCAGCGTTTTACCCGCTCGCGCACGCGTGGAAACGAGGCCATCATCCCAACGAGCGTGACTCCCATGAGGGTGCAGCCCATCATCTCCACTTCCTTAATCCCAAATGTCCGGGCAGTCACGTCTGTCTTGACCGAGGTGGTGCGAAATACCCGGTCTGCCCACTCGGCGGTTGTGGCCAGCACTCCCGAAGGCGCCGGAGACGCCATGCTCTTGTGCCCTGAACCCACGACAAAGTCGGCACCGAGATCCTTCCCGTCCACATCCATGATCCCGACTGTGTAGGCCCCGTTGACAAGGACCGGGATATCGTACTGGTGGGCGACTTTTGCAATCTCCCTGACGGGATGGAGATTTCCGTACTGGTAATCCACCTGGTCGATGAAGAGGAGAGATGGTGCCTTTCCCGTCTCCCTTTTTACAGACTCTATCTTGTCGGCAGCCGCATCGGGAGTGATGAGATTTGCAGAGCTCTTTGGTATCTCCCTGATGAGACCCCCCCTTGCCTCGATGGCAAGCACTTCGGTATAATGAGAAAGGGCCGTAATCAGTACCGGGTCCCCCTTCTGGACGCAGGTGTCTGTCACTGCCTGGAAGCCGCGGCGTGCACCAGGGACTACCCGTGCGACATCCATGTGCAGGAATGCCGCAAGGTCCCTGAAGAAGACATCGACAGGAGGAGTCTTGATAAAGTCGAGCCGGAAGGGTTTTCGGCAGTGATCGCAGACCGAGTATCCGTCCCCGTACGCGATGACCGCTTTCATTGCTTCGGGGGTGAGTCGTCCTCCGACCTGGATGGGATCGATGTTGATGCATGACTCGTCCAGGTCCCGCACATCGATTGCGCCTGCGCACTTCATGGCAGGAGCTCCCGGCGCAGGGTCTGTACTTTCTCCTCAAGGCCGTCAAGCAGTGCGAGCGCTTCCTCCCTCTGGGAAGGTGAGAGGACGTGGGTTGGGGCTGTCTCCCGAAGCATTACCCGTATATCTGTAAGGATGAACATCGCCTCGAATACCGCATCGATTGCCGGTCTAGACACCATATCACCATATGAATATGAAGGATCCGACTTTAAGATACCCGGTCTGGAGCGTTTCGGAGGGGGCCCCCTCCCAATCAGACGGCACTTTCCGGGTGATCAAATCATTCATCTTGGAATGGATTCGTCCTGATCGTTCAGGTTCCGCAGGGAGTTCCTCTCAGAAACCCCTTTCAAGCCCATCAGCGACAGAGGGATCATGGATCCGGTTCAACACGCCGATATAGTCCTCGAACCTATGGATCCGGGTGCTGACCGGGAATGGGATGCCGATGGTGCTGATGATCGCATCACCCCTGTCGAGGGTCTGGATCTCGATCTCCATTTTTGAGAGGTCCTGCTTGGCACTCCCCATGATGATATCGCGGTCTCCCCGGTCACCAAGCCCCATGACGACGAAGGTGTTGATCTGCGCGAGTACCCTTGGATCGATATTTTTCGGTTGCTGAGTGATGACACAGAGCCCGACCCCGAATTTTCTTCCTTCCATGGCACACTCGCGAAAGACCTGTGTTGAGGCGCCGCCACTTGCGAGCACCCGCTGGGCCTCTTCGATTGTGATAAGGACCTGATGGGCGGACTCATGCCGTTCGTCAATCCCGAATGTCCGTGCATCAGAGCGGTGCCGCTCCATGATGGTGCGGGTGATGATCGAGAGGACAAAGAGCTCGCTCCGCTCGCTCATATCCGGGATGTCCACCAGAACCACGCGGTTATCGTGCAGGTGGGCGATTATCTCGGGGATGGATGATCCCCTCGGCTTGAAGAACGCCCTGTTGCCATTGACGATGTTCTCGATATGGCTCTTGATAACACGGACAGGACCGCCCATGGAGTTTCGTATCTTCCACGCGAGGCTCCCCTCGCTGATGCCTGATGCGGCGGGGTCCCTGACAGGGAAGATCTCAGGATCGATCGACTTGAAGAACCCGATAACCTCGCTTCCGGGAACTCCGGAGAACGCCTCCACGATCTCAGCCTGAGCCGGGGAGAGGTCGTAGAGGATGGCGAGGTCTCCCATCCTGAAATCGTCGTACTCGATGGAGAGCCGGTTCAACCCATATTTCCTGCGGTCATCTTCGGACCGTATCGTAAATATTGAGAGTCCCTCCCTCCCCGCAGTGTAATGGACCAGGCCGGATGTTGGCTCGCCAATGGATGATCTGCCGCCGCGTACGTACTCGCCGTGGGGGTCCACGATGAGGAGGCCGAATTTCCTTTCCTTCATGCAGGAAGCACAAAATACCCTCATGAAATTACTCTTGCCCATCCCTGTCGTTGCAAATACACCCATGTGCTGGGGGAGAATCCGACTTGGGATACGGACGGCCACGTCACGAATCACGTCCTGTCCGCTTCGCATGAGGCCAACCTCGATCTCTCCCATGAGATCGGTCAGGAAAGAAAAGTCCTCACCGGCAGGATCATCGACCAGGGAGAACTTCGAGGGGATCGTGCGTGGCTTATGGAATGTCCCGCTCGAATTCTCGACGTATCCCAGAGGGACTGCATCCACCGCGAGGAAGACATCCTCCCCAAGGCCGTAGAACTCCTCGGTATAGACCCGCGTGTCCCAGCGGGAATCTGCAAAGTTACTGTCATGAGAGAGATCGGTGATCTTTGCAAAAAATGTCACATTCTTCGCGGTATCGGTGATCTTCTTGATCTGGCCGATGTAGAGTTCAGAATCATAGGGTGCAATAAACTTATACGAGAGGACAGATCGCCCTATCAACCGGTATTTCGATGGGTCACCCGCATCAATATCGCGCAAATTCATCATGATAATCTCCGAACAGGATCTCATATGTTCGTCTTTTCAGTCCGGAAGAAGTAAGGCGTCTCATAAGGTCAGACCTTGCCTCCTCCACTATCTCACTGGTCAGCACCACCGTCCTGTGGGCATCGAGCAGGGGGTAGGGGTAACCTGGAACCCTCCCATCCCCTGAACACCCTGCAAGGCGACTCATGATCTCGGAAACCTGCTGGTCATGGAGCCCGAAAACCAGGTCAACCTTGATGAGCGCCCTTGCCCTCCGGTGGAGGCATACGACATATGGCTGGCCATGCTGCCACTGTGCGTACTGGGTGTGGTCGAGCATGTCCAGGTCGATCCGCATCCACCATGGGGCCGGGATCCCGAATGTATCTGCAAGCGCCGCAATTGATGGAAGAAGTGGGTACCCCCCTCCCCAGGTTGCCGATGTCTTCTTGCTTACCCCAACAAGATCGATCTTTTGGTCCCTGCATACCCGGGCAATTCCGGAGAGGACGGGGTCATGGCTCGCATGGGAGACACGGAGTGGCCCATCGCGGAGGAGAATGGCCCCCGATGAAAGGGAATGTGCCATCTGCTGTGTGACCCAGAACTCCAGGGTATCACGAAGTACACCCGCAGTGCGTGTGCGGTCATCGTTTCCAAGCTGAGAGCCCGGCGGCTGCCCGAAGCATTCCATGTAGAGTCCGGGAAAGTCCTCGTTTTCTTCAGCGGGACCGATAAGAGAGAAGAAGAGTGGCGAGAGCGATCTTTTGACCCGCTCCCGGTCAAAGAAGGTGCTCTGGGCTGCACGGTACACCGTGACCCCCATGCTCCCCGATTCAAGCAGGAGTGCATTGCTCCCGTCCACGCCACATACCTCGCGGCTTGGGACGGGGGTGCAGGAATGAAAATCGTCCTTTGTGACTCCTTCTTCCCGACACAAGCGTTCGGCAAGGTCTTCCGAAACCATTGCCCGGATACGTCTCGCGGTTGCCTCCGCTGAAATCTTTGGGATGTGGTCCTTCGACATCACGTCACCTCCTGAACCCTGCTTGAGAGATCGCTTCCTATCTCTACCATCAGGGTGTTTGTGAACTCGCCCTGGATGTCAGGGATGTGGGATATAAGGATGATCTGAGGAAACCTCGATTCCTGTGTTCGAAGCGCTGTAAGGAGGTTGTTCCGGCGTTCCTCGTCCTGGCTACCGAATATCTCGTCAAATATGAGCAGGGTGCTCTCGTGAACCTGATGAAGCCCTGCAAGATACCTTGAGAGGGCAATCCTGAGGGCGACAGCGATGTCATCCTGCTCTCCGCCGCTGAATCGCTCGATGGGATAATCATTGTCAATATCCCTGACGAGGAGGTTGAAGTCTTCGTCAAGCAGCACCTGCTCGTAACGGCCTCCCGTAATCTCAGCGAGTACGAGGCTGACTTCAGCCTCGATTCGACTCCGGACGACCTGCATCAGGTAGAGCACATACTCCCCGATCACTGTTCGTGTGAGGCGGAGGAGTCCTGTCTCCTCACCAAGTGCGAAGGTCTGCGCTTTCAGACGTGTGATTGCTGCTTCCTCATTTCTGTGCCTCTCGATCAACTCCTCAAGATATCTGATCCGCTCAGTGGTACGTGCAATTTCAGCTTCTGATGCACGGATTGCGGAATCAACAGCTGAAAGAGCTTCTTCGAGCCGGATCCCCTCATTGGGGTTGAACCCGGTCTGGTCAATCTGGTCCCTGACGGTAGTGAGTTCTTCCTTCTTTTGTCCAATCCGGAGTTCGAGATCGATTCCCTGGTTCTTCAGGGCATCTGCATGCGCAATGATCCTGCCAATATCGACGAAGCGCCTGTGGAGGCGTTCGAGTTCCGCAACTTCCTTTTCAGTAGCTGCATGGAGGGCCTCGTCAAACCCCATGCTCTGAATCTGTTCGTTTATGGTGGCAAGGGATGCCTTTTTTTCCTGCAACACCACGGATAGTTCCCGGAGGTCAGCATCAATGGAATCGCGACTTTTGAGCCTTTCGGTGATCTCACGGATCTCCTGGAGGACTGGCCTCTGCCTGATTAGCAAATCCTTCTCTCTGTTGAGGCGGTCCTCCTCGCCGCATGCCCGGAGCGCAGCTTCTTCGACCTGTTCAAGCCGTGATGAGAATTCATCCTCTATCCGGGAGAAATGGGCGCCGAGTGTCTGTCGGCAGAGGGGACAGACCCCGTCAGGGCCGGCAGACTCTATCACGTTCCAGTCTGAAACGATCGCTTTCCTTTCGTTGACCAGGTGCTCAAGCCTCGCCGAGACATTTCCAATGGCATGAATGATACGCGCTTCCCTCGATGCAACCTCCTCTTCAAGGGCTTGATCTGAAACATCGGCCCCAATTCCGAGATGTCGACGGATACCCTTCCTGAGGGATGAAAGCCTGTCAGTTTCACGATCGAGTGCTCCTCTCTTCGCACGCTCCTTATCGATCCTAGCCTCGATATCCCTGCATTCCTGCTCTGCAAACCTCCGGTTTGAGAGCAGGCGATCGAATTCCCTTCTCTGCTCACGTAACTCCGAGAGCCGCTGAACCTTCGCCTCAAACCCGGACAATTCGTGCTCGAGGTGCCTGTATTCCTGTTCTTGTCCGGCTAATGCGGCAACCTGTGCGTTGACCAGGTCCTTCTGTTGTTGGAGCCCCGCGACTTCAGCGAGAAGCGAACGCTGCCGTTCTACAAGTCGGGTGTGTTCAGTCTTCTTCTCGGAAAAATCCTGCATTTCCCGGACAATGGCCTCTCTTTGGGTAACGTGATTATCACGCTCGCGTGCGAGATCCCTCAAAGCGACTCTGCATTCGTCAGCGTTAACTTCCAGGTTTCGCCCTGTGTCCGGATCATGCCGATCAAGGAGTCCTTTGAGCTCGCCCTCCCTTAACTGTAGTTCCCGCTCCTTTGCATCGATCCGCTCCTTGAGTACCCTGTCACTCTCGTTCTTGAGGTAGTCGATCCCCAGTGCGCGAAGGAACCATTCCTTGCGTTTCCCCGGAGTGTGTTCGAGCAGAGTGAGGAGGTCCTTCTGGGCTGCATAGACGGTGTTCCGGAAATCAATCGGCCCCATACCGAGCGTTCTCCTGACCTCTGTCTCGACCTGGCTCACACCAGTCGCACGGAGTTTTCCCTGCCGGTAGAATGTCGCATCATGCTGGACAGTCTTTCCTTTCCTGAACGTACGGAGAACGGTGTATTCGTCACCGCCAACCCTGAAATCGAGCCGGACCTCGCATTTTTCCCTCGGGCTTGCAAACGAGGAGACGATATATTCAGAGAGAATACCCGTTGCCTGGACGCCGTACAGCGCAAAGAAGATGGCCTCAACGATGGTGCTCTTCCCGGCCCCGTTGTTGCCAAGGATTCCTGTGATGCCGTCCCTGAATCGGATCTCCTGCTGTCGGAATCGCTTGAAATTCTTCATGATGAGGCGGTCGATGATCACTCCGCTTCCTCCCTGTGCCGCTCCATCACCAGCCCGAGTACTTTAAGACCGCACCGTCCGACATACTCCTTTTGGACGGCAGGGATCTGCTGCTTTTCAAGGAAGGAGGAGAACTCCTTTAGGTAGTCGACACTCCTCACATCCTGCTGGAGGGGGACGGCCTGACCTGTATCAGAAGCCCTTACCCGGATCTTGAGATCCAGCAATCTCTCCCTGACGGGAATCAGCTCCTGTGTATCCGGCCCCTTTCCATGTTCCCGGGAGAGGCCTTCGAGGGTTATCTGGGCCATGGAAAAAAGAGGAATATCTCTCTTTTCCACCCGAGTGATAATCTCGCCAGTAATCTCTCCGGCAGTAACTCCTTCGCAGGGTATCGTCCCGAGATCGAACATGGGTGTGTGAGGAAGCGGGAATCGCGTGACGGTACTGGAGCCGAGGCTGACAAGGAGGCCTCCCTTTGAATCAGAGATCTCCCCATAGGTGAGGTACTCGATGGAACCAGAATACCAGGCATTGCCGGTTATCTGTGACTGGCAATGGTAGTGGCCGAGAGCGATGTAATCGAACGAGTCAGAGAGGATGGTGCTGTCCAGTTCATGTTCTGCGACTGTTGCCAGTCTCAGGTCTCTTACCTGGGTAGCAAGCCCGTGAGTCACGAGCACGTTGTGGTGATTGTTCGAGAGATCCACAGCATCATATGCACTCCGGTAATCTTCTGCGCGAAGCATGTTCGGGATGAGGTGAAACATGCAGTCTCCAATCTCTCTCTTTTCGTAACAGAACGAGTAGGCAGCAACGATATCCCCCGGGTGGTAGGCAAGCACTTCGAAGGGGGACGTCGTGTATCGCGTCTTCACCATGCTGTGGTTTCCCGCGATGACGACCAGAGGGATTCCAGCGCTATGGAGCCGTTCGAGTGATTCAAGGACGGTCGTGTAAGCCCTGGTCTTTGGTTTTACCTGGTCAAAAAGGTCTCCCGCATGAACCAGCACATCAGGTTTAGCAGCGATGATCCGATCGATAGACGATAAAAAATTCTCATATATCTGTTTCTCCCGCAGGTTCAGGCCCGATTCGGGATCGAGGCGGTTGAATTGCGAGAGGCCGAGGTGGGTGTCGGCGACGTGGATCAGTTTCATCTTTTCTTCTCTCTGTTTGGACGGCCGGGGTTATAAGTGAAAGGGGGGTGGGGTGAAAGTAATGATGGGCTCTCTTCTTTGCTGGTGGTGAAGTATAGGATTCTGGAGCGGGCTTCACATCAGTTCCCAGCAAGAAATCAGTAAAGGGGGATAGCATTGATGTAATGCCATTTACAAATAGAATTCTCTCATTTTATGATATCTTCCTAACCAACAATATTTATTATGGAGATTTGAGAATATATGATAAGTAGATAATGCTCTCCTCATTTTTTATTTTAAAAAACCAGATCCATTCCTTTTTCAGGATTTTCAATATCATCAGGTTTCCTGATCCTTTTATTATACGCGACAATAAAAAAATAGAGAATGTAATACAATATACTACTAATTGTTACAGGTCCAAGAAGCTTGTTTTTCCTCATTCAGAATCACCAGATGTTTCAATAGTAATCCCTGTCCATGACCAGATTCACATCACCCAGCAATGCTTAAATTCTGTCCTTAAAAATACTTGTTCACCGTATGAACTTATCATAATCGATGACTGCTCTTCTGACGAAACAAGTATTTGGTTAAAATCTGTTGAGCACGTAAAAGTCATTCGAAACGAAACGCATTCCGGATTCCTTTGGTCATGCAATCGATGCCTGAATATTTCCAGGGGGCGTTTCATTGTTTTTTTAAATAATGATACGCTTGTCACGGAAAACTGGCTGAATCCACTCATTGCTGTTATGGCCAACGAAAAGGTCGGAGCTGTTGGTGCCCGTCTGGTATATCCAGACGGGACATTGCAGGAAGCCGGAGGGATTGTCTGGGCTGACGGGTCTGCCAGGAATTACGGCAGGAATAATCCTGCATCAAAACCTTGGTATAATTTCGTCCGCCCTGTCGATTACTGTTCAGGTGCTGCACTGATGATCAGAAGCGACCTTTTTCATTCACTGAAAGGTTTCGATATCCAATTCGCTCCTGCATACTACGAGGATACTGATCTCTGTCTCTCGATATGGAATTTAGGATACCAAGTACTATATCAGCCATTATCCTTGGTAATTCACTTTGAGGGAAGTACAGGGAAGAAATGCCCGCAAAAAGGGAGTAAAGCATACCAAGTGATAAATAAAGAAAAATTTTTCCAAAAATGGAGTGAGACCCTGTGTCATAATCATCAAAATCCGACCGAATCCAACGAATTTAATGCCCGCACACATAAAAGTGGAAAAAATATTTTGGTTATTGATTATCACGTTCCCACCTATGACCGAGATTCAGGATCTCACCGATTATGGTTAATCCTCAGGTCCTTGTCGGAAAAAGGACATAAAATTACATTTTTGGAAAGTGAACCGACATATTGTACTGAATATATCGAGTTTTTACAACAAGATGGAATCGAAGTCCTGTATGGTCGTCATGCACTTTTTTACAGGAGTTATTTGAAAAAAAATGGAAAAAGTTTTGATATAGTAATTTTAGGCAGGTTGCGTGTGGCATTGAAATTCATTCAGAATATTCAGAGGTATTGTCCCAATGCTGCAGTCATTTATGATACTGTTGATTTGATGTACATACGTTTATCAAGGTACGCCCTCATCGCCAACGATGACAAACTCATGCGATATGCAGAACATATGAAGAAATCTGAAATAGGTTTATTCTCTAAAGTAAACCGTATTCTGGTTGTTAACGATGTAGATAAAAAAATCCTCATTGAACACTGTAATGACGTTCCTATCGATATTGTGCCAGATATATATCCTCTTTCTCCATCGAATAACCAATTTACTGACCGCAAAGATCTGCTTTTTATTGGTAGTTTCAACCACCATCCGAATACCGATGGAATAATCTGGTTCTTAAAGCAAATCTTCCCTCTTATATGCAAGATGCTTCCAGAGGTAAAGGTGTTAATAATCGGGGAGAATCCTCCTGTAAATCTCCGGACACTTGCCAAGGAAAATATCATTGTATTAGGATATTGCAGGGAATTGCGAAAATATCTCGATACATGCAGAGTCTTTGTCGCACCCATCAGGTATGGCTCTGGATTGAAGGGTAAAATAATCCAGAGCATGTCGACCGGAATGCCCCTTGTAACAACTACGGTCGGAGCAGAAGGCGCATATCTGTGTGATGGTTACAATTCCTTCATCACTGATGATCCGCAGGAATTTGCTGAAAAAGTAGTGAGTCTTTATACAAACCAAGCATTATGGGAAATGATATCAAGAAATTTACTGAAGACCGCGGAAGACCATTTTTCATGGAATTCATGGCAGGACCAGCTGGATCATATCGTCAATGAGACAGTAAGTGATCGCGGTTATAAAAAACACTGAGATTATAATAATCAAGGGTTTTTATCTGTTTGAGAATATATTCAGGGCTATCAAAAAGATTCAACTCATCGAGAACAAGATCCGCTGTTTTATAGTGAAGAATGGAATTTACTGCGTTCAATCGCTGCATTCTTAAATTTTCACCAGATTTTATACCTTCAACATATCCATATGTTGCACCATTAATTACTATCAAAGTGACTAACACGAAAATCGCAGGATATAATATTGATCTCATACCCTGCGACCGGAATATATCCAGGCTGATCAGGTACAGACCGGTTATCGCCAACACTGTTACTTGGGTATATCGTGACCATAACGATGAGCCTAATCCCAATTCACCACGTCCTATTACTATCCCACAATTCGCAGTAAAAACTTGAAGATCCCGAATTAAACGACCGAAAGATCTTTGTACCCTTGGTTAAAAACCTAAAATATGCCTATAATCGATGGATTTGATGAAGAATCCATCCAGACCGTAGCACATTTTGGGAT
>JAKPPB010000017.1 GCA_029547605.1 Methanobacteriota archaeon | reverse complement strand
CTACAAAGATTGCCGCAGGCGGATCAGCAAACTCGACACCTGCCCCCCTCTCCAAATTCGCAGAATTTGGGGAGGATTGGGGAGGGGTTTACTTCCTGCAGACGGGTCAGCGTGCCGCGCAGTAGGGGCGACACTTGCACCGCACTGCATTTGGTGCAGTGCAGGTGAGCATCCGGCATGAAATGTGTTGGTTCAACCGTTCTGCCGCTTCCGGATGCCTCGCCCTTACAAAGATTCCTGCAGGCGGGTCAGCGAACTCGACGCCCGTCCCCCTCTCCAAATTCACAGAATTTGGGGAGGGGCTTGATTTAACCCAACGGGATTCGAACCCGCGACCTCAGCCTTGACAGGGACGAGAATGGATCATCCACCGGCAGAAGGGAAGACATCCGCACTCAATGATGTAAAATGAAACTGTATGTGTCCCTCATCGTTGAACAGGTGAGGAAAAATTTCCACAGGAGATGCATCATGTTTCCATTGATCGATTTACGGGAGTGGTTCTGGTCGGGTCTGCTCCTAAATTTCACCTGGCTGGTCCTCACCATTGCGTTCACATCGGGTATCCGGCGATTATATTTGAAGTGGCGCTATGGCGGATGGAATGTCATTTCAATGAAGGGGGAAGACCCCATCCTGACACGCAAAGTCTCCACCAATAAAGCCCGGGAATGCCTGGAGGATGAATCGGAGAAAGCTGTTTTTCTGAAGGGAATCATCAGCCCCTATGGCAGGCTGACCTGCGACATTATTGAGGAAGGGCTGAAAAACAGCTTGTTGGAGGAAGACAAACGCAGCCGGGAATGGATCATTCACCTTAATCATCCAGGGTTCGAATTGGAATCCAGGTACAACACAAAATAGTCATCCCCCGGCGGATGCAGGCATGATACAATTCCCTGCATGACCCCCATCCCCATCCTTGCCCTCATCCCGGCATTCAACGAAGCCCGGCGGATTGTCCCCGTCATCCGGGCGGCACAGGCACACCTGCCGGTGCTGGTGGTGGATGACGGCTCCAGCGACGAAACCGCCCAAACCGCGGAAGCAGCCGGTGCCGTCGTCCTGCGGCAGGTCCCCAACCAGGGCAAGGGCGCCGCACTGCGGGCGGGGTTCCACCATGCCCTGGCGCAGGGC
>JAKPPB010000012.1 GCA_029547605.1 Methanobacteriota archaeon | reverse complement strand
GAGTACCAGGGAACTGGTTCAGAAGGAAATGGAGCAGCTTTCCCCCGTCATCAATCTGCCAGTCAGTATCGTTCTCTTCGATCTGGGGCAACCGGGAATTCTCGTCAATGAGAATGAAACGGAAACCCCGAGCGAGCAGTCGGATGAAACCGGTCCTGAAATCATAACTGACATTCGGGCGAATTCCCCTGATCAAGGGGCTCGTCTTAAGTCAAAGAGAAGACAACCTAAGGCTAGGTTGGGAAAGGAGGGAGAAGCATGTCAAACATGACGACGCTTGAGAAGGTCTACGACCGAGTTAGCGGCATGGCTAGGTTCCATGAGGACAGACTGATTCCTGTCGATGACGTCTCCTTTGCGGACCTAGAACGGGTTTGCATCTCGGGTGCGACCTACAACATGCGACCTATAGCGCAGCAGAGCATTTGTTACCGGCTGGGAATCCCGATCCACTATTTGAGGAAATGCCCGACAGATCTCCAGCAAAACCATCTTAACTACTGGATAAAGCACGAAAAGAATGAAAAGCTGTTCTTCCGGTTCGACCAAGGTGAGGTCAGGGCAATCTTCACCCCCAGATACATTCCCACAGACAACAAGGAGGTTCTCGATAGGTTGCTCGAGCACGGATACAAACCCAACACCCGAGTTCAATGCTCGCTGGATAACGAGTTCATGCTGGTCAGCGTCCCAGATGATCGAGAAACCTTCCGGATCAACGGGGACAGGATGACGCCTGGCATTTCTGTGAGCAACTCGGAAGTCGGGTTGGCAGCTCTTTCAATTTCGACGTTCACCCTGAGACTGGTCTGCACGAATGGAATGATCTCCAAGACAGAGGTCTCTGCATCCTACAGGCATGTCTCCGACAAGCTCCTTTCAAGCCTCCCAGGAGTCTTGAACGAACTGAAGCAGGGATTCGGACAGCAGAGGGAGCAGTTCCAAATCTCGTTGGAGAGCAAGGTGGAAAATCCCGAGGCGACCATAGAGAGTTTCAATCGCCAGTTCGAGCTCCGCAAGGAGGAGAAGGAAGCGGTCGAGTGGGCCCTCGCGCAGGAATATGGGTTCACGATGTT
>JAKPPB010000117.1 GCA_029547605.1 Methanobacteriota archaeon | reverse complement strand
GGCATCGACATCGGTCAACCTTTTAGCGAGAGCCGCGCCGAACTTGTTTGCCCTTCCTACAGCCATTTATTCATCCCCTTCCATGAGGGCAAGTATTTCTTTCTTCGTCATGCCCTCGTCCACTTCAAGTCCCTGCGCCTGCGCCATCGCAAGAAGATCGTCGTGCTTCATCCTGATGGACGCTTTAACGTCGGGTTCCTTGCCAGGTTCGTCGACCGGCACAAAATGAGGCGGGGGGGAAACCCCGTCTTCGAACCAACAGATTTCCCCCTCGCGCCGTCTATGCTGTCCCGGAAACTGGCATTTCCGTGTGCATAGGTACTGCTTCATAACGTGTTACCACCCTATGCGGTTACGTTGGCACTCTGTGCGTCAAGGGTGATGTAAGCGTCAAATACCCCCGCCGTTGCCGCATGATTCCCGATGGTGTACTCAAGGTTCAGGTAACGCAGTCCCGAAGGAACGCTGATGGGAACCTGGATAACATCAGTTCCCTGACATACATCTCCCGCCTCGGCCAAGGTCTGCGAACTCCAGATATTGACCGCGCCGGAGCTGAACGTGGTGTCAGCGTCCGCCTCAAGGTCAAAGGTGATGGTTGCGTCCTCTTCCTTACTGTCCATAGCAGTGGTGAACACGATGTTCAGGTAGACCACCCTGCCTGCAAGCCTGTCCGCTGCCTGAAGGTCGATGTAATTAGTGCAGTCGTGGGCCGCGGCAGTCCCGTTTGTCCCGCTCGAAAGATCAAGAGCATCCGCAAATTGCAGGTCGCTATCTACAAAAGCCATGTCTGGTCACTCTCCTTTTCAGTTTCTGTTAAGCCCACTAGGAAACCTGGGACTCGGTGCTGACTATCGAGTCACACTGTTTGACCGGGATGCCGCGGAAGAACGTGGTCGGCCTTCCGGCGTAGTCGTTCAGTGTGAGGTACACGTTATGCTTGTCTTGGATCATGATGTCCAGCCACGTCTTGACAGTCCTGCTCACGTAGAACACGGGACGGCAGGCGTTCTGGTTCGGGAGAAGATTCTGCATCTGGATCATGTACTGGATTAAATTGATCGAAGAGTCGGAGGAAGCCCCATAGGTCGCGAGTGCGGAACCGTCGATGTTGGCAAGCCTGACGAGGTAGCGTGCGTCCTCAACGGCAAGGCCGGATTCCCACACGTAGTGAGTCCTATAGCCCTCGTACCAGCCGTTGGTCGCGTCTCCGAGAGTGACCTGCCCTTTGTCCTCCATCACGAGTCCTGCCTTGGAAGCCCGTGGGAATATGCCGTATATCGGCCCCCAACCGACAAGGAATATCGAGGTGCAGTCAGTCCCGTCGTCAGTCCCGCCCCCGCCGAGTACGTAGGTGCCGAGCGCGTTAGTCCTGACGGAAAGGCCATTGAACTCTTCAGGTGCGGTCAGTGCGTTGCCGTAGAACAGGGTGTCGGAGAACTCCTGGGACATGCCCTCGATGTGTGCCTTGTCCTGTCCTGCCCTGAATGCGGCAGTGTTGCCGTTCAGGTCTGCGATCTTCTTGTCCACCGAGCAGTAGGCTTCGAGCATCCCGCAGGTCTCGTCTATCTGCTTCGTGGTCGCCTTGGTGTCGGTGACACCCTCGTTCAGCTTGCGCCATGTCGGGGTAGGGATACTTGCCCTCTGGATGATGCGGTGTCCTGTAGGAAGGTTGCCTTCCTTCCAGGGGATGTCCTCGATTATCGGGTTGGTCTCGCTAAGTATCTCCGCGACAGGCCCGATGTTGCCGGACGGGTCAAGCATCTTCGCTACATCGATAAGGTTCAGTTTGTTTCCGATCTCTGTTGCCATCTCAGATCACTCCTTTTCAGACATAAAAAAAGACCGCTCAATGGCGGCCCTCACTTGTTGCTATTCAGTTGACTAACTTCATCCGCTTATGTCTTTGCGTACCTCTTCGCCAGTTTCTGTTCCGCCGTCAGGTTGGACTCGTCATCCGCCTTACTCCCCCTGCCGTCGACCCATTTGTCATCACCCATGCGAGTGCCCAGTTTCCACAGGTCACGGATCAATTCAGGGTGTGAGGTGAAGCCCACGGAATCCAGAAGGGCAATGGTCTTGTCGGAGAAGACCTCGTTCATCGCCTTGCTCGCAAGTCCTGCGTTCTCCTTGAACGCCCTCCCCCCGTATTCAGCGTCACTCTTTGCGTCGGACTTCCACTTCTCCACCTGGTCGGCGTATGCCTTCATCTCGCTCTTGCGGAGTTCGACATAGGCATCGGTCAGTTTCTGCGCCTTCTCGTTGCTCAGTTCCATCTCCCTGAAGAGCGGTGAGAACAATTCAAGCGCTGTCTCGTCCATCTCGATACCGTCAGGCAGTTTGATGTCGTACTTCTCCGGCACTTCGGACTCTTTCTTTTCCTCGTCCTCGTCCGGCTTCTCCTCGTCTGCCTTCTCGCCCTCTTCAGGCTCCTTCACTTCCGCTTCGGGTTCCTTGACCTCTGTCTCGTCAACGGAAGTTCCCTGCTCTGTTCCCTCATCCGGGGTAACGGTGTCATCCGTTCCCGAAGTCAGTATGTTGTCCTCAGGCATGATCTCTCTCCTTTTGTTCGGATTTGTGAAGCAAT
>JAKPPB010000114.1 GCA_029547605.1 Methanobacteriota archaeon | reverse complement strand
TCGATGATACGCTTCACTGTAGTGAGCCCGATACCACTTCCCTGTATATCCGTATTCAGTCTCTTGAAGAGGCCGAATATCTCCTCTCTCTTTTCTGGAGCAATTCCCCTTCCGTTGTCCCGGACAAAGAAGATGGTCTCTTCCCCTTTTTTATACACTCCCACTTCGACTTTCGGGAACCGCTGCGTTCCCCTGAACTTGATGGCATTGTCGATGAGGTTCATCATCACCTGGAGGAGTCTCTGCCTGTCGCCATTGACGACGGGAAGATGATCTGGTATGACAACATTCACCCCATGTTCCCTGATTGGGGCGTCCAGTAAACCTGCCGCTTCCCGGGCTATTTCAGTCATGGGAACGGGGCTTGGGGTATCGACACTGCGCCCGCTCCTGGATAACGTGAGGAGAGTGGTGATGAGATGCTCCATTATATCCGCGGCAGCAGTAATGCGTGCAAGGTCAGCCTGAACCTGCTCCAAATCCCCCCCGCTCAAATCCTCTTTGAGGATCTCGGCAAACCCCTTGATGGCGAAGAGCGGGTTCTTGAGATCGTGGGATATCGTGTGGGTGAACCGATCCAGTTCTGCATTCTTCAACTCCAGTTCATGGATGAGGCTCTCTCGCTGCTCTTCCGCTCTCTTGCGGTCGGTGATATCATTGATACTGGAGAGTATATACGGGATGCCCTGGACAATGATGACCTCTGCTGAGAAGAGGCCCGTAAGAATTGCTCCTGATTTTTTGACAAACGGAAATTCCCGGCCATACACCCGTTTATTCGCCCGCAGGTCATTCACCATGGATTCCCGGTCGGTATCATTGGCCCACAGGTGAAGGTCAATGCTTGTTCTTCCCACGACCTCTGCGGGGCTATACCCTGTGATCTGCGCGAACCCATCGTTTACATCGAGGATAAGTCCATCATCCATGCGGGTGATGGTGATAGCGTAGGGTGATGACCGGAATGCCCGGGAGAATTTTTCCTCGCTCTCCCGCAGCGCCTGTTCAATCTGCTTGAGATTGGTAATGTCCTGCAACAGGATAAGTCGGCCATCCGGATGGCCTCCCCGTGTGCGCAGCAACTCGGCAGAGCCCTGGAAAAACAAAATGGAGCTTCCCTCATCCCACGTGAGTTCGTTGTGTGTTGCACCTTCTGACCTGCAAAGGGCGAGGAATGCTGGATTTGAGGGGGTAAGCGTGGTGATCTCTTTTCCCAGGGCTGATTCCCGCGGGAGGGAGAGGAGACTGCATGCTGCGGGGTTCAGATCAACGATACGCCCGTCCATATCGAGAAGAAAGAGGGGCGCGTTCATGGTCTCGATCAGCCTGCTCCGGGCTATGGGGATAATGTCAAGGAATCGATAGCGGAAGAGTGCGGCGGTATAGAGGATGGCAGAGATCCACAGGAGGGGCGTGGTCATATTCACACCCTGGACGGGGGAGACACCGAGCACATTCAGGTAATTGACTACCGTTGGAAACGCAAGGGCGGCCAGGAGCAGGAGGGTCTGCTCGTGCAAAAGGGTTCCCTGTCGGAGACTCTCAACTGCGAGGATAATGATCGCAAGTACCAGCAGTGCAAGCGAGTAGAGGATAAAGAGTGTGAAAAATGGGCTTTCATTGTATTGGAGCACTGCAATGGGCCCTGATGTATCAATCGAGAAGTTATACCGGAACAGCGTGTGAAGCGGGCTTGTGAGCGCGAGTGCCACTGAAACAACCGGGATAACACACACTGCCGCTGCCCAGTCCGGCCTCAGCCATTCGTTCTTTCGGACAAACGCAATGACCAGCCAGACCTCAAGGACAGAGATGAAAGGAAGGAACACGAACCGGAGGTTATGGAAGAGGACCTTCAACGCGAGGGTAGGTGCAAGGAGGTCAAGTGCGTACAGCATCGCCCATGCCCCCGCAGAGAACATCAGGATGACATAGGGGGTTGCTGCGGACACGCGGGGGACAAACCTTCGTCCATATAGCCCGAGAGCCCACATCGCCAACCCGGAGATGATGAGCATCCATATGACGAGGTCAAAGATCAGCATGTTCCTGGTACATTATACTGCACCTTTTTAAAATATGATAATACCCCTCATTCTCATTATTTTTGCGAATATCCCGGTAAAAATCAGGGGGTTTTTTTACCCGGCAGGGTAAAGCAGATGGTCGTGCCCTTCCCGGGTCCTTCCGATTCGGCCCAGACGCGCCCCCCATGCGCCTCGATTATTTTTTTCACGATAGCAAGGCCGATGCCTGTGCCTTCCGATCTCCCATCCATCTTCTCGAAAAGCCCGAAGATCTTTGAGAGGTAGCGTGGCTCTACACCCATCCCCGTGTCCCTGACAAAGAAGACCGGTTCATCTCCTTCCCTCCGCATCCCGATCCAGATCTTTGGAAATTCCTGATCGTGCATGAATTTCATTGAATTCTCGATGAGGTTGGTATATACCTCGCGGATCCGTGCGTGGTCGATGTGCACCACAGGAAGATCCGGCTCGACCTCGACTGCAATCCTCTTCTGTGAGATTGGTCCTGAGAGGAAATGGACTGCCTCCTTTGCCACCGTGCCAAGAGGTACGTCTTCGTAGGGGCTTCCAATCCGACCGATCCGGGAGAGGTTGAAGAGATCGGTCAGGAGATCCTGCATCTTCCCGGCCGCCTCGGTGATCCTCCCTATATCCTCCTGGATCCGGACCAGGTCCCCCTTCTCGGCATCCTCCTTCAGCAGGCCGGCAAAGCCCTGGATGGTGATAAGGGGGCTTTTCAGGTCATGCGAGATTGTGTAGGTGAAACGCTCAAGCTCGGCGTTCTTCTGTTCCAGCACCTTGATTGCCGCTTCCCGCTGCTCTTCCAGTGCTTTCCGCTCGGCGATCTCTGCCTCGAGCTGCACCACTTTCTTCTCGAGCTTGCGGAACAGCACTTCGCTGTACTCCTGCAGGATCTCTTTTTCGTTTGCCTGTTGCCTGGCTCCCTGTCTTCCCCCGACTGATCGTGATTCCTCGAGCACCTCCCTTATCTCCGCAACAAGGACGTCAGGTTTCTGGGGCTTCACAATGAACTGCTCGGCACCAAGGCTCCGGGCGAACTGCTCGTCCTTTGGATCGGTATAGGTCGCGGTATAGAATATGAACGGGATCCTGCTGAGCTCCGGGTCAGATTTCCATTTTCGGCAGAGCTCAAAGCCGTCCATCACCGGCATCAGGATATCGGTGACAATGATATCCGGTGGTTCTCTCTTTGCCGCGGCAAGTGCCTCTGCACCGTTTCGCGCAGAAATTACCTCAAAGCCATTCCCTTTCAGGATAGCCTCCAGGAGGTAGAGATTTCTCTGGTTATCATCCGCAATCAGGACCCGCGTCATGATCCCCCTCCTGTCGCCTCTCCGCTCGGGAGATACGATCTGATCTGTTCCGTGAATGTCTTTGGGTTGATGGGCTTCTCAATATATCCTGTGCATCCTGCTTCAAGCGCTCTCTCCCGGTCTCCGGCCATCGCGTAGGAGGTGAGGGCGACTATGGGTGTCGTGGCAACGGCAGGAATACGCCGGAGTTCCCGGGCAGTCGCATATCCGTCCATGACGGGGAGCTGGATGTCAAGCAGGATGAGGTCCGGTCCCTCATTGGTGGCAAGGTCGATACCCTCCCTGCCGTCCCGCGCCCGGATGACCTGGTGGCCCTGGACCCCCAGGATATAGCTGACCAGGTAGAAGTTCTGGTCATTGTCTTCGATATAGAGAATTTTCCTCTTCATGTCCCCTTCCTCTCTGTCGGGATGGTGAAACTGAACGTGCTCCCCCTGCCCGGTTCGCTCTCGACCCTGATGGTTCCTCCCATCAGGGAGACAAGTCTCTTTGAGATTGAGAGCCCGAGCCCCGTCCCTTCGTACTGCCGTGAGATGCCGGTCTCGATCTGGGTAAAAGGCCGGAAGAGTTTCTCCTGATTCTCCCGTGAGATGCCGATGCCTGTGTCCGTGACGCTGATCTCTACCTCCTTTTTCCGGCGTGATGCACTGATCGTGATATGCCCCTCCTCCGTGAACTTGATGGCGTTGGAGAGGAGGTTTAAGAGAACCTGCTCGACCCTGCGGGTGTCGGCCACAACTACCCCCACGTCAGGATCGATATCGAGTGCCAGGCTGAGGTGCTTTGCTTCAACCAGGGGCCTGACAGTCCGCACTACCTTCTCGAGGACTGGCCTGATGTCGAACGGTTCGCAGGCGATCTTGAGCTGCCCGGCCTCGATCTTCGAGAGATCGAGCACATCGTTGATCAGGGCAAGCAGGTGCTCGGCGCTTTCTGAGACCATCCCGAGCTGCTTCTTCTGCTCCTCGTTCAGCGGCCCGGCGAGTTCCTGGAGGAGGATTCCCGAGAACCCGATGATGGAGTTGAGGGGTGTGCGCAGCTCGTGCGACATGGTTGCGAGGAACGCAGACTTGAGGCGGTCTGCAGATTCAGCAGCCTCTTTTGCCTGTTCAAGCTCACGGGTTCTCTCTTTAACGATATCCTCAAGGTGGTCGCGGTACGCTTCCAGCTCCTCAAGTGCCTTCTGGCGTCCCTTCGCCTCGTCACGGATCTTATTGACCATCTCCCTGAACGAACGGGCAAGGCTCCCAATCTCGCCGGAGCCCCCTATGTCGATCTCCTGCTTGAGGTCTCCAGTCTCGGTTATCCTCCTGCTCACTTCGGTGAGGTTTGCGAGCGGGCGGATGACCGTATAGTTGAGGACAAGGATGGTGATCGCACTGAGCAGGACCAACGCAAGGAGGACAAAGATCAGGATTCCCGCGATCGAGTTGTTGATCTCCCGTTCAATGCTGCTGAACGGGACAAACGCGCCGATCTTCCATCCAAGTTCCGGCGAGGTGTAGTACATCAGGTACGTGCCGTTAAGGACCAGCACCCCCTCATGCGTGGCGAGAAATGCCGGGGTCTGTTCCTCAAGTATCTCGCTGATGTTTCCAAAGAGCAATGACGCATTTCGTGATGCGAGAATCATCCCGTTCCTGTCGGTAAGGATCATTTCACCATCATTTCCAACCGTGAAACGGGAGATATAACTCGTCAGCTTATCGAGAGTGATATCGGCGCCGATGACTCCATATACGGTTCCGTTCTCGTCAAGGAGCGCGTTCACAATCCCGATGTTCACGTCAGGGGTGGTCACCGCCTGGTAGGGGTCCGTGACCATGACTGTTCCTGGATGCTCCTTTGCGAGGATGTACCAGGGCCGTTCCCGGGGATCGTATTGGGTAGGTCGGGCTCTTGGGAATGCGCGGATAAAAGCACCGTTCTCCCTCCCCATGTACACGGAGCTGACATATGGGTGGGTGGTCTGGTAATCGCGGAATGTATCGATGATCTCTTGCTCCAGGGAACCGATTTGATACTGGAACGTCTCCTCTGAAGCATTCAGGAAGTTCGTGAAAGACGCGTGATCCGGGTTCCTGACCTCTTCGTTGATAGAGAGTTCGTGGACATCGTATTTGACGCTCGCGATGAAATTGGACAGGGCAAAATCGATGTGGGAAAGCTGGTCGATGGAGTTCTTTGCAACAGTGTTGAGGTTCTGCCGGTGCAGGGATGAGGGAAGTACTCCGCCAATCACTACGAGGACCAGGAGTGCAATGCACAGAAAGAGAATAATCACTCTTGCCCTGAGGTTCACTATGAGTGAGCAGTGTGCGTCTGCGGAAATATAGTTTGCGCGCAGGGCAGCAGGGAAGGAGGGGAATGATCTCCCCCCGTTTTATCGCGGCTCCAGTCAGATTATTGTGACTGCTCGCTGTTCAGGGGCAGGGTGAAGCAGATGGTCGTGCCTTTCCCCGGCCCCTCCGATTCTGCCCAGATACGCCCTCCATGCAC
>JAKPPB010000084.1 GCA_029547605.1 Methanobacteriota archaeon | reverse complement strand
AAAAGGGTGGAGCTTTTGGAGAGGTCCTCCTGCTATGGCGGATCGGCCTGGGCCAGATATCATTACTCCCACGGTCCCCTGGTCATAAGCTCATGCAACCAGGGTGAATGGTTCCGCTATATGCTTAACCCCGGAAACGTTGACCTGGACCTTGTCTCATCCAAGCGGTCCGCAGGTATTGAATCGGTTAAAGTGTCCGGCTCAGAGGTGGAGGTCACTTACGCCGGTTTGGGAGGCGGCGGTGTGGGGGCCACCCTATCCCGTGCCCGGGCTGAGGATGTGCTGAGATACGATGCTACTGAATGCGGCGGGGGTCGGGTCGCTCGGGGGACTATAGTCCTGCCCAGAAGGGAGAGGATGATCATCGGCGTCGACGACACAGACTCCAAGACCGTGGGAGCCACCTGGTCTTTGATCCATAACATCGCCCAGAAGGTCGACCGGCCTGAGGCCCGCTATATCTCCCACTCCCTGGTGCAGCTATTTCCCGTGCCCACCAAGACCCAGAACTGCGTCTCTACGGTGGTGGAGTTCGCCTGCTTGCCGGGAAGAGGAGAGGGCATGCTGGGTGACTTCCGGGCATTGCTGCAGAAATACACCGTATCCGAGCAGACGGGGATGGCCGTGTTCAGGGATTTTGATCCCTCAGAGCTGCTGGCTTTTGGTCTGAGATGCAAGAGGGAGAGGGTGAGTTATGAGGATGCGGTCAAGGTTGCACAGGAGGCGGGAGTGCAGATCATCATGAAAGGCCAGGGTCTGATCGGTGCTATCGCCGCCCTGCCCTTCAATGCCCGGCCGGACGAGTCCATAATCCCCGGAACGGCATGAAGGGGCTGGACGATCTGAAGGGCCTAGACGGCCTCAAAGCCGTCATGCAAGCAGCAGATGATGCAGGAGCCGCATCTCGAACCTATGTGCCCGGCTACCCCATAACCGACCTGGCTGCCGGCCTGAATGCGGAGATCTCCATTAATGAGAAGGTGGCTCTTGAGATCGCCCTGGGGGCTTCAGCCACTGGATTGCGGTCTATGGTGGTGGTCAAGCAGGTGGGGATGAACGCCCTGGCCGACCCCCTGGTGATATCAGCTACCCATAACATCGGCTCAGGACTGGTGTTGATCGCTGGGGACGACCTAGGTCCCCGAGGCTCCCAGGTGGAGATGGACAGCCGGTTTTATGGGCCGCTGGCAAAGCTCCCCCTGTTCGATCCGCGAGATCCCGAGAATCTGTACGCCTCGATCCTGGAGGCCTATTCCCTGTCAGAAGGGCTCAGAGTGCCGGTCATCGTCCGGGTGACGGCACCACTGCTGTCAGCAGAGGGTCCTCAGATCTCCTCCCGGCCCACTTTCGGGACCGGGCAGCGATTTAGAAGGCTGGACATGGAGCTTACCATGCGGGGCTTAAATCAGAGGCATCATGAAAAAACCATGGCCCGAGCGGCGGAAGCTGCTTTTTCCTCTCCTCTG
>JAKPPB010000073.1 GCA_029547605.1 Methanobacteriota archaeon | reverse complement strand
GCCGTCACCGGCCGCTGGAACTCAAGCACGGGATTGGGCTCATCGAGTACGTACGATTCGGACACGTCGGCGCCCTGGGGCGTGATACGCCATTGTTTGAACTTGCACCCCGGATCAGGCGTGGCCGTGAGCTGCACCTGCTGGGGGGTGTAAAGATACAGGTCGCCCTCGGCGGGGCTGATCGTGCCCGGACCATCCTTCTCCGTGCGAAGATTGGCCTTCATGACGGCGGTGATCGTCTTGTCCGCGTTCATCATGACATAGATCATCCTGGAGGCCGCGGATACGTCTCCCTCCCAATGGCCGAACTGCCAGCCGGCGCCGGGAGAGGCCTGAACCAGCACACCCTGATTATGCCTGTAAACATGCTGGCCATTTCCACTGTGGAGAAACGATCGAAGGCGTAGCTTCCGTACCCCAAAGTCCGTTCCAGCTCCGGCACACGCACCTCCGGTCAATTCTCTGTACCGTCCTGAACCTCCTGCTCTTCGGAGGACATGTCGGCCTGCTGCTTCTCATTGGATTCCGGCTCATCATCGTCTTGCGCATAAAACAGCGCCTGAATGGCAGGCACGAGCGGGTCTTTCCACACGCGTTGGGATTTTGTGGTTCCCTTCTCGACTGCCTCACGCAAGTCAACGGCCCAGAGTTCCTCGCCTATGCCCCAGAGGAATACGTCATCCAGCATATCTATGCCTCGGTTGTCGCTTCGGACCTCCAGAGTGAATTCGCCCGATTGTCCAGTGTCCAGGTTCTCGACGTGCCAATCTCGAACCATAAAGAACGGTTCTTCCGCCGAGGGCACTCTTCCGTGCTCAGTCGCGGCCCATATGGCCCACGGCCAGCGAACCTGAAAGGTTCCTGTTCGCCTGTATTCCTTCATAACTGTTTCTCGAGTGTTTTTGTCGATAATAATCATGATTGCCCCGGAAGCATCTCCGACCATCCCAGTCGTCAACACCGTTCTATGGGTGTCATTCCAATGAATCACGAAGCCCTTACCCTCAATCAAAAGGTTTCCAGGAATGTCACCATCAAAAGGGAGATCAAAGAGGGGACGATATACCGGACGCCCATCCCTCACTTCCAAACTTTCTCCCTGCAAAACATGCCGCCATGCCTCTTGCCCCGGTCTGCTGGTCGTGAGGGTTTCGGGGTCAAAAACCAGGACGGGTCTCCGCGCACCCGCACGCCACTCTTCCTCTGACATGATACCTAAGGATATGACTTGCCATCTTGAGTCTATCCATCCGAAATTATGATAAGTGGATCCGCCGTCAGGCGCGAATCTTGGATCCAGCGGATTTGCTTTGTCGAAGACCGCATAGCCATATTCGCTGCTTGGGGTCCATACCCCATACCAGACGAGATACCGCGAACCCGATGTATGACCAATCCAATCGCCTAGTTGATCCTCAGGAAAGAACCTCCTCCCTTCACAGTCGTGAATATCGAGAACCCCGTCTTTCTTTGTGCCTCGAAGCAGATACACACCCTGTGGCCGCACATAATCGGGATCATATGAATAAACCCCTCCAAAAATATGCGGACATACCGCCCAAATGCCGACTTCCTCTTTGGTGGAAACAGCGTCGCTCGCGTGAGCA
>JAKPPB010000061.1 GCA_029547605.1 Methanobacteriota archaeon | reverse complement strand
TGGACGATTACTTTTCAATGATGATGCGGATGGGCGGGATCGAAGGAGAAGAAAAAGACGTTTACGAATTGGCAGTAAGAGCCTTCATTAATGATATATCATATAATGGCCTTCCCTCGATAAGACGGGAAAGATATAATCAGGAATTTAAGGCAGGGTGTCTTGCATCCGGACTCCTTGGAAAATATGAAGAGATGATGAGAATAAAGCGTGAACACTATCCTTAAAATTTACCCTTTTTTCTCCGATTCATTCAGTGGGTCCAGGAGGAGGACAGTTACTTTTTTTCCTATCCAGGACTTGGGGACGTATAACCGTCCACTATTCCCCCCATCACCTACTTCCCTATCTACAGAACTGTAACAAAATATTTTCAATTCTCTTGGTTGGTTCATAGATAGTTATTTTGTAGTGGTAAAATATATATACTTTGGTGATATAGTGTAAATTATCACTACAATGTAGTGACAGAAACAAACAGGTGAAGAACCCATGCAGAACGTGAAGAACACAAACGCGGCCGCCCCCTTGTCCTCCGGTGCAAACGACGGAAACGGGAAGGCAGCCAGGAACAGTATCGGCATGCAGATAAATGGGGTTTTCGTTCGGTGCGGCACCATCCGCATGAAGGGGCAGGCCATCGAGGTCGCATATCGCGGGGTCGGTGGTGAATATACGGCGTATATCGGGGCGAAGGACATCCCCGGACTCGTCGGCCCCTCGCGTATGCCCTGCGACGTCCACGAGGTCCACGAGGACCCAGGCACCGACACCACTATGATCACCGTGGTCGGGCGTGCCTGGCGGTCCAGGTCGGGCCGTGCTCTCATGGTTCGAACGGTGCACACTGCCGGCGCGGATATGATGGTGCCGTGGCGGAGATTCCTGGACGTCCTCGAGGGGCGCACTGACCGGGCCACGGTCTCGAAATTCGCGGACAGGATAGATACCACTACCCCCGCACCGATCGCCCAACCTCGTGCGAATAATGAGCCCGTAAAATCGCCCGTTTCCAAGGGACTCGAGGGGGCGTTCTAATCATGCCCTTTACACCCGATGAAGAGGCGGCAA
>JAKPPB010000035.1 GCA_029547605.1 Methanobacteriota archaeon | reverse complement strand
CTCCTAAGATCGATTCGAAAAATTGGGTCTGGGCATCAATTTTATCAATCAGCGCTACATTACCTAATGAGAAGGTTACGTTTTTTGTCATGAAATTCTGTAAACGTTACCTTCTCATCCTTCTTCTGGCGAAGTCAGGTTCAAAGGTGAAAATAAATCGATATTGATGTTTTCATCATTGCCACGCACTTGTGGGTTCATTGAGTGCTGCACAGGTGCTATGCACTGCCTACCTGCAGAGTTGATCGGCAAAAATATACTATTACAGGATTGGCAGAGTTGTGTGTCAGGGGGGTGCAGGATATGCATTCCCTGACCTGGAAGAAAGGGGGTAATATACCATGAACAGGACAGTACTTCAGATCGGCGAGAAAGCAGGATATTATGCCAGAATTGGAATGGAAACAGCGGGATCAGGGAATTATGCCTTGGCACTCGGATACTTCGACCAGGCGCTGAAAGAGATGCCAGGTTATGCAGCGGTATGGCGGGAGAAGGCTAACTGCCTGGATGCAATGGGCAGGTGCGAGGAAGCCATCAGGTGCTATGACCAGTCAATCCAGATCGATCCTGGCGACGCTGAGACATGGTTTGACAAGGGATTGACCCTGAAGAAAATCGGGAACGATGATGAGGCCTTCAGGTGCATGAGCCGGGGAGTAGATCTCGAGCTTGGCGTCTGAATGAGCATGATACATTACCGGAGGCAGGCCAGGTACATTCAGCCCTCCGGGCAAACCTTTTCTCAAAATTCTTCTCTTTTATCATCTCGGGGGAAGGTGTGGTTCTCCTATCAATTCTGAAGGGAGAAGTTTCATCAGACGTGCAAAATAATGAGGGAAAAAGTCCCTTAAACCGTGTGAGGTCCCATAATATCACCGACGACAGGGTGTATATAACACATTTCGACCAGGAAGTTTCCATTCCGCGCCTGGACTGAATATGCACCTGGTATCGTTTTACACAGGTAGTGGGCAGTGAATTATGGGTTGAACCCCTGGATAGACGTCAGCTCAAATGACCTATGACCTGTCCCATCCTTTTATGTTGAGTAAACGGCCCAATTATCGTGAGAGTATGACCCGAAAATTGAAGACTGCGCTCAAGGAATGGTGCAGGAGACGGGGGATTGCGGTGATTGGGGTGGCCGGGACTTCACGCTGGGAGAAGCCGCCATTCACGCCCTGGGTTCCCGAACCGTTCTATCCCCATTCCATTTACCCTGAAGCCAGATCGGTCATCGTCATTGGCCTGCCCGTGCACCTGCCAGTAATCGAGACCACTCCATCCATTTACTATCACGAACTTTACCGGACCCTGAACCGTCTCCTTGATGAACGAACATTCCAGATTGCAGAATGGCTCAACCAGGCCGGGCATCCATCCATCTTCGTGCCAAGGGACGGGTATGGGACCATAGAGGTATTGCTGAAGAACCCGGTTGCTTTCTTCTCTCACCGCCATGCTGCCTTCCTCTCAGGACTCGGGACGTTCGGGGTGAACAACATGATCCTGACACCGGGCTATGGCCCGAGGATACGTTTTGGCACGGTTTTTACCTCTGCAAGACTGCCGCCCGATCCCATCATGGACGAGGATCTCTGTATCCGGTGCATGAGATGTGTCACGATGTGTCCATCGAGGGCATTGCCAGGAGAGTCGTATCCTGAGGGAATCACTGAAAAGCGAGCCTGCACACAATACAGCGCAGGGTTATTCCGAAGGTCGATCTCCCCCTGTGGCATATGCATTAAGGTATGCCCTGTAGGAGCGGACCGGGCTGCATTCGGCCGGAAGGATCCTGATATCTATCAAAAAGGAAATACCCCGGGAGAACTCGCCCGGGCGTGGGACCATGTCAGGGCGTACGGGGGATCGTGAGTTCAGGCCAGGTACTCAAGAGCACCATTTATCCCTTTGAAATACCAATATTTCGTTGATAATCTGGGTGAAGGTCATGTGTATCGCAGTTCCTGCTGAAGTAGTGGAAATAAAGGAAGGCAATATTGGGGTCGTTGATTATGGCGACTTGAAGCAGGAGGTCAGGCTTGACCTCGTCGATGCAAAAGTAGGAGAGTTTGTGCTGGTGCACGTAGGATTTGCGATCCAGAAGATCTCCCGTGAGGAAGGACTCGAAACCCGCGAGATATTCAGGCAGGTCTACGCGGCCATGCAGGAATCAGAATGATCAAGGCACACTTTTAGAGTTCTGACGCAATGTAACCTCTCCGGAAAGCCGGAGCCCGCCTTCATCCCCGCGCATCAATATGCTTATCTTCTAGGAGATCGAAAACTGTTGAAAAAGAGGAGAGGACGTAGTCAAAATGGATAAAACAGGTGTTGCGAGTCTTATTGCAGGGATCATCCTTCTTGTCCTGGGTGCATACGGGGTATGGATTTTTCTCCCCGACGTCATCGTGTTTCTCAAAGGCGTGATCGGTATTCTTGCGATCCTGATAGGTATATTCCTGCTCATATTCGGGGCTATCCTGGTCAAAGACTAGAAGGATTTGCGAATACGGACACGTTCCTTCCGGGAGAGTCATTCCCTTCCCGGTCTCCTTTCTGGCCAGATATGAACCTATAAGGTGTAATGGCTCTCAATATAGGTAAAAGAGGAGAGTTCCTGGCGCTCCTCTCCACAAAGGTGCGTGAATGGACAAAGTCAAGGTTCTCCTGGTGCTGCTTGCACTCTCTCTCGGTGGGAATATTCTTCTCATCATGAGTGGAAGCGAGAGCCAGTTCACAAGTGGAGTCGGCAGGCCTCTCATGTATGCCTATCACCAGGCATTCCCTCCGCTGGAGAACACCACGGAGGATCTCGGAGAAAACGGGAATATCACGTCCCCATACGACGTAAGTGCGGCGGCGGGAGAGACTGATTTTACCGGAGAGAACCTCTCTCTCCGGGACATTCTTTTGAAGATGGATGACGAGGGGATACTTGACGAGGAACACCTCCTGATGCTCCTTGCAGAAAGAGAATGGAACGTGAGTATTGAACCACTGGAGGTGGCCCCGGAACCGGAACCGACTTCTGATCCCAATGCATGGAAGGAGTATTCCAGTGCCAAATGGCGTTTTACTATCCCATATCCACCAACGTGGGAGGTGAAGGAGGGGTCAGCGTCAAGCCCGGCGGTTACGTTGAGCGCTCCCGCCGAGACCGAATGCAGTACCCAGACAACCGAGTGCTACCAGTTCATCGCATCCCTGACAGTATCCATTGACCAGAAGCCTGAAACTATTGTGCTCGAGGATTATTTCAATAAGAAGGTCTCCAAACTCCAGAAGGATCTGGCGATTACCGCGACAAGCAAGAGCGCACCGACCACGCTCTCCGGAAACAAGGCATACTGGATAGAATACTATACCCGGGACTCCAGAGGAAACCCATCAAAGACCTTTATGCAGTATTTCACAATCCTCGACAAGAAGGTGTATATCCTTACCTACAGTGGTCCTTACTCAACTGCAGAGAATGTGTACAGCAGAAACAAGCCCGATGTTGAGAAGATGATCAAAGAATTCGTTGTCGAGAGGGAATACAGGCCCGTATGAGCCTGTATGAGAAAGTCGCGGTCTCGTCCCTTTATCCCAGCCGACAATGCTGCGTAAACCAATAGAGAAATACCGGTTTTCCTGAACAATGAAACAGGGTGGGTCCTGTGGCAGGAAATCACCCAAAAGGTACCTGTCCGGTTTTCCCGTTCCCTGGTGCATACACGGTATTCAAAAAACCCTCCGTGCAAAGGACCCAGATCTTTGGGGACCCCCCTATGCAGTGGTAAGAAAGGATACAATCGTGAAAAAAGAAGATATTTTTAGCATTTCTCTATGTCTTCTGCTCTTAAAGTCTTTCTTCCCTCTGATGCAGCGGCATTTGAAGCAATCCTGGCGATGTAAGCAATGTATTTCTCTGTCCTTGCTACAATTGCCCTGGTCCCATCCTTGCTCAATCGCTTCGCTCCGTTGTTCTTTGCGATCCTTATGACAGGGGCGATAGGCAAATCAAAAGCACTGCTGCGGGCCGCCTTTGCGCTCTTCTTTGCAGGTGCGTTCTTCGCTTTTTTTGGCATAATTTGCGCCTCATTGGGGGATTGAAAAAGAAGTATAAAAATATTGATGATAAGACAGGTTCAAAACCATCTTAATTAAGAACAATATCTTCCCACTCAAATTGGTTCGTTACTCTCCGTGACGACGGCGATAGAGCGAATAAAAAGGATGGGTATATCACCATCGCTTGGGAAACCCTGTGCGGGAAGCCACCCCTGATAATGGCGGAAATGGCTTTGGGATAGGTTAAGGCAGAAAAATTCCTCCGAATAGGTTTTATGAAGATCGGGGGATATTTTCTCATCCCGGGGAAGTACTCATATCCCCGGAAATCGAGATTCCACTCAGGTCAATCCCACGACCGCATGGTGCAGGATATCGACGGTGGTCCTTAATGCCCGTCCTGCGTCCCGCAGGTGGTGATAGACTTCCCTTTTCCTGATGGCATCCATCGGGTCGTCGGTTCGAAGGAGTTTTGCCATGCTCTGGATATAGATATCGTCAATTGTCCGCATGGCACTCCTTGCTGAATGAATGAGTTCTTCCACCCTCTTTTTATCCCTCCCCATCGTCCGCACACCTGCGGCCATGCACTTTGTGCCCTTGAAGAGCGACTCGGCCATCCCCAGGACTGCCTCGTCAGGCTGCACTCCGAATGCAAAGATCTCCCTTGCGGTCTCGTAGGAATAGTTCACGATGTAGTCCATCTGGCGGGAGAGGCTGTAGATATCCTGCCGGTCGAATGGAGTGGAGAATGATGCCATGAGTTTCTCCTCGAGGTCGTATCGCATGGCATCCACCTGCATCTCCAGCTGCATCAGTTGCTGCGGTTCATCAGGAGGCGTCTTTTTCAGCCACTGGACAAGGGTGTATACGCTCTCGAGGGTCTTTTCCGCCTGGAGAGCGAGCATTGCCTCGAAATCATGCTCTACGGGGAATATAAATTCGAAAAGCCCTTTTTTCCTTTTATTTCTTTTTCTGTTTTCTTCCTTCATGATGCACTCCCGGTGAGTGGAAAGAGGAGGAGAGAGATCCCGAATGCCAGGAGAATGGTTGCAGGGATGGTCACGATCATCACGAGCACTATCTCTGTTCCGACAGACCATTGCACCTTCCGGATATTCTCTGCAGCCCCGACACCGATAACCGATGTGGAGATGATATGGCTTGATGATACCGGAGCCCCTGCCATCGTGGATGCTGCCAGGACAGAACCGGATGACACCTGCGAATCGAATGAATGGATGGGATCGATACTGAAGATCTTTCTCCCGAGGGTTGCCATGATACGCCAGCCCCCGCTAAGAGTACCTGCACCGAGCAGGAAAGCACACCCAAGGCGTGCCCAGAGCGGGATATCGAGAGAGTGAGAGAGGCCCGCGGCGAGGAGAACCAGGGCAATAATCCCGAGCTGTTTCTGGGAATCGTTCGCGCCGTTGGTAAAGGCCATTACTGCCGCGGCAATCCAGTTGAGCCTGACGATATGCCTGTTTACCGAACGTTTTGCATTTCTAAGAAGGATCCTTGTGGTCTTTCGCATGAGGTATCCTGCCATGAATCCAAGCAACACGGATACTGCCAGGAACATGATAATCTTGGTGAGGCCGGTTATCTCGTGGGGTGGTTCCAGGAACCCCGTTATCCCCCAGTGGACACCAGATACGCCGCCTGCAGCGAGTCCCGCACCAACCAGACCTCCGATGAGCCCGTGAGTAGATGACGATGGCAGCCCTGTCCACCAGGTCAGGAGGTTCCAGATCAGTGCCGCAAGCACTCCTGCCAGCAAGACGGGGACCAGGTGGGCGTCACTCTCCAGGGAAAGGAGACCGGATATGGTAAACGCCACGGCACTCCCCCCAAAGAGGGCTCCAATGAAGTCCATTGCAGCAACGAAGATGATCCCCTGCCGGGGTGTTGCCGAGCGGGAAGAGATAAACGTGGCGGCGACACTGCTGGCATCCTGGAAGCCGTTCGTGAAGGTAAACAGGAAAGCCAGGAGTATGGTGAACCAGGCAATCCAGATCATCTGTATGTTCCCACTGGTAAATGATTCAGGTTCCCGTTATTTCATGCTTGCTTTTCCGGTTGGGAATGGATTGCGGGAATTCCAAGAACATTTAAGTAGATACTCTCGTGTGACCTTTCCTGAATTGATGTTTTTTGGAGAAATGAAACAGGCATGAGTCCTTTTTACCGGGGCCTCCCGCAGAAACTCACCGGGGATGTAATGTTCATCACTATCCCGCAGATTGCCATTGGGGTATTGCTCCCCGCCTTATCTCATATGGCGTTTCCGATGTTCTTTTATAAGTCTCCCGACAATCCCCACGATCTCTTCAAGGCGGTAGGGTTTGCGGATTACGCCGGAAAACCCGTATGCCTGGTAATCTGCCATCACCGGGTCAGTGGAATACCCGCTTGAGACAATCCCTGTCACCTCTGGCTCCACCTCCCGCATCTGCTGAAAAGCTGCAAGGCCACCCATGCCTCCGGGAATGGTGAGATCCACGATGACGAGGTCATACGGCATCCCCCTCTCAAGGCATTCTTTGAACCTTGCAACGGCATCTCTTCCATCCGCCACACAATCGACATGGTATCCGTTCCTGGTCAGTATAGTTTGGAGGATATCCCTGATCCCAGCCTCATCATCGAGAACAAGAATTCTTCCGGTATCTGTAGTGGAGGAGTCCTCGGATGAGGAATTCGCGGCCATTGAGCCGTCGATTGCAGGCAGGTAGACAATAAAGCATGCCCCTTCACCTTCCTGGCTGAGAAGGTCAATGGTCCCCCCGTGTTTTTTCACAATGGAAAGGGCTGATGAAAGACCAAAACCACTCCCCCCTTCCCTGGTGGAAAAATAGGGTTCAAAAATCCTTGACCGTATGGCCCTTGCGATGCCCTTTCCATGGTCTTTGACAGACACTGCCACGTATTTTCCTTGAGGGAGGGGGAGTGTGCGCTCTTCGTGGAGAACGATATTGGATATCCTTACATCGATGACACCGCCATCCGGCATTGCCTGGTCTGCGTTGATCACAAGGTTCTGGATCACCTGAGCGATCTGGTCCGGGTCTGCCTCGATCCTCCAGGCATCGGGAGGGATGGAGAAAACCGCTTTCGATCGCGAGCCGGTGAGTATAGTCTCGGCAGCCTCCTTAACCAAGGGGCCGATATCCACGATTTTCTTGACGGGGGCGCCACCCCGCGAGAATGTGAGCAGCCTCTGGGTCAGCGACCTGGCCCTGAAGATCTCATCCTCCGCAGTTGACAGAGCAGAATGGAGCGATGTGTCCAATGGAGTCTCCATTTTTGCAAGTGAAACATGCCCGAGAATACTGGTGAGGATATTGTTGAAGTCATGGGCTATTCCCCCGGCGAGAATACCTATCGCCTCCAGTTTCTGGCTCCGGATCAGCTCCTGCTCATACTTCTGCAGTACCGTAGTATCACGAAAGACGATCACGAAGCCGACAGTCTTTGACAATTTATCGCGAACGGGAGTAACAGTGACACTGACTGGTATTTGGTGACCATCCCTGTTGACGAGCGTGGTGGTTCTTTGCACCTCAAGTCCTCCGGATTGGGGGGACATTCCCACAAGGAGGCTCCCTTCGCTCTGCCCGGCGCTCCCCGTGACAGGAAATATACGTTCGAGAGGTTGTCCTGCAGCCTCATCCGGGTTCCAGCCGGTGAGGTGGCATGCTGCCCGGTTGAGGTACCGCACTCGTTCATCCAGGTCGGTGCTGATCACGCCGTCTGTGATTGAATTGAATGTGACAGAGAGGAGTTCTTTTTCTGCGGCGAGAAGTTCTTCCGCTCTTTTCCTTTCAGAAATCTCGCTCTTGAGACCTTCGTATGCGAGGGCGAGTTCGTTGGTCCGTGCCTCCACCTGGGCCTCAAGCGTTTTCTGGTATGCGAGGAGCTGTTCCTCCGCATGTTTCAGGTCGGTGTAATCCCTGCCAACCGACTGGAACTCTTTCAGGTCCCCGGCATCGTCGAATATGGCCCTGTTGGACCAGCGGATCCACCTGGCGGACCCTCCGGGAAGGACAATCATGTCTGCCATTATCCCTGAGGGCTGTTCTGCCGACAGAGACCTGAGGTGTTCAAGGAGGGCGTCCAGGTTATTCATAGGGATCGGAGGGGGACCAGACCCGCCGAGGACCGCTTCCTTGTGTGTGTTGAAGAACTGGCAGAATGCATCGTTCACAAAGAGAAATGTTCCATCAGGGCGGATCCTGAAGATGAGCTCTGTCTGGTCTTCTACCACTGCCCGGTACCGGCGTTCACTCGCGTCGAGTGCATTGCGTACCTGGCGCAAGCGCGAGTTGGAATAGACAAGGACCCCGATCAGGAGTATCATGCATGTCCCGCTGATCACTGCTGTCCACAGGATATATTCAGGGATGGGAACGAGAGTCGTAGGCATATTGACGATACGTGAGCCGGCAGGAAGGGACGCGAGATCGAGGTGGAACCGTTGCAGCTCCCGGTAGTCGAATACGTACTTGTTTTCTGCCCCCATCATGACGGGGATATCGGAGGCATTGGTACCATTCATCACATCAAGAGCGATCGATGCGGCGATTCGCCCCTGGTCATGCCCGCTGGTGAGCTTCCCACCGACTATGCCGTGGCTGATATAGAGCTCCCAGATTCCAAAAATGGGTACTTTCGCATGGGGATAGATGCAATTCAGGCTCTCTAGGTAGGAATAATCTCTTCCCGTGCGGTCCTGGTTGAATGTCATCAGCAGGATGATGCTCTCTTCGGGGAGGGTGGAGACTCTCTCCTGGAGTTCTTCCATGGTATAGTCTTCCAGAAAGGTGAAGTTCAGCCTTCCCTCATATCCGGAGGCGACCTGATTGATCACCATCATATTCGCCTGGCCGGTGAGCGAGGCGTCGTTGATTACATAGACTTCCTTTGTATTCGGAAGAAGCATGAGAGCGGCGTCAAGTGTGCCTTTGATATCAAATGTCTCCACAACGCCAGTAATTCCCGTAGTGTCCTGGATCATGTCAGGTGAGAAATAGTTCACCCCGCAAAAAATGACTGGTGTCCCTGGGAAAAGTGTGTCGCGATGGTCCAGGATAAACCTGAATGCGTTGTCGTCCGAGCAGATGATGACATCGAACCTCGTATCACTGTATTTGCGGGCATACAGGGAACGGAGGGTCATCACGTACTCTTCTTCTGTGAAACGCTTGGAATCCATATACTCAATATGGAGATTTACGGGAGTCCCTGAATTGAGGAGAACTTCTTCAATGGCATCGGTGATGGGATCCGACCATTCCTGGCCCCGGTGATACGAGTTGAGGTAGAGCACTTCCTTTCGTTGAGTATCGTGGATAATGTCCCCGCAAGCCGGGCAGAAGAGAAGAATGAGGAGAACGGCACACACGATGCAGAAAGGCCCCCGAATCCGGTATCCTTTCAGATAGACACGTAAGAATTGCGCGCTCTCCCTGAAGGGCTGCGGTCGGGCACTCATGACTGGTTTCCCGAAGACTCAAAACCAAAGTTGCAGGTAATATAAAAAAAAGGTAGCTGAAACGGAACGGGATTTGTTTATAAGAGCGGCATTCTCCCGCCATAATGCGAATCGAGCAACGGGTATCAGAAAGAGTGCCCCCATTGGGGCTTAGAAATATGATCCACTGAATTATGTCTGTCACCATATAGACATCATTGTCTCGTGTTTTTTGGATTTCGGGCCGAATTTCGAAGGCCGAATCGTCCAGCCACCCCTTGACCACGAGTTGGCGTAAGAGTTGTCAATCGGCAGGAAGGATCGGAATGTCCCCGTGTGGGAAGCATGTGCTCTATTCATCAGGTTTATCAAAATGAAATGAGTACATAAACAGGGATTTTCCTACAGCTCCGGAAGTGTGATACCATGCGACCAAGACTCAAGGACGAACTCGAATTTGCGATCTGGAAGATAACGGGACTCTCCATTCCTTACAATGAGCAGATCATCCCCCGCTTATCCCAGGAGATTGCGATGAAGACGGGCGAAGATCCCGGGGAGGTAAGCATGAGGCTTGTCGCACAGATAAAAGAGATTATCTGGGAAGATATGCAGAACCAGTTCCGAACGAGGACACCCCCCAAGGAAGCAGTTGAATATCCCATCAAATGAGCTGTCCCCGGCGGGTCTTCTTGTTTTTTGGGACAATCTCGCTTTTTCTTGACCCTTCTACGGTCAAAAGGAGGTCGGTTTTCCGGACTCTCTCCTGAGAAATCCTTTATTCTCTCCAAAACCAAAGTTTACCCGAGAGTATATACGATGTCATTTGAAGATTGCGTCGACTTTGCCAAAAGGCACCCGGTGTGTGCCGTTGCCACCGTCGAAGGGGACCAGCCGAGGGTGAGGTATTTTCTCATGTGGCGTGCGGAAAGGAGCGGTTTCTTCTTTCACACCGGCAAGATGAAGCGGATCTATCAGCAGCTGCAGATGAACCCGAAAGTCGAGCTCTGCTTCTATGATACGGCGCCCCCTGAGCAGGGTGGAGGAAGGATGCTACGAGTCACCGGGAGAGTGGAGTGGAGAAAAGAGCCCGCTCTTGTGAACGCGCTTCTCGAGGAGAGGCCGTGGATTCGCTCGCTTGGAACGGACACAGACCAGTTCCTTGCAGTGTTCCAGGTTAAGGACGGCGAAGCCTGGTTCTGGACCATGGAGGACAATCTCAAAGAGGACCAGATACCTCGCTACAGGTTCTGAATGTATCAGGCGATTTTTGATAGGGAAAAATGATTGGAAGGGAGACTTGTGTTATGAGAGATCTCTATCTTCAACTTGGGGGACTCATCATCCTCGTTTTCATCGGGCTGGGAGGAGCCGTGCTTACCGCGGGATGTACCGAGCAGGCGAGCACTCCGCAGGAGAACCCTTTTCCAGGAACATGGGTATACCAGGGAAACATCGGCTCCTACAATGCCACCATCCTGTTCACATTCTACGAGAACATGACAGGGCGTTACGACATGCTGGTTCCTGATACCGATCCCCCGTTCGTAAGCTCGATGGAGTTTCCCTGGGAATCCGAAGGCGACCGGCTTTTTATCGGCTCCAGCAGCGAGAAACAGCACCTTGATGTACGGCATCACCCAGACAGGGACAGGATAGTAGTGCTCGCTGACGATACGTCGGGAATCTTTGTTGGAGAAGAATTTGTAACAGGCCCATTCCAGTGGGAATTCTTCCGCGGGATAAAGAATGGCGAGATCCAGAACTGAATCAGTCAAAGAAGGGGACACATACCCACTCCATTTGTATATCGTGCCTTTGTTGAAAGGAAAAGATCGGACCAATTTGCAGGTGCAGGGGTGGAAAGTGCCTGCCCTGATACCTTCCACTATCCTGCTGACTTTCGTACTTCTTTCTCTCTCATGCACCGGGTGTATTGACGATAAGACCTCTCCGCCGACCGGCACCTGGGAATGGTCCGACGGGAAGGGATATACCCAGCGCTACACCTTTGATGCAGACCATTCATTTCATGCAGAGGCGCTTGGTCTGAATTTTGAAGGAACCTGGGAGGAAATATCGCCCGGTCACTACGAGGTGACCTACTGGAACCGCGACGACAAGGAGAGATCTGTTACATTCCGGGATCTTTTGGTTTATGACAAGCAAACGGACCGAATATACTTACCTGGCCATGAGCGGGTTGAATAAGCCCGGAGAGAAATCTCAGTCAGGCTTCATTGGGAATGAAATGCCTATATCAGGACCACATTCTTCATGTGCATCTTTCCCTTTGCTCGTTCATCCGGTATTCATTTCCCTTTCCAGTAAACCTGCGAGGAATCCATTCGAGCAAAAAAGTGCAATACAATGAATTATTTTTAAAAATATGTGAGGAATAGGAGTATTAGTCCTTCACTTCCTCGATTGTGGCGGTTGCTGCATTCTTCCTTACGCTTTCAATCCCGTTCATACAGGCGGATTTGGAGCTGTAGGATTCTCCGACTGCAATAATCTCTCCATTCGACGCCTTCAGTCTGAAACGGTACTTGCCTGCCTTGTCTGTGTAGACTTCAAATTTTCCGACTGCCATACTTATTACCAGTTTTTCGTATGGGGGTATCGGGCTTATAATGGTATTAGCCCCCTTACCAATTCACCATTCAGCGAGCCTCTGTAAATCGATCTTTTTGTCAAAGCCCAAAGAAATCACGAGCCCGAGTAAAAGTACATTCAAACAAACCGTCTTTTTCACGGATTTCGTTGTATACTTGTGGAT
>JAKPPB010000120.1 GCA_029547605.1 Methanobacteriota archaeon | reverse complement strand
GAATTGGAGTCCATTTTGGGCGATTTTGTCAGGAAGTATGGTACTTTGGAGGCCCCAAATCTCTGGTAATATTCGAACTGGCAAATGACACTGGTGCATGATAATTAGGGGCACCTTTCTGAAAGTGGCGAAGTCAGGTTTGAAAGGTATATCAGCAGAAAAGGGAATTTCTTTCATGCACAGGGACAACCCTGGTGAATGTCAGGAGATTCAAGAAGTATCTATTTACGCCGGGGAAGAGATTTGAACTCTTGAGGTGCTGGGCACCAGTGGCTTTCAAGGCCACCGCCTTTCCGGACTAGACTACCCCGGCCCGGATATATCAGTTGTGCCTGGATTCTCAAAAATGTATCCGGGTTCGTGGCCCATAGGAGATGGGATGGAGGGATTACCGGAACACCTTCTTCATCCCCAGTGCCAAAAGCGCGAGCAGGGCGAGAAAAACCGGCAGATCTGACTTTGGCGTAGGGGTGGCGGTCGCCGCAAACACAGGAGGGATCTCTGTTGCAACACCGATCCTTTCCGCACCCTCAGCAAAGATTGTGACATCCCCCTCATCTGAGAACCTGTAAGGGTACACCTTCAGGTAAATGGTCGTCCCTCCGGAATCAATGGTTACCTCTTCGGGGTCGATCTGGCCCTTGTTGTTGACCTTCAGGATAACGCCCTGAGCATCGGGGTATTCGATAACCCAGTCAATCCCTGCAGAGGTGGATATTTTCACCTTTCCTTGTGCTCCCGTCACTGTGAAGTATGCAGGCCTGTCATAGCTTGAATGGGCGGTCGCAGTGACGGCCGTGATGCGTGGCTCCGGAGTGGTGGGAACCGTCGTTGGCTCGTATTTTGGCGTGACGACAAACGGGAAGGTCCCTATGTATCCCTTGTTGTCAGTGAAGCTCACCTCATACGTTCCGGGTGTATCGATCCTGATCTCTTTTGAGAATGAACCATCATACAAGGTCGCAATAAATTCGGGCCCGAAAACCACTTCGTTCTCGGGACCGATCACCTGTACCTGAACCCCTGCATTTCGGAGACCTGGGATAATTCCCTTCAATTCGAGGGTCCCGTCCATCTCCTGGGTCCTTGATGACTTAATCGTCAGTTCATCTGTACGGTCAATGATCTGGATTACGCGTATCGTAGTCGAGTTCCCGAGGAACGCGTATCCCTGTATGCCGGGTACCTCAACTTTGTACTGGCCCTTCGTGAGATCCTGCGTATCGAACACGACCGTGAACTCCTTTGGCCCCTGAAGGGTGACTGTTTCGCGACCTATCTCTTCTGTCACATACTCAGAACGATAGAGGACTATATCCACCGATATCCCAGCCGGCAGGTTGCTCGTTCCATTCACCACCAGCGGCATCCCTCTCTGCACGTTCATCGGCGCATAGATGGAGAGTTCGTACGCTGCAGAAATCCCTGCGAGAGACAGCAGGATCACTGCCATTAAAGTCATAGACCGGAGTCTCACCCGGTAACTGTGTGGGAAGCCTGTCATTCTCTTGCACCTGTCTTTTTACAGGGGGTCTGTCCTGCGATGCGTCAGGGAAGGAAACAAAAAAATCATTCCCTGAACACAGTAAATAAAATAAATATGCCCTTGCTGCATTGAATAGTCTTCTGGTGAGGGCGACCCCACCAATGCTTAAAAATCCTGTCCAATAAAAAAAACCGGGGAGATGATTGGGTCCTGCTCATACCGCGCCGGAAACCTGCATACACGCACTCCCGCCACTGCAGAAATGAGCCTGTTTACCTGTGCGCAAGGCCTTGTGTAATCGTGAATACACGGTGTTAAGAGTCGGGCGCGCCAATGATCATTCAGTGTTTCCCAAGAGAGAATCTGACCGGCCGCTGGCAGCCTGGGCAGGGCGTGACCGCATCCAGGGGCAGGTGATGTCAGCACTCACCATCATCCTGAAGACCGGAGGGTGCGCCCATGACCGATGCCGAATGTGCAGTTACCGCCACGAACGATATGAAAGGCTTTCACACAATGATCTTGAAGCAGGGCTTCGGGCCCAGCTGGCCTGGATCGGAAACAATTTCACCCTTGAGGATTTCGAGGCGGTAAAGATCTATACCTCTGGCAGTCTTTTTGATCCTCTCGAAGTGCCGGTGCATGCAAGAGATGCCCTCGCAAAAATGCTGCGGGGAAAGATCGTCATTGCAGAGACTCGCCCGGAATACATCACTGAAGACCATCTCAATCAATTCGTCACCCTGATCGATAACGGCACCCATGAGACACCACTTTTCGTAGCAATCGGGGTCGAGACCAGCAACGATACCATCCGGGAGAAAAGCATCGACAAGGGCTTCTCGTGCGACGATTTCCTCCTGGCGACGGAAATTGCCCGGTCCGTTGGTGCCGGAGTAAAAGCGTACCTCCTTGCAAAGCCACTCTTCCTCACCGAACGCGAAGCGATAGACGACATGATCTCATCTATCCGCGACCTCTCCGGGATGGCAGACATGATCTCCCTCAACCCTTGCACTGTGCAGAGGAACACCGAACTTGAGTATTACTGGAAACAGGGGGCATACCGGCCACCATATCTGTGGAGTATCCTCACCATCCTCTTGGAATCACCCGTGCACCTCACGTGTGATCCACTGGGAGGAGGGCAGGAGAGGGGCCCGCATAACTGCGGGGTGTGCGATGGTCCCCTCGTCAAAGGGATAAGGGATTACTCTCTCTCTGCCGATAGGGAGCTTCTCTCTGCACTTCTTGCCACCCGCTGCTCCTGCAAAGAAGAATGGGAGTTTGTACTGCGGGAGGAGCGTTCCTACTGCATGCCCCTGACACGCTAAAAGGAACCCCCCTGCAGCTCGAGCTGTTTGTCAAGGAGGGGAAGGAACGTACCTGCATCGCTGACAACCCCGATGGCCTGGAGGGTTCCCCTGTCCATCAGTTTCGTGACTGATGAGGGATTGATGTCCACGCATATAGTCTTGACATACGAGGGCAGGAGATTTCCAACAGCGACAGAATGGAGAAGAGTTGCAATCATCAGGACCATGTTGCACTCTTTTACATGCTCGCGCATGCAATCCTGCGCTTCCATGGAGTCAGTGATGACATCAGGGAGTGGTCCGTCGTCCCTTATCGACCCGGCAAGGACGAAGGGAACCCCGCGCTGGATACATTCGAACATGATACCGCCGGTAATAACCCCCTTCCTCACTGCATCCTGTATAGATCCTGCCCTCATCACCTCCGATATTGCATAAAAATGATTCTTGTGGCCGCCGGTGACAGGTTTCCCGGTCGAGAGGTCCATCCCGAGCGAGGTACCAAATAGGTTGAATTCGATATCATGGGTTGCCAGGGCATTGCCTGCGAAGAGCACATCCACGTAACCCTTCCTGATGATGGATGCGAGAGCGAGCGCCGCCCCGGTGTGGATTATGGCGGGTCCCCCCACGACGGCGATCTTTCCTCCCTTTTTCTTGAGATCGATGATCTCTGCGGCGATCCGGGCAATGATCGTCTCGCTTGGTCGCTCGGGCGAGACTGTGCCCTGCATGAACTCAAAGGTTGAGATGTGACGGGGTCGTTCCGGGGGGCTCACACGCACACCCTCCTCTCCCACTACCACAAGGTCTCCCTTCTTCAGTTTCGAGATGGGCGTGCAGGTTGCACTGACGGTCGCGGGGTTGATGACGACGAGACAGTCCATCTCGATATTCTGCACGGGTATCCAGTTCCCCCCGAACTTGATGGACGTCGGGTGGTGAGTGGTGGAATAAAACCCCTTGGGAACTATCCGATCCCCCTCGGCAGGGACGATGGTGACATCGCGTATCTCGCGGAGGCGCACCCCGTATCGGTGTATCTCTGAAAGGATGGCATGCAGCTGGTCCTCGCTCTCCGCGTTCACCTGCAGGTGCGCATAACTCGGGTCTGATTTACGTTTTCCTACGTTAAAAACGATAATTTCAAAATTTCCTCCCATATCCATTATTTTATCAAAAACCCTGGTCATGATGCCTGAATCAATGATATGACCCTCGAGTTCGACTTCCCGCGAGACCTGCATATATGTACATCTCCGCCACTATCATTTAAATTACTTCTCAAGAAAAAGGCTGAAATTATCTGTAAAATTCAAAGGGGACTCATAATCCGGTTTGATTATTCAGGAACGCCAAGGTCTTTGACCATGGTCCAGTCGGGTGTGCATAATTTTCGTGACGAATTCAAGGGCCTCGCGGGTGTTGATGTTATATGCAAGGCGCGGATCCGCGAGGAGAACACGGGTCTCCTCCTGCAGGGAATCGATAAGGTTCCCGCAAATGATATTGATTCCTGCCGGGCATGCCTCTACTCCATCAATTATCTCACTGTATGCGACACGCGACCCGTATTTCTCTGCCAGGTCCTTAGGGATCCAGCACGAGAGGGCATCCTTTCCACTTTCAAGGTACGATGCATGCAGAGTTGCGATGATATCATCCTCAAGGCAGGGTATGTCCGCAACCGACGTGAACAGCGGGCCTTCAATACCGAGGGCCTCGACTGCCTCAGCAATGTCCTCGACGTATCCCCGACCCCCTGCAGTGTAATGGGGAATCGCATGTGCACGGCACCAGTTATGAGTATAGGGGGTCTTCCTGGAGAGCACCACGACAATCTCGAACCCCCCTGAATTGAATGCCTCGATCACGTACCTGATCATCGGCACCCCCCTGATGGTCACGAGAGGTTTTTCACCGAGTCCGAGGCGGCTCCCTAGGCCTCCGGCAAGGATTAGCGCATACATTCGGAGAGGGCCTCTACGAGGAGGTTATTCTCTTCTCTCTTTCGAACGGCAACCCGTATCGAACAGGGAAGCCCAAAAGAATGGCAGTCCCTTACGAGGATGCCATACCGGAGAAGGGAGGCACAGAGTGGACCGGCATCGCGATCCAGGTTGAGAAGGAGGAAGTTTGCCCTGGAAGGAACGACTTCCAGCGGGAGGCATGACAGTTTGGCAGAAAGTCTTTCGCGCTCATCCCTTATCCGATCGCGGGAGACCTTCAACTCATCATATCGTATAAAAGCCTCAATTGCCATCTGCTCCGCAACTGCATTGACGGTCCATGGAAGGCGCCGGGCCTCGATCTTTGCGACCAGTTCAGGGTCTCCGAACCCGTAACCGAAGCGGATGCCTGCCATCGCAAAACTCTTGGTCAGTGAACGAATCACAAAGAGAGACGGATGCTGCATCCCAGAGAGGGTCTGCGAAGGATCATCCGAGACCTCGATGAAGGCCTCGTCAACCGCCAGGATCGAGCCTTCATCCTCGCAACGGTCGAGAATCGGGAGGATCTCTCTTTTTTCCAATAAATGCCCGGTTGGGTTATTGGGATTGCAAAGGAAGCGTATTTTAATTCCCGCCCCCTCCCCGGTCAAAGCTCCTGCAAGTCGCGCAGAGTATTCATACTCACCGAAGGTGGGCGGATACGTGACCACCCTGTCACCGTGATTGAGGACTACTGCACAGAGGACGCGTATGATCTCTATTGATCCATTTCCCACTGCTATCTCGCTGATTTCCCGACAGAACCGGTCTCCAATCACCTCCTTGAGATCCTGGTATGTATCATCAGGGTATTCTTCAACGCGATAGGGATCCAGGTCTGGGGCCAGCTGCGGCGGGTAGGGATTGATACTGGCTGAAAAGTCAAGGATTGGTGCGCCCGTCTCTTTCCTTTTCCTGATACCTGTCCCACCATGCACGACTTTTAAGATATCTTGCCCGTTCATTTAAAAACCCAGAGATGCGAACGTACATTTGTGGCCAGGATTATGATAAATCAATGGGAGCATTGGACCCATTCATCAACATCAAATAGAAATATTTATATACTATTTTGATAAAGTAGGTTTCATCTGCATAGTCAGACATTAGCAAGCTAAATGACTGACAAATGTCTGACAATTGTCGGACAATTGTCATATTAGGAGAAAACAAAGATGAAACGCATCACCCTCAGGCTGCCGGACCAGCAGATAGAGATGCTTGAGCAGATGGTGGCGGCAGGGGAGTTCCCCACTGTCTCGGAAGCAGTCAGGGATGCGGTTCGCCAGTTGATAGAGAGACGCGGCGGACGTATCCTCAAGGAGAGTGACCAGGTTTCATTCAAGGTTTAGGAGGGTCAACAATGCAGAGTATCATCAATGATGCCCAGAAGAACTTCGAAATTGAACGGGAGATGGCGAATTCCTCCAGCTCAATAGATGACGAGTTCATAGGGCAACCCCGTATCGTGATCATTGGCTGTGGCGGCGCAGGGAACAACACCATCAACAGGCTGCACCACATGGGTGTCTCGGGCGCTGAGACCATTGCAATAAACACTGACAAGCAGCACCTGGATATGATCCAGTCTGACAAGAGGGTCCTCATTGGGAAATCCCTGACAAAAGGTCTCGGTGCTGGCGGCTACCCAGATGTAGGCAAGAGGGCCGCAGAGATGGCCCGGCCCACCCTCGAGGCGCTCCTGGAAAACGCCGACCTCTGTTTCATCACCGCCGGAATGGGCGGTGGGACTGGAACCGGATCTGCGCCAGTAGTGGCACAGATTGCCAAGGAGCAGGGAGCGATAGTGGTTGGGATGGTCAGCTATCCCTTCCAGGTCGAAAAAGCACGGTTAATCCGGGCTGAAGAAGGTCTGGAAGCACTTGCCTCCGCTGCTGATTCGGTGATAGTCCTCGACAACAACAGGCTGAAAAATTTTGTACCCAACCTCCCGCTCGGACAGGCGTTCTCAGTGATGGACCAGCTCATCGGTGAGACCGTGAAAGGGATCAGCGAAACCATTACCCAACCCTCGCTGATCAACATTGACTACGCTGATGTCAGGGCAATCATGAGCAAGGGAGGTGTGGCGGTGATGCTGGTCGGGGAGAGCAAGCAGCAGAACAAGTCGGAGAGTGTGGTGAGAGAATGCCTGAGCAACCCGATGCTTGACATAGACTACCGCGGTGCAACCGGAAGTCTCATCCACATCACCGGCGGAGGGGACCTCACCCTGCAGGATGCAGAGGAGATCGCCTCGTCCCTCACCTACGAACTCGACCCCCATGCAGATGTCATCTGGGGAGCCAGAGTAAAGAATGACATGGAGGGTAAGGTCAGGGTGCTCGCAATCATGACCGGGGTCCAGACAGGAAAGATCATGGGGAGCAGGGTCTCCTACAAGACAATCCTCGAAGATCTCGAACAGAAGAAGGTGAGTCCGAAGGCGCCACAACTCCCGAAGAACAGGAAGGCACGTGACCAGACGGCAGGAGGTACACTACTCGAGTGGGTCGGATAAGACAAGAATTGCACAAACCACCTTGATTCACACAACTGCCAATAATGAACGGGCAGATCCGGGATCGCCCGGATCTCCTGTTCCCCATACTTTTTTGATACTTTCAATACGCACCTCTCCCTCTTCGATCCCTGTCTCTCCCGGATGTGATATCCCGGCGAAACCATTAATAGGATACATACCGTCTAAATAATAGAAAATCACCGGGTTCCACGCACCCGGGATTGCCAGGAGAAGGGTGGCTGAAAGGGAACCTGCTGGTCCCCTTCTGGAATCGGGAGTTGAACACGATGGACAGCCGTATGAACAAAGGCCCCGGCAGGTGCTGTGGCGCTTTTTTTCAATGGAGCCGTGGAAGGCAGCGAAGAAGACATTCCCTCCACGGAGTGCTCCGGACAGAGGCAAGATCTCCAAATTTCTGTCAGGGAGGTCCATCCTTTCTCTGGTATATCCCTTTTTTCGTGGAATGCGGGCATTCCGACGTGTGCGTCGAGGATGGGAGAGCATGTTGAATGAACTGATCGAGAAACGAAAGAAGATTCTTGCCGAGTCTGAACAGCACAAGAACAGAAGGAACGAGCTCAACGCCCTGGCCAGCAAGTGGGCAAGGGAGCGGAACACGCTCAACAACCAGACCAGGGAATACGTTGAGGAGGCGCAGAAGAACAAGGAACTGCGCGATAAGTACAACAATGAAGTCCAGGCAATAAAGGACGAACGCAACCATATAAACGAGCAGGCCAACGCGTTCTTCGAAGAGATCGAATCCTTCAAAAAAGAGCATGGAGGCATGCGGAACAGGGGCTTAAAGGAGCTTCAGAAGCAGATTGAGCACCTCGAATTCCGCCAGCAGACCGAGGTCTTCTCCACCGACAAGGAGCGCGAGTTGATCGAGAAGATCAAACAGATGAAGGAGTCGGTGCGGGAACAGGAGGCAGAACTTGAGCAGAACAAGGAGATAAAGGCCAAGATCTCCTCTGCAAGGGACCTCCGAAAACAGGCATCAGACCTGCATGCAAAGGTCACTGAGATGGCGGAACTCGCACAGAAGCACCATGACCTGATGGTTGACTTCTACCGGAAAGCCGACAAGTCGAGAGAGGAGGCAGATGCGGCCCACAAGAACTTTGTAGAGGCGCAGGAATCTGCTGATGCCGAACACAAATATTTCATCGCCTGCCAGAAGGAACTCCGCGACTATGACAAGGTCATCTCGGGCCTCCGCAAGAAGACCAAGAAGGCGAAGGTCACGAAAGAGCAGAAGGCCGTTCGCAAAGAGGCTGAGCACCTCTTCAAGATGTTCCGTGCAGGAGAGAAACTTACCACTGACGATATCCTGCTCCTGCAACGGTCAAAACTCATCTAATTCCCTTTTATTTAGGCCCTTCAAGGTAATCATTTAATAGATATCTTGCGATTTCTATATTGATGTACCAGGGGCGCACGCTTGTCCTTTCCGTGGACCGTGACGATGACATCGGCTTTAAGGCCAATATTCAGAGCCCTGTGATCGGGCGTGAAGCATGCCTGTCAGCTGCGAACACCCTTGGACTTGCAGACCCTGAAGATTCCGACGTGAACGCCATCTTCCAGGCAGTCAAGATCTATGACGAACTGCGTGCGAAGGGAGAGGAGGTGGAGGTGGCGGTCATCGCGGGAAACCACATGCACATGATCGAGGGAGACCGGAAGATTGCGGCATCCCTCGCAGAAGTGGTTGGAAAGACAGGGGCCTCAAACTGCATCGTGGTCACCGATGGAGCGGAAGACGAGTTTGTCATTCCTGTCGTCCAGTCGAAGATCCCTGTCTCGAGCATCCGGAGGGTTGTGGTCAGCCAGATACCCAATCTCGAAGGAACATACTACATCATCAAGAAACTTCTCAATGACCCAAAGATCGCAAGGCTTGTCCTGGTCCCCCTCGGCCTTGCCATGCTCCTCTGGGCCATCGCCTACCTCATGGACAGGCCGCAGATAGCCACCTTTATCGTGATCGGTGCAATAGGCATCTACCTTCTCTACAGGGGACTGGGAGTCGACGAGATATTCGAAGGGTTTGCACATGCACTCCGCACCTCACTCACACGGGGGAAGTTCTCCTTCATTACCTATATTGCAGGGATCCTTCTCGTGATCGTGGGCGTGATCATGGGGCTCATGAGCCTCCTCGTGTATTATACAGAGATTGGGCTCCTCCTCTATTTCCTCATCTTCATGTACGGCGCTATTCTGTGGCTGGCCCTTGCAGGAGTGGTCTCTTCGATTGGAATTATCATCGACAACTACTTCTATGACCGGATCGGCCTCGCAAAAGTGATTGTATTCCCATTCTTCATTGGCGCAGTGGGACTCATCACGTATGGGGCCTGCATTTATGCCATTTCGATGAACAATATTCCCGATTTCCCCTACAGTACCAGCACCGCCGTCCAGTACATCTTCTATGGCACCCTCGGCGGACTGATATGCGCCCTCTCGGGTATTGGTATCCAGTACATGGTAAACAAATACCTGGCATCAGATGAAAGTGGAGAGATCATCGAAGTTGTATAATACTGAGGATTTCGAAATACCCACTTCAAACCGCAAAAGCTTTACCTTAGCTGATCGAAGTATCCTCAATGACCTTTGAGACGTTTGGATTACACGAGGCATATAAGAGGGTACAAAAGGTAGGGGACCACCTGTCAGAATTTG
>JAKPPB010000068.1 GCA_029547605.1 Methanobacteriota archaeon | reverse complement strand
AGGACATCGGAGACCTGTCCCCGCACGTCAGGGCTCTTTTCGAGGTAGAGGTCTGCACCGAAATTGAGTGCATCGATCACGACATCCTCGCGGCCCTTGCCGGTGAAGATGATGAAGGGGGTATCGTCACCGAGCGTTTTTACCCTCTTCATGAACTCGATCCCGTTCATCCCCGGCATTGCATAATCGGAGATGATCGCGTCGAATTTCTGGGTTTTCAGGATCTCCAGTGCCTCGTCCCCGGACGTTGCCGTCGTCACGCGTATCCCGCGTCCCTTTTCAAGGAACATCTTGGTGATTTCAAGGAACTGGACTTCGTCGTCCACGAGAAGAATCGATATCATTGCCACCCTCGTGCAGAACCACCCGGATCTGCCACGAGGAAAATAGACGGTTAATTTATTTAAAGCACTCGGAAAAATGACGATCCTGATGATTATCTGCAAAGCAGACGGAAGAAAGATATATGATATTTTACGCCGACACTTTGCCAATCGATGGTACCTGTGCCGGTTATTGAGGTAGGGGAAGGAGAATTCCGGTTAAATACCTTCCTTAAGACATACTGGTATCTCTTCATCTTCATTGTTTTCTTCTCTGCAATCACCATCATCCTGGCGTTCATGTTCATCCTGGTCACGGGTATTTCAGTCACATTCTCCTTCATTGGTGTCACTTTCGACCTGCGGGTCATCAGCATCAGCGCATCCCTCCTCGTCACATACCTCGGCATCTCCACCGTACTCTGGACAGCGTTTGAGAGACCGGTTGATCGCCCCATTTTTTACTATTTTATTGGCATAGAAGCTTTCAAAAGACTCCTCCTCATTATCCCGCTTATCATCTTGGTCCTTGCCCTCACGATATGGATATACACGCTGTACCCGGGGGTCCTGAGCGTCATTTTCGCGCTGGTTGGGTTCTGTGCAGGGCTCGTCGTCTTCTCATCCGTCCTTGTCCTCATCAGCCGCACTTCGCGGGTCAGAAACATCGTCATGGTTACAATCATCTATGCTCTTGGCGTGTTCTTCGTCGCATTGGGGCTGCTCCTCCTCACCGATATCAGAAGTCTTCCGGACTACTTCAGTCCCTTCATCCTCTTTCTCTTTGCAGTGGGGATCGCGTCCGTTTTTTATATCATTATAACGCTCATCTTCGAGATCATCATGCCCGTTTTTTCAAAAGTTCACTAAAAAAAGCAGGTTGTCCCCTGGGTGGTCCGGTGTTTTCCCCGCCATGACGGGCAGTCTGTATCATATACTTTGGCGTCGAACTTGAAGTGAGTGACCATCCCATGAAATCGCCGGCACATTATGCCTTCGTATTTCTGGCTTTATCCGTTATCATCGCTGGCGGTGCAGCCGCAGCAAGGTTATCCTTTGGCGAAAGTGATAACGGAAAAACCGTTTCAGCGTTTCCCGGAGATACCATCGTCCTTTCTCTCTCCGAAAACCCCAGTACCGGTTACCGCTGGGAGATGGAGACGTCTGGGTGCATTGCCCTCGTTGCAAGTTCCTATACTCCTTCGGACACGGGCCGCATCGGGGCGCCGGGAACCCGTGTCTGGCGATTCATGGTGAACGGAACGGGGCCAGGTGAGATCTCCGCGGTGTACCGGCGACCCTGGATGCCGGTTTCGGGGAGCGAGGAAAGGTTTGCCCTCCATGTCGTGTCGGGGAAAAAGAATGTTTTGAATTCGGAATCATCACCGTTTTTCTTTAAAAAGACACTTCAGAACACATTTTTCATACCCCGGCCACGGGCGTATTGAGAGTCCAGATCGTGTAAGTCAGGAACGAGGCAAACGTCACCCAGAGGATAATGATCTCCACGAGACCGAGGAAGGGTGACCGGAGGCCAAAGAAGAGGAAAGACCACACTATATTGAGACCAAGCTGGATTCCAAAGATTATGACAGCCGTAGTCACCCGTTTTCCCGAAAGCCCCTCCATCCAGACAAGGTAAAGGGATATTCCCATCAGGGTGTAGAGGGTTGTCCAGACCGGTCCAAAGAGGAATCCCGGCGGGTTGAAGGATGGTTTGACGATGGAGGCATACCACGATCCCGGCCCGGTGACCGTGAAGACCG
>JAKPPB010000059.1 GCA_029547605.1 Methanobacteriota archaeon | reverse complement strand
CCGGATATGCTTCAGGGCCTCCGCCGCGCTTGCGGCCTTCTGCGAGACCTTCGCCGCCTCATCAAACTTCCTCCGGGCATGGGCCATGCAGCCCACATGGATGATGTCCGGATTTTCCTTTAGCGCCGTCTCGTACGCCCCGTACCCATCGGTCTGCAGGTACCCCGAATAACCGGACAGAATCTCTTTTATGTGCCCGCTACCCCGGGTCTCCCGGTAGGAATACAGAAGGGCCGGCTTGTCCGGCGGCCCGCCTCGGGCAAGCCACATATAGGACTTCTGCGTATCTTTCCGCCCCTCTTCTCCCAGCACCTGCACCGGGGTTTCATCCATGTTAATAACAGGACCCGTGCGGATGTGGCGCTTTAACAGTTCCACCAGGGGACGGATCTTCTCATACGCCGCCTGCTGCCAGTTACTCATGTTCTGCCGGCTTATGTGGACCCCGATCCTCTCAAAACGCCCTTCCTGACGATAGTAGGGAAGGTGGTCTACAAACTTGTTTGTTATGATGAAGGACAGAAGACCCGGACTCACGATGCTCTTGGGTATGATGCTCTCAGGAGCCGGGGCGATGCGCACGGCGCTTTTCTCCTCATCCCCCGAACCCTCGCAGGCCCGGCAGGCGTATTTGGGGCGGATGATCCTCTTCACCCACATCCGCGGCTGGATGACTTCGAGTCTTTCACTGACCTCTTCCCCGATGCGCGTCAGCTTCTCTCCGCAGGCGCAGCTCTTATCCTCCTCCGGGATGTCAAGGATAACTTCTTCCCGGGGAAGAGAATCATCAAGAGGTTTCCTCCCCCGCTTCTTTCGGCTGTAGGACCCGACAGTCTGTTCTTCTTCTTCCGCAGTCTTCCCGTCCTGCGGGGAGGAGGGCTCTTCAAAAAGAAGACCCTGGGCCTCTATATCCTGCGACTTCTCGCTTTTCCGCGCAAAACGGTGAAGAAGAAGCAGCCGGTACTGCTCCTCCAGAGCGGTGAAACGGCTCTCCAGCGATTGGATCAGTTCCGCGGATTCCCTGTTCCTGATTTCCAGTGTATGAATGCGCTGCGAGGCATCCCTGGTCTGTTTTTCCAGGCTCCGGACATAGTCCCGTACATCTTTCGGTAAAGCCGCAACATCCATACGGGAAGAATTTTATCAGATAGCGGAGAAAAGGGGAATTCCTTTTCCTCAGGAAACCCGCGAATAATGCAGCTCCTTGTGGGCACGGAAAAAGTCGATCCCCTCAAGGAGCATCTTGAGCTCCCCTGCCTGCAGTTCCCTCACCGCCTCCACGGTCTCGGGCCAGGGGAAGCGGTGCTTTTCCAGCTTCTTCTGCCAGAGGCAGAACCCGTTTCGGTCCCAGTACAGGGCTTTCAGGTTCCGGCGCTGCCTGTTACAGAACAGGTACAGGCTTCCGTTTAAGGGATCCTCCTTCATTTGTTCATCCACCAGGACGGCAAGACCGTTTATTGCCTTGCGCATGTCCGTTGTTCCCGGCCGAAGGAATATCCGTACCCGGGAAAGGTCAGGACACACGGGACAGCCCCAGAAGGCGGAA
>JAKPPB010000057.1 GCA_029547605.1 Methanobacteriota archaeon | reverse complement strand
AACTTCATCATCGCGTAGTTCTCTTCGTTCGAGACCCTCGCAGACGAGAGGCAGGCGCACTCGTCGGGCTTGTACTGCTTGAACTTCTTTGCGATCAGGTCATACGCCTCGTCCCAGCTGGCCTCCACGAACTTGCCGTCCTTCTTGATCAGCGGCACGGTGAGACGGTCGGGTGAGTTGATGAACTCGTGGGCGTAGGTCCCTTTCGGGCAGACCTTCCCCTCGTTGACGGGGGAGCGGTGGTAGGGGGCGGTCCCGACGACCTTCCCATCCTTCACCACGAGGTTGAATGTGCACCCTGTCCCGCAATAGGGGCAGGTAGTCTGTACATACTTCATGTCCATGGTTAAACCTCGAACACAGAGATCTCGGAGAGGTCGGTATTTAACGGTAATGTTTAACTGTGAAAAAATTGATGAATAACGGTGGGTAAAAGGACCCGCATCGTTCGGCGTCCAAAGGATAATTTCTGATTTAATGTATCAATATCAGGGAATGAGGATGATACAAGGTTTCCGTGTCACCGCGGGGGCGATGCGCAGGTGAGAGCCCCCCCGGTACCCCCGATGCTCACGGCGCTCGTGCAGGCAGGCATCCTCGGCATCGAGGGTAAGGAGTTCACTGACCTTGACCGGTGCCCGTCATGCGGGGGGGACGTCTCTGCGTATGACTCAAAGGAGCGGCGCTTTGCGGTCCTCCGTGACGATTCCCGCACCCGAACCATCAACGTAAGGGTGAAGAGGTTTTCGTGCCGGCAATGCGGCCGGATATCCCCTGCCAATGCGCCATTCTACCCGGAGACCCGGATGGGCTCCCCCGTTGTCGACCTCTGCGTCGTCCTCTCCCGCGGGATGCCAGCCTCGCGGGTGGCGAGGGTAATGGAAGATCTCTCTCTCGTGGTTGACCGGGGCACTGTGAGGAACTACGCCTTCCGTGATTTCGGGGAGATCCCCGTCACATCGTTCTATGGGATCTCGATTCCACGGTCGTTGATGACTCTGTCGCTCATGGGGATAAAGGGACCATGAGTGGCTCTGTCGCTCATGGGGATCAGGGAACCATAATCGCTCATGCCGGTGGAGAATGAATGAGCTCCGTCCCGTCGTAGGGACAGAACGAGATGTGCGGATCTGACGTCTCGAATCCGCAGAGCGGGCATTTTTTCTCTTCCCTGGGCCGCGAGAGGAACGGAATGAGCGGAATGAAGAGGAAGAGAAAGAAGAACGGCATGCCCGCGAGCCAGAATGCGGCGCTTGCCAGCAGCGACCCTCCCAACAGGACAAGGCTCACCACCCACGGCTTCGTCGGAACACCTCCCGGACGGCGTATGCGGGGAGGGCGGTCGCGGCAGGGCCTAGTTCCACTGAGAGGTCGGTCCCCCCCAGCGCGGAGGAAAGGAGCATCGAGCCGGTCCCCGCGGTATAGATTCGAGATGCCCCGGACTCGTCCATCGCTCTCGCGACTGCATCATGGATCACCTCCCGCTGGGCGTCCCAGAAGGCTTGAGCTACCTGGAGGGCGCCCCCAGTCCCAATCTCATCGAGGTCTGCACAGACGACCCGCGCCAGTCGCCGGAGGCAGGATGTACGGTCCCGCCCCTTCCGGTCGGGGGTGTCGCATGAGTAGTCCTCCTCCCCGATATGGCCAAGGACCAGGTGTGCGTCTGCGCTGATTGAAAACTGCTCCGCGCTCACCGGGGTAGGTAAGCCGCCAAGAGAGACACTCCTGACGATTGCAGGGATGGTGGTGCGGAGGAGCCCTGTGTAGACAAGGTAGCCCTTCTGGAGCCGCGTGAGATCGGTGAGGCCGTAGAGGGAGGAGAGCGAGGCCAGCGGGATGATGTCTGTCGTGGTGCTCCCCATGTCCACGAGCAGGCCTTCCGGGTCACGTTCATGGAGAAACGCGGCGGACGCAAGCCAGTTGGCCGCGGCGAGAGCTGGAACCGGGGAGTCGTGGAACCGGCCGTCGGTGCCGTAGAAGAGCGCTTCCGGAAAGACCTCCCGGACGGTCCTTGTGATCCAGGCCACGCCCTCGCTCTTGGTGCTGAAGCAGTCAGCAAGCTCGCCGCTCATCACCACCGCCGCTTCCTCCCCCGCGGCCTGATAGCGACTGAGCACCCGGGAGAGAGGAGCCCCTTCCCAAAGGGGGCAATAGACGGTGTCCACTCCCCAGTCCGTTGCAAATTTGACGTTTGCGCCGCCGATATCGATCCCTATCACAGCCGCTCAACCCTTCCATGGCTGTCGAACCGGGCCCTCCCATGCAGGTGCACCTCGTCGGGCCCCCCGCCCTTCGAGGCCTGGACCAGGATCTCTGCGATCTCCTCCTGCATGCAGGCCGCGATCCCCACGATGCTTGTGGTGATACGGGGATTCACGTCAACCACGTAGGGGAGGTCTGCAAGGACGATATCGACTCCCACGTACCCCTGGCATCCAAGGATCTGCACGGCCCTTGCCGCGGTATTCACGAGTTCTTCGTGCCGCGGGTGCTCGACCGGCGTCTCACCGCCGAGGTACCGGATGCAGCCGTCGTCTCCGAACGCGATCACCTGGCGGTTCACCGCAAGCAGCAGTGGAGGCTTGCCGGTGTAAAAGGAGCAGGCATCCCCGACCACCCGGCTCCCCACGAGGCTCACGCTCAGGTGTTCGCCCTCGATGTAGTCCTGGGCATACTCCCCTTTGCCGGGAGGCTCTTTTGTCAGGCGGACCCCTACCGAGCCGCAGCCGAGCGCGGGCTTGACCACCTGCGTGGCGGTTGATCCCGATCCCGGTACCGGGATACCGTTCCTGGCAAGGATCTGCCCGCACTGCACCTTGTCGGCACAGAGGGCGGCGTTCATGCTCCCGCATCCCACGCTGTGGGTGTGCTTCTCGAGGACCGAGGAAAACCGGAAGAGGAGATGATCGGGGGCTATCACGAGGCCCACGTCGCAGAGGGGTGCAAGTCTCCTTATTTCCCCGAGAAAGTCGCCATCTTCAGGGGTGAGCACCTCGTACCCGCACCGTGCGAAACTCTCCGACAGGACCCGGAGCATCGCCTCGCCTTCGGGTGCCAGGCGGGGATCGTGGAACACGGCATACTCTGCAAGGAGCGCTTTCATCGTATTGAATGGGTCGCCGGGCCAGATGAGCATGACGATCGGTCAAGTATTTCTCATTGCTCCCCCAACGGGTTGGTGACCATGAAACCCCGCATCCTGCTCACGAATGACGACGGCATCAACTCTGCCGGCCTGTGGGCCGCCTACGAAGCCCTCTCCCCCATCGCCCAGGTGACGGTGGTGGCTCCCGCGACCCAGCAGAGCGCGGTAGGGCGGTCCATCTCCATCTTCGAGCCGATCAGGGCCCACGAGGTCGAGATGAACGGCGTCCGTGCCTGGGCAGTGGGAGGGAAGCCGACCGATGCGGTGATCATCGGGCTCTATGCACTGGACCTCCGGCCCGTCATGGTAGTGAGCGGGATCAATATCGGCGAGAATCTTTCGTTTGAGTCCATCATGACCTCGGGGACCGTGGGAGCCGCGCTCGAAGCGGCGAACCAGGGTACCCCGGCCATCGCCTTCTCCCTCCAGGTGGAGGACCAGGGTGACAAGTTCGACGACCCGCGCCATCACGCCCAGAGCTTCGAGGAGTCACGGAGAGTGGTGAGAGAGGTATGCGGAATCTTTCTGAAGAGGCCTCTTCCGCCAGGTGCCGATATCCTCAACGTGAACATCCCCTCTGTCGTGAAGGGCGGATACGAAGTGACACGCCTCGCGGAGAAACTCTTTGTGACAGGCGTGGAGAAGAGACTCGACCCCAGGGGAAGGCCGTATTTCTGGATCAACGGCCCTCTCATCGATGACGCAGGGGAGGGGACGGACGTGCACGCCATCCGGAAGGGCAACGTATCCCTCACTCCCATCACGCTCGACTGCACGGCAGAGGGTGCAGGCCCGGCACTGCGGGCACTCTTCCCTGAGGGAGGAGGGAGCGCATGAGCCGCCGTTCTGCCGAAGTGGCGAAGAGAGATGCCGGGTATCATGCCGCAGATATGGTAAAAGACGGGATGATCCTCGGGCTTGGCACCGGGTCGACTGCCTATCATGCGATGGTCAGGCTTTCTGCAAGGGTGAGGGAAGAGGAGATCTCGGTCGCGGGAGTTCCCACATCCCACCAGACCGCCATGCGGGCGCGCGAGCTCGGCATCCCCCTGACCACTCTCGACGAGCACCCAGGCCTTGACCTTGCCATTGACGGCGCAGACCAGGTCGACCCCGCGCTCCGCCTGGTAAAGGGGAGGGGTGCGGCCCTCACGAGGGAGAAAGTGGTGGCATGTGCCGCCGGGAGACTGGTCATCGTGGCAGACCCGGGAAAAGTGGTCCAGGCTCTCTCTCGAATTGTCCCGGTTGAAGTGATCCCTTTTGCCGTAACCCCCGTGATGCGGACGCTCTCAGGCATGGGGGGGACCCCGCGGGTCCGGGAGGGAAAGGCCAAGGACGGCCCGGTGATCACTGACAACGGGAACTTTCTGATCGATTGCGATTTTAACGCGATACCGGATCCCGAAGGCCTCGAGGCAATACTTACCGCGATCCCCGGCGTGGTTGAATGCGGGCTCTTCTGCCGCTTTGCCGGGAAGACTACGCTCGTGGTCGGAGAAGAAGGGGGCTGCAGGGTTATTGAGGGGAAACGGGCTTAGGAGATATAGTCCCGCAGCTGCTGTATCAGGTTCAGCTGGTTGGTGGCCTCGGCCCTCTTCTCCTTCTCGATGGTGTCCATGATCTCGGCGATGGGCTGGGACAGTCTGTATATCTTCACAGGCCTTCCCTTGTTCTCGGCCTTTGTCTCCCTGTTCGCGACCCAGTGCTGCTCCATCATTGTCGCCATCGCGATGCTGACTTCGGGCTGGCGGAGGTCAGTGCCACGCTCGATGTCCCTCGAGGTGGCCTCAGGGGTGTGGGCAAGGTAGACAAGTACCTTTGCGACATTCTTCTTCAACCCTATCCGCACCAGGAGATCGGCAAATTCCTCTTCCCTGGGGGTGAAGTACATGACGTTTCTCGATTTCATGGTGTTCACCGCTTCCTCTTATGTTATTGGTATATAATATATAAAAAGATTATTATTATTTAAATAGTATTAAAAAAGCAAAACCGGGGAAAAACCGGCCCGCGGATCAGAGGAGTCCAAGGTTCTTGAGGTCCGCGAGGATCTTCTGCACGGCCTTCCTCGCATCTTCGGGCTCCTTTCCGCCGGTAATGATCAGCTTCCCCGAACCGAAGAGAAGGACAACGACTTTGGGGTTCTCGAGCCTGTACACGAGGCCGGGAAACTGCTCGGGTTCGTATTCGATCCGGTCGAGGTTGAACCCAACCGCGATCTTGTTCAGGTTGATGCCCGAGCCGAGGTCCGCGGAGGTGACGATGTTCTGGATCTTGTAGCTCAGCTTCTTTGGGATCTCAATGTGCAGCCCCCGGAGGAGGTTGCCGAGTATCTCGAGCCCCTCCGAGAGGCTCTCGATGCTTTTTGCCCCGGTGAGGACCACCTTTCCGGAACCAAAGACCAGCGCGGCGATCTTCGGGTTCTGCATCCTGATGACGACACCCGGGAACCTTTTCTTATTGTATTCCGCATCTTTGATCTGGGAGGCCAGGGCGGGGAGATCCAGATAATCGGTTACCTTGGCCGAGGCAACGATATTTTCAATCTTGAGAGAGTCCTCTGGCTTGACCTTCATGTTTATAAAATGACCCCGGACAGTATATAAACAGTTGGGTGGGATACCCAAAAGTTCAGGGCTTGAGTAAGGAGGCTGCGATCGAGAAGTAGATCAGGACACCCATGATGTCTGCGATCGAGGTGATGAGCGGGCCGCTCGCGGTTGCAGGGTCCATCTTCAGTCTCGTCAGGAGGAACGGGAGGGACAACCCGATGAGTGCCCCCATGATCACGATGGAGACCATCGAGAGCGAAACGATGATCGCGATCTCGGGCCCGCCACGGAAGAGCCCAATGGCCGCGACGGCAATACCCATCGTGATCCCCATTGCAAGGGCGACGACGACCTCTTTTCCAAGGAGCGAAATCCAGTCCTTCATCCTGACGTCGCCGACGGCAATGGAGCGTATCACGAGCGTGGAGGACTGCGCGCCTGTGTTGCCACCGCTGTCGATGAGAAGGGGAAGGAAGAAGACGAGGGTGATCGCTGCGGTAATGGTCTCCTCGTAGAAGGCAAGGCCAGCTCCCGTGAAAATGTTCACGAACACGAGGGTGAGAAGCCACGGGATCCTTTTCCGGTAGAGCAGGGAGACTCCTGCCTCGCGGATGTTGGTCTTCAGATCCCTGATCGTCGCCATCTTGTGGAAGTCCTCGGTCGCCTCCTCTTCCACCACATCCATCACGTCATCGAAGGTGATGGAGCCGACGAGGCGCCGCTCGCTGTCAAGGACCGGGATCGCAGGCAGGTCGCGCTCCATGATGAGCTCCGCAGCCTTCTCTCGTGGGTCGAAGGTGGAGACAGAGAGTTCGGGTTCCTGTGCCAGATCCCCCATGGGGGTCGTGGGCATTGCCTTGATCAGGCTCCCGAGCCTCACGTATCCCTTGTAGACCCTCCCAGGCCCCCTGACATAGATCATCTCCATCTGGTCAGGCCGAAGCGGCGTGGCATGGAGCTGGGAGAGCACCGTTCCTGCCGGGGCATCCTCCCTCACGCTGAGGTACAGCGGGGACATTATCCTCCCTGCGCTGTCTTCGGGATAGCCGAGGAGGAGGTTGAGAAGGTCCCTTTCCTCCGGGTTGAGCGCGCTGATGAGGCGGCTGGTAATCCCGGCCGGAAGCTCGGGGAAGAGGCGGGCACGGTCGTCCGGGTCAAGGGACGAGATCAGGGCAAGCGCCTCCGGGTCGCCGGTCATCGCAATGATCCTGGCCTGCTGGTCGGGGTCGAGCCCTTCAAAGAAGTCGAGTGCGACCTCGCGGTCAAGGAGGCGGAAGAGCAGGAGGAAGTCAGGCTTATCGAGAGAGAGAAAGAGTTCCCTGAGGTCGTCGGAGTGAAGGCCCCTGGCGATTTCGCGTAACTTCGCGTAGTCGCGGTTCTCCAGGCATTCCCGCAACGCACTCTCGTTCATGGTTTCACATCCTCTGCTACAGAAAGACCCACCCGTTGCCGGTCGGTTCCGTTTTCCTCCCAGAAGCCCTGCGTTGCGGCCAGTATGCCGCCGGATCTGCATGAACACTGGACTCTTGCGGCCGGAAGGAGAGGTTCTGCTGATGAACTATGGGTGGTCCGAGGGTATTAGTATTTAGCAGTCCCCCTTTGAGGACCCAAAGGAGGTTTTTCCTCCTTGGAAAGGCAGGAAGATCCCTGCAGGGGAATCTCTGTCTCCCCACTCGCGTGAACCTCTGCCGGCATGTGACATATGGACGGTTTTATTAACTCGCTCCCAGAGGTGTATGTATGCAGAGGAAGCGGGATGCCGGTGTAAACGAGGTGATCGCATCTATCCTCATAGTTGCACTCGTCATTGCCCTTGCCATCATCATCGGGAGCATCGTGTTCGGAGTCATTGTAATCCAGCCGAAGTCGGCCTATATCCCGCCAAGGGTCGAGGTGGTGAACTACAGCGGCCAGCAGGCCATCAGCCTCTCCTCGCGGGGCGGGGACCCTGCGGTCCTCGACAAGGGAGATGGCGTCCAGTACGCGCTTGGCATCTACGTCGAGAACTCGAGCGTGTCATCCCGCGTTACACCTGATGCCGGCGTGGGGACGTTTGGCCCCGGCCAGACACTGTATATCTATTACCACAATGGGGAATACCGCGTGACTGACAACCTGACAGGAAAGGTATTCGGACAGCTTCCCCCTGGTCCGCTTACGCTGCGCCTGGTGGACGAGAATGCGAGGCTGCTCGTGTATAAGGAGGGGATAGGGTTAGGGGGTAGTGCAGGCCCCATCATTCCTCCACCCATACCCTCCTGTGGAACAATTACTGGTATCGTATATAATGACTTGAATGGAAATGGCCAAAGGAATCCGGGAGAACCAGGTTTATCGGGTTGGACAATACAATATCGATCACGGAATAAACCATCAGATCCATGGTCAGCATGGACTGGAACATCAACGGGAGTTGATGGAGTGTATGTTTTTTCCAGTCTCCCATATTTAACTGTATATTTTTATGAAGTAAGAGTGGTTGTTCCGGGAGGATGGTTCGTAACCCACCCAACAACAGATTATTCTTTCCATCTTAATCCAGATGATAAATGTTACGCAACCGGGATTGACTTTGGTATCCGGCAAATATAATCCTAAAAAATCATTTCACCTTCTGAATCCTAAGAATTACTGGGAAAAAACAATAATCCCCAGGGAGGAGAGAAGAATCCCAACCCTTCGGGTCCCCTGATGAGGTGCTCTTTTCAACTGCTCTCTTCACTAAAACCCGACAGCCTGCAGGCAAAAGTAGCATACCTGGGGAGAAAGGACAGTAGATTTTTGTGTTCTTGTCAATCAGCACGCTTATTTTCCAATATCTGGAGTGCTATAATGACGGCGTTTTGTCCATCCATGTGATGCCCGTGAGTGAGAATAAATGTGAATACATGATGAACCTGCCTTAGTCATGAGGCCGGGAAGTTACCAGAATGGGGGCTTCAGCCCTTCGATAGCGGTGCGGGCATAGGGTCGGCGAGATTTGAATTGGGACCGGGAACGCCCTTGGAGAACGGAAGGAAAAGGAAAGATCAGTCGTATTCGCGCCAGGTGTGGCCGCACTCGCAGCAGCGGAAGAACCTGACTTCACTCTCGTCGGCTGCACGGAGCTGCCGAAGCCACCAGAACGCGAGGTTATGTTCGCACTTGGGGCACTTGACCGCGATGGTGGGGAGCGTGCGCACTGACCCCTCCTCCTCGACGATCACGATCTCCCTCTCGCGTCGTTCCTTCCTGATCTGCATCTGGTCGTCCTTGCCGATGTTGCGGATGTACCCGCATTTCCGGCATTTCAACTGGCCTGCAGAGGAGATCATCAGGCTCCTGCACTCCGGACAGAACATGGTGGGTTATTATGCGTTACCATTCGAGATTAAGGCTTGGATTGCAGCGAGGGAAATTCCCCGTATATTTCGTCCAATGCGCCGGGAAGGGTGTCCAAACGCACTCTTTTTCACCCCTGGACACCAAGAATAGAGGGATGAAGGAGCTCCTGGTACTCTTCTCCTGCCTGTTTTTCCTGGCATTCCTTGTGCCATGGAAGCTTCGCAACTGGTGTGCAATCCTCGGCTGGACCTGCATCGTATTCTTTCTCTTTGCAGAGGTACCCTATTACCTCTCCATTAACAACTTCATGTACCCCGTCATGGCGGTGCTCTCGGTCCCGTTCCTCGCAATCACCGCCAGGCACCTACTCACAAAGGAGGTGCTGGTCATGCAGCTCTCGACCGCTGCAGCGGTGGCATTCCTCATCTATGCGCCGTTCGCCTACACTCCCTTGGGTGACTGGCTCATCTCGGTGGTGGTTGGTCAGACTGCATGGATGCTCGAAGCCTTCGGGTACCCTCCCAACCAGCTCGCCTGGAACCTCCTCTCCAGGAATACCTTCAGGGTGGAGATCATCCTTGCCTGCACCGGCATCCAGGCCATCGCCATCATGCTCGGCGTCGTGAGCGCGGTGAAGACGACAATGGGGCAGAAAGTGCGTTCGTTCCTCCTGATAGTCCCCACCATCTATGTCCTGAACATCCTCCGGAACACCGCAGTGATCATTGCCTACACCGAGCAATGGTTCCCCTTCCTGCCCGAGATCGCCGGGAACGGCGAATACGGGTACGAGAGCTTCTTCTGGGCCCACAACGTGTTCGCCGAAGGCCTTGCCCTCCTGCTGCTCATCGGGATCGCATGGGGCCTCTTCCGCATCATCCCTGACCTTGCGGATTTTGCGACCGGCCTTGTCCAGCTCTACTGGCGAGACATCAGGAGAGTGTCTCGTAAAGATAGATGATCCGCTGGAGTGCGGAGAGGTTCGTGCAGACTGCGATCACGAGGACCGAGAGCCAGATGAACCCGGTCAGCCCGCCCAGAAGGAGGACAAGAAACGTCTCGGGGCGGCCGAAGAACCCGACCCCCTCGAGGGGGTCCTCGATCTTCCCGTCAATGCGCTCCTGGTACCCTATCTCTGCGTAGACTACCGGCTTGATGAATGTGTTCATGAGCGAGCCGGTAATGGCAAAGGCCACGACCGCGAAGTCAGCGAGGGGTGGAACAGGCAGGAACCTGGTGACGATGGCAATCCCCGAGAGACCGATGCCGAGCAGCACCAGGGCATCGACGTACTTGTCCACGATCCAGTCAAAGACCGCACCGAACCTGGTCTGTCTCGACGTCTTGCGGGCAACGGCACCGTCGACCAGGTCGAGGACGGCGGAGATGAAGAGCGCCACGCTCCCCGCAAGAAACATCTGCCTGAAGAAGAGGTAGGCGCAGAGGAGCCCGAAGAAGAGCGCAAGGAGCGAGACCTGGTTCGGGGTTACACCGATCCTGCAGAAGAATGCTGCCACGGGCTCGAGGTACCGCATGAACCTCGGCCGCAGGGCAGTGATATTCATGCCTAAGTACCATGCCGGGGCGACCAATAATGATTCGCATCGGCAGGGAGTTCGGCCGCAGTATAACCCCGCTTTTTTTGGGGGAATCGCGATTTAATTCCTGCCATGCAGGGGCGGGGAACTTCTATATGAGAGCAACACGATATGAATCTATCAGGAGACGAAAGCCGCCGTGCCAACGCCAGAGAGACGACCGCATGTATTGATGATGTCCGAGATTACCGTGGACGGGAAGCTGACCCTGAAGAAGGGGGCTTCGAGCAAGATCCTGATGAAGTACATGGACCCTGCAACAGAGATCCTCCTCCACCGCACCAGGGCAGCCTGCGACGCCATCATGGTGGGTTCAAACACCATCAGGATCGACAATTCGTTCCTTACGGTCAGGCACGTGGAAGGAAAAAGTCCTCTCCGGGTCATCCCAAGCAGCATGGCTGATATCCCGCCCGATGCACATGTCCTCGGACCTGACGCTCCTACGGTGGTGGCGGTTTCCGCCTGTGCACCCAAAAAACGAGTCGAGGCGATCCGGAAGCGGGGAGTCCATGTCCTGGTATCCGGGGAGGAGCGGGTGCACCTCCCCCTCCTGATGGAACAGCTGTATGACGAGTTTTCCATCAGGACGATGATGCTTGAAGGAGGCCCTACCCTCAACTGGCACATGCTGCATTTCCGGCTTGTCGACGAGATCCGCCTCATACACCTCCCCTTCATCGTCGGAGGAGCCGACACCCCCTCCCTCGTCGGGGGGATGCACATTGACGATGAGAGCGAGATGATCCGCCTGACGTTAAAGAACCATTATCTCTGCGGGACCAACCTGGTAACCGAGTACCAGGTCTGCTACTCCCCTTGAGGCTACGCGTATGCAGGCACCTTTGGCCGATGAAAGGAAGGGCCGAAGAAGGAACCTGGCACTTCTGATACTCGTTCTGGCCGGTGCGATGCTCTGTGCAGCGGGGCTGTTCCTTCTATTCACCATGTACGCAAAGGACCTCGGCATCTCGGTGGTAAGGGTGGAAGGCACGATTGTGACCGGAAATTTCCGCGGAGACGGGTACGTGGGTTCCGAATACGTGGGCCGCATGATCAGGGAGGCCGCGGATGACCCCCTCGTCGAGGCCATCGTGATCCGGATAAACAGTCCGGGAGGCACTCCCTCTGCGGCGCAGGAGATTGCACGGGACATCCGGTATGCAAGGGAGAAAAAACCCGTGGTGGTCTCGATGGGGGACATGGCCACCTCCGCGGCATATTACGTGAGCGCGTATGCGGACCGCATTTATGCAAACCCCGACAGCCTTACCGGGGGCATCGGGACATCGTGGACGTTCCTTGACATCTCGGGCTGGCTCGAAGAGAAGAACCTGAGCGTCCAGGTTGTCAAGTCCGGGAGCATGAAGGACATGGGTTCAAATCACCGGCCCCTCACCTCCGTGGAGCGGGAGTATGCCCAGGCAGTGGTAGACCAGAGCAACGAGCGGTTTATCGCCGATATCCTGGCGGAGAGGCGGCTCAACAGGAGCGAGATCGATGACGGCCGCCTGATACGTGGCGAGCAGGCGCTCCTGCTGGGCATGGTGGACGAACTCGGGAACCTGAATGATGCGATAGCGGGTGCACGGAATCTCACAGGATAATGGCGCACGGCCACACGGGCGCCCCATCCCTCATTCTTTATATCATGGCGCGAGGGTCCGCCTTCATGTACTCCCTGCAAACCGTTGTTGCATACTGGCCGGGCGGAAGCGAGAACGAGAGCGTGAGATCGGTTCCGGTGACCGCTCCCGTGACCTCCGTCGCAAGCGAGACGGGCCGAAAGGCGCCGTCGTACCGTGTACCCACAAGAGAGGAGGCCCTGGAGAAGGATTCCGGGACGATGCGTCTCTCCGCGAGAAGGGCGGCGATCACCTGGTCGTCAGGCCCGGATCCCCTTGGGGGCAGGCTCCCTGGCATCATGATCGCCACGCGGCAACGCCCCCGCTCTACCTGCATGCGGGCCGCTCCCTGGTTTGCGGCAGTAACCATGTCTTCCCTGCCGTTCGGGAAGAGGAGCCTGTCACCTGGTTCGGGGAGGTAAAAATCGGGCAGCCTCTCCATCCTTGCAGAGAGCGCCATGTTGAAGAGGTAGGACTGAAAGGCGCTCACGAACATCGAGAGGAGCTTTGGGGGGAGGGAGAGGAGTGCCCCCCGGAAATCACCAGGGTGCGAGACGAGGTGGTGCAGCATTGACCTCTCATAGGTAAGGGGGACGGGAAGGGACCGGAGGGCTGAAAGGGCGTCCTTCTCATCTGCGTACGCTTCCCGTGCGCACCGCACATCCGCCGGCTCATCTTGGCAGGCCATTCCCACGTAGCATTCGACCGCTGCCTCGAAGTCACCCTTCAGGATCTGTTCTCCCACGCGGTGGGTGATTGGCCGGATCACGCCGAAGCGCTGGATCCCGAAGTAGTTTGGAATGCCCCGGCCGCATGCGGCAGTGACATCTGCAACCTCCGATGCGAGATCAGGCGAGGTCGTATCCCTGATGGTGATGGTGAATCGGTTTGCTTCGTGTGCCCCGAGTAAGAGTGGCTCACGCGACCTTCCGACCGGCACGATCTCGAGGTCCTTCAACCGTACCCTGCTGAGGTCATCTTCAGTGACCCCGTAGAGGGAGATGAACTGGGTCGTCACCGCGTGCTTGTCCTTTGTCCCGGTCCACCCTATGCGCCGGTGAGAGATGGAAAGGGCCTTTGCGATCTCCCTGACGGCACGCTGGAGTTCCCACTCTCTCTTTGTCAGGAGGCAGATGAGGTAAGGGCCCTCTGTTCCCGGCAGTGGAGACATCTCTTCGACAAAAAAGTCCTCCGCCGATGCCCGCAGCCTTCCCCCGATGCCAGGGGTGTCGCTTGCGTACCAGCGCATGCCGAGGTCGTGTTCCAGGGGATAGGGGCTCTCTCTCATGTGAAAGTCCTTGCAGGTGAACGGTGGAGACCCGGGTTTTGGAGGGAATCAGAAGAGCGGGAGATCGCTCGTGATCCGGTCCAGATCCTCGCTCTTCGCCGGGCCGAGGCCGAGTGCCGTAATGGTTCCCGGCGGGATCTCTGTGAGCCCCGCGTCCTGTACGAGTCCTGTCGGGATACCCGCATACTCGGCCAGGGTCTTCAATTCCAGGAGTGCCCGTTCTGACGACACTTTCAAAACGACCTTCTTCTGGCCTTCCTGCAGCCACTTCTTCCTCTTTGCGGCGTCTGCCCGCTCGTATGCGATCACCGCGGCGTGCGCCGCCTGTGCACAGCTCTTCCCGCAGCTCATCTTGATGTCACTTCGCACGACGAGGCACTGTTTCCATTCAAACCGGGGCTCTTTCTCCATCTGTGATGCATTATTCGCGCGCCAAGGAGAAAATAGGTGTGAAAGCACGAAAAGCCGCGGGGGTCTGCCTTCCCGGCTACCATGGGGCCTCTGGGGCAGTCCGCAGGAGACTTCCGGATGGATCGACCGGTTGCCTGTACCTTCTCATCAGGATTTTCCCAATTTCATTCCAGGGAGACCGAAGCGGGCGGGGCATCAGTCAGTGGGGAACGGACGACCTCATACTTTCAAGCCGCATCGCGACCAGTTCATGGTAGGGAATGACCAGGCAATACGATGTGGTGGTGGTGGGAGGCGGGCCTGCGGGGAGCACCTGCGCCCGGCTCTGCGCAGAGCAGGGACTTTCCGTCTGCCTGGTCGAGGAACACGGGGCGGCGGGGGTCCCTGTCCAGTGCGCAGGGCTCCTCTCGGTGAATGCATTCAGGGAGTGCGAGGTCTCTAATGGCCCTGTCCTCGCTACGGTTCGCGGCGCACGGGTGGTCTCAAGCCTCGGCCCGGTGCTTGATTTTGATGCCGGCACCCCGAAGGCCTACGTGGTCGACCGTGCCCTGCTCGATCGGGAGATGCTCGGCAGGGCAGCCGGGGCCGGGGCAGAGGTCCGGATGAAGACCTCGTTTGCCGACCGGAAGGATCATCGCATCCTCACCCGGGGGGTGAACGGAAAGAAGGAGATCCCGTTCAGGGTCCTTGTTGCCGCCGATGGGGCGAGAAGCCGGGTCGCGAGGGTGATGGGGATGCCGCGGCCTCGGGTATTCCTCGCGGGCCTGCAGGCTGACCTCCTGCATGGGATGGATCAGTCCTGTGTGGAGATACACCCGGATGCCTCGCCAGAATTCTTCGGGTGGGCGATCCCCATCGGCCCTGGGAGGGCAAGAGTAGGGCTTGCAGGGAGATCCGGCACCTTGGAAAGGTTCAGGAGGTTCATCTCCCCTTTTTTGGGAGACTCGCACGAAGCATTCGTCCACCTGGTGAGCGGTACCATTCCGCTCGGCACCATGGCGCGGACATACGGGGACCGGGCCCTGTTTGTCGGGGACGCGGCGGGGATGGCGAAACCCACGTCCGGGGGAGGAGTGTACACAGGCGTCAGGGCTGCCCGCCATGCGGCGAAGGTGATCGGGGAGACCGTCGCCAGTGGTGACTTCGGTGATCGGATGCTTTCCCGGTACGAAAAGGCCTGGAAAGAGGATTTCGGGAAAGAGCTCGACCAGGGGATGCGGCTCTTCTGGGTGAGGCAGCAGCTCTCGCCGGAGGACGTGGCCAGGGTGATCTCGGCCCTCGCCGACCCGGTAATCGTAGACGATATCATCCGGCTCGGGGACATGGACCGGCCCGGGAAGCTGGTCAGGCGTCTTCTTACCCGCCCGTCTCTCTATCCACTTCTTGGCATACTCATTCGCTCAGGAATGCGTCAAATTTACGAATAGAAATATTTTTTACCTAATAATTGTTACGATTAAATAAATTAGTAAAATTCTGGTGACTCCCATGCACATACCCGATGCGTTCATTCCACTCACCCAGGCAGCGGTGTACTGGGTCATTGCCCTTGTCTTCATCGCCCTCTCCCTTCGCTGGGCCAGAAACGAGATGCGGGAAGAGAAGGTCCCCCTCGTCGCCGTGCTTGCCGCGGGGATCTTTGCCATCCAGGCAGTAAACGTCCCGATCCCCTGGGGGACGAGCGGCCACATGATGGGTGCAGCCCTCGCGGCGATTGTACTCGGGTCCCCCTTCGCGGCAGTCTTTGTACTCACCCTTGTCCTCATTGTGCAGGGGGTGCTCTTTGGTGACGGAGGTATCACAGTGATGGGGGCAAATATCATCAACATGGGCGTGGTTGGGGGATTCGTAGGGTTCTACAGCTTCAAGGGCCTGAATGCCGCGTTCAAGAACCCGTACCCCGCCGCGTTCATCGCAGGATGGCTCTCGCTCGTGGTGGCGGCACTGGTCTGCGCGGTGGAGATGGCGATTGCAGGGACATTCCCCCTCGAACTTGGGCTTTTTTCCATGGGACTCTATCACGCAGTCATTGGGGTTATCGAGGGCGGCATTACCGCGGTTGCCCTCTACCTGATCTACACTGCACGTCCCGATCTTCTCAAGAGCCCTGCAGGGGTGACCGCCTGATGGACAACAAGAACCTCCTCTACGTTGGGATAATCATCGCTCTCGTCATCGCTGTAGCCGCACCCTTCATCGCCTCCAGCAACCCAGACGGTCTGGAGAGCGCGTTCTTCGGTATTTTTGGGGCAAAAGAGATCCATGGGTCGGAGCTCGACGAAGACGCGGCAGGAGCCGCAGAGGAGCAGGTCCAGGAGATCACCGGGAACACGTTCTCTTTTGGTTCCCCCTTCCCTGACTACTCCATAGAGGGGATGGAAAAAGCAGGCGAAGCGCTCGCCATCGCCATCGGCACCCTCCTTGTGCTGGGGATCGCATTTGGTCTCGGCCGGGTCCTCTCCCGCTCTGATTAAAAGGAATATCTCTATTATTTTTCGCATACTAAAGGTGGCAGGATACAGAATTCATGCACCTTATCGAGACCAGGAATCTCACGTACACCTACCCGGGCAATGTCACGGGTCTTGACGGCGTCAACTTCATCGCTCCCCGGAATGCCCGGATAGCAGTGATCGGTGCGAACGGGGCAGGAAAGAGCACCCTCTTCAAGCATTTCAATGGAATATTCAAGCCCACGAGCGGGAGTGTCCTCGTTCGCGGAGAGCCGATCACCCGCGAGAACATCAGGGAGGTCCGAAGGTTCGTTGGGGTGGTCTTCCAGAACCCTGATGACCAGATATTCTCTCCTACCGTAGAGCAGGACGTGGCCTTCGGGCCCATTAACCTTGGCCTTGACGAGGAGACTATACACCACCGTGTTGAGGAGGCGCTCAGGGTTGTCGGGATCGAGCACCTCAAGGACCGTGTCCCGCACCACCTGAGCGGAGGCGAAAAAAAGAGGGTGGCAATCGCTGGCATCATCGCGATGGAGCCGCAGGTCCTTGTTCTCGACGAACCAACTGCCGGGCTCGACCCCCAGGGGGTAAGAGACCTCGTCGGATTCATCAACTCCCTTTCGCGGAATTACGGAATGACGGTGATCTTCTCCACACATGATGTGTCTCTTGTCCCGGAAGTGGCAGACATCATCTATGTGATGCACCGGGGCCGGGTGGTGGCAGAAGGAGACTGCGACGAGATCTTCACCAGGCCTGACCTTCTCTCGTCGGTCAGGCTCGATGTGCCGGTGCTCCCCAAACTCATCAGCAGCCTCCGCGATCAGGGGGTGGATATCACCATGGCCTATACTTTCACTGAAGCAGAGAAGCAGTTTCTCGCCGCATACAGGAGGAACGCGTGATCGAGGATCTCTTCTTCATCGAGAAGCAGACCTATCGCAGGAGCCTCATCCACGAACTTGACGCCAGGGTGAAGATCGTCGTCTGTTTTGCTGTTATCGTGGCGATTGTCGCGACCCCGTATTCCCCCCTCGTATTTCCCGTGGCAGGCACGTTCGCAGTATTTCTCCTTGTCCTCTGGCTGCTTGCCCGCCTCTCGCCGGTCGTGTATGCAAAGCGGCTCGTCATGATCCTCCCGTTCGGCCTCTTCATCATCCTCGTACAGGTATTTGTCCAGAACCCCTACTACGCGGTATTCACACCCATCGCTGACCTCCCCCTCGGGTTGCACATATACCGCGAGTCCGTCGAGTTTGCGACGATCCTCCTCCTCAAGTTCCTGGTCTGTATCTCTTTTATCATCCTGCTCTCGTCGACAACGAAAGTGCAGGACCTCCTGGAAGGGGCGGGGAGGCTCGGACTTCCTGCAGAGTTTACCCTCACCCTCGGGATGATGATCCGGTATGTCTATGTCTTCGGCTACATGTACAGGAAGATCAACGAGGCGCTGGCTACCCGGCATTTCGGGCCGTTCGATTCGCGCCTTCCCTACCGCTACCGGCTCCGGACCCTTGCCTACACGATCGGCACCCTCTTCATCAGATCCTACGAACAGGGCGAACGGACCTATACGGCCATGCTCTGCAGGGGATACGGCAGGGAGAGCCACCTCTACATAAGGAAAAAACCGGTGCTTTGGAGGGACTGTGCATTCCTCGGATGCGGTCTCGCAGTGGCGGTCTGTACCCCCGTCATCTTCTGGCTCTCCTCGATCGGCCTGGTCTGACCGCACCCTTTTTTTCTTCCCGCTGCGTTGATCTCTCGTATGGCAAGCACGTTTGGATATGGGTTCATCACGAACCTTGTGCACATCTGCAAGCACTTCTCGCTGAAGCCTGAGGAGGCATTTTACGGGGCGGCGGACCACCTCGATGGGTTTATCATCCCCGAGCAGTTCAAGGGCACCGAGATCGAGGAGATCGCAGACATGCTCCGCAAACGAATCGTGTGGCACCAGCCGGGGACACTCGATCGCGAGGAGGCTGCAGAGGTGGTGCGGTTGATCAACAGGCTAATCATCGCCATTGACAAGGCCCTGGGGATAAAGGACCCTGATCTGGGCGAATTCCATTGACTTTTTCCAATTCCTACCTTCACCCTTAAGTGGTCAGCGGCCCAATACTATATGTGACGTCCGTTTTGCGGCAGAGAGCGTATTTTTTCGCAGGGGGAAGCAATGGCCGACACGTATGATGCATCTCATATCACGGTACTGGAAGGTCTCCAGCCGGTGCGGGAGCGGCCAGCCATGTACATCGGGAGCACCGACACCCGCGGTCTCCATCATCTCGTCTACGAGGTCGTGGACAACTCCATCGACGAAGGCCTTGCCGGGTTCTGCGACCGTATCTGGGTGACCATCCACAAGGACGGATCGGTCTCAGTCCTTGACAACGGGAGAGGCATCCCCGTGGATGCAATGAACAACACCAAGAAGAGTGCACTCGAGGTCGTCCTTACCGTCCTTCATGCGGGCGGGAAATTTGACAAGAACACCTACCAGGTATCCGGCGGTCTCCACGGGGTCGGCGTCTCGGTCGTAAATGCCCTCTCGCGGTGGCTCCACGCCCGTGTCTACCGGGAAGGTAACATCTACGAGATGCGGTTCGAGCGTGGCCGCGCGACTGGCCCAATCGAGTGTCATTTAGAGGACCTTATCGAGATGGAAGCCCGTTACGAGGCATGGTACGGAGAAAAGCCGCCCCGGCAGGGGTCCGACCGGGCAGGGTTCATTGCCATGACCGAAAAGCGGCTTTCAGGGACCCTGATCAGTTTCCTCCCGGACGATGCCATATTCGAGACCACGGCCTTCGATTACGATATCCTGGCTCACAGGTTGAGGGAGCTTGCGTTTCTCAACTCCGGGATCCGCATCAGGATCAACGACGAACGGACAGGCGATGCCGAGACGTTCTACTACGAGGGGGGTATCTCAGAGTATGTCCAGTTCCTGAACGCAGGAAACGAACCCCTCCACCCCGACATCATCTGCCTGAAGAAGAACGACCCTGACAATATGATCGATATCGAGGTCGCGCTCCAGTACACTACCGCGTTCTCGGAGCAGGTCTTCTCATATGTCAACAGCGTGAACACGAGGGAAGGGGGGACACACCTCGAAGGGTTCAGGAGCGCCATCACAAAGGCCATCAACAACTCGGCCAAGAAGAACAACCTGATCAAGGAAGCGGGCCTCTCCATCCGGGGAGAGGACGTGAGGGAAGGCCTCACCGCGATTGTCAGCGTGAAGCTTGCGAACCCCCAGTTCGAGGGCCAGACCAAGATGCGGCTTGGCAACAGCAACGTCAAGGGGATCGTCGATTCCCTGGTCTACCAGTCGCTCTCGGACTACTTCGAGGAGAACCCGAAAGTCCTCTCCGCGATCGTAGAGAAGGTCATCTCTGCCGCCCGTGCCCGCGAGGCTGCACGGAACGCGAGGGAGCTTGCACGAAGGAAGAGTACGCTTGAGACATCCGGGCTCCCGGGAAAACTTGCGGACTGCTCGGAGCGCGACCCTGCAAAGAGCGAGATCTACATCGTGGAGGGGGACTCGGCAGGAGGGTCCGCAAAGCAGGGGCGGGACCGCAGGTTCCAGGCGATCCTTCCGCTCAGGGGAAAGATCCTGAACGTGGAGAAGGCGACCCAGCACAAGATCCTGAAGAATGCCGAGATCCAGGCCCTCATCTCCGCCATCGGCACCGGCATAGGGGAGCAGTTCGACCCCGAGAAAGCACGCTACCACCAGGTCATCCTGATGACAGATGCCGATGTCGACGGGGCGCACATACGGACCCTCCTCCTCACGTTCTTCTTCCGCTACATGAAACGGCTCATCGAGGAGGGATACGTCTACATCGCACAACCCCCGCTCTTCCGGGTTACAAAGGCCAAGGCAGAGCGGTATGCGTTTGCTGAGGATGAGATGAAACGGATTGTGGCCGAGCTTGGTGAGAAGGGCGTCTCGGTCCAGCGGTACAAGGGTCTTGGAGAGATGAACGCAGAGCAGCTCTGGAGCACAACGATGGACCCGGGCCGCCGCGTCCTGAAGAAGGTGACCATCGAGGACGCAAGCTACGCAAGCGAGATATTCGAGAAGCTGATGGGAGAAGACGTGGTAGCCCGCCGTGACTTCATAAAGCGGCACGCAAAGGAGGTGACCAACCTTGACATCTGATCCTGGCGCACCAGGGGTGGCTGCCCCGGCCACCGATGCCCGGGTCATCCCCATCAACATCGAGGAGGAGATGAAGTCCTCCTACATCAACTACGCGATGAGCGTGATCATCGGGCGCGCCATTCCCGATGTGAGGGACGGGTTGAAACCGGTCCACCGCCGCTCGCTCTTTTCCATGTGGGAGATGGGCAACACCCACGACAAGCCCACGAAAAAGAGTGCCCGCGTGGTAGGGGACGTGATGGGGAAGTACCACCCCCACGGCGATGCGGCTATCTACGATACTATCGTCAAGATGGCCCAGCCATTCAGCTACCGCTACCCGCTCGTCGAGGGGCAGGGAAACTTCGGGTCAATTGACGGGGACGCGCCCGCGGCAATGCGTTACACCGAGGTGAGGCTGAACCCCATCGCAGAGGAGCTCCTCCACGACATCGAGAAGGAGACCGTGGGCTTTGTCCCCAACTTCGACGAGTCCCTCGAGGAGCCGGTGGTACTGCCCGCCAAGGTGCCAAACCTCCTCGTCAACGGCTCGAGCGGGATTGCCGTGGGGATGGCTACCAACATGCCGCCGCACAACCTGCGTGAAGTCTGCAGTGCCGTAATCCAGTACCTCGATACCCCTGATGCACCCGCGGAGGCGCTCATGCAGCACCTCCCCGGCCCCGACTTTCCCACTGGAGGAGTCATCATGGGGACCGAGGGGATCAGGAGTGCCTACCTGACCGGGCAGGGGAAGGTTACGGTACGGGGTGTCGCGGAGATCGAGGACCGCGGGGGCAGGGGAGAGCGGATCATCATCACGGAGATCCCTTTCCAGGTGAACAAGGCGAAGCTGATCGAGCATGTCGCCACGCTGGTCAGGGAGAAGAAGATCGAGGGGATCTCCGATATCCGCGACGAGTCCGACAAGGAAGGGCTCCGTGTGGTGGTGGACCTCAAAAAGGGCGTCATCCCTGGGGTCATCCTCAATCAGCTCTACAAGCATACGAGCCTTGAGAGCACGTTCGGGATCATCAACCTTGCGATCGTCGACAACCAGCCGCGTTACCTCCCGCTCACCGGGCTTATCCACGAGTTCGTCCAGCACCGGATCAATGTCATACGGCGCCGGAGCGAGTTCGACCGCAGGAAGGCGGAGGAGCGGGTCCACATCCTCAGGGGGCTTCTCCTCGCACTGGACCGGATAGACGAGGTGATCGCGGCCATCCGTGCATCCGATACTGCCGAGACTGCCAGGAGCACCCTTATCACGCGGTTCGGCCTCGACGATCCGCAGGCGTCCGCAATCCTCCAGATGCAGCTCCGCCGCCTGGCAGCACTCGAGCAGAAGAAGATCCTTGACGAGAAACTGGAGCTTGAGAAAGAGATTGCCCGCCTCACCGAGATCCTCTCGGACGAAAAGAATATTCGAAGGGAGATCCGCCTCGAACTCGCAGAGATCTCGTCGAAATACGGCGACGAGCGCCGGACCCGGATCTCCGAAGAGGTCACGTCTATCGAAAAGGAGGACATGATCGAGGACAAGAAGGTCTTAGTCTCGCTCACGAAACTCAATTACATCAAGCGGATGGACCTTGACACCTACCGGCAGCAGCGCAGAGGTGGGAGAGGCATCATCGGGATGTCCACGAAAGAGGAGGACTTCGTTGACAACGTCTTCGTTGCGAACACCCACGACTACCTCCTCTGTTTCACCACGACCGGGAGGGTGTACTGGCTCAAGGTCTACGACATCCCTGAAGGGGCAAGGACCGGCAGGGGCAAGGCGATCGTCAACCTCCTCAACCTTGACAACGAGAAAGTGACGACGGTCATCCCCGTCCGGGAGTTCAGGCAGGATCACTTCCTCTTCTTCGCCACCCGTAAGGGGATGGTCCTCAAGGTGCCGCTCGAGGAGTTCTCCCGGCCACGATCGACAGGCATCAACGCCATCAACCTCCGGGAGGGAGACGAGCTGGTCGATGTCAAGATCACCGATGGCACGAGGGATGTCCTCCTCACCACCCGGAAGGGCCAGAGCCTCCGCTTCCACGAGATGGCGGTCAACCCGCACCACAGAGGGGCCATGGGCGTCATCGGGATACGGATGAGGGGGAGTGACACCCTGCAGGCGGTCTCACTTGTCGAGAAGGACCACCTCCTGACCGTCACTGAGACCGGGTATGGGAAGCGGACCGAGTTTGATGAGTTCCGGGGTCATGGCCGGGGGACCATGGGGGTCAGAAACATCCTCACAGAGTTCCGCGGCGGAGTGGTGGACGCAAAAGCCGTCTCAGTTGACGATGAGATCATCCTGATGAGTGCCTCGGGGATCGTCATCCGCACGAAGGTGTCAGAGATATCCATCCAGAAGAGGAGCACACGCGGTGTTCGTATTATGAAGATGGAGGAAGGTGACCGCGTGGTCGGATATGCAATACTCCAGCCCGATCTTGAAGAGTGATCCTGGAAATCCCAAAATATGCGTTTTTTCCTCTTTCTGGATCACCCCTTCAGACATGGGCGGTGACCCCCCGAGGATTTTCAGTCTGAAGAGGAAAGGGGAGCTACCTTTCCATTCGCAGTGCGGGGCTTCTCCTCCCCGAGTGGATACTTGTGCCGTCACCCTTCTTTGCATCTCCTTCAGAACCAGGGCAAGGAGGGTATGGCCTCCTCCGTCACATTCATACTCTCACCGAACCCTCGTCTGAACGATGTACCGAACTATATACCACCTCTCCACGAGCGGAGAAGGGGACATCGTGGATATCACCCCCCAGGTAAGGGAGGCGATCAGGGCAGCTGGGGTCGGGGAGGGCATGGTAAATGTCTTTGTCACCGGGTCAACTGTCGCAGTCACGACGATCGAGTACGAGCAGGGGGTGCTCTCTGACCTGCGAAGGGCACTCTCGGTGGTGGCCCCTGACGACATTCCCTATGCCCACGACAGGCGCTGGGGGGATGGGAATGGTCGATCGCACGTCAAGGCCGCTCTCGTGGGGCCCTCGCTCTCCGTCCCGATCGCAGGGGGCGAGCCGATGCTCGGGACCTGGCAGCAGGTGGTGCTGCTCGAGCTCGATGTACGCAGGGAACGTTCAAGAACTGTTGTGGTCACGGTCACCCCCTAAGACTTCGGCTGAAATGCCGCCGGGCGCTGTCCTGAAATAAAAAAGAGGTGAAAATTCCCTAGTCCAGGGGAATCGTCTCGAGCTGTGAGACCAGTTCCCATATCCGGGTCCGGGCATGAACCGGCATGTTCGGGTCGTTGCTGATCTCGTCGATCTTCGAGATCGCTTCCGCCGCCCGGAGCCCGGAGTTTTTGTTATTGTTCATCAGCAGCTGACGGGTCTCGTCCGCGACCCTGCGGATATTCCTTGGTATAGTGCTGTCGTCCATGATGTGCTGGAGCATCTGGATGCAGCTCTCGATGGTCTTATCAGGGTTGGTCATTACAATCCCCTCCGGTGTTCTCCCAGGAAAACTCCTCAATAACGAGTCATTTTCGGTCCACTATTTATATCGGGAGCAGGTCATATAAACCATCCGACATGGTCGTATCCCTTCTGCCATGGCCGTTCGCAAAGTCGATATGGGCAGACCACATACCTGCTCACCAGAGAACGAGTCGTGGATCTGATGAAGCGCGAAGACGAGATCATGGCCGAGCACCTCCTGAAGGGGGGCAAGATGCTCTCGGCGTCCTGCCCGTCATGCGGGTGCCCGCTCTTTGAGGTAAGGGGAGAGACCCTCTGCGTGGTCTGTGCCGAGGGGAAGGATGGCAGTAAAGAGGAGAAATGGGCTGCCCCTTCAGGGAAGGCTGCGGCCGCACATGCTCCACCACCTGCCGCATTCCCACTCCCCCCCATTGCATCCCCCAGGCTTGCAGACGCGCTCGAGGAGACACTCATCGCACTCTGCGCCAGGATACGCGACGAGAAGGATCCCCGCTGCATCGCGGTGCTCATGGAGGCAGTGGTCACGGGGATCGAGGGACTCGGCTCTTTGCGGTCCCGGTAACTTCAAAGGTATTGCCTGCTTGCAAGTTCGTGTATCTTTTTTGCCCGCTGTTCCCCGATCCCCCTGACTGCGAGCAGTTCCTCTTCCGTTGCATTCACCACTGCCCGGACCGATCCAAAATGGTCAAGGAGGATCCGTGCGTTCTTTAACCCGATATCCGGAAAGGAAGCGATCACAAGTTCCTGCTGTTCTTTGCGGGAATGCCCGTGACGCTTCATGGGGAGGGTACGCTCCCGCTCGCCTCCTTCCTCCCTCCGTGCGAGGACGAGGATCATCTGCGCAGTGTCTTCTTCGTCTTTCGTGAAGAGGACGCTTATCCCGAGGTCGACCGCAATGGCGGCAAGGGCGCCCCTGACGGCGTTTGGGTGGATGTCCCGTGCAGAATAAAGGTCACCCCCCTCGATGATCAGTACTGGCCTCGGCGCGCTCTCTGCGAGAGCCTTCAGCTGCCCAAAGAGGTCCCTCTCGACCAGGGTATCCACGAAGTCCCGCGCAGTCTTCCTCTCGATGAGGACCCGGTCCCCGATCGCATAATCGCCGGAAGGAAGCCTTCCGAGAGTGAGGGACACTCCCATGTTGCTCAGGATCTCCACCACCTTCGACGAGGTCTCCCGGTCGTCAACCCGAACTTGTGGGCCTTGAGCGGCGAATTCCCCAATGCTCGACTGGACGGGTGCCTGTGCCCTCTGTCCGGGGAGTCCCTGTGATTGAGGGGAGATGTGCTTTATTCCCGAGAGCATGGAGCGCTCCCTGTTCTGGCTCACGTACCTGAACACCTCGTCGGAAGTCCCCTTCGTGACAAGGACGACGATCCTCCCTTTCCCGCTCCTGCCCGTCCGTCCCTTTCTCTGGATGCTCCGAATCTCTGAGGGTACGGCCTCGTAAAAGACCACGAGGTCGGTAGAAGGCACGTCAAGGCCCTCCTCCCCGACGGAGGTCGCAACCAGGACCCGGAAGTCTCCGGCCCGGAACTTCTGCAGGGCCTCTATCTGCCGCTTCTGGGAGAGACCCTTCTCGCTGTCCTTTGTCGCCTGGCCGACGAACCGCTGGCAGGCGATCCCTTCGGAGTTCAGGTGGTCGACGATCTGCTGCACCATGTCGCGGAACGTCGCAAAGACGATGATACGGCTCTCCGGCGAGGACTCGAGCTGATCCTTTACCACCCTGGAGAGGATCTCCATCTTGGGGTGGAGCTCCCCCTTCCATGACATGCAGCGCTCCAGGAGCCGTATGAATACCGGGTCCCTTGCGAGCCGCGCCGTCGCTTTCGGGCCGGAACCACCAGAACCCTCTGAGAAGAGCCGGGTGATGTAGGATGCGAGCACGCGGCTGCCCTGGGACTCTGCGAGCGAGAGTGCATGCCTTAGTTTCATCAGTTCCGCGTAGATAGAGGCTGCAGCGTACCCTGAAGACTCCCGCGCCTGTATCTGTTCCTGCACCTGCGCGTTGAGTTCCTGCAGGGCCTTCATGGAGAGCTGCTGGCGGGGCGGGACACGGAACCCGAGTTGTTTCAGCTGGGAGAGCCGCGAGTCGACGAGTATGTTCAGGTCTGATGCCGCCTGCTTCAGTTCGGGCGGCAGGTCGACTTCGACGACCTCGATCTCCCGCTCGTGGATGTAGGGGGCCACGTCCCTGTCGTGCTCGGTCCTGCTCTCGACCCTGGCAACCCCGAGGTTCTTGCAGACATCCTCAACCTTCTCCAACTGGCCACCCGGAGAGGCCGTCATTGCCAGGACAAGGGGCGAGGCCGCGGTCTCGAGGTACCGCTGCGCCAGGAAGACATAGGCGTAATTTCCGACCGCACGGTGGCACTCGTCAAATATCATCAGCGAGACGTCACGCAGGTCGTAACTTCCCGCAAGGATGTCGTTTTTGATCACCTGAGGTGTTGCGAAAACCACCCTGGCCCTCTTCCAGGAGGCTGCACGGTCTCCTGAAGGCGTCTCCCCTGTGAACATTACCAGGGTGTCGTCATCCTGCGAGGGAAGCGAGAGGAACTGCCGGAAGAAGCGGAGGTGCTGCTCCACCAGTGGCTTGGTGGGGGCCATCATCACCACCCTGCCGCCCTGGTTGTAGAGCCGTGAGGCTGCGACGAGGAGTGCAATCGCGGTCTTTCCGAGGCCCGTGGGCAGCACTACCATGGTGTGCCCCTCGAGCGCTTTCATCGCGATGGAGAGCTGGTAGGTGCGCAACTCAAGACTGCCTGGCGCGATGAAGGGATGGGTGATAGTATTCATGCAGGGGAGAGGGACGCGAAGGTCATGGACCCCTCGACGAGGGACCTGATGAGGTCCGGGAGAGTGTTGGTAGGGACGCGCACCTGTTCCATGCTGTCTCGGTCCCGGAGCGTCACTGTCCCGGTCCCGGGTGTCTCGTAATCGACGGTGATGGCAAATGGAGTCCCGATCTCGTCCTGCCTCCGGTAACGGCGCCCGATAGCCCCGGAGTCGTCGAACTCTGCCATGATGCCCCTTGCCTTGAGCGTATTGACGATATCGAGTGCGATCTCGGGGAGCCCGTCGCGGTTCATCAGGGGGAAGACCGCCACCTGGATTGGCGCGATACGCGGTGGAAGGCGCAATATGCGGCGTTCCTCGTCTTTTACTGTCTCTTCGGCATAACTGTGCTCGAGCACCGCGTATATCATGCGGTCTATTCCGTAACTCGGCTCGATCACGTGAGGCGTGACCTCCTCCCCGGGGATCTCGACCTCCTCCTCCCTGACCTGGTAGAGGTCTGGGGAGATGAAGACATCCTCGCCATCGATGGTGATGGTGACCCCGTCAGGGCCGGGGACCGCTTCTGCGAGTGCATCAGCGACCGCCTTTGCCTTCCCCCTGAACCTGGGACCAAGTGCGCCCATGTTGGCGGCAACGCGCACCCTGCGCTCTCTCCGCGGAGTTTCGTAAGGTATGAACACCGCAAATCGCTGCCCGCTCTGCTTCTCGTGCGCCTTTAAGTCGTAGTCGGTGCGGTCCGCGATGCCCACCGTCTCAACCCAGCCGAACCGTTCCGAGAAGATCTCCGCGTCCCAGCAGTCCTCCGCGTAGTGGGCACGTTCGTCCGGGAGGTGCTGGCGGAAGCGGAGCTTCTCCGGGTCGACCCCGACGGTGACCAGCAGGTGGTGGGTGAGGGCAAGGTAATACGCCACGTACTGGTTGGCGATCAGTCCCCCGCGCACTGCCTCATCCATGGTGGTCTCCAGTGCAGGGGTCCCTTCCTGCTGCTGGCGTATCCCGAGCAGTGGCATACGGTACCCGGCATAACGGGAGAAGAACGGATGGTCCTTCTCCTCTGGATGGACAAATATCTCTGCTTCTGCCTGGGTGAACTCCCGGAGGCGGATCATGCCCTGCCGGGGAGAGATCTCGTTCCTGTAGGACTTTCCTATCTGGACTGCGCCAAATGGGAGCGTGTCGCGGTAGAACCGCAGGAGTCGCTGGAAATCGGTGAACATCCCCTGTGCGGTCTCGGGACGCAGATAGCCCTTTCTCTGGGAACCCGGGCCAATAGAAGTCTCGAACATCAGGTTGAAGAAAAAGACCTCGACGTTGCCGAGCACCTCCCCGCAGGCAGGGCAGGGAAGAGTGGAGAGCACGCGGGAGAGTTCGCCGGTGTCCATGGTCGAGGCTGCCGGGATTCCCTGCCCCTCCGCGATATGGTCGGCACGGAGGTACTCCCTGCAGTGGGGGCACTGGCACATCTTGTCAGAGAAACCCTTTACGTGTCCCGAGGCGATGAAGACATCCTCCTGCCCGATGGTGGGGCACTCGATCTCGTAATATCCCTCCCGGACGACGTAGAACTCCCTCCATGTATCTTCTACTCGCCTCTTCATCATGGAGCCGAGGGGCCCGTAGTCGATGAATCCCGCGACGGAACCGTAACATTCGGATGCGGGCCATATAAAGCCCCTTCTCCTGGCCAGATCCATTATTTTATCGTATATATCGCTCATGGACACACTTCTCTCTTATATCTGGCGCTGGGGCCAGAAAAACTGTGCGGGAGGGCCCGGGTCGTTCGGTGGAGATCTTATTTCCGGATCAGGAGGAACAGCCCCCAAATCTCCGGATCTCCCTGCTCCAGCCTTCATGCATGAAGCCGGGGCAGAAGGATAGTGTTATATATATTGCTGGGTATCTTATTCGATAATTCACGAGCGAGGTTTCATGCAGGACGACAAGAGAAAGAAAGAGCTGCTCCAGTTGTTCACCAATATATCAGGGAAAACAAAGATCGTGGAACCCATGAAAAAGATCCACGGGACCCTCCGGGACCGTGATGCCGTGGAGCGCGAGATCGCGCTGGTCATGCGGGAGATTCTGGAACAGGGTTTTTTTAAGACAAAACTCAAGCCCATCCAGCTGGCAAGGCTGGTATCTGCGTATTACGCAGGGAAGAACGATACCGAGATCGCCCGGGAGCTCGGCGACGAGAAACTCTCAAAGACGGTCGCCCGTGCCAGGGTGAGGCTCAAGCTCTTCCGCGAACTGGACTTCAAGATGCCGTTTGACCAGGACCGGATGGAGGACCTCCTCCTGTCAGGCAAGACGATGAAGGAGGTGAGCGAGGACCTCGGCGTCAGCCCGTCCACGCTGCGGGAATACCGGCACGTGATCGAGCAGAGGGACGATGTCACTATCGATCCCTTCCTCGAGCGGATCAAGGACGTGATGGAGGACAGGGACCTCTCCGAGCAGATGACCAGGAGCGCCACGAAGGACAGCCTCGGCGAAGCAATCGACATCACCGAGGCAGAGATGATTGACGTTACGTGATCATTCCGATACCCTTTTTTCCCTCTGCTTCCCCAATATCCCTCACTGGGTCATAGAGGAAGGAACCAAGATGAAACTCACGTGGTTCGGACATTCGTGCGTCCTCCTGGAAGGGAGCCGGAACGTGCTCATTGACCCGTTCGTGCCTGACGGCACCGTCGATGCGGCACCCGACGTCGTAGCGGTCACCCACGGACATTCCGATCACATGGGGGACGCGGCGTCATATGGGGTGACGGTGGTCGCCATCAATGAAGTGGCGAAATACCTGCGGACCAAGGGTGTCGATGCCGAGGCCATGAACATTGGGGGCACAATCGACGTCAAAGGAGTACGGATCACCATGACCCCTGCACTCCACTCCGCGTGGATCGAGGAGGCGGGTATTGGCTGCAACGGGGGGTGTGCGGTGGGTTTTGTCATTCGAATGGATAATAAGGCCGTGTACCATGCCGGCGATACGGCACTCTTCTCGGATATGTCCCTGATTGGAGAGCTCTACCACCCGGATGTAGCACTCCTGCCCATCGGGGGGAGGTTCACGATGGGCCCCGAGGAGGCGATGGTCGCAGCCCGCTTCATCGGTGCACCGCTGGTCATCCCAATCCATTACAATACATGGCCCCCGATCGTCCAGGACCCTTCGGCGTTCAAGCGGGCGCTCGAAAGGACCACAGACTGCAGAGTCCGTGTTCTCGCGCCTGGAGAATCACTCACAATCTGAACGGGTCTTGGCGACCAGGGATAAAGAATCCCCTCCACTGGTCTCGGCTCCAGGTTGGATGAAATTTTTGTCCGGGAAGACTCAGGGTTTTGATCGATCCCTATCAGATAAGCTTATCTGGTTATACTTGAATGATGAAGTTTGAAAGAGGTGTGTTGTGATGGAACTTGATGGGAAGACTGTGTTTGGTGCAGGTATCGTTCTGTTTGTGATCGTCGTTGGGCTCTGGTACATGTTTCTCAGGTAGGGAATACTCAATCCCCCACTTTTCTCTCCTGATTTTAGCAGATAGTTTTATTTCTTCCCTATATCGAGATTTCAATGATGCTGGCAATATGCCTGCATTCATGATAGGAGGGATGTAATGAAGAAATTTACATTTATCATTCTCGCTTTCGCCGTCCTCATCGTAGGAATGGCAATGGCGGCCGACCCTATCAACGCGACCACCGAGACCCAATTTATTTCTACCACAAGCGGAGTGGTGGTAATGGGAACGATGACAAACTCGGAGTCGGTCGTGATGACTGCGTCGACTATGGATTTGCGTGACAACCCGCCATTGGGTGCATTAGGTACCACAGGTTCTATGACGTTTATACCCGGTGTGAGTCCTGATAATGATTGGTTTGACGTAGTAGAGCCAGATGGAACTACTTTTGTTTCATTACCTGAACGCCAGGCCGTGATGTCCTACACCGAGTCTGTCCTTGCCGACAATGGATATTCCGAATTCAATGAGATGCAGTCCATGGACACCGGGAACAAGGTTGCAAACCAGAAGAACTTCGCATCCAGTGAACAGTTCGACTTTGTTGCGTTCAGTGACTCCATG
>JAKPPB010000050.1 GCA_029547605.1 Methanobacteriota archaeon | reverse complement strand
TTTTACGGTTTATCCTTGGTTATTTTTGTATTTTGAAGTTTTTCCAAGTGTACTTTTATCCGGGATTGTAAAATATGTGCCCAAATGTCAATTGAGAGATAACTTTGCGTTATTTTGAGTTTGATTCTGTAAGGGGGCTATCTGATCCATTATCCGGCCAGACTGCCCCGTCTTTCTGCCTGCCGGACTCGCAGGGAGATGAGGTATGCCTTGCACAGTACCGCGGAAGATGGGTGGTCCTGTACTTCTATCCCCGGGACAACACTCCCGGATGCACACTCGAGGCGCTCTTCTTCAACAATGCACTCGAGTCATTCGTGGAGATGGGAGCACAGGTCCTTGGCGTGAGCACCGATACCCCGGAGAGCCACCAGCGGTTTGCTGACCGGCACAACCTCTCGATCATTCTCCTCTCTGACCCCAGTCACCGTGTCATTGAAGCCTACCACTCATGGAAACCGAAGAGGATATTTGGAAAGGAAGTCCTTGGAACCCAGAGAGATACCTTCCTGATCGACCCAGAGGGAAGAGTGGTTGAGGTGTGGAGGAAAGTCTCGCCTAGGGGACATGCGGATGAAGTCAGGACTGCGCTCTCTGCAAGGCTGGCCGGAACCTGAACAGGACGTTTCCCATGTCTGAAGGATTGTTTTTCCAAAAGCACAAAAAGCCTCGTAGTCCTGTTCATAGGGTGTTGTATTCTATGAACATATGCGGCATTCACGGGATTCCCCGGGGCATCCACCGCCGCACAAGGAGGTTGGTCTCGTCGGTGCTCGGAGGAGCCGGACAGTAGGACCCGAAAGATGAACTGATAGATCTTACAAACCTCAGAATTTTTGCACTCAATGGGGAGGAGAACCGCAATTGTCTCCCCCTTGAATCCAATGAATGGGTCTTCATGGGTTGGACCCAGTAACCTCTTCCTTCACTCTCTCTTCCCCACGAAGACGCAAAAAATTCTGTTTTTATACACGATGTCCACCCCCGAGAACCCCGCTTCAATGAGCCAGGAGATCTGGTCCAGGAGTTTCGCATTCTTGTCCAGGGTATCCCTCCGGGCCATCGCGGCCTCCAGTTCTTCTCTTAAAATGGGGCTGGCGGCAACGAACGAGTCCCAGTATTCCCTGTTCATCCGGTTGAGCCACCCAGACTGGGCTTCTGCCTGGTCCGCATTCACAAAGAGCCCGCCGGGATTCAGGGCATGGTATATCCGCCGGAACAGCCGCCGCTTGTCGTCATGCTCAAGGTGGTGAATGGAGAGTGCGGAACAGATGAGGTCATACCTGCCAGGTATATCCTCCCTGCTGTAATCTGCGACCAGAAAGCTCACCCGCGGGTTCCCGGTAAAACGTTCCCGGGCCACCTCCAGCATATTCCTGGAGATATCCAGCAGGGAGAGGGTTGCAAGGGGATATTTCTGCAGGAGGAGCGCCGACAGGAGACCGGTCCCGGCACCGATATCAAGTATGGCAGGGCTTGACCCAGGCCAGGCTGCCGCCCAGACCGCTGCTTCGTAAAAATCCTCCATCCGCGGGATCACGTATTTTCGCTGGGAATCGTACCGGTCAGCAATGGCATCAAATGCCTTCCTCACATTCTCCATGAAAAGAAATTGGAATGGGCATACTATATCCCGCTTCCCTTTCTCAAGAGGGGCGGATGGGGTTATCCAGGTTCAGAAGAATGGTCTCTTCCGGAATGTGTCGCGCATGGATTGTGTACCGAAACACCCATTCCGCTTCCCTTCCAAATGAGAGAGAGAATAACCATGAGTGATCCATCCGGCTATGTCCACGGCCACTCGGAGCGCGAGGCTGTCCGGCTCTCTGACCAGGCTGATACGCTTGCGGAGATCCTGCACCACGACACTGCCTATCCTGCGGGTTCAACAGTCCTCGAAGCAGGGTGCGGCGTGGGGGCGCAGACCGGGATACTCCTCTCCAGGAGCGGGGGGGCTCGTATCGTCTCCCTCGATCTCTCGCTCACCTCTCTCTCGTGCGCAAGGGACAGCGCAGCCAGCGGGAGGTGGGAAGATGTCACGTTTGCAAGGGGAGACATCCACTGTCTCCCGTTCAGGGAGGGTGCATTCGACCATCTCTTCGTCTGCTTTGTCCTCGAGCACCTCCAGGCCCCCTTGAATGCCCTCATTTCCCTGCGGAGGGTACTGAAACCAGGAGGCACTCTGACCGTCATCGAGGGTGATCACGGGTCTGCATTCTTCCACCCCGACAGCCGGTATGCAACAGCAGCGATCCTTGCACTTGAGCGAGTCCAGAGAGCTGCAGGGGGAAATCCTCGTATCGGCCGCGAGCTCTACCCCCTCCTCTCCTCATCGGGATTCCGCAATGTCTGCGTCTCGCCGCGGCAGGTGTACGTCGACGACTCGAAACCAGGCCTCATCGAAGGCTTCACCAGACAGACGTTCACCGCAATGGTGGAAGGTGTCCGGGAGAGGGTGATTACCGCCGGAATGCTGGCAGAAGAGGACTTCGACCGCGGGATCCGCGACCTTTACCGTACGAGCGAAGGCGGCGGGACCTTCTGCTACACGTTCTTCAAGGCATTCGCGGTGAGGTGAGAGGGAACAGTCACCCTCACCTGGTATCCGACCCAGGTATGCATCGGTGGCCCCGCCAGAGGCATATTCAGAACCCATTACGGTCTTTGCGTCGGCACTGCCCTGATGGTTTTATTCCCCGTCTTTTCCCCCTGTCTTTATTCAGGAGGCATTTCGGTGACAAAGACGTGGGGGAAACGATGGATCCCCCCTGACATTATAATCCAACATTTTTCGCTATTCGGCCCTCCTGAAAACTGCCATAAGATAATTGCTCTCCCTTGATCCAAAACGTGCCCTGCTCCACTCTACCTCCCAGTCTCTCCCATCGCACCCCCTGACGCGGCAGGATATTGCATTTCCCCCGGCCTCCATCACCTCTACCATGCTCCGTTTCACCTCCTCCTCGTCACCGGGCGAGAGCAGCGACCAGAACGGTTTCCCGTGCACGCCATCCCTTCCTGTCGCAGGGGAGATTGCGCGGGCTGGCTTGTTTGCATACAGCATGGTGCCATCGGGAGTGGTCACCACCGTTGCATGGGGTGTGAGGTTCAGGACTGCGTCGAGCACCTGCTCTCGTTCCCTTCGGGCCATCTCCTCTCTCTTGAGATCCGTTACATCACGGAATATCGCGCGTGTATACTGCGGAACTCCGTTCAAGATGTGGCAGTTCACTCTCCCTTCAACGTACACCTTCCGCCCTGACTTGGACCGGAACGTGGCCTCGATACGCCCTGCATCATCCCCTGCCATCACCCTGCCAAACGTGGCCCTGCAGTGCTCCATCGATGAGGGGTCGATGATATCGAAGAGATTGAGCCCGGGGATTTCATCAGGGCCGTACTCCATTGTCTCCCGCCAGGCCCTGTTGACATAGAGGAACTTCCCGTCAGGACCGACGCTCTGGATAAGGTCGTTGGCATTCTCCAGGAGATCACGGAACCTGTCCTCGCTCTCGGCAAGCTCTTCCTTCGCCAAGGAGAGCTTCAGGAGGGTATCCAGCCAGTGCTGCAGTTCAAGGGATGGGAGGTTATACTTCATAGCATCGGTTGCCGGGATGTAGAAGAGGTTCTCAATCGCCCGTCCCCCGAGCAAAATGCAAGGGTGTGTCCGCATGACGTCCTGGAGCACCTGGGCCGAAAAGAGGTCCATCTGGTAGCAGCAGAGGAGGATGAGGCTTTTTTCGCCAAAGAGTGCATCGAGTCCTGCCATGTCACTCACGAGATGCTGGCTCGAGCGCCGTGGTGCAATAGGCGGAACCTCCCGCATGATGCACAGCGCAGAATAGCCGGCCGATCGTGCACTTTCCACCTGCCGCAGGATATAGGCGCGTGCACTCCTTGCACTGACAAAACTCCTGTGGAACTCGGTATCTTCGTGGGACAGCGCGATTACTCCTTCACCATAATCTTTGAGATTTTTCAACCGCTCGACAATTGGATTCTGCTGCGTTGATCTTGCGATGTAAAGGAGTCGCCATCTCTCCCGGCGGCACTGATCCAGGAGAGAGACGGTCACCTGCTCCATCTCTCCTTCATGTCGGCACAGAATTGCCGCGTGGTCTCCTGGCACCAGGCCGCATGGGTTTCCCTGTCCTGTGGCGTTCACCTCTCCTCCCCCTTTTCCTGCACCCATTCTCTTCAGAGGGTGCCGGTTTTTTGGTACGTTGAGAGAGGAGATACCGTGATAAAATACTTTCCTGCAGGCAAGGCGGGCCATATCCCCACCCGCTTTCAACCCGCGGTCAGGGAGTCACATGCCGGCTCCTTCCTGAAAACCAACGTTTTGACCTGCGCTATGTACTCACAGGGGCCAGAAATACAGGATTGACGGGACTGCCACGGCCACGATAATCATCTCGAGTGGAAGCCCCATTCGCCAGTAGTCGCCGAACCGAAGGCCTGCAGGCCCCATGACAAGCGCGTTGGACTGGTGTCCGATGGGAGTGAGAAATGCGCACGATGCCCCAATAGCGGCCGCCATGAGGAAGGGATCCGCCGAGACTCCCAGCCCGCTGGCGAGGCTGATGGCTATTGGCGCCATCAGGACTGCACACGCGGCATTGTTGATCAGGTCAGAGAGAAACATCGTCGCAACCAAAAGTATGATGAGCACGACCGTTGGGGAGAGGTGCGCCTGGAAAGAAAGGAGGGCGGAGGCGATCATCTGTGCGCCCCCCGTGCTCTCGAATGCCTGGCCTACCGGTATCATTGCTCCGAGAAGGACTATCACCGGCCAGTCAACACTCTCGTAGGTCTCCCTGAAAGGGATGAGCCTTACGACCACCATGGCAACTGCTGCGATGGGGAAGATGACCTGGATGGGGATGAGATTGAAGGCTGCGAGAGCAATCGCACATCCAAAGATGCCCAGGGCGAGGAATATGCGGCGCGGTTCTCCAATCCTCAATCCCCGTTCGGCAAGAGGCAGAAGGCCGAGGGCTTTCACTGCCTGCTGCAGTGTGCCTTCAGTCCCCTGAAGGAGGAGGACATCCCCCACCCCCAGCCGGATCCAGCGGAGCCTCTGTTTGAGACGTTCCCCCTGCCTGGCAACTGCGATCAGGTTGACTCCAAATGACCAGCGGGGATCGATGGCCTGGACTGTCCTCCCAATGACGGGTGAATCAGGCCTGACTGTCGCCTCCATGAAGATCACATCCCCGGATCCGAGTGATTCGCCTTTCACCACTGCATCCTTTACCAGTTCAAATTTCGATTCATCGAGGAAGCCCTGGAGATCATCCGAATCTGCACGGATTATCAGTATGTCCCCAGGCCTGATGACCTCGTAATAGTGCGGTGCGGGCCTGATCGACTCATCCCTCACAAGGTGCACGATCGTCACATCCGACTCGGTGGTCTCTTCGATGGCCCGGAGTGACTTTCCCACATATTTTGACTCTTCAGTGACACGCAGTTCCGTCAGGTAGTCCCTGACCTCGAAGCGGTCTTCGCGGGAGAGAGATCCCGTCCTTTCAGGAACGAGACGCCACCCGACGAGAGAGATGAAGAGAACGCCTGCAAGGGCGACACTGAGTCCAACCGGGGTGAAATCGAACATGGTAAACGGTTCGCTGCTGTGCGCGGCCCTGAATGTCGCGATGATGATATTAGGGGGGGTCCCGATGAGGGTAATGAGTCCCCCGAGACAGGACCCGAACGCGAGGGGGAGGAGAAGCCGGGACGAAGACACCCCGCTCTTTCGCGCCATCCTGATGCCCACCGGCAGGAGGAGAGCAAGGGCTCCTATGTTATTCATGAAAGCAGAGAGCGACGTGACAAGCCCTGTCAGGGCAGATACCTGCACGGTCGGCCTCTCACCCGCCTTTGTAAGCCATCGTGAGATCACGTCTACCACCCCCGCATTCTGGAGTCCGCGGCTGATAATCAAAACGGCCGCGACCGTGATCACTGCCGGGTTGGCAAATCCCAGGAATGCCTCTTCCCAGCCGATCACACCGGTGAGTGTGACAATGAAGAGTGCGAGAAGGGCGACTATGTCGTAGCGCCAGCGGCCATATACGAACAATATGAGCGCAATGGCAAGGGTACAAAAGACAATTCCCTGGTCAAGGGTCAGCGGGATCATCGGGATCGGTCACCTTCATCCATCACGCCCTCTGTGCATGTGACCGCCGGGACAAAGAGACTGTCCGGGAAGGGGGCTGGATGTAGGGAGAGTCACTCCCTCTTTACATAATAATACCGCGGGAGTATTTACGGTGAGATGAGGAGTGTCATTCTGCGGTGCAGGGAGAAGCAGTCCACCACGGAGTCACGGGAATTCCCCTACGCCTGCTGTCTTTCCAATGCGTTTCCTCTGTGCAACCCGGTATCCGGATACCACGGATATGTAATCGCCAAAACTTTCATCAAGCTCCCTGTCCCCGGAATCCAGGAAGACAAGGGGGGTCTCAGCGAGCTTGTGCGGCGTGGCAACGACGATAATGTTCTCTCTCCCGATGATCCGAAGGACTGCCGGACTCACCTGCTGGGTGCCCCTGCCAAGAACAGAGCCCTGTGCACCGATGATACTGATGACCAGGCGGGCACGGGTACCTCCACCGAGGAGGGAGAGCAGCCCCTCCTCGTTCAGGTCGGTTGCCACCAGGGTCCCTCCCTTCGCGGCATCGAACCCAAGGAGTGTCTTGCGAATCCCTATCTCATCAGCGATCGCAGCCGTGGTGCTCCCTGGACCAAGGATGTAAAGGATATCCGGCGTCCCCTCCATCACTTCCTTTATAAACCTGGCGATGTCCTTTTTCGCCCGTTCTTCGTCATGATCTTCAAATACCTGCTTCGTCCCCTGCACGAGGCCCGGCCGGTATGGACTCTTTGCAATACCGAAGAGGCGGGTCCGAAGCGATCCTTCCCTGTACGCCTCCTCGTCCACGTCCATCACTTCCGCGTCACGGAAGAGGAACTTTCCTCCCGGAGTGCATCCATCGCGCAGTATCCCTGCTGCTGCGCCGGGGGTGATGGCAAAGACCGCCGAGTACATCTTCACCCCTGCAGGGATTCCAAGCATCGGGAGTGAATCCCCTATCACGGAGTAAATATCCCTTGCAGTGCCGTCCCCGCCGCAGAAGAGGATGAGATCTGCCTTCCTCTCAAGAAATGCCCTGCATGCGGCCATGGTGTCCGGTGCACCCGTCTGCACTGTTTCAGGGTGATACACCACCTCGTATCCGGATATTCCCTCTTCTGAAAGGATATCCTCGCCCATGACCCCCGAACAGGTGAGAAAATGAATGTCAAGGCCTTTGAGAAGGGAGATCGTCTCTTTCGCTCTCCCGGGTGCACGGGGGACTGCACCCCGTGACAGGGCAGCCTCGACCATCCCGTCTGTTCCTTTCAGGCCGACAGCTCCGCCCATTCCCGCAACGGGATTGATGAGGAAACCAAGCGTGCACATGCGTGAGAATAGGTGATGAAGGGGGGCTAATATGTGTTGGGTATGAGAGAGGGGGGCAAAAATAGGGGGTTGATCCCCTAAATGCGCCCTATGCGCCCGGGATCTTGGGGAGGCGGGAGAGTGACTCGCGTATCAGCTGCTCGGGATACTCGTAATCCACGAGCTGTTTTGCATAGAACGCATCATAGGCGGACATGTCGAAGTTGCCGTGCCCTGAACAGTTGAAGAGGATGGTCTTTTTCTCGCCGCTCTTTCGGCATTTGAGCGCCTCATCGATTGCGGCCCTGACCGCATGAGAGGTCTCGGGGGCAACGATGATCCCCTCGGTCCTGGCAAAGGTCTGCGCGGCATCGAAGACCTCGCTCTGGTGGTATGAGACGGCTTTCATCACCCCATCATATACGAGCCTGGAGATGGTCGGGTTGTCGCCGTGGTAGCGCAGTCCGCCGGCATGGATGGAAGGCGGTACAAAATCGTGGCCAAGGGTAAACATCTTCAAGAGGGGTGTCAGTCCGGCCACGTCGCCATAGTCGTACGTGAAGAGCCCCTTCGTGAGAGTCGGGCAGGATGCAGGTTCAACTGCGATGATCTCAGTCTCCTTGTGCGTCCCTTTCAGTTTCTCACCGGCAAAGGGAAACGAGATCCCGGCGAAATTGGAACCCCCGCCCACGCAGCCGATTACCACGTCCGGGTATTCGTCCACGGATGCGAGTTGCTCCCGGCACTCGAGCCCGATAACGGTCTGGTGCAGGCAGACATGATTCAGCACAGACCCAAGGGAGTAGTTGGTATTCCCGTGAGTGGCGGCATCCTCAACCGCCTCCGATATCGCGATTCCAAGGCTTCCAGTGGTCTCCGGGTCTTTCTGCAGCACAGCGCTTCCTGCCTTTGTCCTGGTGCTCGGGCTCGGGATGCACTCTGCTCCCCACACCTGCATCATCGACTTGCGGTAGGGCTTCTGTGCGTAACTTGACCTGACCATGTAGATGGTGCATTCAAGGCCGAAGATCTGTGTCGCGAACGCAAGGGCCGAGCCCCACTGGCCCGCGCCGGTCTCGGTCGCAATCCGCTCTATGCCAGCTTTCATGTTGTAATAGGCCTGCGGAACAGCGGTGTTGGGCTTATGGCTCCCTGGAGGGCTCACCCCTTCATACTTGTAATAGATGTGCGCCGGAGTCTTCAGATGCTTCTCCAGGCGATGGGCGCGGTAGAGCGGGCTCGGCCTCCAGAGCCGCAGGACATCCTGGACCTCTGCGGGAATGTCAATCGTGCGCTTCGAACTCATCTCCTGGAGGATCAGCTCCATTGGGAAGATAGGAGTCAGGTCATCGGGGACCAGGGGCTTTCCTGTCCCAGGGTGGAGCGGCGGGTCCAGGGGACTCGGAAGGTCTGGCAGGATGTTATACCAGCTCTTCGGCATCTGGTCCTCATCGAGAGGGATCTTGGTATGCATGCATATCGTTTACTTTGTATAAATATATACATTGTTGTACAACTATGCTTATTGGCGGGGGAATACCGCACGCTCCTATCCATGGGATGTCCAAATAACGGGTGATTCAGGGGCCGAGGAGACGGGTTGCCTCTTCCTCGGACTCGCAGATGGTGAAGATCCGGGAGAACCCGGTCAGGTCAAAGACTTCCTGTACAAAGGGCTTCATGGCGCAGAGGACCAGGTTCCCGTTTTCCTTCTTCAACCGTTTCATTGCTGCGAGAAGGACCCTCAGGCCTGCGCTGCTCATGTAATCGACAGACGAGAGGTTCATCACGATCCTCCTGTTTCCTTGATCGATCGCCCTTGAGATATCCCCTTCGAGCACCGGCGCCGAGGCCCCGTCGATCCTGCCAGAAGGGACGATGAGAAGGTGCCCTTTGGATATTGCGGCTTCTGTCCCGGATGTGACTTCGCCCATTGCCGCATCCTGGCCCTGTCCGGCTACCGGATATTCTATGAGAACAGTGGTATTCTCCCGCGTCGAAGATACGCTGCAGGCCCCGTTGGAGAGGCTGCAGCTTCTGATTGCGAAACGCCGCACGTTCTCTTCCATCAATGCAGAGGATACCGGGAACTGGAGTTTCACCCAGACACGATCTTTTACCCCTCCGGTCGCTATGTGCAGGCTTCGTGCTCCCCCGACCGAGACCTTCTCCAGGAGGTACAACAACATGTCTCCGAAGCGTTCCCTGTCCATCATCGCAGGTGGCAGGTTCCCTCCAGGGGAAAATTCGATGTCAAGATGTTCGAAGGGGTTGACGTAGGCGATCCTGACCGCGAGTGCCCGGGCAAACTCCTCCTCTGTCCGGGCCTCGGTGATGCCATCCTCCTCGTATGGGGGGCAGGAGACCGCCGCGACCACACCCCCGACAGCAGCAGAGAGGTCGGTTGCGGCGAGATCGATCCGCGGCCGGAAACCACGGAACGTGACAGTATAGTCTTCAAGAAGCCTGCCCACTCGGCTGACAAGCGAGAGATCGAGAACTGACCCGAGCACCTCTCCCCGGAACACTCTCTCAAGTTTCTGGGAGATCTGGTTCGCCTTGAGCGCCAGGTGTATATCGAGTAACTGCCCGGAGTGGAAATCAAGAGAGAACCGGTTGAAATCAGAGAGCAGCTCGTCGACGAGGTCACTGTCGATCATACCCCGGAACCTCTCCGCCTCCCCTGCCTCCTCAAGCTCGTCGAGGACATGGGCGACGTACACAAGCCTCCCGGCAATGACCGTGAAGAGGCGGTCCACTTCTCCCATGAGTTCCCCTGCATATGCCGCGGTGTCCTTCGCCCACTCAGGGTTCACGCTCTCGATCCCCTCCAGGCGGGAGGCTTCCTTCTTCATTGCCTGGAGCGTGCGCACGGTGGTTGCGGCATCGAGCGGCCGCCCATGTCCTGGAAGGCAGAGCGTGATGCAGCCTTTCTGCAGGAGCGCGATCACCCGGTCAAGGGTGGAGAGGAGTGCTTTCTGGTCCCATCCCTTCAGCCCTGCAACACCCGGGGCAGTGGAGAAGAGGAGGTCTCCTAAAAAGAGCGTCTCCCCTATCCGGATGCAGATACTGTCGGGGCTGTGGCCGGGGGCAGGGAGGAACTCGATCGCCGCATCTCCTTCGAGCGGCAGGGTCTGCCTTGGCATGGTGAGTCCCCCTCCCAGCGGGAGGGAGTCAAGGCAGGTGATCACAGAGGTCCCGGCAAAGTTGAGCAATTCGTCCCTGTGTTCTCCCCCCATGCCGGGTGGAAGGAGCCTGATGTCAATTCTTGTCGTCCCCACCTCCTGGCGGATCAGGTCCGCGATGGTTGCCGCGCGGTCATGGGCCTCGAGAGCCCTCGCCCCTGACTCCTGGACCGCGACCAGCATGCGGGGAATCGCCCGGAACCCCGGGTGGTGGAGGAGCTGGTGGCAGTGATCGAGGTGGACGTGCGTGAGGCAGACAAGCACAGGGCGCGGCTTCTCTGTGATGAGCGTTCCTATCTCACGGAGGAGAGCGTCTGCCTGCCCGGGAAGGCCACCCGGGTCTACCAGGACAATGAGTCCAGGAGCCGCGACCAGGTACGAGTTCGAGGATATGATATCCACCTTGCGGAGGAATGGATAGATCGACACCCCCTCCACTCCGGGAAGGGGCTGCCATACCTGGTTCTCCATTTCAGCCAATTATCATCACCTGCCTCATATGGTGCACACGGAAATCATGCGTGCGATCATATTCTCTTCCCCAGGAGCTGATATCTGATCTCCTCACAACAGGAGCGTAACCATGCAGGACCCCGACCTCCGCCAGCAGTGCCGGTTCCCCGCGCCGGTCAATGACCAGTGGAACTACCTGCTCTCCACGATATGGAACCAGACGATGCATCTCGTCGTCAAACTTGATGGCAGGCTTGATGAGGGGAGGCTCCGCCATGCCGCAGAGCGTGTAATGGAGGCCGAGCCCCTCCTCGCCTGCAGGTTTGTCGAGGCCGCAGAGCCGTACTGGGAAGCAATTCCCTCTTTTAGGCCGGAATCGGTCTTCTCTGTCGCAGGGCAGGGCGGGGACAGCGAGCCGGCGTTGCGGGAAGTCCTTACCGGAAGGATCGACCCCGGAGCGGGGCCGCAGGCACATTTCGACCTCGTTCAAGGAGATACAGACCTTCTGATAATCTCCGTCAACCATTCCGTCTGCGATGCCCGTGGCATCCAGCATGTGTCCAGCCTGTGTGCTCGCGCTTACCGGGCACTTGGGAAAAATTCCGTATTCTCCCCTTCCCGAAGGTTTCCCTGCGACAGGTCCTTTCAGCCGCTCATTTCCGCGCTTTCCGCCGAAGAGCGCGCGGTGGCACGGGACTGCTGCGACGACCAGAGTGCGGAGTGGGGCCTACCCTGGGAGCCAGGTGTCCCGGGCACCCCGGCATACTCTGTCAGGACGATCGAACCCCCGCTCTTTGTTGCGGTAAAGGCATATTCCCGGACACACGGGGTTTCTGTGAACGATATCCTCCTCGCCGCCTTCTTTGCATCGGTGAAAAGAGAGATCCCTCACCAGGAAGACCGCGATTATCCTGTCCTCACCTCCACCGACCTTCGCCGCGTTCATCCTGGCATCGAGAGCCCTGCCGTCGCGAACCTTTCTGTTGCGTTCGAGGTATGGCTCCCTGCAGGAATTCCCGGCCGGCCAGATGATCTGGTCCTGGAGGCACATCGCGCAATGGATGAGAAGAAACGCCTCCGCGCGGGTATTGGATCTGCGATACGGCTCGAAGAGATGTTTTCTTCGGGCTTTGGCCCGGTGCGGGAGCATCTCCTTGAGACAAAACGCCGCAGCCGGATCGAAGGCTATCCGAAAAACCCGTTCATCAGCAATATCGGGATACTTCCCCACCCCTGCGTTGACTTTGGGGATCCCCAAACGATGGCAGCCTGTGTCATCCCTCCAGTTGAGTACCCCCCGGGTTTTGGGATCGCTGCGAGCACATTCGACCGCACCCTTACGCTCTCGTGCAGCTACTGCGATGGCCCGATCACGGGCCGGGCGGTGGAGAGGGTATTGACCTCGATGAAAGAGTTCCTCTCGACGCTCACCAGCAAATGAGAACCACCCTCTCAGGGATATCAGGCGAGATCTAAGGGACCACAGCAACGATACTCGAGATCCGCAGGGTAAGCCGCAACATGACTGGCCGCATATCAAGGGCAATTCCTGCATGTGTCAGATCCCTTGTCGGTATATCCCCTGTCCCGTAAGAGGTCACATTCTGTGGCAGTGCCTGCGGGTGGCATGAACCCGGGAGATGATGATACACGGGCGACGATAACGATGATGAACATGGGGTTGATGCCCATGGAAACGATCGCCATTGCGACCAGGGGGAAGTGAAGCAGGGGCTCCAGCGCAGTTGCAACGGATGGGACCGCGTCGGTAATACACTCCTCCGCATGGGGGTTACGGCGGCGGCCGCATGTCCTTCCTTAAGGGACACCCGGTCGCGGGATGAGGAACACGAAGAGAAATTCCCCAAATACTGCCATCAACCCGATCTTCCGGCTCATTTAACAGGGATATGCGGAACTGTCTCTCTTCTCACCTGTGATCAGAGGGGAATTATCCTGGCAACCCTCTCCCCTGTATCGTATATGGCGTATGTGGGATTGCCGGTAAGATAGCCGCATATCTCCCCGGGGTTGATCCCAAGCATGCTTCCTTCCTGATATACCGAGGGCTGGTGAGTGTGGCCGGATACGACGATGTCGTACAGTCCGCTCCCGACGCACCCGGCAAGGAGCGCCCGGTCATGGCCGTGCATCAGCGCAACCCGCTCGCCATCAAACCGAAGGTCGGCAAAATACCCCGCAATCTCAAAGTTCTGCTGCTCGCGGGAACGTGTCGAGAGCAGTTCCCGGTCCCCGTCGTTGTTTCCGAACACCCCGACCACCCGTACCGGGATACTTCCAAGGATAGGAATGACGAATGGCGCGATGTAATCCCCAGTGTGGAGCACCACGTCAACCTCATGCCGAATGAGCGCCTCCACCGCGCGCGTGATATTGGGAAGGTGGTCATGAGTATCACCAATAATGCCAATCTTCATGTCGGATACTCCACATCCTCACTGCAGGTATGACCACATAAAGGAAGCCTTATTGTCGCATGGATGCCATGTGGAGAGGATGACCGAACGGGAGGAGGCGAGGGATATTGTCTGCGGCCTTGAGCGGGCGATCACCGGCAACGACCGGGTTTCCAGGCGGAGGCTCCTCGACCGCCTGGTGGTGCTCCTTTTCACCACCGACACTGCAGCACCCGCGCTCGTGTCCCATGGAGGGATACGGCTCCTCCTCGCCGCTGCAAGAGACAGGGACGAGAAGATACGCCTCCACGCCGTCCATGCACTCTCACGGCTGGCAGATTCCGGGTATTCAGAGGACCTGAAAAATACAGGGGCCAGGAATGCCATCGCACACCTCAGGGAAGACCCCTATCTCCCGGTGAGGGCAATGGCCGAAAAGTTCCTGGACAAGCTGGGCTGATCCCCTCCTATTTTTTTGGATGTCAAAACCGTCTCAGGGATTCAGGTACAGCCTTTTATTGGGTGGTGGGGATAAAAATTCCCGGGAATGTGAGGTAAAAACCCGCTGGCGCAGCGTGAACCATAATACGGATCGGCCATAACTCTTCGTCCATGAAGATGCGGATTGGCGGCGAGGAGATCGCAGGAGCCGACGAGCGCTGGATTCCCGTCGTAAACCCTGCGACTGGAGAAGAGATAGACCGGGTGCCGGAAGGGACTCTCTACGAGGTGGACGATGCCGTGAAGGCCGCGGAGGCCGCGTTTCCTTCCTGGGCGAAGCGGAGCGCGAGAGAGCGGGGCATCCTGCTCTTCCGCGGTGCCGCACTCGTGAGGGAGCGGCATGAAGACCTTGCGAGGCTCCTCACCATGGAGCAGGGCAAGCCCTTGAAGGAGGCAGTGGACGAAGTGAGGGGTTTTGCGAATGTCCTTGAATATTACGCGGCGATCTCAGGCAGCCTGACTGGTAAGTATGTCCCTCTCGGAAAATCGGGGGATGCAGTGGTTGCGGCCGAGCCACTCGGCGTCTGCGGGGCGATCGCCCCCTGGAACATGCCCGCGCTCCTGATGTCATGGAAACTTGCACCCGCACTTGTTGCGGGAAACACGATGGTATTCAAGCCGGCAACCCAGACACCCCTGACGAGTCTTCACCTCGCCCATATCCTTGAAGAGGCGGGTCTACCGCCGGGTGTGCTGAACGTCGTCACCGGTAAGGGGGAGGTGGTGGGCGAGGCGCTGGTCCGGCATCCCGGTATCGAGAAGATCTCTTTTACCGGCGATGCAGAGACGGGTCTCCGTGTACGGGAGCTCGCATCCGCGTCCCTCAAGCAAGTTACGCTCGAGCTCGGGGGATCAGACCCCATGATCGTCTGGAAGGATGCGGATATCGGAAAGGCCGTCGCGGGAGCAGTGAGGGGAAGGTTTTACAATGCCGGCCAGACCTGCACTGCGGTAAAACGCCTCTTCGTGCACCAGGCCATCTGCGATGAGTTCGTCCGCCGTCTCGTCGCACGGGTAGAGGCGTTGAAGGTGGGAAATGGACTCTCTCCCGGTATCGAGATGGGGCCTTTAGGGGGTGCACTCCAGCGCGACCGGATCCATGCGATGGTCGAAACCATGCGGAACCGCGGCCAGGGAGTAATTCTGACGGGCGGAATGCCGCTGAAAGGCCCTCTGTATGATGCCGGATACTTTTACGCCCCGACCATCGTCACCGGTGTCCACCCGGAATCATCTCTCCTCTCCCGGGAAGTATTTGGCCCGGTTCTCCCTGTGATGTGCGTACCAGACGTGGAGACTGCAATACGGAACGCGAACAACACCAGGTTCGGCCTTGGTGCCTCTGTGTGGACCAATGATCTCTCTGTCGCAAGGGAGGTCTTCTCGCGAGTGCGCGCAGGGATGGTCTGGGTGAACTATCACCTCTCCCTGCCACCCGAGATTCCTTTCGGCGGGGTGAAGGCCTCAGGGATCGGTCGTGAGAATGGGACGCAGGCGCTTGCCTCCTACACCCGGACGAGGACTCTCTTCATCGGGGGGTGAAAGAGCCATCGAAAGGCCCATTGATATTGTGCGTCTCACCACCCCATGCAGGAAACCAGTGTGCGGGTCTGACCCCCGCACCCTCGCCGCATGGCACCGAGTCGTTCCTTCCGGGAAGGAGATTCGCCAGTCCCTTCACCCCGCCTGCATTACAGGAGTATTGATATAGACTTCCGCCGAATGACTCCTCCGGTGAGGACCTCTCATGACAGGAGAAGAGATGCTCAAAATAACCGCTGATGAACTGGACCGGCTTCTCTCGCCAGCCCACGTCGTTGGCCAGGCAGTCGACCTCGGTGACAAGGCAGTTATCCCTATTGCGGAATTCGGATTCGGCATGGGAGCAGGAGGGGGGAAAGGAAAGGAGGGAGAGGGTGAAGGTGCCGGTTGCGGGGGGAAGATTGCTCCCGTGGCCCTTGTGCTGGTACACAAGGATGTGAAAGGCCCTGACGGAATCCAGGTGCTCTCCCTTCACCGGGACAACCCTGTTGCCCAGATTATCAATGCCCTCTCCGAGTCCCTTGCTCCCCAGGTAATAAAAGCAATCAAGGCGATGTCGGATTCAAAAGGCGCGAAAATGGAAGAGTGACGCGGGTTCCGCCCCATGGATCTCTTCCCGGTGATCTTCGTCGCTGCCATAGTCCTTGCGCTCGCATCCCTCGAACTCTGCGTATATGCGGTCCCCATCCGGATCAGGCTCCACGTGGACTGTGCGCATGACAGGAGAGCCGCGTTCATCTCCGCCTGCTGGCTGTGCCTGGGTGTCCGGTGCACGCTCTCCCGCGAAGAACTGAGCTATCATCTCCTCCTTGGAGATCTCTTGTTCCCTCTTCCCGCATTCCCCTGGAAAGCCACTCCAGGCATAGAGGTGATGGAGGATAAATCTTTAGAGGACCGCCGGGCGCACATGATACCGTCATTCATTCAATCTGCTATCAAATATTTCCCTGACCTGGTCTCTATTGCCAGGGCCACCATCAGGTCTCTCTCTTTCAGGAGGTTGGACTGCAGGGCAGTGGTCGGCCTTTCTGGCCCTGCGGAGACAGGGATGCTCTATGGGTATTTCTGGGCCATGAAACCCCTCCTCTTCAGTAATGGGCGAACCAACATTGAGTTGGTGCCGGATTTCACAAAAGAGCGTCTTGAGGGCCGCCTCGAACTGGACGCCAGGATCTCCCGTCCATTCAACCTTGTTGCGAGGCTTGCGCGCCTCTTCATCCTCTTCCAGCAGAATAAAAGACGCCATACGACGAGCGTGACCACTTCATGATGCATAACAGTCAGGAGTTACGGATTGGGCCTGTTTTGAAGACAGGTGACAGGACCGTACTCGCGATCTTTCGGCGGACCGCGATAAAGTGGCCGGGGGGTTATATAGGGAACTGCACTCCGGTTGCACTGGTCATCGTGGAAGCTGAAGAGTGCACTGTGTGGCAACTGGATAACAGCGCCACCCTGCAGGAGATCGAGGGGGCACTCGTCACAATCTCCGAAACTCTGACCCAGGATGCCAAAATCTCCCAGTCGTGTGCCTGATCCTCTAGGCACTCTCTTATGCCTTCAGGATAGGAAGGGGGTGTTTGTCGCCGACCCGCTATTAAAAGAAGTATTATTCGTGCCGCAATGCCTCAATCGGGTTCAGGTTCGAGGCTTTCCACGCTGGATACAACCCCGAGAGCAGGCTCGTCCCCACCCCGAACGCCATACCGTAAAAGATATAAACGAGGCTTGACGGCACGAAGAGGTACTCCGTAGTCTGAAGCATGACAAGACTCACTGCAAACCCTCCGAAAATGCTCAGCACCCCCCCGATGATGCTGCCTATAAGCCCGAGGATCAATGCCTCGAAGAGGAACATGCTCCGGACCTCCTTTCGCAACGTGCCGATGCTCCGCAACACCCCGATCTCTTTGATCCGCTCGGTGACCGACATCATCATGATGTTGAGGATGCTCACCCCTGCAACGATGAGGGATATCCCGCCAATTGCAGTTGTAAAGGTGGATATCTGCCCGAATGTCGTGAGAATGGTCTCGAGGATCGCCTTCGTGTCGATCACGTCCACCTCGGTCTCCCTGCGGTTCAGCTGCTTCTCGATGGCCTCCTTTGTCTGCTCGATCCGGGTGAGATCCTTTACCTTCACGATGACCATGTCGTAGTCTTTCTGGTCGTACGCCTGCTGGTACCACCTGTCTTCTACGACAATCCCATAATCGGGATTGATATCAAAGCCCATCCCCCGTTCCTTGAGGATCCCTACCACCCGGAGCGAGCCCTTGTCACGTATGGTGATGCGAGACCCGACCTTCAGGTTGTTGTCGGCGGCAAACTTCGCCCCTGCCATGGCCCCCGAGCTCCCCCGGAGAAATGTTCCCTCCTCGACTTCGAGGAGGATGGGGATGTCATCCGGTTTTAAGGCATATACCACACCCACCGCATCCTCCGTCCCGATCCTCATCCTGGCGGTTCCGGAATAGACCGGGATCGTGATATCGGGCGCCACCGCCCGCCTGATCTGCTCAACCTTCCGTTCCGTGATGAGTTCGCTGCTCCCACCCATCGAAGGGCCCATGCGGGTGCCAGCGTGTGGAGTGACGATGATGCTGTCTCCCACCGTCGAGAGGCTGTCGGAGATTGCGAGCACGAGGCTGTTGCCGAGAATCCCCATGGATGCGATGGCAACCACCCCGATGATGATCCCGATCACCGCAAGAAGTGAACGGAACCAGTGGAGCCGCACGTTTCTGACTGCAAAATCAAAAAATAATCCTCTTTGCACCTTGTATCACCGGTCCAGCTTTCCGCCTAATCTCCTTTCCTTATGAGTAGTATGTCTCCTGTGCTATATCATACTCATTCATGGCGCAGTACTTAGATCGGCTTTATGCGGACCGCCCTTATCGCGGGGTAAAGGCAGGATATGCAGCTTACCAGGACACCAAAGACAATACCGAGCATGATATACCCCCTCCCCGCAGGTCAAAAACCGTCACATCAGGAACGGCGCTGAATGATGAATAGAGCGTTGCAGCCTCCACAGTGCTCATGTAGTACCCGCCCGCGATGGAGATGACGCTTCCTGTGATGCTTCCAAGAGATCCAATCACCAGCGCTTCGTAAAGGAACATACGCATCACCTGACCCCTCCTTGTGCCAATGCTCCTGAGAATTCCAATCTCCTTTGTCCTCTCGGTGACAGAGATTATCATCACGTTCAGGATGCTCACCGAGGAGACAATGAGAGAGATCGCCCCTATACCCAGGAGGAAGAGTAAGATCTGGTCGTAAATCCTGTCATACTGTCTCAGCAGCTTACGCGAACCGAAAATATCCACCACCTTCTCTCTCCGGTTGAGGCTCTGGTCGATATCCCTCTTCACCTGGTCGATCTGGGATATGTCGGCAACTTTCATGACCACCTGGTCGTATTCCTTCCTTTCTCAATATGTCTGGAAGAATCAGCGCTCCGTGACGATGATTGCGTAATCCGCATTGATATCGGCTGCATACCCCCTCTCCTCGAGCACGCCGGATACCCTCTGGCTCTGGTTCCCGATACCGATCCGGCTCCCGGGACTGATGCCAAATTCCCGAGCCAGTTACAATCCTGCGAGGCATCTGGGGGCATTTTCCCTGAAATACATGCCTTTCTCTAGCCGCAGGAGGCCGGTTACCTCCCCTGCAGGGAGCCCAAGAAGGGTCACGTAGCCGGATTCGTTGCCAAATGTCATCTCCTCTGCACGCATGAGGACGGGAATGCCCCTGCTCGAGCCTGCGACTTTCCTGATCGCCTCCACGTCCGACAAGGGAAGCCTGGCCATGACTGCCACCCGGGGGTTTCCGAAAAATCCCTGTCCGGCTGCGGCGTGCGGGGTGACGATGAGAGTATCCCCCACGTCGCTGATGAGGTTTGCCACAAGAAGGCTGATGCTGTGGCCGAGGATCCCCATGGAGGCGATTGCCAGCACACCGATGATTATTCCAAGAATTGCAGGAAATGAACGAACCCAGTGAATCTTCAGTTTTCTTTTTGCCAGGTCAAAAAAGATCACGTGATCTTTCCATCAACAATCCGGATGGTACGGTGGGCAAAATTGGCGATGTTGGGATCATGGGTCACCATGATGATAGTCTTGCCCCTCTTCTCGTTCAATTCCTTCAGGAGCTCCATGATCGCAGAGCCCGTCCGGGTGTCAAGGTTTCCGGTCGGCTCATCCGCAAGGAGTATCTCGGGGTCGTTTACAAGTGCCCGTGCGATTGCCACCCGCTGCTGCTGTCCGCCGGAGAGCTCACTCGGCTTGTGGGAATAGAACTGCTCGTCGAGGTCCATTGACTTAAGGACGTCAATGCAACGGGCCGTGCAGGTGCGATCCCCGGTCTTCAGGATAAGGGGGTACTGGACGTTCTCGAGCGCGGTGAGGAGAGGGATGAGGTTGAACTGCTGGAATATGAACCCGATGTGGTCCCTCCGGAGGCCCGTCAGCTCGTCGTCGCTCATGGTGCTGACATCCCTCCCCCTGATGAAGAGGGTGCCGGAAGTAGGGGTGTCAAGGCACCCCATCAGGTTCAGGAGCGTGGACTTGCCGGAGCCCGAGGGTCCCATTATCGCAATGAAATCGCCCTGCATGATCTCGAGGGTCACGTGATCCAGGGCTACGACGTCCCCCCCGGGAAGGGGATACACCTTGGATACTTCCAGGAATTGTATAATCGCCTCTCCATCCGGCGACGTGATCATCTCTTTCTCCAGGAATACCAGACGATGCCCCCTATCACCGCTGCACACACCAGGATCACGGCAATAATTACGATTGGAAACTCACCAGTCCCCTGTGCCCCGGGCTTTGTCAGCGGGATATCGATTGTCGTCGTCGTGGTATAGAGGTTGCCGTCATTGTCCTTGTAACTGACCTCCACCGGGACCCTGTCTGTCCCTTCTGCCGTAAATGTGACCTCAAAGGCAGAGAAGTCATCGGGCTGCAGAGTTCCCACGACGTATTTACGATAGGGGTCAACCGGGACCACCGAATCGCCGGTGGTGATGACTACCGCGTTTGCCACTTCGAGGCCGGCATTGTTCACGTCACCCGTGAGGGAGTAGGTGTTCCCCGACCTCTCGATCTGGATGTTGGAGAGGATGGGTTCGGCCCTTATCTTGCTCTTCCCGAGATCGATGGGGAGACGGATCACCTCGGCATGAGAATTGATCCCGTTCATGTAGTCGACGTGGATCTCGAGGGTGGTGGACTGGCGGGGGGTGATCGAGAAGTTGACTTTTTGTGACTGGTCGGGGGCAATCATTCCAATAAATATGCTCGACGGGCTTGCGTCGATCCCCTCGCCAGTGGGATACACGATGACCCCCGAGACTCCGTTATCCCTTGGATTCCCTACAAGCACTTCCACCTGCTCCTTCTTTCCTCCGGTGAAGACATCGGGCTTTGAAAGGATTGAGACCTTCAATGGCTTGTCCTGGACCTGTAGTTTCACGGGATACCGGAGATACCCGGCATCGCGGAAGTCCATTGAGAAGACAGGATAATATATGCCGTCCGGAACGGGGGCGCTGACAGTGAACGTAAAGGTCATGCGGTTCCCCGCACCCAGGTACATCGTCGTATCATAGGCCCTGGACTGTACCCTGATCTTCTCGTCGTACATCGTGACCCTGCTGATGGCTACGCTCTGTGCTCCGTTGTTGATCACTTCCACGGTGACAGTCCCGGTATCGTCGGTCATGAAGACCAGGGGGTCGAGTGTCACGTTTGTCACCATGACCTGTGCAGCCGCTGTCTGCTGCTCCACCGCTGATACGGGGATGATGGCCACCATCGCGGCAATAATGACGAAAAGCACGCACCGGTGATTCATCTTTATGCACCTCCCAGCATCGAAAAACCGCTGAAAGTGACATACACCATATAGAGGATGAAGATGGTCACAGGGACGATGACGGTGATGCATGCCTGCTTCAGTGTAAGGCCCCGGGCCTGCCTGACCCCGAAGATCCAGATGTTCGCGCTCCAGACCAGGAATAGGATGGAGATTGCCATCGATACCTGGGTGAACTCCTTCATTGCCGGATCGAGCATCATCTCCTGCATGGCTTTCTGGACCGCTGCAGCGTCCTGGAGGTTTCTGATGACAGGGACTGCGATACGTGGCAGGTAGGTGTAGAGTATCAGTGTAGTGATGACACTCCCGATCAATGTCGGGAGCAACCCGTACCCCGTGTTGGCCAGCGTCCGTGTAAAGTTCCCGCTCCCTTTGAACATCATGGATATCACATGGAAGACTCCCGCCATCAAAACCCACCAAATCACGAGAAATCCAAAAAATGCCCCGACTGCAGCCATGATGCCAATGAATGCCCCCACTCCTGCACCCCCTCCCATTCCCGAAAACATCTCCGAGAAGAGAGACGATTGCGCATAACCTGCAACCGCCGCGACGACAGCCCCCGCGAGGGCTATTGCCGCCGGTATCTTCAGATCCGGTTCCTTCCCTTCAAGGGCAGAAAAAAAACGTTCCGGGTGGACCAGGAGGTCCAGCAGATTGATCATGGTATATAATCTTCGTCAATTGATATATGGCCTTTCTCTGCGCCGTTACCGTGTTCAGAAGAACTCCTTCCTCCAGAATATGATGATACCGACAGCTGAAAGGGCGAGGGAGATGATGACGGTGACGAGGAACGCGTAGGGCGTATGCTGGTAGGGCAGTTCGACGTTCATTCCATAGATGCTTGCCACAAGGGTTGGAATCATCAGGATAATGGTCACCGTTGTCAGGAGTTTCATCACCACGTTCAAATTGTTGGAGATGACCGAAGCGAAAGCGTCCATCATATCGGAGAGGATGCTGCTATAGATGTTTGCCATCTCGATTGCCTGCTTGTTCTCGATGGTAAGTTCCTCAAAGAGATCCCTGTCATCCTCACTCATCTTCATACATGACGACGTGTTGAACTTCTCCATCATCAGGGCATTCGACCTCAGTGAGGTTACAAAGAAGACAAGACTCTTTTCAAGCATCAGCAGGCGTATCAGCTGTTCGTTCTTCAATGCCTTGTAGAGTGCCCGCTCCACGCTTGTGGTCATCCTGTTGATCTCCTTTAAGTAGCGTATGAATGCCAGCGTGCTTCGCATGAAGAGGAGCAGGACGAACCGGGACTGCTGGTCAGTCGAGAAGTGCTTCACCTTGCCGGTTACAAATTCCCTGATGACGTCCGATTCGTTGAGTGAAACGGTGATGAGCAGGTTCTGGGTGAAGATGATGCCGATGGGGAGAGTGGTGAAGGGGATGTCTGCCTCGGGAGGCTCACGCTTCGGGCTTCGGAGCAGTATGAGGACACACCCCTCCTCACGTTCGATGCGGGCCCGCTCGTCGACATCGAGCGGATCGGTGAGGAAGTCCGAGGGGATATTGAACCACGATACCAGTTCCTCGATCTCCTTTGGGGTCGGGTTCACGACGTTGATCCAAGCCCCGCTCTCGTAGTTGTCGATCCGCTCCAGCCCGTCAGTTCCGCCTTTATAAATAGTTATCATGGCTGCCCACTATCCCCGGGCCGCTGGAAGGATCGTGGCGGTCTGAAAGAGGGGAGTACATTTCCCGCGCATTTCCCCCGATCACACGGTCCGACTGTCCGGATTTACTCCATCCTGGTCGTTTTCCCGGATCTGCAAAATAACTTTCGATCTTTCGCCCGAAAAAAGCCAGAGAGAGGGCTTTTTCCTCCGGATCTAGGTGCTTCCCTTTTCCACCACATCCAGCTCGTGGCTCAGGTCGCCCGAGAGATCTGCACTTGTATAACTTCCACTTTCCGGGAGTGCCATTGCGAACCGGGGAGTAATATCCACCTCTACGGTTGCGTTCTCGACGATGAAATCCAGGATATGGCCTCCACCAGTCCGATCTTCGGTGAGGAAGTGGAGGTGGAACCCGGGAACGTTGAGTCCGCGCACGAGGTCCGGGGTCCAGAAACCAACGATTGTCCCCCTTGTCTGCCGGAATTCGAATATGGACTGGTTGGCAGCCGCATCCACGAGCCGGGCGTTTGGCGTCTCCTGCCGAGGGATGCTCCGGGTCATGACGTAAGGGAACTCCCCGCGAATCTGAATCGCATACAGGTGGTTTTTTGAAGGCAGGACCTCTTCTACCTGTCTGGAGAAATCACTGAAATTTGCCGCATGCCTGACAGGGAAGGAATAGTCCTGCGAGAAGAACGTGACGGTGCCAAAGGGCGTTGTCATGTCATCGGTGACCGCAACGACCTTCCCGTCCGCTTTGATCTGGTAGAAATCACCGCCGAACGCGATCATCTCTCCGTCCAGCCGGTCGAACGTGGCAATGCCGAAATCGCCATGTTTTTTCATCTCGCCATATGTCATGGTGCCTTCTAATGACCCCTGAAGGAGGGCATCAATAGTGGATACCTGGTAGATGACGTCCTGGTCCACCTCATGCAGGGGCATGCGAGCGAACCAGAATCCCGCTGCACACCCGGACACCAGGCAGAGAACACAGAGTGCGGTGGCCATCCGTCCATTCATTCAGCGTATACCCCCTTGTGCGACGCGTTTTCCGGGACTCCTCCCCTGCTCCATTCCCCTGCTTTTTGCTCCTGACAGTGTTCGCCTCGATACATCTCAATACGCTCCCTTCATTGTGTGAGTCAGAGTTCTACGATATCTTCGTTCCAGGGCGCCGGGTGTCGGGGGATGAACTCCTTCATCATGGATATGCAGTCCTCCCTGCGGAGGTCGATCACCCGGACCCCTTTCGACTCCAGGAATTCCCGTGCCCCGGCAAAGTTCTCTGATTCGCCTGCCACCACCATGGGAATGCCACACTTGACTTTGGCCCCTGCACAGAAATAACAGGGCATCAGGGTTGAGTACAGCACACTGTTGCGGAAATTCCCTGTCCTTCCGGCATCCTGAAGGCAGTCGATCTCTGCGTGGAGCACTGGGTTGCCTTTCTGCACCCTCTGGTGGTGCCCGCGGCCGAGGATGCGGCCGTTTTCAACCAGGACCGCCCCGATAGGTATGCCCCCTTCAGAGAGACCGGTCCTCGCTTCAGCGACCGCACAGTCCATCCACTGGTGGTGCCTGGTTTCTATTCTTCCTCCCCGGATCTCCCCGCCATCTCTATCCATCCACTCACTCTCCTTCAAACCCCTTGAGAGCGGGTGAAAGGCATTCAAGCACCGCTGCAAGTCCTGAAAGGTGGAGGTTCATCACGACCGCCCCTACCACCTCCTCGCGGCGGGCCCCGTTATCCCTGGCCATGCCGGCATGGAAGTAGACACCGCGGGGGTTGCGGTTCGCTGTCTGGATGGAGATATTGATGAGTTGTGCAGTCTTTTTATCAAGCCATTCCTCCTTCCGGATGGCATCAACGAGGTTATCAAAGGCGCGGGCCACTCCGGGTGCTTCAGCGAAGAAAAGTTCCATTGGATTCTGGTCCATGGAATGATTTTGGACCCATGACCTGACTATCATTTCCCCTGGGCCTTCCATGTGGAACAGCTCTTCCTGTTCCTACTCAGCGATTCCTTCCCAGAGGAGATCGCGGTTAACCCAAAACCCTTCGAGGACATCCCTTCGGCTTTCTGTGAACGACCAGGATTCCGGGAACAGTCAAAGAGTATCTTCGTGGTCATGCGAGACACGATGAGAAAAGAGAAGAGAGGCTCTCACCGAAAACGCCGGATGCGAAGGACCGCTTCACGCAGGTTTTCCATAGAGGTGGCGTAGGAGATGCGCTCCCAACCCGGGGTATGGAACGCTGATCCGGGTGTGACTGCAACGTGCGCCTCCTCGAGCCAGCGGCGGGCTATCTCCATGTCATCCCCTTCCACCTTCACGTAGGCATAAAATGCTCCGTCGGCCGGGGCGATATCGAACCCCATAAGGAGGAGCTCCTGAACGAGGTAGTCCCTCCTCCGGTTGAACTCTTTTCGCATCACCTCAACGCAGGACTGATCGCAGGAGAGCGCAGCCACCCCGCCGTACATGGCAAAGGTGGTCGGGTGGCTGATGGAGTGCTGCTGGATCTTCGACATCAGGCGGATAACGGGGAGGGGAGCGATCGCGTAGCCGAGTCGCCATCCCGTCATGGCATACGCCTTAGAGAAACCGTTTACTGTGATCGTCCGTTCGGCCATGTCCCCAATCGACGCAAGTGACCTGGGGGTCTTCCCATAGACAAGCTTCTCATAGATCTCGTCAGAAAGCGCGAAGAGATCATAGTCCACGCACATGTCGGAGATGAGCTTCATCGATGCATCGTCAAGAATTGCACCGGATGGATTCGAGGGGGAGTTGACCACCACCATCTTGGTGCGGGGAGTGATGCGGTCAAGGATGGTATCCTTTACCTGGAAAGTCCTGGTATCAAGGGGGTGGTGGACGGGCTTTCCGCCTGCAACCTGGACACAGGGTTCGTATGAGACCCATGCCGGGTCAAGGATGATCACCTCGTCGCCAGGATTGAGGACCGCTTCCATGGCATCGTAGATGGCATCCTTGGCGCCACAGGTGACCAGCACCTGGTCGGGCGTGCAGGAAAAGCCGTTCTCCCGGTTGGTCTTTTGAGAGACGGCGTTCAGGAGTTCCGGGATCCCGTTGCTCGGTGCATAATGGGTCTGCCCGGCGTTGAGCGCCTCGATGCAGGCGTCCTTGATGTGCTGGGGGGTGTCAAAATCAGGTTCGCCGATGGAGAGGCTGATCACAGGTATCCCCTGCTTCTCCATCTGCCTCGCACGGTTCGAGATCTCGATGGTGGCTGAGGTCGCGATACCGGCGACCTTGCGGGAGAGCTCCCTCATTGGGATCGCTGGACCATCTTGACTGCCGACTCGACTGCACGGCGGGCATAATCAATCCGCTCGTTGGCCTCGAGCCTCGTCATGCCGGGACCCGAGATACCGAGGCTCACGGGCTTGTCGAACTCAAGCGAGAGGTCGATTATCTTCCGCGCCGCGTGCTGTACCACGATCTCATCGTGCTGAGTGGCGCCTTCGATGACGCACCCGATGGTGACCACTGCATCAACCTTTCCTCTCTTCAGCATCCTTTTTATTGCAAGGGGCATGTCGTATGCCCCGGGCACATACGTGCATTCCGTGACTTCTGCGCCGAGAAATGCAGCGTGCTCCCGTCCTTCCACTTCCATCATGTAAGTGATGTCCCGGTTGAACTCCGAGACCACGAACCCAAGCTTGATTGCCATCATGTCCTCCTGTAATCTTTCTCCTTCCTATAGGCTCATAACCGTATCCTGAGGCGGTTCACCGGGCGGGGCCGGCATCAGGGAACCCCTGCCGCTGACCGGTCCCTGCCTGCCTGGTGAGATCTTTTGGGTGGAGCACCATTTTTATTGCGTTCTCCGCGTGCTCCCTTGTGCGTGACTCGGCAAGCCAGGCGAGCTCGCGGTCATCCTTTGCCTCGTCCTCGTGGACAAAGACTTCGACAATGTGCGTATTGGTCATCAGCTGGCAGGTGATCAGGCCCATCGACGCCTCGTGGGCACACATGCGGTCCTTCTCCTTTCCGCCTGGCATCCCGAGCGCCATCACAATGTCGCACTTCCTCTCCTCTATCAGCTTCTTGCATGCAACAGGGAGATCTTTGATCCCCGGGACCGTGACCCTCTCAATTCCGACGCTCGCGTGCTTCTTTAATTCGTCGACCGCAATGCTTCCCATGTTCACCCTCGCAAACGTGGTGTCGACGATGCCTATCTTCATCCCAGCACCCCGGCGGCCTCCATCACGCCATCGCCCTTTACCTGATACCCATGTACCTTGAGAGAGTACTGGACTGCGGCGATAGTCGCCAGGATCTCGGGGGCGCTCACGGCGCCCATGCTCCCGATGCGGAAGATCTTTCCCTTCAGGTGGTCCTGGCCCCCTGCAATCTCAATTCCCATCTTCTTCACAGTCCCCCGGAACCCGGCATCCTCCACTCCAGGCGGCAGCATGATTGCGGTGGCAGTGTTGGAATACGCGTGATCTGCGTCGATCTTCGGAAAGAGGGGGAGCCCCCACGCGCCGGCGGCTGCGCGGACCGCGTCGGCCATGCGGCGGTGCCGTGCGATGCGTTCCGATAGGCCCTCCTCCTCCATGATCAGGCACGCCTCCCGGAGGGCCATGAAGAGGGGGACCGCGGGGGTGTAGGGGGTCTCCATGAGTTTCGCGGTTGCACTCTTCCTGTACGCGGCAAGATCGAGGTAGAACGGGCGCGGTTCAGTCATCCTCTCCCACGCCCTGGTGCTGACAGAGATCGCGGAGAGCCCTGCGGGAGCAGCGAGGCACTTCTGCGAGCCGACGACGACAACGTCTGCACCCCATGCGTCAGCCCTGACCTCGTCTCCCCCGACAGACGTAATCGCATCCATCACCAGCAGGGCATCATGCCTGCGGGCAATCTTTCCTATCTTCTCGGCCGGATTTTTGATCCCCGCCGAAGTCTCGTTGTGGACCAGTGTGACCATCTCGGCGCCTGAAGAGAGCGCTTCCTCGAGCCGTCCAAGGTCAAGAGGAGTGCCCCATTCCGATGCGATCTCCTGTGCATCTCCATAGCGCTGCGATATCTTATAGAGCCGTTCCCCGAACTTCCCGTTCACGAGACATGCAATCTTCCTTCCCCGGCCGAAGTTCCCCACTGCTGCTTCCATGGCCGCAGTGCCTGACCCGCTGATCACAAAGAGATCGTTCCCTGTCCCAAACGCAGCCTTGAGGATACGCACGCAGTCCGCATAGACGCCTGAGAACTCCTTCCCGCGGTGGTTAATCGCCTGCCGCATCATCGCTGCCCGGACCCGCTCTGGCATAGGGACTGGGCCCGGCAGCATCAGGAGAGGTTCATTTTCCATTCTTACCAGCCCATAGTATTTTTATAACCCGGGCATATAAGTGTGGATGGCGAATCCAATGGTCGACGTAGCGATTCTCAGCGGATCGGCCTCAGATGCGGCCATTGTGGAGAAGGCCGCGGCAGTCCTCGACGCACACGGTCTCACCTATGACGCGAGGGTGATATCCGCCCACCGCGAGCCCGACAGGCTGGACGAATACATCAGGGCAAGTGACTGTAAAGTCTATATCGCCATTGCGGGTCTCTCCGCAGCTCTGCCGGGTGTGATCGCATCGAAGACAGAAAGACCGGTCATCGGTGTTCCGGTGAGCGGGAAAGTGATGGGGGGGCTGGATGCAATCCTCTCCATCGTGCAGATGCCAAAGGGTGTGCCTGTTGCCTGCGTCGGCGTTGACAACGGAGAGAATGCAGCCCTGCTTGCGGTAAGAATCCTCCATCTCCATTAAGAACACTCCCTTTTTCCAGGTATTCCGCATTCCTGCGCGGAAACGGTCTCCGACCCCGATCGGTCCCCCGATGCCACTATCCTCATCTCCTCCGAACGCAACTTCTCTTCTGATGGCAGGATCCGAAGAGAAGAGGATACTCTTGATAGTTTCCTCCCTCGCCTCGTTCCTTGTCCCTTATACTGTCTCATCCCTGAACGTGGCGCTCCCCGCAATATCGGGCGCGTTCGGGCTTGACGCCATCACCCTCGGGTGGGTCACCTCGGTATACATGCTCACGGCAGCTGTCTGTATCGTCCCGTTCGGGAAAATCGCCGATATTTACGGGAGGAAAAGGGTCTTCCTTGCAGGAAACCTGCTTTTCGTGGCGGGATCTCTCTTTGCAGCGGTCTCCTGGGCTGGGTATGCCCTCATCGCCGCCCGCATCGTCCAGGGCCTCGGTGGGGCAATGGTCTTCTCTACCTCGATCGCCATCATCACGGCAGTCTTCTCACCTGGTGAGCGCGGGCGTGCGATAGGTATCGTGACTGCCACAGTCTACGCGGGGCTCTCGCTCGGACCGTTCCTTGGCGGAATCCTGACGCAGCATGCCGGGTGGCCGAGCATCTTCCTGGTGAACGTCCCGCTCGGTCTCGCCGTCATCACCCTTACCCTCCTCCATGTTCCGGGGGAGTGGGCGGAATCCGAAGAGCGGGCGTTCGACTTCCCCGGGTCTGTCCTGTATGGGCTGATGCTGATCGGGTGCATCTACGGGCTCACGCTTCTGCCTTCCCTCTCTGGCCTCCTCTGGATGGCTGCAGGACTCCTTCTTCTCTCTGTCTTCTGGTGGTGGGAACGTCGATCATCGCACCCGGTCCTCGACCCTTCCCTCTTCTCGAAGAATCCCATCTTCCTGTACTCGAACCTCGCTGCCCTTATCAACTATGCCGTGGTCTTCGCGGTCGGCTTTCTCCTCTCGCTCTACCTCCAGTTCATCCGGGGCATGGACCCCCAGACTGCGGGGATCGTCCTTGTGGCTCAACCGGTGGTCCAGACTCTCGTATCCCCGGCGGCAGGTCACCTCTCGGACTCGATCGACCCCCGGATCCTCGCAACGGTAGGAATGGGTCTCTCTACCGCTGGTCTCGGTATCCTGGCACTCCTCTCCCCGGATACCCCGGTCCTCGTGATTGTCGGAGGCCTCGTCATTCTTGGCCTCGGGTACGGACTCTTTTCCTCCCCGAACACCAACGCAATCATGAGCTCGGTGAGCGTCCGCCACCTGGGTATCGCTTCAGGAATGGTCTCGACAATGCGGGCAATTGGCCAGATGGTCAGCCTTGCAATTGCAATGATGGTCTTCTCCCTTGTGATCGGAAATGTTCAGATCTCGCCGGAGGTTTACCCGCAGCTCCAGGAGAGTGTGAACCTCGCATTCTCGGTCTTCTTTGTCCTTGGCCTCATTGGCATCTGGGCCTCTTTCTCCCGCGGCAGGACACGCACCCCGAAATAATACTATCCTGGAGAGGTGGACTGCGTCCCTTCGCTTCGGAAAGGACACTATTGTAAATAGCGAATCCCTCTCTTTCACATCGTATACGCAATAGTTCTTATCCACTTACCACCATATCCCGCACTCGTGACCAGCACCAGGAGGCAGACGACGCGTGATTCCGCCAGTAATAATCGTGATTGTCGCCGGAACGATTCCAATGGTTGCACAGGAATAATCCCCCAGAAAAACATTCAGGACTCTGTGGAAGGCATCGAGGTGTGCCCGGTATACGATTGCTGTGTGAATGATCGAATGCTGCCCCATTGTGGGGAGTGTCCCGAATTGATATGCGAGCGTTTCACCCGCTACCGGGATCCTGGCATGAGCGAAGAAGAAGCGCAGGCTGTGTTGCACAAGATGGAAGCTGAACTACGGCAAAGGAGTGTACGGAAATCCCGTCCCCCGGTTCGTCCCAGGAAAACAAGCAGATAACGGCCCGGATCGATAACAAAGGGGAGTTTTGGCGCTTAATCTCTCTTCTTCTCTTTCTCAAATACCTCACGCACCATCTTTACCGCGCAGAGGTCCCCGCACATGGAGCACGTATCAATGTCGCCATCCCTCGTGTGGATAATCCTCGCATGTTCGCCAAAGAGCGCCAGTGAGAACTGGGTCTCCCAGTCGAGGTCCCGGCGGGCATGCGCCATCTGGAATTCCCGCGGGTGCCTGAAGCCCTCCCTCGTCCTCGATATGTCCCCGATGTGCGCGGCGATCTTTGCCGTCCGGGTCCCCTCCACGACGTCGTTTACATCCGGGAGGGCCAGGTGCTCGCTCGGGGAGACCATGCAGAGGAAGTCGGCGCCGTGCATCGCGGCGACCGCGCCACCAATCGCAGAGACCAGGTGATCGTAGCCTGGTGCGATGTCGGTGACAAGGGGGCCGAGGAGATAGAGCGGGGCGTCATTCGAGAGTTCCTTGATTACCTGGACATTGTACCCCACCTGACCCAGGGGGATATGTCCCGGCCCCTCGATCATCCGCTGGACTCCTGCGTCCAGCGCCCTGCCCGCCAGCCGGCCAAGGGTCAGGTACTCAACCGTCTTCGCGTGCCTGTCAGCGTCCTGTATGCAGCCGGGGCGCATGCCGTCCCCCAGGCTCGCCACGACGTCGTATTCGGAAAGGATCTCCAGGAGATAGTCATACTCTGCGTAAAGTGGGTTCTCCTCCCCGCGCTGGACCATCATTGCCACGTGGAACGCGCCTCCCCGCGAGACCACCGGCATCACCCGGGGATCGGCGTGAAGCGCTGCGAGCGCGTCATGGTTCACTCCGCAGTGGAGGGTGAGGAAGTCTACTCCGGCACGGCAGTGATCCCTAATCACGGAGAAGAGGAGATCGGCATCAACATCAGCCGCGCTCCCTGCCCTGCGGACCGCCTCGTAGACCGGGACGGTCCCGACCGGCGCGTCCATCGAGAGGACCATCCGCCGCACGGCCGGAAGGTCCCCTCCCGTTGAGAGATCCATCAGAGTGTCGGCTCCGTTCTGAAGGGCAGCCCTGGCCTTGGCCTCCTCCAGCGCCAGGTCGCATCGCTGTGCAGAGGTGCCGACGTTCACGTTGACTTTCACCCTGCATCCCTCCCCGATGCCGCACGGCTGGTGACTCCTTCTCGGGTTGGCAGGGATTACCAGCCTTCCCCTCGCAACGGATCGGGCTGCCGTCCGGGGCTTGATTCCCTCCATCCTGGCCACCGCCTCCACGTGGGGTGGGAGCCCGGTAAGGCATTCACGGATGATGCTAGGCATGACAGACATTTTGGTCTGCAAACCTAAATTATTCTACCATGCCAGTCCGGTGGATACCAGGTGGGGGATTTCTGGGCAACTCCTACCTCGTGGGAGGAGTTCTCGTGGACGCAGGAGTCCTCCCCACTTCAATTGAGCGGTACAGGGAGCAGGTCAGGGAGATCGTGCTTACCCACTGCCACTTCGACCACATCGCGTATGTGCGTGAGATCGCAAGGATATGCAACGCTCCGGTAAACATTCACCGGCTCGACGCTCCCGGCCTCTCAAGCGATGCCATATCCCTCTCGATGCACTTTGGGTCCAGCGCTCCCCGGCATCCCCCCGGCCGGCTCCTCGAGGAGGGAGACAGGGTCGGGGACCTCCTGGTCCTGCACACGCCCGGCCACACCCCGGGGAGCATCTGCCTTCTCCACGAGGAAGAGCGGGCCCTTCTTTCAGGAGATACTGTCTTTTGCGATGGCGGATTCGGACGTTTCGATTTCCCTGGCGGGAGCAGGGACGACCTGGCAAGGTCACTTGACCGCCTCTCATCGCTCGAGATTGAGGGGCTCTATCCCGGCCACGGGTCGCCAGTGGAACAGGGGGGGAGGCGGCATATCCTCGCCGCGAAAAAACTCCTGGATATCACGTATGCATAGGGGCATCTACTGCCTTGTCTTTCAAAACGGCGCCTGCACAGAGAAGGTGGGTGCGCTTGGTTTTATCAAGTTCCCGGGAGGATTCCATGTCTACATCGGCTCCGCGCTCGGTCCCGCCGGGCTTGCGAGGGTTTCACGGCATATCCGGTGCGCAAGAGAGGGTATCGAAAGGCCGCGGTGGCATGTTGATTACCTTCTTGCTTCCGACGCATTCACTCTCGAGAGCGTGTACTGTATCCCGACAGGGGACCGGCTCGAGTGCAGGCTTGCATCACTGATACAGGGGCGGCCGGTCCCAGGGTTCGGGTGCAGCGACTGCAACTGCACTTCACACCTCTTCTCCTTTTTGAGCCATCCGCGAGAGCATATCGACAGGGCTGCATCAATACTCGGCCTTTCTGCTCATAGCAAAACAATCAAAACGTAAGAGGTGAACTGTTAGTCCATGAGCGTGCTGGGTATTTCGGGGAGCATGCGCAAGGATGGCAACACCTCACTGCTGGTCAAGGCCGTGCTGGAGCGCTGCGAGCGTGCGGGCATTAAGACAGAGTTCATCTCGCTTGCCGGCAAGGAGATCAAGCCATGCCTCGGCTGCGAGAAGTGCAAGGAGAAGGACTGGTGTGTTGTCAAGAACGACGACTGGGGGGAGATCATGGAGATGGTCCTCGACTGCGAAGTCCTTGTAATCGGGTCCCCCACTTATTACTTCGATGTCTGCGGACACCTGAAGAACTTCATCGACCGCAGTTACTCGCTCTACCACAGGAGGAAACTTGCCGGGAGAAAAGCGGTCGCGGTGGCTGTCTGCGCCAACAAGGGTGGCGCGAGGACCATCGAAACACTCGAGGGCTTCCTCAACTCCCATGAGTTCTCCTATCTTGGGTGGGTGCGCGGTAAGGGCTACCTTGAGGGAGAGGTTACACAAGACGCACGAGGCCTGAAGAGGGCTCAGGAAATCGGGGACAAGATTGTGCAGCTCCTGAGCCCTCACGATTAACCTTGTTTTCATTCGTAGGGGCGTTCTGACGCCCATGAGGACGATGGCAAGGAGCACATCCCCTGTCTCTTAAAGAGAGGAGGGGTTGGATGCGAACTGTACGCGGGGTTTGAGACCTTCTGCGCAGAAATGGATGGAGGACCCCTGATCAGGTCTCCCCTGGAGGGGTATAGAGAGTGGTCCTCTGCCGGAGCGTCCTGCCGATGTCCTCGGCCATGCGGCGCATCTCCGCGGGGTCCAGGTAGTCGGTGTCCGTTGCCCCGGCACCTTTTGATATGCTCTCCTCGAACATCGTTCCCCCGAGGTCGTCTCCCCCTGCGATAAGGCACATCTGCGCCATTTTAAGCCCGAGCTTCACCCAGGAGACCTGAATGTGCGGGATATTGTCCAGGAAAAGGCGGGAGACGGCGGTCATCAGGATGTCTTCTCTTCCCGTCGCCCCGGCACGGGCCAGCCCCCTGCGAAAGAGCGGTGTCTCGCGGTGGATGAAACTGAGCGGGACGAACTCGGTGAACCCTTCGGTCTCGTCCTGGATATCCCTGATGATCTCAAGGTGCCGTGCCCGGTCCTCCGCGGTCTCGCAGTGGCCGTACATGATGGTCGCCGTTGATGGGATGCCGAGAGAATGGGCCTCCCTGATAATTCGCACCCATTCCGCAGTCGAGACCTTTCCCGGACAGATAATATCCCGGACCTCGTCAACCAGGATCTCTGCCGCAGTCCCGCAGAGGGATCCAAGCCCCACCTCCTTCATCATCCCAAGCATCTCGACCGTGGTGATGCCACTCTTCCTCGCCCCGTATGCGACTTCCATCGGGTTGCTCGCGTGGATGTGGACGCCGGGCGCAGCCTCGCGGATAGAGGAGATGATCTCAAGATACGATCCTGCATCAAAATCCGGGTGAAGCCCGGAGACGGTGCAGATCTCGGTCACACCTCTCGCGTGGGCGAGCGCTGCCTTCTCTCTGACTACCTGGGCAGGAAAGTGGTACGCATCCTCGTCGCCGGGTTTCCGGGAGAACCCGCAGAACCCGCAGGAATTGATACAGAGATTTGTGACATTGATGTTCTGGTTGCGCACGTACGTGACCTCATCTCCGACAAGGCGCTCCCTCTGTTCGTCCGCTGCGCCCGCCACCCGCCAGACATCTCTTCCCTTCACCTTGAACAGTCCTGCCGCTTCCTCCTGGGTGAGCCTGTGGCCCTCCCGCACATCGCCAAGCAACACCTCAAGGCTCCTTCCCCGGAACGGGGGTGATGCGACCGTGCTCCCAATTGACATGGGTCCTCTGACAGAGTAGTGCGGTCATGACTATAAAACCCCACTCCATGGCATTCATAACCAATCCGTGACAGATCTCTCTTACATGCAGGAAGAACAGGTCTTGCTCAGGAATTCGGTGGGGAAGGGATTCGTGGTCCCGCTCGGGCCGGTGAGCCTTGTCGGGGTCGTCGCAGCGGGAGGACTTGTGGGATGCGGTGCGATCGACGTCGCAGCCCTTGAGAAGTTCGGCTATCCGGCCGCTCGTGTCAGGCCTTCTCGCGGTTCATCTGTGTCAACCATTGCCGATCTGCTGGCGGGCGTGGTGAAGGAGGCAAACGAAGGGGCGCAAAGACTGGGTGTCTCCGTAGGGATGACAGGAAAGGATGCACTTGACCTCCTCTCCTGATCATCTTTTTTCTCCTGCATCCTGGAATCCCTCTCCCGCCATACCATTGCCCCTCGTCCTGCACCATCCTTTCGAATTCCCGGAATGTATGTCCAGGGGTATCTTCTTGTCGTAGATCAATACATCCGCACATTTTCTCCTGGAATCCTGCAGGTCTCTCTAAAGAGTCCTCCTGGGAGTCTTTTAGTCCCCTGGCACTTGAAAAGGGCTCTTCTCTGTATGGAATAGGCAGGATTGCCGACCCAGGTATATTCTGCGGGAACTATCCACCCATACTCACCGTATGCGGTGACACGCTGCTGCCACAGTAAGGGGTCTCCCGCAGCGGTTTCAAGACTGGGCAGGTATGCAGAGGACACACTCAGATCAGTCTGCCACATAAAACAGCATGGAGACTTGGAATGGCGCCCTGATTCAGCGTTGCCTGCGTATTTTTTCACACAGATGTGACCAACCAACAATTAAAGAAACACCCGGCATGAAGTAGTACACCAATGGGATATTCCCACCTCTTCGGACCTGTCTTGTCCCGTCGCCTGGGACGATCTCTTGGCGTAGACCTTGTTCCCTACAAGGTGTGCACCTTCGACTGCGTGTATTGTGAAGTCGGGCATACCACTGCAAAGAACCTCCAAAGGCAGGAGTTTTTCCCTCCATCCGAGATCGAAGAGGAACTGAGACAGTTCTTTTCCGGCAACCCGGTGCTCGATTACGTCACCCTCTCCGGTTCAGGAGAACCGACTCTTTCGCTCTCCCTCGGCAGGGTGATCGGATTCATCAAGACCAACTTTCCCGCCTATCCACTCGCAGTCCTCACCAATGGAACCCTCCTCTGGGACCGGCAGGTACAGCATGAGCTTCTCTTCGCAGACGTGGTCATTCCCACGCTCTCTACCGTGGACGAAGAGATATTCCAGCGGATGCACAGGCCTTCCCCTGGCCTTACGATCAGGAGACTGCGAGAAGGGCTCCGGGAGTTCCGCACGGTCTATCACGGGGAGATCTGGCTCGAGGTCTTCCTCATCCCGGGCGTGAACATGAGCCGGGATCACCTTGCAGCGCTTGGAGCCGAGATCGGGAGAATCCACCCAGACAGGGTCCAGTTGAACACTCTGGATCGCCCGGGAACGGAACAATGGGTCCGCCCGGCGAGCCCGCAGGAGCTACAGGACGCTGCCCGGATGCTCGGTCTTCCCTATGTGGAATCCATCCCTCCCGCTGCCACTCATGGTCACAGGGGGGACTCATCCCCTGATCCTGCATCGGTGATCGTGGAGATGATCATTCGCCGTCCCTGCACCATAGGGGAGATTTCCGAGTCAACGGGGCTACACCGCGAGGAGGTGGGAAAACTGTTGAGGATGCTCTCCGTCGACCCCCGCCTGAAGATGAAGAGAGGGGAGCGCGGAATCTTCTACTCGTGGGCAGGGGACTGATCATCTGCCAGGGTATAGTCCGTCAGCCTGCGCCGCAGCACCCTGCCGATATCCGCAACTATGCGTTCCATCTCAGCAGGGTCAAGATACTCCGCTCCAGAGGCCCCTGCCTCGCCTGAGACATCGTCTGAGAACATTGTCCCCGCAAGATCATTTCCTCCAGAGAGGAGGGCCATCTGGGCAAGTTTCACCCCCAGTTTTCCCCAGGAGACCTGGATATTCCTGAAATTGTCAAGAAAGAGACGTGAGACCGCCGTGAAGAGAAGATCCTCCCTTCCTGTCGCACCTGCTGGAGCACGTCCCTCGACAAAGAGACGCGTATTCTGGTGGAGATAAGAGAGGGGCACAAGCTCGGTAAATCCCCCAGTATCATCCTGGATTTCCCTCAGGATTGAGAGGTGGGCGACCCTGTCTGCTGGGGTCTCGCAGGATCCGTACATGATGGTGGCGGTGGTGGGAATGCCGAGGCCATGGGCCTCTCTGATGATCCTCACCCATTCCGCTGTTGGTACCTTTGACGGGCAGATTACCGCCCGCACGCTGTCTACCAGGATCTCTGCGGCAGTCCCCTGAAGAGAACCAAGCCCTGCCCGCTTCATCGCCTCCATGACCTCGCGGGTAGTGAGGCCCGAACGGGCGGCAGCATGGCTCACCTCGTCGGGAGAGAAGGCATGGATATGCACTCCGGGTGCATCCTCCTTCACCCAGGATAGGATCTCAAGGTAGCGCGCAGCATCGAACTCGGGGTTCACTCCCGAGAGGAGGCATATCTCGCTGACATTGCGCCCGAGCGCGAGCCTCACCTTCCTCCTGACGGTGTCCCGATCATCGCAGAATGCGCCCGGGTCTGTGGCTTTTCTCCCAAACGCACAGAAGCCGCAGAGGTTCTTGCAGATGTTGGAGAGGTGCAGGTTCTGGTTGCGGACGTAGGTGACCACCGGCCCTGCCCTCTCCTCTCTCACCTGGTCTGCGGCACTGCATACCTCAAAGACCGCCCTGCCCCTGGTGGAGAGGAGAAATTCTGCTTCCTTTTCAGAGAGCCGGTGCCCTGCGACCGCATCGGAGAGAATAGAGCGAAGGTTCATCGTCTTGCCATATCATTTCTCTTTCTTCCCTTTCAGGCGAACCGTTCGCTCCTTGGGTTCCCTCTCCTTTTTCCCTGCATAGTATTCCCAGACGAGCATGAGTGCGATGAGGATGATTGCGACCGGCACGATGTTCAGTGGGAGGTACCCGAGGAATGGGATGGAGAAGAGCGCCTTCCCGACGATCCATTCGTCTTTTACAGGCATGATGATCTGGCCAGGTACCGAGGAGAGATATCCTCCCTGATCACTGACAAGGTTGTTGTCCCCTTTCGTGATATAGCCGGGATGTGTGGTAATAAGGGAGGTCTCCACAAGGTATCCGTTTTCAGGATCGGCATTTTCCGGGGTAACGATGGTCCCATCCTCAAGGACAAGGCTGTTGTTCTGGATCGTGGCCGGAACGTACCGGACGGGGGTCACCTGACCGCGGTAGAGGTTGTAATACTTGGGGATCTTCTCCCCGGCACTGATGCGGTCCATCGCCCTGTGGATGATGGGATGGACTCCTGTCGTGAGAAACGGGATGTAGACCGGGGGATTCGGGGCATCGTTCGGCCGATAGATGAGGACATCCCCGTAATCACCATATTTTTGGTACCCCACTTCCTTCCCGCTGGCCCAGCTCTGCAGGTCACCAAACCTGTCGGCGCTGACGACGAAAACCAGGTCCCCGACCTGCATGTGCGGGACCATACTCTCTGACTCGATTGTCACAACCGCGGGCCATGTCCCGGAGACAAGGAAGAGGGCAAGAGCGATTCCACCCACGACCGCGGCGACCCACACAAGCTCCCTTGCGAGCGATACCCAGGGATTCCCGCTTGTTTTGAACTGTTCCCATAGCCCGGGTTTACTCTCTTCGGGCTTTGTGCGCGACATTGTTGGAGTTTGAATATTTCCTCCGGGGCCTAATAAGGGATTGCACGGGTGCACACCCCCAGGATGGGATGTATCCGACCTGGACCAAAATACCTGACCCCTGCAGATCAGGCACCGGAAGAGAAGAGTGAAAATCCTATATCCGGGCCCGTCGATATAGATGCAATGCTCGATGCGGCCACCATTGTGCAGCGGTTCCTCGCAACCAAGATGCAGGTGCACCCAGAGGTGGTCCGCTATCTCTCCGAGAAGGATGACCCTGGCCTCATCGACCAGATCATCGCAAGCGTTCCCGGTGACACCATCGTCGTGTCCGTGCAGCACATACCCGGCCTTCACCAGGACCGTGACGGTGCCAGGTTCCTTACGGACCCTTCATGCGAGGTGATACGGGGGGCGGCGGGTAACACAAAGAGTATTTCGCAAATCACGGACTATTGCCATTATTTCCGTGACAGGTACCAGCGGCTTGGTGAATGTATCCGGCCAAGGGCTGCACCCATGCCCATAGAGGCACTCAAGAAAGGCTCCCGGTACCGCCAGGAGGCATGCTCCATCATGGGGCTCGTCATGGAGTCCAAGACGACCACAAACGGCCACCGCATCGTGGAGATCGAGGATTCATCCGGCTCAATCTCCGTTCTGTTCCACAAAGAGCGCCCGCAGTTCCAGGAAGCAGAGACCCTGGTCCCCGACGAAGTCGTGGGGGTGAAAGGGACGCTCTCGGGCGACGGCCGACTCTTTTTTGCCGAACAGCTCTTCAGGCCGGATATCCCGCTCACCCATGCTCCATTCAGGAGTGAGACCCCGGGGTCTGCGGTGCTTATATCCGACGTCCATGTCGGAAGTGATACATTCCTCGAAGATGCCTGGAGCCGCTTCGCAGACTGGCTCTCCGACTCGGATGCCTCCTACCTCCTCATCGCAGGGGACCTCGTGGACGGTATCGGTGTCTACCCCAACCAGGAGCAGGAGCTGACTATCACCAATATCTACGAGCAGTACGAGGTCTTCGGGTCGATGCTCCGGGACCTCCCCTCCCGCATGAAGATTGTCATCTCCCCGGGCAACCACGACGTGGTCAGGGCCGCTGAGCCCCAGCCCGCCATACCCCCCGATTTTACCGCGAATTTTCCTACAAACTGCATCATGGTGGAGAACCCTGCGCTCGTCAGCCTCCAGGGGGTGAGGGTGCAGATGTACCATGGCCGATCAATCGACGACTTCATCAGCCTCATCCCCGGCGCCTCATATGAGAATGCCGCACCCATGATGATAGGGATGCTGCAGAGGCGGCACCTTGCCCCCACGTACGGAAAAAGGACGCCGATCGCGGCGGGAAAAGAGGACACCCTGATCATTGACCCCATTCCCGAGGTGTTGCACACCGGCCACGTGCATATCATGGGGATTACCGATTACCGCGGAGTACTATGCGTGAACTCAGGCACGTGGCAGGGCCAGACTGCATTCCAGAAGCAGATGAATATCACACCCACGCCGGGACGGGCAGTTGTTCTTGACCTCCAGACCCTCTCCACGCGGGTACTTGACTTTACCTGAAGCATGCTCCGATGCTCCCTGTTGCGTATCCTGGAGCCCCTCGACCTCCACTGTCCTTTATCGTCTCACGGGATTTCAGTCATCGAAGAGGCTGGTCTTCTCCCCTTACTGCAGAATCCACCCTCAACTGCTTTCATGTAGTTTTTTATGTGCCAGGGTCGATTCATCTGAGATAATCATCTGGTATGCATGGAGAATCGGATATTCTCCGGAGGTTTTGTAAGTATGGATATGTTCTTCATTGTTCCCGTCTGTGCCCTGCTGGGCCTGGTCTTTGCCGGGTACTCCTTCATGCTCATGAAGCGGGAGGGCACAGGGACTGAACTGATGCAGAAGATTGCGAGTGCTATCCGTTTGGGGTCAATGGTGTATCTCAAAAGCCAGTACAAGGCAATCGCAGTCGTTGTTGTAATAATCGCCGTCGTGCTCTACCTTGCACCAGGGATCCACCCCCTCACATCGGTTGCATTCCTGGTAGGTGCGGTCCTCTCCGCACTCGCCGGCTATGTTGGTATGACCGCCGCCACCATGGCTAACGTCCGGACCACAAATGCGGCCCGGGAAGGAATGGCGAGGGCGTTTAAAGTCTCATTCTCTTCGGGAATGGTCATGGGGCTGCTCGTTGTCGGCCTTGGCCTGCTCGGACTCTCGACACTCTTCCTGGCGCTGAACTCGCTTACCAATCTCGGGCTTCCGGAGATAATCAGCATCCTCTCCGGGTTCTCTCTCGGTGCAAGTTCGATTGCCCTCTTTGCCCGTGTCGGCGGCGGCATCTTTACCAAGGCTGCCGATGTGGGAGCCGACCTGGTCGGGAAAGTTGAGGCGGGAATCCCCGAAGACGACCCCCGGAACCCGGCAGTCATCGCTGACAACGTGGGTGACAACGTGGGTGACATCGCAGGCATGGGTGCCGACCTCTACGAGTCGTACGTGGGCTCTATCGTCGCCACCATGCTGATGGGAGTCTCTCTTGTCGCAACTACCCAGTTCATGGGAATCGCGCCCCTTAACCTGGTCCTTCTGCCCATGTTCATTGCGGGCCTTGGGATCGTCGCCTCCATCATCGGGAGCTTCTTTGTACGGACCTCAAAGAACGAGAGCAGTGCAATTCACAAGGCCTTCAATACAGGGACATTCGTGAGTCTTATCCTCACCGTGATCGCCGCCTATGCGATGGTTACCATGATCCTTGGTCCCCAGTATATCGGGGTATTTGTGGCGACCATAGCCGGTCTCGTCGCAGGGTTCCTCATCGGGCTTATTACTGAGTATTATACGTCCTACGAGCGCCCGCCGACTCAGAGGATCGCAAATTCATCGGAGACCGGAGCGGCAACCAACATCATCACCGGGCTTGCTATCGGGTTCGAGAGCACGGTCTTTCCCGTCATCATCATCGTCGCAGCAATCCTCATCGCCGCCCAGCAGGCAGGCCTCTATGGCGTGGCAATTGCGGGTGTGGGGATGCTCGCAACGCTTGGCATCACCCTCTCTGTCGATGCCTATGGCCCGGTCGCAGACAACGCCGGCGGCATCGCCGAGATGTCCCACCAGCCAAAAGAAGTCCGCGGCATCACCGACACCCTTGACGCGGTGGGGAACACCACTGCCGCCATCGGCAAGGGCTTTGCCATCGGCGGCGCTGCGCTGACGGCCCTCGGCCTCTTCGTCGCGTATACCCAGGCAGTGAACATGGAGATCGTGAACATGCTTGAGCCGGTCGTCTTCGTTGGTGTCCTCATCGGCGCAATGCTGCCGTTCCTCTTCTGCTCCTTCACGATGACAGCGGTGGGAAAGGCGGCAGGTTATATCGTCCAGGAGGTCCGGCGTCAGTTCAAGGAGATCCCGGGCCTTATGGAGGGCAAGACTGACCCCGATTACGGGGCATGCATCACCATCTCCACGAATGCGGCGCTCAAGCAGATGATCGCCCCTGGTGTGCTCGCCATCGCGGCGCCCCTCGCAGTCGGCCTTATCCTCGGTACCCATGCCCTGGCCGGCCTCCTGATGGGTTCAATCTCATCAGGGTTCATCGTTGCCGTGATGATGGCAAACACCGGTGGAGCGTGGGATAATGCAAAGAAGTACATCGAGCAGGGACACCTGGGCGGAAAGGGCTCTGCTGCACACAAGGCAGCAGTCACCGGTGACACGGTCGGTGACCCCTTCAAGGACACCGCTGGGCCGGCGCTCAACATCCTCCTGAAACTGATGGCCATTGTCTCAGTCGTCTTTGCGCCGATGTTCCTCGTCTAATCACCTTTTTTTATTTGATTCTCGGATCTCCAAACATCGCAGGATTTGCTTCTCCTGAAAGAGCAGGCATGTGGAGGAGAATGCGAGCCAACGATTGTGTCGGAGGGCCTCGTGTAAGCGACTCCACCAAACCCAGGCTCTTCGCTGTCTGGTGCCGCTATCGATGATCCCCTGGATATTTCAGAGTTTTACTCGTTGTTCGCCCCTCCAACCTCTAATATAATACCTCCTACATTTCGCAGGTCTCCCTCAAAAAATAATATTTTTCAAAAGACGGTCCGAGGACACCAAGGATTTCGGTTACATCCTCGTCCAGATTCACAATAAACCGTTGTATCTGAGAGTTTACAGACAGCACGACCTCTGCG
>JAKPPB010000049.1 GCA_029547605.1 Methanobacteriota archaeon | reverse complement strand
TGGAAGTGAAAGCACAGGACACAAAGACAACAAAGACAGGGGTTCTCAAGCGAATTGCCGGTCCGGTGGTCACTGCTGTGGAATTGAAGCCCACATGTACGACGTGGTCAAGGTCGGTAAAGAAGAACTCATGGGAGAGGTGATCAAGATCCAGGGTGAAAATATCATCATCCAGGTCTACGAAGACACCTCGGCATTCGGCAGGGCGAACCTGTGATCAACACAGGGCTCTCCCTTGCCGTTGAACTCGGGCCGGGACTGCTGACCAGTATCTACGATGGTATCCAGCGGCCCCTGTCCGTACTCGTCGACAAGATGGGTGATTTCATCCAGAGGGGTGTGTCTGCACCGGGTCTCGATCACTCGAAAAAGTGGGAGTTCCGCCCCCTCGTCAAGGAAGGGCAGGAAGTCGGGCCGGGGACTGTCATCGGGGAAGTCCAGGAGACCAACATCGTCCACAGGATCCTTGTGCCTCCCAACGTCAGGGGAGGTACGGTTAAAAGTATAAGGTCTGGTTCATTCACCGTTGACGAGGTTATCTGCACGCTGGATGACGGGACGTCCCTTACCATGATGCAGAAATGGCCGGTCCGCGTCCCAAGGCCCGTTCTCGAGAAGATGAACCCGACAGTCCCGCTCATCACCGGCCAGCGTATCCTCGATGGTCTCTTCCCGATCGCAAAGGGGGGAACGGCGGCCATTCCCGGTCCCTTCGGGAGCGGAAAGACGGTGACCCAGCAGCAGCTGGCCAAGTGGAGCGATGCCGAGATCGTTGTCTACATCGGCTGCGGCGAGCGGGGCAACGAGATGACGGAGGTCTTAACAGAGTTCCCCGAACTCGAGGATCCCAAGACTGGAAAACCCCTGATGGAGAGGACCGTGCTGATTGCAAACACGAGCAACATGCCGGTCGCTGCCAGGGAAGCATCCGTTTATACCGGAATCACGATTGCCGAGTACTTCAGGGACATGGGATACGACGTCTCGCTCATGGCAGACTCGACATCGCGCTGGGCAGAAGCCATGCGTGAGATCTCTTCCCGTCTCGAGGAGATGCCGGGCGAGGAAGGTTACCCTGCATACCTTGCCGCCCGCCTCTCCGAGTTTTACGAGCGTGCGGGAAGGGTCAAGACACTGGGCGGAAAGTTAGGATCGGTCTCGGTCATCGGCGCTGTTTCGCCTCCCGGCGGTGATTTCTCCGAACCTGTCACGCAGAACACCCTCCGTATTGTGAAGGTGTTCTGGGCACTGGACGCGAAGCTGTCCCAGAGGCGCCACTTCCCTGCCATCAACTGGCTCAACTCGTACTCGCTGTACCTCGACAGCCTGCAGGAATGGTACGACCGGGAAGTCTCGCCCGAGTGGAACTCCCTGCGCTCATGGGCGATGGAGATCCTCCAGAAGGAGGCAGAACTCCAGGAGATCGTCCAGCTTGTCGGCTCAGATGCACTCCCCGAGGCCGAGCAGATTACCATCGAGGTGGCG
>JAKPPB010000044.1 GCA_029547605.1 Methanobacteriota archaeon | reverse complement strand
CCCCCTCACTCCACCGTCACGCTCTTTGCCAGGTTCCTCGGCTGGTCCACGTCCCTCCCCAGTGCGACCGCGGTGTGGTACGCGAGGAGCTGCAGGAGTGTGGTCGAGGCGAGGACGTGGGAGACCAGGCCTCCTTCGGGGAGCGGGATGAATACGTCAGATACCTCCTCGAGTTCCTGGTTTTCCTTTGCACCGATCACGACCATGGGGGTCCCCCGTGCCTTCATCTCCTTGATGTTGGAGAACATCGCGGGGAATGCCGGGCCAGGCGGGCAGAGGGCGACCACCGGTGTCTCGGGTGAGAGGAGGGCAAAGGGCCCGTGCTTGATCTCCCCTGCAGCGTACCCCTCGGCGTGGATGTATGTGATCTCCTTCATCTTCAGGGCGCCTTCGAGCGCAAGCGGGTAGAACGTGCCACGCCCGACAAAGAACATGGACCGGGCGCCCCTGCACAGTTCCACCGCGGATGAAAGGTCCTGGAGCAGCGCCTCGCCGATGGCAAGGTGGCCGCTCCCGAGAACCGGTTCGAGCTTTCCGCCGCTGAGGCGGTCGACGAGGTGGAAGAAGACCGCGAGCTCCGCGATGAACGACTTGGTGGCCGCGACGCTGATCTCGGGGCCCGCCCTCATGTAGAGGGTGTGGTCAGCGATCCTGGTAACGGTGCTCCCGAGGACGTTTGTGATGGCGAGGGTAGGGTGGTTGTGCATGCGGGCCTTCTCGATGGCGGCAAGGGTGTCCGCGGTCTCGCCTGACTGGCTCACGCCGATTACGATATCGCCCCCAGGGGGCGTGGAGTACTTGAACTCTGACGCCAGTTCCACCCTCGCGGGAATGCTGCAGTGCTCTTCGATGAGGTAACGGCAGATGAGCGCGGCGTGGTAAGATGTCCCGCAGGCAACGAGCGTTACCCCCTGGATACCCTCAAGTATCCGGGGCATCTCCTCGTCCCGCAATGTCCTGATGGTGGCAGAGAAGACCTCCGGCTGCTCGAAGATCTCCTTTTGCATATAATGAGGGAAACCCCCTTTCTTTACCTCCGCAAGGGACCAGTCGATCCTTTTCACGGGCCGCTCCACGTTCGCCTCCCCCTGGCGTATCACGATCCCCTTCGTAGAGACTGCCGCGACGTCCCCGTCCTCGAGGTAGACGACCCTCTCGGTGTGCTCGAGGATGGGCGTTACGTCGGATGCCGCAAGGAACGCCCGGTCACCCACCCCGATGACCAGGGGACTCCTTTTTCGGGCTGCAACCATCTCAGGGCACCCCGACGCAATCACGAGGAGTGCGTAGCTGCCCTCAAGCCTGGGGACGACTTCCTCCACCGCCGCCGCCAGGTCTCCATGGAACGCCTCCTCGAGGAGGTGTGGGATGACCTCCGTGTCGGTCTCCGAGCTGAATATATGCCCGCGGTCCTGGAGTTCCCGCTTCAGGGCCGCGTAATTCTCGATGATGCCGTTGTGGACGACCGCAATTTTTCCCAGGCAGTCAAGGTGGGGGTGGGCGTTCTGGTCATTCGGGACACCGTGCGTCGCCCACCTTGTGTGGCCTATCCCCATCGTGCCTCTTATCCCGGAAAGATCCGCGCCACCGAGGGATATCTTTCCCTGCTTCTTTTTCACCGTGATCCCGTCATTTGCGACCGCGATGCCGAACGAGTCGTATCCCCGGTACTCAAGGCGACGCAACCCCTCCACGAGGATGGGTGCCGCTTTCCTCCTCCCGCAGTACCCGAAGATCCCGCACACGCTTACACCACCAGGCCCCCGTCATCGTAGGCCATGGTCGACCGTATGCGCGACCCTCCCCCAATCCTCACGCTGTTGCCCACGATTGCCCCTTCAAACGTGGTAAAGGGCCCGGCCCTGACCTTCTCGCCGAGGATGGCACCGAACCGTCCCTTGATCTGCTCTCCCTGGATCTCCATGAGCGGGGCCGCGGTGACCGTGCTCACATGGTCCTCGAGATGGACCCCCTCGCCGATGACCGTGTCCTTTATCCTCGAGTGTGACCCGACCTCGGTATCGTCCATGAGGATGGCGTTCTCCACGACGGTGAATGGCTCTATCCTGACCCTTGCCCCGATACTCGAGAATGGCATGATGCAGGCATGTGGGCCGATCTCGCACCCGGGCCCGATCACGACGGGGCCTGCGATACAGGTCCCCGGTCCGACCCTGCTCCCTTTTCCGATCCTGACCTGGCCCTGGATAACGCATGTCCCCGACACCTCCCCTGCCTTTTCCGGGGCTGCCGAAGGGATCAGCTTCTGGTTCATCTGCAGGAGGTCCCAGGGGTAGACCGCATCCTGCCAGTCATCGGCAGGGACTGCCCGCAGCTTCTTCCCGGACTCGGTGAATGCCCCCACCGCGTCAGTCATATCATTCTCGCGGATGAAGGAGAAGAAGTCAGGGTCGAGGGAGAAGATCCCGGTGGATATCGTGAAACTCGGTGCCAGTGCAGGCTTCTCAACGATACGGGTCACAAAGCCCCTCTTTGTCACCACGACGCCGAAGTTCGAGGGGTAAGGGTGATCTTTTACAAGCACCGCGTTTTTGACGTCCCGGATCCTGGCAATGGACGCACTGTTGATGAAATTGTCCCCGGGGAGCACAAGGAATCGCCCCTCAATGAGGTCTTTTGCCTGGAGCAGGGCGTGGGCCGTCCCAAGCTGCTTCTCCTGCACCACGACCTCAACGCTCACATCGAGCGTGTTCAGGTGCCGGATTACCTGCTCCTTCCGGTACCCGACCACCACGATGATCTCCCTGATCCCGCACGCAAGAAGCGCATCGATCACATAATCCAACAATGGCCTGTTGCCGACCGGGATGAGGGCTTTTGGCCTGCTCCGGGTGAGCGGCCGGAGCCTCCTGCCTTCACCTGCCGCAAGAATCACTGCCTGCATTGCGACCTCCTCGCTATCGTATCTTTGCTCCCGGGGCGATATACCCATCTACGAGCACATGGGGCCCTATCTGTGCCCCGCACCCGATCACCGCGCCGACGTTCACCGAGCAGTTTATCCCGGTCTGCACCCTGTCGCCGACGATGGCCCCGAGTTTTTTCCGCTTCGTGGATATCCCGCGCACCTTCACCTCGGCGCGGTCATGGCGGAGGTTCGCAACCTTTGTCCCGGCCCCGAAGTTGCACCCGCTTCCCACGACAGAGTCCCCGAGGTAGTTGAAGTGCGGGAGGTTGGTCTTTGGGAGCACGATGGAGTTCTTCACCTCGGTCGCGTGGCCGATGTGGCACCCGTCGCCGATCGTCGTCGCCCCGCGGATATAGGCATGGGGGCCGATCCGGCAGTCCCTCCCGATGATACACGGTCCCTCGATGCAGGTGCCGGCCCTGACCACCGAGCCCTCGCCCACAGAGACCGGCCCCTTCAGCACCACCCCTTCCTCGAGTGTCCCCTGGATTGAGGGGGCCAGATCGTGCATCATCTGCTCGTTCGCGGAGAGGAGGTCCCACGGATAGCCTACGTCTATCCAGGATGCCAACCTGCACGCAGTAAGTCTCCCTTCCCGGATCAGGACAGCCAGCGCATCGGTGAGTTCAAGCTCACCCCTGGGAGAGAGTTCCACTCCGTCGAGGAGCGAAAAGATCTCAGGCGTGAAACAGTACAGCCCTGCATTCACCAGGTCACCACGGGGCTCTCGCGACTTCTCCTGAAGGCCTGTGACCTGGTCTCCCTCGACCTGGACCACCCCGTAATCTTCCGGGTGGTCCGAGGGAGCGACCGCCATGCAGTCCGGGCCCGCCGCAAGGATCCTCGCGATGTCGGCGGGAGTGACCACCATGTCCCCGTTCATCATGAGGAAGTCGGAGTCAAGCCAGTCCCTGGCCTGGAGAAGCGCATCAGCCGTGCCCCGCTGGTGCCGCTGGACCGTATACTCGATCCTGACGCCGTGCGCGTTTCCATCGCCGAAACGATTCCGGATCTCAGCCTCCATGTACCCGGTGACGATGAGGAAATCGGAGACTCCCGCGTCGCGTGCGGCCATGACGAGGTGTTCCAGCATAGGGCGGTTCGCGAGTGGGAGCATGACCTTTGGACGGGTCGCGGTGAGCGGCCGCATTCTTTTGCCCTCTCCTGCGGCCAGGATGACGCACTGCATACCAATTATCCTCTCACTGCCGCTTTATTTCCTTTTTCCACTGCCTGACCGCAGAAAGGCCCTTCCCAAGGAGTGCCTCCGCCGCGTCACGCGTCCTCCCCTCGGCAGTAACCCGGATCTTCGGCTCGGTCCCTGATGCCCGTACAAGGTACCACCCGTCCTCTTCCTCTACCCGGATGCCATCGGTGGGAACCGCCGCGCCCAGCGCCCTCATCACGTCAGGTGCCCTTGTGCAGGGAAGCGAGGCCCGGAGGACGGGGTACATGGGAATGACATCGAGTTCGGCTGCAATGTCCCATTCTGATGCCATCCTGCAGAAGAGTGCCGCGGCATACGGCCCGTCGGGGCAGAGCGAGTGTCGCGGGAAGATCCAGGCACCCGAAGGCTCGCCTCCGAGATCCCCCCACCGCACCAGTTCCTCAGATACATAGCTGTCCCCGACCGGCGTCCGTCTTACCTCGGCCCATTCCTCGATCGCCATACTCGCATCGGTGGTGGTCACCACCTTTTGTGCGCCCAGAAACCGGGTGAAGAGGACCAGCAGGTGGTCCCCGGAGATGTAGCGTCCACGGGAGTCAAAGGCCATCATGCGGTCGGCATCCCCGTCGTGGACCACTGCCCCGTCCGCATTCCATCTCCTCACAAGGGAGCCGAGGTATCTCACGTTCTCCTCGAGCGGCTCCGACGGCCTGGGAAAGTGGCCCGAAGGGCAGCAGTTGATGCACTTCCGGTCGACGCCCATCCCCCGGAGGATTCCGGGACTCGCCACGCTCCCGGCACCGTTCCCACAGTCGAGTACTACCCTCACTTCGCGCGCGCAGTGCACTTCGCCGATGATCCCCTCGATGTAGGTGCTAAGGATGTCGTCCCTGGTCATCGTCCCGAAATGTCCGGGGGGTGAAGTGAGCCCTCCCGCCGCTATCTCTTCTGTAAGGAGACGCTCTGTCTCCTCCTGTTGTGACTTCAGCAGAGAAGATCCCCCCGGGTTGAAGACCTTGAGCCCGTTGTACTCTTCCGGGTTATGTGAAGCAGTGACCATACAGCCCACACCCCCCGCCGGGACTGCCCCTGCCACAGCGGGGGTGGGCACGAGCCCCACAGAGCGTACCACCGCTCCCTCAGAAAGCGCGCCTGCCGAAAAGGCGTTCTCTATGACCCGCGAGGTGGTCCGGGTGTCCCTCCCGACCACCACCTCCGGGTGCCTCCTCCCGAGGACCCGTCCGAGCGCAAGCGCGGCGTCAACAAGTCCGCGCCCGTAGAGGGCCCGGATTCCGGAGGAGCCAAAACGCATGGATATGAATCGGAAACGTGAGAAATAGAGTTATCCTTTCCCGTAAGGGCACCAGTGGCGCAGTCTGGCGAGGCTTGCCACTCCTGAAGTGGAAGGGCCGACAAGGAGGGCCCTGTCGCGGTCCGGCCCTTCCAGGAGCGATCGGGCTTCGGGGGAGATGAGCCCCTCGCCGGCGACCAGCGTCACGTCACACACACCGGTGCCCCGGTAGGGGAACGATTCCATGGCATGTGCAGGGATCTCGAGTCCCCCCACCCGCCGGTCGCCTAACTCCCGCAGGAGATCTGTCCTGCACGCCTCGTGGCACTCCGGGGGACACGATCTTCGCACCCGCGAGAGGCAGAGGAACCCGGCCATCACATTGATAATGGCGCATGCCGCCGCCCTGTGTGCCGGCTTCTCGAGTGTTGCGTCAAAGAGAAACCCAAGCCTCGTCGTGGCCCGGGTGGGCTCGAAGGTGACGAACTCCGCGACCCGGCCGCCAAAGACCGCTTCCATGCAGGCCCCGCGCTCGAACTGGCAGACGGTGCGTTCCGGGTTCACCCTAAGGATAATGTTTCCGTCTTCGCACCCCGAGTGCAGGGAGAGTCCTTTGAGTTTTTGTACTGCGTCGTGGAGAAAATCCATTCAGGTCACCATGATCCGTTGTCCTGGAGAAGCACCCGGCAGGGTGAGCCGTCAAGCCCTTCCAGCCGGAGGGGCAGCGCCACCATCCAGTAATCCCCCTCCCTGACGCGCGAAAGGTCAAGGAGTTCTATGACTGCAATCCCCTGGGAGAGGAGGGTGATATGGACCCTTCCGTCCCCTGAATAGGGCTCGATTGACGGCGAGTCGATCCCCACGCACCCGATCCCGGCCTCTGCGACCGCATCCGCTGCCTCACGAGAGAGCCCGGGGTAGTCTTCCCGGAACCCGTGCTCTCTGGAGAACCAGGTCTTGACGAGGAGGCGCTCCACCCCACTGAGTGCGGGTGCGAGCGCCCCGGCCCCGATCTCTGTCTCCTTCCCTCCTATGTCGATGACTCTGCACTTCCCAATCAGCTGGTTGGGAGGGATGGCATCGACGGGGGCACCACCGCGGATATAGTGGGAGGGTGCGTCGATGTGCGTGCCGGAATGGGTGGAGAGGTGCAGGCACGAGAGGATATACCTCCCCCTGTCCTCCTGCACCATGGTGGGGACATGGTCACCGGGATAGACGACGACCCTCCCGGTCAGGGGACGGGTCACATCGTGCCAGGCCACTGCTTCAGACCTCCCACCCGTGCCGCCCAAGGAGCGGCACAAAGACGACACCGCCGAAAAATGTACTCTCCACCCTGCCCTCCCTCTTCACGAGCCTGACCAGCTCCTGGACGTCGCGCCCCCCCACCGGGGCCACCAGCCTGCCGCCCTCAGCCATCTGGGAGATGAGAGGCTCGGGTACACGGGGCGTCGCGGCGGTGACGAGGATCGCCTGGTACGGGGCCTCCTGCGGATAGCCTTCCGACCCGTCTGCAACCACCACGCGAACGCCGTGCACACCCGCATTCCTGAGGTTCTCCTCCGCCAGTGCTGCCACTTCGGGGATTCTCTCGATGGTGATGACCTCTGCTCCAAGCGTTGCCAGCACCGCCGCCTGGTACCCGCTGCCTGCCCCGACCTCGAGCACCCTGTCGCCCGGGGAGATGTCGAGGAGCTCGGTCATCAGTGCGACGATATAGGGCTGGGAGATGGTCTGGCCATGCCCGATGGGGAGGGGGCCGTCGCGGTATGCGGCACTCTCGTAAGCGGCGGGTACGAAGAGGTGCCGCGGGACCGTACGCATTGCTTGGAGGACCCGGGGGTTTCTCACGCCGCGGGCCGCGATCTGGGTGTCCACCATCGCATTCCTCTCCCCCGCCCTCTGATCTTCTGGCATCTCTCCTCCCCAGCCTGCCAGGGTTTTTTAAAACCCGCTCTTCTCTGCGGAATCAATCGCCGCGTCGATCTGGTTCTGGAGGGCCTCCGGAAGCCCGGCGATCTTCACGTCAAGGAACCCCCTGATGATGGTCGAGGTCGCCACTTCCTCGTCAAGGCCGCGGGACATCAGGTACTCGATCTCGTCCTTTGCAATCTTTCCCACCGCCGCCTCGTGAGAGAGCTCGGTGTCGACCACGTCCCCCTTGATCTCGGGGATGGCATGGATGATCCCGTCCTTGAGGATGAGTCCCTTGCACTCGATGTGTCCCTTGGTGTACCTGGTCTTCCCCTCTATCATCCCCCGCGAGATGATGGTGCCCCCGGTCGTGATGGCGCGGGTGACCAGCTCGGCCGAGGCACCTTCAGCGGAGAGCCGTGCGACGGAACCAAGGTCCATGTGGGAGCCGGGCGTGCACACCACGATGCTTGAGAACCTTGCGACCGAGTTCTTCCCCGCCAGGTCCGCCACGGGTGACATCTGGATCTTTCGCACCGGCTGCATGCAGACGTAGTTGGAGAGGAAGACCCCGTTCTCCTCAACTCTTGCGGCACTCCTTGGGAATACACTGATCTCGTCGCCCCAGTTGTGGATCATGGTGGTAGTGATCCTCGCGTCACGGCCCACGTAGAACTCCGAGACTCCGATATGCGAGCCGGTCTTTGTGTAGGAGGCACTCGCACACCCCGAGATGAGGTGCAGTTCCGCGCCCTCCTCGGCGATGATGATGTTGTGCACGTGCTGGACGGGGGTCTTTGCCAGGAACAGGCAGGTCTGGAGGGGAAATACGGTCCTGCTCCTTTTTTTTGCGATGATCACGAACCCCCTCGGGTCCGGCTGGTCCGCGACGAACCGGGTATACTGGTCCTTGTCTTTCTTGACGAGGTTCCACGAGTAGTCTTCCAGCCACCTGTACTTCTCGAGCGCTTCCTGGATGGATAGGACCTCGATTCCCTCTTCAAGCGCCGCAATCTGCCTGATCTCCTGGTCGACCTGGAAGAAGCTCCCTGATCGGTTCTTCATCCCGACCTCGAGGCCGGTCTGGGTCAGGCGCTCCTTATCCCTCGGGGAGAGGTCCTCCATTCTCTCTATATTTTCTGGCATGCCAGGCACTCCTTGTATCCCGAAGTCTTGATCACCCGGAGGATCTCCCGGGGGTTCCCGTGGCAGCGGAAGACGCCGTCGCACATCACGTGGCCGTAGTCCGCGTCGAGGTAATCCAGGATGTAGCCGGTATGGGTGATCACGAGGCCGCTCTTCTTCCGGTTCACGATGTGTACGTCCTTCTCAAGCAGCCTCGCGATTGCATTCCCAATCAGGCTGATATTCTCGAGGTCAACGCCGCTCTCGGGCTCGTCGAGCATCACGAAGTCAGGCTGCTGGACCATCAGCTGGAGGACCTCGCTCCTCTTGATCTCCCCTCCGGAAAACCCAAGGTTGATCGCCCGGTCCATGAAGGTGTCCATGTGCAGGAACCTGCTGTACTCGCTGACCATGCCCGCGCGGTCGCCGGAAGTGACGGCCAGAAGCTTGCCCAGCTTGAGGCCGGCGATGGTGGGCGGTCGCTGGAACAGCATACCCATGCCAAGTTTTGCCCGCTCCTGGATAGGGAGCCTTGTCACGTCCCTGCCCTTGAAGATGATCTGCCCTTCCGTCACGTCAAGCCCCGCAAACCCCATGATTGCCCTGAGCAGCGTGGTCTTTCCGGACCCGTTCGGTCCCATCAGCACGTGGGTCTCCCCCTCCTTGATGTGGAGGTTGATATCGTGGAGCACCTCCCGCTCGCCTATCTTTACATGCAGGTCCTCGATCTTCAGCATGGTATCTCTCCCTGGTAACTGTTGCAGTATAATCTCATGGCGCAAGGATTAAACGGTTGTGACACGGCACACAGTTGCCCGGCCCGGACGGATTCTCACGGGGCCTGGTGGGCAGAGAGCCAGGCATACAGTCCTTTCCGATCGTGCTGGTTGCTGACGAGATGGTTGTGGGCCCCTGCGATGCGGTTGTACCGCTCAACCAGCAGGAGAAGGCCTGACCTTATCTGGTTATACTCCTCTACGCGGGCGTTGTACGCTGCCACCCGCCTGTTGTACCCGGCAAAGTCCCCCCGCAACTGCAACAGGTCCATTGACGCCTTCTCGCTGTCGAGCAATTCCCTCTTCTCCTTCAGGGTGCGTTCCCGGTCCCGGATCTCGGACCCGAGCGCAGAGAGCTCTCTTCCCATCCCGGCGATCGCCGTACCTATCTCCGCCGTCTCGCTGCAGCGGTGATAGCCCAGGGTTCCTTCTCCGATGGAAATGACAATAGGCACGGACGAAAGGACGGTCCCGCCGGCGAGTTCACGGGGAGGGTTTCCCACCAGGGTCACGTTGGTGGTCTCGATATATGCATACCCGGAATCCATGTACCCGGTACCCGGGCAGCCGATACCGACCGCCATGTGCCGTTCGGGCTCGAAATACAGGAGTGCCGTCCGGTACCCTTCCCTGCTGAGGAGAGCGGCGAGCAGCAGGCTCTTGTCATCGCAGTCACCGATCCCCTCCACGAATGTCTCGACAGGGAACCGGGGGCTGATCTCGTCCTGGGTCTCGTAGGGGATCGACTGGACGAACACCGCGAGGAGTTCTGCATACTCGTCGGGATCCAAGCGGTTTGCCTCCCGTTCACGGCGGAACTGCGCGAGGAGTGCCGAGAAGAAGCCGTCCTGGCCGGGGTCAGAGATGAGTGCGCGGTAGATCCCTGCCCTCCACTCCTCGTCCGGAATGGAATGGTCATAGATGCGGGCACTCTTGTCAGACGCCTTTGCCCCTGCATACACGCCTGCATCGGGCCGAACGTCTACCACCACTGTCCGGTCCTGGAACGGGAACACATAGACCGGCGGGACTGGCATGGCTCCCCCTTCGATAGGGACGATCCTCGGGTACACGACAGGAGACCCAAGCCATGGGAGGCTTTCCAGGCACCCGGATGACGCGAGTGCCGAGAGGAGCAGGGCAGAGAGAACGAGGGAGGACAGGGGTCGCAATGCGCTCACTCACCGTGCGTTCTCCTGCAGGTATCCGGGCAGAGCCGCGATCGAAGGGAGGATTGCCGACGGGGGCCTCTTCAGTCTGGTGAGCGCCTCCGGCCGGAACTTCCCGGTCTCAACGAGCAGCCCTGCCATGCCGGCATCCATAGCCCCCGCGATATCGCTCCTGGCATCGTCCCCTATCATGGCGCATTCCCCGGGACGAAGCCCCATCGAATCGAGTGCCATCCGGAAGAACGACTTCGAGGGCTTCCCCGCGAGCGCAGCCCTCTTTCCGGTCGCATACTCGAGCGCTTTCACGAAAGGCCCGGCCGAGAGCGAGAGCCCGTCGGTATCCATCCAGTATCGGTCTTTCTCGAGCGCGATGAAGGGGACGCCATCGACGACGAGCCGGAATGCCTCGTTCATGGCACGGTAGGTAAAACGGTCCCCCGCATCGCCCACCACCACCACTTCCGCCCCTTCCCGGGTCTGCTGCAGGCCGGCCTCGTCGAAGTCGCGGTGGACGTCTCCGGTGGTGAGGAGGAGAATCTTCGACGAGCCCCGCTTCCGCACCATGGCAGCGGCGGCAATTGCAGGGGTGAAGATTCGCACAGGAGGGATCTCGAGTCCCATCCCTTTGAGTCTTATCGAGAGGCTCTCTCTTGAGCTCCGGGTGGTATTCGAAACGAACCTGAACGGGTATTCTTCTCTCTCGAGCCAGGAGATGGCTTCCCTGGCACCGGGTATCTGCACCCCGCCTGTGTATACCACGCCATCGAGGTCGATCAGGAGTCCGCGGATTCTTCTCATACGCACCCCGGCGGAGGGGTCGCGCGGGTGATCCTTCCCCTGCTGGGGGCACACTGGTGAAGAGTGCCCGGGCGTGGCCTGCCGGTGTTCATCATTGTGCATCCTGCCGGCCAGGCATCTCCATGGTGCTGCGTGCGCGCTCTATTTCCCCTCCCGCGCGAGTGTTTCACACCCGAGTGGTTCGCCGCGGGGCCTCTTTACTTTCACGGTGCACAGTGAATACTCAAATGCGAGTCCGCCTTATAACGCACCTGATACTCAAATGACCATGCCCCTGGCATTCGAGACCGCCAGCCGACTCTGGAGGGACCGCGTCATGGAAGCTCCAGACTACTCGGTGATAAAAAACGACCGCCTCTTCATGGCCGGCATATCGGGGTCACCGGTCCTCGAATCCGAGTATCGGGAGATCCAGCGCTTCAAGCACATGCTCCTCCAGAGATACAGGGACACCCCGCTTGAGGCAGTGTTCCCGGGGTGCACCGTAGAGACTGCGGAAGGGCCGGTGTACTGTATCACCCGCCGGCACGGGATACGCCTCCCGGAGAGCGATCCTGGGAAGGTCCGGCGGCAGCTCGAGGCGGACCTCACCCTCGTGTTCGGTATCGGGAAGCGGAAGGAGAGGGACCTGAAGCGCAGGGGATACCGCACCATTCCCGATCTCCTGCAACACAGGCGGTTCGGGGAGCCGGCCAGAACTGTCCTCCGGGTGCTTCGGGAGGGGAGCGCAGCAGAGGTGCTCTCCCTTGTATCCCGGTGGCACCCGGTATCCGATCCACGCTGCCTCTCCACTGCCGGCCTCTACAGGGAGGGACAGTTCCTCTTCCTCGACCTTGAGACGCTCGGCCTCTCCCAGCGCCCCGTGATCCTCGTCGGCCTGGCATTTGTCGAGGGGGATCGGCTCGTCACCTGCCAGTACCTCGTCAGGAGCATGGAAGAGGAACTCCCGGCCCTCCTCGCAACGAGGGACCGCCTGTCCAGGGAGAAGGTGCTGGTCACCTACAATGGAAGGAGTTTCGATCTCCCCTACCTCGTCGAGCGGTATGCGATGTACGGGGAGGACTGCGGTATCCACAACCCGCATTACGACCTGCTCCACCCATCGAGGAGGCGCTGGCGCGACTCGTATCCGGACTGCCGCCTCTCGACACTGGAGCAGGAGCTCTTCTCCGTCCACCGCGAACAGGATGTGCCCTCGATGATGGTCCCGGAGTTCTACGAGACCTTCCTCACCACCCAGAACCCCGGGCCGCTCATCCCGGTCGTGGAGCACAACTGCCAGGACCTGGTCTCGCTGGCCCGGCTCTTCTGCCTCTTCCTGGAGGAGTGCTGACCGTGGGAGTCAGGGATATCCTCAGCTCCCTCTCGGCCGACGCCGATCTCTCCAGGGGGATCGTGCACGTGGAGGAGATACCTTCCCGTGATGCCGAATACGGCTCGCTCGAACGCGAACTCCCCACCTCCCTCCAGCGGTATCTCGATTTCCGGAATATCCGGCTCTACTCGCACCAGTGCGAGGCGATCGAGGCGTTCCGGGCCCGGGAAAGCGTCATCCTTACCACCTCGACTGCTTCTGGGAAGACCCTCGCCTTCGCCCTCCCCATATTCGAGCGGATTCTCGAGGACCCCGATGCCACATTCCTCCTCCTTTACCCGACAAAGGCCCTCACGAACGACCAGATGCGTGCCTTCCAGTCGCTTGGAGAAGAGACCGGGATCAGTGCATTCCCCGCAGTGTACGACGGTGACACGGAGACTGGCAGGAGGCCCCGAATACGACAGACGGCCCGGATCCTCCTCACGAATCCCCACGAGCTCCACCACATCCTCTCCTGGCACCACCAGTGGAGCCGCCTCTTTCGGGGCCTTCGCGGGGTAGTCCTCGACGAGGCCCACCGCTACAGGGGCGTCTATGGATCGCACGTAGCCCTCCTGATGAGGCGCCTTCGGAGGGTCTCGCGACACTATGGATCAGAGCCTTCATTCTTCCTTTCAACCGCAACGATCGCAAATCCCGGGCAGTTCGCCTCCAGGCTCTGCGGGATACCCTGCAGGGAGATTGGGAGGGACGGGTCTCCCCACGGGCCCCGGACGTTTCTCTTCTACAACCCGTTCGTTGAATGGCCCTCGGCACGTTCTGTCCACAGGGACACCGCGCTCATCCTGTCCCGGTGTCTTGACTGCGGGACACAGACGCTCTGCTTCACCGGTGCCAGGAAGACCGCGGAACTTGTGGCCCTCTGGGCGGGCCGGATGGCCCCGGCGAACGCCGGGATTGCGGCGTACCGGGCAGGATACCTGCCTGAAGAGCGGAGGCGGATCGAGGAGGGGCTCCGCCAAGGAACCCTACGCGGCGTCGTCTCCACAAATGCCCTCGAGGTGGGAATCGACATAGGCTCGCTCGGAGGGGTCATTCTCTCGGGGTTCCCTGGCACGATGATGGCCGCCTGGCAGCAGGCAGGGAGAGCGGGCCGTTCCCGAGAGGAATCGTTTGCGGTGCTGGTGGCCTTTGCAAACCCCCTGGACCAGTACTTCATGCGGCATCCGGGAGCGTTCTTCGGGGCTTCCCACGAGCATGCCATCATCGACCTCGAGAACCCATACATCCTCTCCGGTCAGGTTCTCTGCGCGGGGGCAGAGCTCCCTCTTGACGTGGAGCGGGACCGTGAGTTCTTCGGCCCATCGCTCCCTGATGTCGTGGCTGCCCACGAGAGGGAGTCGCTTCTTGGGAAGACCCGGAGGGGATGGATCTACTCGGGGAGCCGCCGTGCATCGGACCTGGTGGGGATGGACGGCAGTGCGCGCGAGACCTTCCGGGTACTCTCACAGGGCCGGGTACTTGAGACGATGGACCGCTCCCAGGCATTCCGGGAGGCTCACCCGGGAGCAATCCTCCTCCACCAGGGCGAGCAGTACCGGGTTGACACATGCGATCTTGCGGCAAAGACCATCCATGCAACACCGGTCGAGGCCGATTACTACACCCGCCCCCTGAAATCGGTGCAGGTCAGGGTCACGGCGGTGAGGGCCCGGCGCCCGCTGCCGGGTGCAGTGCTCACCTACGGGGATGTGGAGGTGACCGAGCAGTACACCGCGTATAAACTCCTCAAATCCGAGACCGTCATCGGCATCGAGCCGCTCGACCTGCCCCCGCTTCAGTTCTCCACCCGCGCACTCTGGATCGGGGTTCCCTCCCAAGTAACGGGGGCGACCGGGAAGATGGGAGGTGACCTCGCAGGGGGCCTCCATGCAATGGAGCATGCAATGATCGCGATGATGCCGTTCCATGTCCTCTGCGACCGGTGGGACATCGGTGGCCTCTCGGTTCCCTGCGGTGGGGATGACGGAGATCCCACCATCTACCTCTATGACGGGTACGAGGGGGGGGTTGGGCTTGCCGAGAAAGGCTACGATCTCTGCGAAGAGATACTTGGCACCGCTCGCGCTCTCATCGGCGGGTGCAGGTGCGAGTCAGGGTGCCCTGCATGCATCCTCTCGCCGAAATGCGGGAGCGACAACCAGCCCCTTGACAAGGCCGCAGCGCTGCACCTTCTCTCCCTCGTATCAGGGGCGGATCCAGGAGAAAAATAAGGGGTTATTCCTTGTCTTTCAGGACGCAGATGGAGGAGGGTTCCCTCACGAGGAGTGCCAGGCTCTCGGTGATGGAGAATTCAAGGCTGTCCCCAATGGGCCCGACGAACCCGACAGTCATGTCCTGGCCGAGGACAATGGACGCATAGCGTTTTCCTGATGCCAGCAGGACCCCCCCGCTCCTGAGGGAGGGGGCCTTGTACACGCCGTCCGTGACAATGGCCCTGATGTGCTCGAGCTCAGTGCTCTGCCCCTGGAGGTAGCGGCGGAAGAGGAGGTTGTATCGCGAAGGGGCCAGGGCAAGGCTGTATGGGCCGTGATACCCGGCCTCGTCGAGGAGAATCATGGCCTGGATGACGTCATCGGCGGCTTTCCCCACGGTATTCCACGAGGAGAGTTTCAGCATTCCGCAATCCTCCATCGTGAGGAGGCCTTTGCTCCCTGCGGCACCCTCAAATATGAGGGTGTCCTCGGTTCGTGCACACTCGATTGCCGCTTCCGCGGCGGCCGCGGCGGAGAAGGGGAGGCCGTTCTGCTCAAACGCCAGCAGGTCCCTGATCCCTAATGTAAACGTCGTGCTGATCAGGTGTACCGGCACGAACTGGCTGACTGCCATGCACTCGTTGACCTGGCAGTCCTCCAGCGGAACTGCCTTCAGCCCAAGCCCGTACGGCCCCTCGATGTGCAGGAGCCGGCGCCCGGCAAGGACGCTCTTTGCCGCATCGACCATCGCCGCATCGAGCAGCTCCCATGTCCGGGCCTCTATCGGGGCGTCTTCTCTCCCAAGGTAACGTTCTGACATGATCTAAACTCCTCCTCACTCCTTCAGCGAGCCGATAGTGGTCGCGCCACCCTTCTTCTCCTCCGCTCCCTGTGATGTGTTGCGCGGGGCGAGTTTTGCGATCTCTGCCTCCACCTCCGCGGCCCCTTCTGCATAGAACCCGGCCTCGTCGGGTGCCAGCTCGTAGAGCAGCCTTAAAAATTCTCCTGCGTGGACCCGCTCTTCATCCGCGATGTCACGAAGCACCTCACGCGCAAGCTCGTTATCGATTGACTCCGCGAGCTGGGTGTAGACCTGGATGGCCTCGTACTCGTCGGCTATCATCAATCGGATGGCCCTGACAAGCTCGCTGTGGGAGAGCTTCCGGTCGCTGTTCATTCCAGAAAATGCAGTCGCAAATTCAGGCATACCTCATCAATCCTCAAATTGTACAAGGGCCTGGTTGAATGAGACCCCTCTTTAGCCTTATATTACCTTCCAGATTAATATGGTTCCCTCTACGGATCTGGGATGCCGAGCCGCACCCGGCGGCGTTCAGGGGTCGTTTCGGCCAAAATGCTCATCATCCTGGCCAATTCCCCGTGATTGCGGCCCGTTCTGGTAACGGGTGAGCACCTGCCTGACTATCCCGCTCGAGCTGCAGTAGCGGTCTCCCAGGTAGCGTCCGATCCGTACCAGTTCGACAGAGAGCCCGCGTCTCTCAAGCTCCCTCCTGATGCTCTCCTCTTCGAAGTGCTGGTTGAACCCGAACGTGATGACCGCGGGACGTATCTCCTCGATCGGCCTGAACATGTCATTGAGATCCCCAAGGACCGCATGGTCTACAGGCCTGAGTGCTGCGACCATCCTCACTCTCTGTTCCTCGGGGATGACAGGCCTTGGCTTGTGACGGACGTTCCTGTCCCTTGCGACGATCACATACAGCTCGTCACCGAGCCGCCGGGATTCCTCGAGGTAATAGACATGCCCGGGGTGGAGGAGATCGAACGTCCCGGTCGCAACCACCCGCTTCATCCTACGACCTCCAGCGCCATGGGTTCCCCGTTCGCCCGGTAGCACCGCCAGGCCTCCCTCGTGTATGGGAACCCCACGATGATGTGATAGCGCCCGATCCTTGGGAAAAAGGAGAGATCTGCGTTCGATGGGGAGAGAACACCATTCGGATGGCTGTGAGCGCTGCCGGCCACGTGGGTATCAAGAGGCATCATGTCGTAGAAGAGGCTTGCGCTCTCCTCGCTGCTCACGGTCCCCGGGAGGAGGAAGAGCTCCTGGAGCAGGCCTCCTTCTTCCATGACCACCCCCGCGAACTCGTAAGGATGGCGATCCCTCCCCACCTCCAGCAGGAGGTCGAGGAGGTCCGTGGTGATGCCCCGTAGTTGCATGATCCTCCATCATACTGGGGAGGCGTTGGCTTTAAACCATGGTGAGGAGAGGGCAGCAGTCACAAAGCTCCTTCGTGTTCCGGTCAGAATGGCCCGTCCTGCTCGAAACTGCGGCCGAACCTGATCGCAAGCTCTGCCTTGTACAGCTCTTTTCCCAGGTACGCGGCATGGTCGAGGAGGGAAACCTCCCCCTCGGCAAGGAGTGTCGAGAAGACCTCCGCCCAGGAGGTCCCCCTGTATGCCCGGTCCCTGATGACCGCGACGATATCGCTCCCCTCTATCCCGATGCGGAAATTCCCGCGTGGGTCGTACTCGATCTCTTCCGGTACCGGTCCTGCCTGCACGCAGTCACGATATTCAAGTGGCGGCTCCCTCCGCCTCCGCTTCTCCTTGATCACGAGGAGGTCGAGGCCGAGGTCCTTGGGATAGGGCCTGCCGCACGAGAGGACCATCATCTCTGACGCCCTCCTCATCTCCCGGATGGACCCCCTCGTTTTGTCGCTGTGCTCGCTCGTGAAGACGACCGCGGCACCGACCTCGGCGGCCATTGCGCAGAGGAGCGCATTCGCACCGATCGAGTCTGCGTCCAGGAGCTCGACCACGTTGCCCGCTCCAAAGAAGAGCGGCACATCCCAGCCCCCAAACCTGGCGAGGGACTTGACCAGGCCCGAGCCCGCGGGTGGGAGGAGGGGGTCTGCCAGCAGGCATTCGACTCCTGCGTCCCTTGCCATCGCCAGGTTCGCGGAGAGCCCTTTCCTTCCCGGGACCACCACTGCGCATGCACCTGCCCTGGCAACAAGTTCCCCCACCCGGGGGATATTCTCCTCCTGGAGCGAGAGGACCAGGTCTGCCCTCGGCAGGGCTGCTGCGATCAGGGCAGGGTCCTGCGTATCCACGGAAAGTGGCCGGTCGATATCGTCCAGGGAAGAGAAGGCGGCGCAGACCTGATCGGGAGTGGCGTCGAACCCAAAGCCGAGGTCGACAATGTCTGCACCTGCCGCGAAGAGGTGCTCCACCCTCTCGTGGAGATCGGCCACCCGGTGTGCGTCCATGATCTCTGCAAGGACCTTGATGCGTGAACCTCCCCCGATCTTCACCCCCCTGACAGAATAGAGAAAATCGGCCTCCTCCTCGGTGCGGGCAATACGCAACTCCGCTTCCCTTCGCCTCTCCCCGGCGAGGAACTCGTCTGCAGGGACCGTTCTCGAGAGCGTAATCTCCGGCAGCAGCGGGAGGACAAGGGCGAGGTCTGCGGCGTGTCGGGGACCGAGGTAGACAGGGACGCCGGTCGCCTCCTCCACCTCTGCGAACGAGGCGGTGCACATCCCAGAAACAATGGCCATATCATAGTCCCCTTCCGAAAGGAGCGCGAGCAGCGTGGCCGGCGCAAGAAACGAGGCGATCTTCCCGGTGACCACGACCCTCGCGTCAATCCCGGCTGCAGCCTTCCTGACCACTTCGACAGTCGCTCTCCCGGTGGGCAGGAGTATTCGCATAAGTCTTCTTAATATCACGGAGGACAAAAAAGGTATGATCAGATGCTGAACTGCGACCTGCACATTCACACCAGGTATTCCCGGGACGGTGAGAGCAGCGTAGAAGAGGTCATCAGGAGGGCGGAGCTCGTGGGCCTTGATGCGATTGCCATCACCGACCACGACACGGTCGAAGGCGCCCTCCATGCCCTGGCTGTCCCGGCGAGGGTCATCATCATCCCGGGAATAGAGGTCTCCACTCTCCAGGGACACCTGCTTGTCCTCGGGATCACCACCCCCATCCCACGCGGCCTTGAGGTGACCGAGACCATCAGGCATGCCCGCACGCTCGGCGGCCTCGTGGTTCTCCCGCACCCCTTCCATATCTGGCGCCACGGTGTCGCCAGGAGGCAGCGGTCACCGCTGTCGGAGGTGGACGCGATCGAGGTCTTCAACAGCAGGTACATCGTGGGATCAGCAAACCGCAAAGCCGCGCGGATCGCCCGGCGTATAGGGAAACCCTGCGTGGGAGGGTCCGATGCCCACAACGCACGATTCGTAGGCTATGGAAGGACGCTCGTCGAAGCGGAGCCGGACAGTGCGTCGATCATCGGGGCCATCCGGGCTGGAAGGACGGTCGCCACTGGAAGGATGACACCGCTTCGGACTTACACCCGGCAGTCCCTGCGCAACACATGGAAGAAGTTTACCAGGGGGATGCAGCCCCGCTGAGACTGGCCTTCCGTTGCGGGTACCTGGGAGACGGGTTCTCCGGGTCCCAGATGCAGCCGGGGCTCCGGACGGTGGAAGGCGAGTTTGTCAGCGCATGCATGCACCTTGACCTCTTCTCCAGCCACCGTGACTCGGGTTTCCTCGCGGCCGGAAGAACCGACCGGGGTGTCCACGCCAGGGCTCAGGTATTCTCGTTCTCCACGCGCGTTCCCGAGCGCGCAATCTCCGCACTGGGCCGGAGGCTGCCGCCAGATATCTGGATCACGGGGTATGCAAAGGTGGAGCCCGGCTTCCACCCACGGCACCATGCAATAAGCCGGACCTACCGGTATTATTTCAAGGACCGGGCCCTTGACGTGGACGCCATGGCGCGGGCAGCACGGCGCTTCGACGGAATCCATGACTTCTCGCTCTTCGCCAGGGTTGAGGGACGAGACCCGCTCCGGAAGGTAATCTCCGCAACTGTCTTTAAGGAAGACGGACTCTGCGTCTTCGAGGTCCGTGCCGAGAGTTATCTCTGGCACATGGTCAGGTACATGGCCGCTGCACTCCTCCTGGCAGGGACGGGGGCTGGCGGAGAGGAGGTCATCTCTGCCCGCCTCAACGGTGACGCGGGTGCCCGGCTTGCCCCTGCTCCCCCGGACGGCCTGGTGCTCTGGGATATCGAGTACCCGTTCGCCTTTGTGCCCCTTTCCCGGGACGAGAGGTCAGAAAGCTTTCTTGAAGAACGCCTGGGCTATCACATGACGATGACGAGACTGCTCGAGGCATTCATGGATCCCGGGGATCCTGCATGAAGAAGGTCAGGAGCAGAAGAGGTACCCTTCCGGTGACACTCCATGGATCACGCGCCCTTGCCCTCTCTTTTTTGTCTCCCAGGCGAATACGCCTTGCAGGGAGGCTCCCATGGTAAACCAGGAGCGGGATTTACAGGAGGGACTGGGCTTTCTTCCCTGCCTCTCACCATCATATAAAGTTCCGGACGGAGTCGCGATAAGATGACGGAATTTACCTGTACACGGTGCGGAAAGTGCTGCATGAGCCTCGGCCGCCACATGCATGTCGAGAAGAGCCTCTCCTCATTCTCCCACACTCTCCTCGTCCTGGTGACCGGAGAGCGGATTCCTGTGCAGGTCAATCCTGACTTTCGTGACCTCTTTCTGTCGGGGACTCCTCCCGCCTACGAGACAGGGTGGTGCCCTTTTCTTCGGAAGCGGGGTGACGGGACCTTCGTCTGCACGATCTACTCCTCGCGGCCCGGCATCTGCCGAACCTTCAGGTGCTGCACCATGCGCATCCTCGACAAGGCGGGATCCGAAGTGGGGAAGGTGAAGGGAAAGTCCTCGCTCTCGACTGCCGACCCCCTGCTCCGGCAAATCTGGGAGTGCGAAGTCCTGCCCGCTTCAGCCCTGCCCGAAGCGCAGTTTGCCCGCCACTGCAGGACAGTGCTCGCCTCGCACGGGTATACCTGCGAGCAATTTGACACATGATTTTCGGCATAGTTCATTGGAGAGAAGACCTCCAATTCCATCCGCGTTATGCGAAGGCCGCTTCCCCCTCCCCCACGAGGTTGCCCCCAACAACATCTTGATGTATTTTTACTCATATGAGTAATTAAGGGCACAGGGCCCACAGGAAGGCTGAAGAGATATGCCAGGATTTGATGGAACGGGACCGCTCGGACGCGGTCCCATGACGGGATGGGGAACGGGTCGCTGCAGGGCATACGGAACCCCTATTGCCGGGCAGAGCCAGGCACAGGATGCTGAAGGCCCACAGGAGACTCCGCAGGGGACTCCTCCTGTCCAGCCAGGGAATGCTCCACCCGGGTACTATGGTCTGGGCAGGGGAGGCATCCCAAGGGGTTGCGGACGGAGATTCGGAGGCGGACACCGCAGTCGCTGTTTCTGTTGAAAACGGGACAGTCAGGAGAGCGGACAGAAAACGGAGTATTCCAGGATTTATCCAATATGGCTGAACAGGCGCGAGAAACTGGAGGAATGCCCCCCGGAGAAACATCACCTTCTCCCCCGACCCCCCGTCATAATACCCAGTTCCAGGTCAGGACCATCCCCCTGAGGACGGCACTTTGTATCGCCAGGGAGCAGCAGAGGTCAAAGTCCTCGCGAAGGAAGATATTCCGGGAAGAACCAGAGCGGTATCTCGATATTGTACATCTCATGAAAGATTGCGAATAAAAAGGTACATAACCGGGAATATAGGGCATTATCCCTTTCCCATTTCATACAACCCCTTAATTCACTCCATCAGAAGGTCTAATGTAATCCCGGTTGACATATCTATCATGGACGAAGACTCCCCAGTCCCGGTTGCAGCCCGCAGGAGAGGCAGACCCAGGATACCGAGGGCGATAGATAAAAATGTCTCGTCCCGCTGCTTTTCACCTGAATGCTGCCCCAATGAGGACGGGGTTGTTATCACCCTGCTTCCTGATGAGTTGGAACTCCTTCGCCTTGTTGACCTCGAAGGAATGGAGCAGGAAGAAGCTGCGGGGGTTCTCGGGGTCTCGCGGAGAACCGCCTGGCGCGATCTTCATACCGCAAGGAGGAAGGTTGCCGATGCGCTGACAAGCGGCAAGACACTCCAGATCGGGGGCTGTCCGAGGGCTATCAAAGGTCTCTGTCCCCGGAAATGTCCCCGTTTTTCCAAATATCCTCCCCAGGACAGCCAGTAGGCAGACAGAGAAGTGTGCCGGCACACCTGCTTCTTCATCCTGCCTGTCTGAAGGCCCCTGATGATACTATCACTACTTTTATGTTATTCTACTCATATGAGAAATATTAATAGGCCTGGGCCGATGGAAAAATTCTCTCGCTTCGGTCCGGGGTCTGTTGAGGAACCGTGAATAGTCACCTGTGAGGATACCATGAAATCTCCATTTATATCCGTTATGGACCTGTCCATGTCCTATTCAGGAAAAAAGGTCCTGGATAACCTTTCATTCGATATTCCCCAAGGCGAGATCATCGGGGTTATCGGGAGGAGCGGCGCGGGAAAAAGTGTGCTAATGCACCTCCTCCGGGGCGTGGATGAACCCCCCACGTCGGGATCGGTCGTGTATCACCTCTCCAGTTGCCCTCATTACCACTACCTCGGCATGCGTAGCGAGGAGAATACCCCCTGTCCGCGGTGCGGGGAGCCTCTCGAGGCTATCGATGTGGATCTGTGGAAACCGGAGAACGAGAAGTGGAAGCGCCTTGTCATGCAGCGCACGGCTATCATGTTTCAGAGGACATTCGCCCTTTACGGTGATGATCGCGTGATAGAGAATGTGATGCGGGCGCTGGATGAAGTGGGATATCCTCAGGACGAGGCAGTGAACCGGGCTGCCGACCTCCTTGACCAGGTCCGCCTCTCGCACCGCATGATGCACATCGCACGGGATCTCTCCGGGGGAGAGAAGCAGCGGGTCGTGCTTGCGAGGCAGCTCGCAAAGGAGCCTCGCCTCCTCTTTGCCGACGAGCCTACCGGCACCCTCGACCCCGAAACAGCCAGGATCGTGCATAATACCCTTCTTGCTGCAGCGAAGAGTGTGGATATGGGAATCGTTGTCACCTCCCATTTTTCTCAGGTGATCCGGGATATGGCGTCGAGAGCCATCCTTCTGGAAGAGGGAAGGATTGAAAAGATAGGGGCGCCCGAAGAGGTTATTGAACATTTCCTTCGCGATTTCAACGATGAAAAAGAAGTTCAGGCGGTTGATCTCGGCGAGGAGATCCTGGTTGCCCGCGATGTGGCCAAGCGCTACATGTCCCCCGACCGCGGCCTGATCAGGGCTGTGAACGGGGTCACTTTCAAGATCAACCGCGGGGAGATATTCGGTCTCATCGGGAAGAGCGGCGCGGGAAAGACGACACTCTCCCGCATCATTGCCGGGATCATCGAACCTACTGGAGGGGTGATGGATTTTCGCATTGGTGACGAATGGGTCGACATGACCAAGCCCGGCATCGACCAGAGGGGGCGGGCCAAGAGCTACATCGGCCTCCTGCACCAGGAATATGACCTGTACCCTCACCGGACTGTGCTCGACAACCTCACCGACGCGATCGGGCTCGAGTTCCCAAAAGAACTTGCGATAAGAAAGGCGCACATCACTCTCTCTATGGCCGGGTTTCCCCCTGGCAAGAGCGCCGCCATCCTCTCACAATACCCAGATCAGCTCTCGGAGGGCGAGCGCCACCGTGTCGCGCTCGCGCAGGTGCTGATACGAGAGCCGAGCCTCGTGATTCTGGACGAGCCGACAGGGACGATGGACCCCCTCACCAAGCGCGACGTGAAGCACTCGATCCTCCACGCACGCCAGGAGATGGGCCAGACATTCATCCTCGTCTCCCACGACATAGAGTTCGTGCGTGAAGCATGCGACCGTGTTGCATGGATGAAGGGAGGGAAAGTGGTCGCAATGGGCCGCACGGATGAAGTCCTTTCTGCGATGCCCCCAGAAGATGTGGGCATGCAGGGCCTTGCACGCGAAGCCAGTCCTGCACTGTGAATCGATTGGGAAAACGACCCCTGACTGATACACCCTTTTTTTTACGCAGTCGACGTGTCTCCTGCAGTTACCACAAATTATCCAAAATTTTTCGGGTTTTCCAGAAATATTGGCTTTTTTTCGTGTTTTCCAAGAATATACTCTTATTACCGATGGCAGACAAAACTATACCCCGAGTTTGATGACGGACATTCCCAGGGAAGAATACATACTGAAATGCACGTCTGCGTGCGCGGGATGCAGCGACTCGCTCACGCTTCGGTACGTGCTGAAAGCGGCAGGGCCCGACACGGTGCTGGTGGTTCCCGCGTGCTGCACCAGCGTGATCCAGGGCATCTACCCCAATACCGCCATGAATATCCCCGTGTACAACGTCGCGTTCGCTGCAGCGGCCGCGTGCGCCTCTGGGATGAGCGCAGCGTTTAAGGCAGTAGGCAGGAAAACGAACGTGATCGTCTATGCCGGCGACGGGGGGACCGTGGATATCGGGATCCAGGCCCTCTCGGGGGCATTCGAGCGGGGCACTGATTTCCTCTACATCTGCTATGACAATGAGGCCTATGGGAACACGGGGATGCAGCGTTCGGGCTCGACCCCTGCGGGGGCCAGGACCACCACCACTCCCGCGGGGAAGGGGCAGACAAAAAAGGACCTCGATGCCATCGTCGCCGCCCATAATCCTCCCTACATGGCTACGGCCTGCGCCTCCTATCCAAAGGACCTCTTCTCTAAAGTCCAGAAGGCGCTCTCCATCCGGGGCCCAAAGTTCATCCACGTCCTTTCGCCATGCCCTCCGGGATGGCGCTACTCCTCTGAGAGGAGTGTCGAGATGGGCAGACTCGCGGTCAGGTCCGGCATGTGGATCCTCTACGAGCGGGAGTTCGGGAAGGTCACTATAAACGGGCCCTCGAAGGCTGCAATGATCAAGCCGGTACCGCTCGAAGAGTACCTGGAGCCGCAGGGGCGGTTCAAGGGCATAAGCCCTGAGGCGCGGGCCCTGCTGAGATCGGTTGCCGAACGGAATGCACAGCGCCTGAAAAAAGAGGAGGAAGGGATATGCTGACGGTCGCAACCGGCAACAAGGCCGTGGCAGCGGCGGTGAAACAGGCCTGCCCGTCCGTCGTGGCCGCATATCCCATCACCCCGCAGACAGAGATAGTCGAGCAGATCGCAGAGTACGTCACATCAGGGGAGTTAAAGAGCCAGTACATCCCGGTGGAGAGCGAGCACTCGGCGATGGCGGCCTGCATCGGCGCGAGCGTCACCGGCGTAAGGACGTTCACCGCGACGAGTTCCCACGGCCTCCACTACATGCACGAGATGGTCAACTGGGCGGCAGGAGCAAGGCTTCCGATTGTGATGGCCAACGTGAACCGTGCCCTCGGCCCCGGATGGAACATCTGGGCCGAGCATACCGACGCGTTCCAGGAGAGGGATACCGGCTGGCTCCAGGTATACGTGGCTTCTGTCCAGGAGGCGTACGATGCAACCCTGATGGCATTTCGCATCGCAGAGCACGAGTCAGTCCTCCTCCCTGTCATGGTGAACCTCGACGGGTTCCTCCTCTCTCACAGCATGCAACCCCTCGAGACAGTGGAGATAGGCGACTTCATTCCTCCCATCAGGCTCCCGCATGCCATCGACACGGCACACCCCATGGGCTACGGGACGCTGACAGGGCCTGACCAGTATTTCAAACTACGATGGGATATCGAGCGGTCGATGCGCGATTCGGCTGGTGTCATCAGGCAGACGGAAGACGAGTTCGCAAAGAGGTTCGGGAGGAGATACGACGCGGTCGAAAAGTACCAGTGCGATGACGCCGAGGTAGTGGTGGTCGCGATGGGGACCCTTGGGAAGGAGGCCGAGGTCGCAGTCGACCTTCTCAGGAATGAGGGGGTTCCTGCCGGGAGCATGCGTATCCGCTGGCTGCGCCCCTTCCCGCGCCTCGACCTCTCGGGGCGGGACGTGGTGGTCATTGACCGTGACTACTCGTTCGGCTTCGGCGGGGTTATCGCGAGGAGCCTTGCTGCAACCGAGCGTGCAAAGCCCTTCTCGGTCATCGCGGGACTCGGGGGCCAGGAAGTCACCTACGACGATATCGCCGGTTTCGTGCGCAGCAGGCGGCCTGGAGAGGAGTACTGGTTCGGGGTGATGCCCGATGTATGAGGTCCGCATCCACTCCCGCGGCGGACAGGGCGGAGTGACAGCAGCCAGGCTTCTCGCCCTTGCCGCCATAAGGGACGGGAAGTATGCCACCGCATGCCCCTTCTATGGCGCCGAGCGGCGTGGAGCCCCGGTGGTCTCCTACGTGCGCATCGATGACCGCCCCATACGGGTGTACAGCCAGATACGCCACCCCGATCTTGTCCTTGTCCTTGACCCGAGCGTCATGGACGTCGTGGACGTATTGAGCGGGATGAAGCCGGGAGGACGCGTGCTGATGAACGCAGGAGAGCCTCGCGAGATGAAAGGGTTCCCCACGTTTGCGGTCGATCTCACCGGGATAGCCCTCAGGGAGAACCTCGTGGTGGCAGGAAGCCCCATTCTGAACACCCCTGTCCTGGGGGCGCTCGCAAAGATGGGGATCATCACGATGGAGTCGGCAAAGATGGCAATCGAGGAGATGTTTTCGGACAGGAGGAACGTCGCAGCCGCCGAAACTGCGTACAGGGAGCTGGTCGCATGAGCAGCCGTACCCGGCTTGCACGGAGCAGGCCTACAGAAGGGGCATGCGGGAAGACCGGTACCTGGAGGGTGTTTCGGCCGGTCATTGACCGCGGGAAGTGCAATGCCTGCGGGATCTGTGCGATGTACTGCCCGGATGCCGCCATTTCAGAAGACCTTGAGGTCGATCTCGACTTCTGCAAGGGGTGCGGGATCTGCGCGCACGAGTGCCCGAAGAAAGCCATCATGATGGTACGGGAAGAGAAATAGGGGCGTCCCTCTTTTTGCCTCTCCTCTCTCCCGACCTCCGTTTACCAAATGTGGTTTGGTCCCCTCGACACATCCCTGGCTATGCCATGAATCGCTGAAGTCCCTTTTGAGGATCTCCGGGGTTTTTATCACTGTTCCTCGATCGGGCACTGGGCGATATACTCGAGGTTGAACTTGTAAAAGTGCGTGAACCCGCAGTTCCTGCAGCGGACCGTGAAGTGGTTGCACCCAATGGCAAGGTCATGGGGGCCCTGGACTGTGCAGTTCCTGCAGGACGCGTCGGTGACCAGGTTCCAGAGGTCATAGCAGCCGATCCTGGTGAAACTTCCCGGTTTGTTCACATCCTGGATCCTGGGGACGAAGATCCGTGTGGCGCCACAGTTGCTGCAGGAGACCTGGGCCTGGTAAGGGACGGCCTTGATCACCTGGTCCGCATCCTTTCCGCAGTGATAGCAGTTGGTCCGGTAGGCGGTGAAGATAAACCGGTCTTGCATGTAACAGTGTCGGCCTGCCCGGATAAAAGATTCCCCTTCCAGGGGGAGATTGGGGTATAAAGGTATAAGGGGGAAAAATGGGTGCGATCTTTGGGATCAGAAGTCACCCATGTCGCCCATGCCGCCGCCCATACCGCCGCCCATACCGCCCATGCCGCCGCCGCCCGGCGGGCCCTGCGGGGCTGCGGTCTTTGAGGCAGCGATCACGTCGTCGATGCGGAGGATCATCGTTGCAGCCTCTGCAGCGCTCGCGACCGCCTGGGTCTTGACACGGAGGGGCTCAACGACGCCTGACTTCAGCATGTCCTCGGCTTTGCCCTCGAAGACGTTGAGGCCGAAGGTCTTCTTGCCCTTCTCGTGCGCAGCCCGAAGCTCAACAAGCATGTCGATTGGGTCGAGGCCCGCGTTCTCAGCGAGGGTGCGGGGGATGATCTCGAGCGCGCTTGCAAAGGCCTCGATGGCAAGCTGTGCACGGCCACCCACGCTCGCCGCATACTCGCGGAGCCGAAGCGAGAGCTCTACCTCGGGTGCGCCGCCACCGGCAACGAGCTTCTTGTCCTCGAAGACGACGGAGACCACGCGCAGCGCGTCCTCGATGGCACGCTCGAGCTCGTCGACCACGTGCTCGGTTCCGCCCCTGACCATGATGGACACTGCCTTCGGGTTCTTGCACTCCTCGACGAAGATCATCTCCTCACCGGAGATCTTTCGCTCCTCCACGAGTCCTGCGTACCCGAGCTCCTCCTTGCTGATTGCGTCTATGCTCGAGACCATGCTGCCGCCGGTCGCGCGTGCGAGTTTCTCCATGTCGCTCTTCTTGACCCTGCGGATTGCAAAGACTCCGGCCTTGGCAAGGTAGTGCTGTGCGATGTCGTCGATACCCTTCTGACAGAAGAGGACGTTTGCGCCCGAGTCCACGATCTTGTCGACGATGTTCTTGATCATCCGCTCCTCTTCGTCGAGGAACGCCTGGAGCTGGTCGGGGCTCGTGATGTTGATCTCGGCATCAACCTCGGTCTTCTTGAACTCCACTGCGGCATTCAGGAGGAGAATCTTCGCGTTCTTCACTTTGCGGGGCATGCCGGGATGGACACGCTCCTTGTCGATGAGGACGCCCTCGATGATCTCGCAGTCGTCGATTGACCCGCCGACCTTCTTCTCGACCTTGATATAGTCCTTGTCAACGGTGCCTTCTTCGTCGGCCACCATCGTCACTGCCTTGACAACGAGGTCGCAGATCTTCTGCCTTGACCCCTCTGCACCCTTGCCGGTCATGGCAGTCTCGGCGATCTTCTTCAGCATAGCGACATCCTTGGGCTTGATGGTCACCGCGATGCTCTGGAGGATCTCCTGAGCTTTTTCCGAAGCCTGGCGGTACCCGTGGGCGATCACGGTGGGGTGGACGTCCTGCTCAAGGAGGTCCTCTGCCTTCTTCAGGAGCTCGCCCGCGATGACCACCGCGGTGGTGGTCCCGTCGCCGACCTCGTCGTCCTGGGTCTTGGCGATCTCCACCATCATCTTGGCGGCGGGGTGCTCAATGTCCATCTCTTTGAGGATGGTGACCCCGTCGTTTGTGATGACCACGTCGCCAATGGTGTCGACGAGCATCTTGTCCATGCCCTTTGGCCCAAGCGTTGTCCGTACCGCACTTGCAACGGCCTTGGCCGCGGTGATGTTCATGCCCTGTGCGTCACGTCCACGGGTGCGTGAACTTCCTTCTTTCAGGATGAGAATCGGTTGTCCTCCAAGTTGCTGCGACATAACTGTTCTCCACGTGTAGCGATAAAATTGGTTATTGGTTCTATATAAAAATTATGATTTACTGACGAGCTGGATCAGCTCTTCCCCGTCTTCCAGGGCCAGAAGGCGCTGTTCCCCAATCACGAGGGTTTTTCCGATCTTTTTCTGCTTGGCGTAATCCGTGAGCACGCACATCGCGTGCATCCCCGCGACCTGGGAGATGTTCCCGATAAGTGCAGCGCGTTTCACGACCTTCTGCGACGACCCGTACCCGGTAAGGATGGACTGGTCAGATATCTCGATCAGGGCCTGGAACGGGGCCCTGTGCATCGCGTGCAGTTTCACCCCGATGCGCTGGAGAAACCCCATTGGCGCAGGCTCCTCCTCTCCCCCTGGCTCATCTTCGAAGACCGAGGTATATTCAAGGAGATCGATGCTCTTTACAAGCGGGGCGTCGAATATCTCCTCGATCTTCTGCGCCACCTCGAGCGTAGTCCCCATCCCGCTTTCGTACTTGCTGATGGTCCGCCGTGAGACCCCGAGAAGGTTTCCCATGTCCCCGAGCGAGAGGTTCATCCTCTCCCGCAGTTCCCGGAGCACCTCGCCGTTGATGTTCACGTAAAGGCCACCAGGTGAGGCGTATACGAGGGGCGGGACCCCTTCCACGAACGCATCGTACAGGGTTGACGCGCTGATGGCAAAGATGCCGTACCTCACGTATACTGCTCCCCGTTCGAGGTCGGCATCACGGGCGCGTTCACCGATGATGAGCGGTGCCCCCTTGAGATACCGGGCGATATGGTCGAGGTCCCGCGCAACTTCCTCGCTGACGCTGTCGATGTGGGAGACTACCTTGATTACGAGGATCATCTCCCTGTGCCTGGCGATCAGGTCGAAACTCCTCGGCCTCATGCTGAACCGCTCCGATACTCGGAACCCCGCCATCAGCAAGACACTCGTCACCGTGGAGAGAAGGCGTTCCTGCGACATCCCACTACGAATGGATTTAGCCTGACCTGATATATATAATAGGCTGAAGATGCGCATCGGGATCGACGATACCGACTCTCCCCGCGGAATGTGCACCACTTACCTGGGGGCAGTGCTCGGAAAGAGGCTCGCTCGTGCAGGGATCGCAGTCAGGGAGGCAAGGCTCGTGCGTTTGAACCCAAATGTCGCGTGGAAGACCCGGGGGAACGCAGCCGTGTGCCTTATCGCCGACGGTTCCCCCGAAAAAGCGTTCCGGCTTGCCTGCAACACCGTCAGGGAGCTTGCGGACCTCGCACACGAGCATACACACCCGGGCGTGGTGGTTTCGGAGGGTGACCTGCCCTCCTGGTTTTACAGGAAAGCGGTGCAGGAGTTTTGCACGCTCGATGAAGCGCGTGAGATCATCGATCAGGCGGGGGCACTCTCCAGGGGGTACAAGCAGAAGCGGGGGCTGATTGGAGCAACTGCCGCGGCCTGCAGCGATTTCGACGATCCCACCTACGAGATCCTCGCCTATCGCAATCCCTCCTCCTGGGGGACCCCGCGATTCGTGGAGAGAGAGAGTCTTTTTTTTGCAGACGTCCACACGTACCCCCATACCTGGGATACCGTCGACCGGGAGAATGACCTCGTGGTATGCGTCCCGCACACCCCCGACCCGGTCCTCTTCGGTATCCGGGGAGAGCGGCCAGGATGGGTGGCGCTCGCCCGCGAAGAGGTTGTCTCTGAGAGACCATCGCTTGAACAGGTCTGGACCACCAACCAGGGGACTGACGCTCACCTCATCCCTGCACAGGCCCCCGATCTCCGGGAAGGGTGCTCATATCTCCTGGCCGGGACCGTGGCCTCCGCACCCGTGACTCACCGGGGAGGTCACGTCTCGCTTGAACTGATGTGCAGGGACAGCCCCCTCACCTGCATGGCGTACGAACCCACGAGGCAGTTCCGGGACGTGGTCCGTGCGCTCCTCCCCGGGGACCGGGTAAGGGTTGCGGGAAGTTACAAGCAGGGGAGTATCAACCTCGAGAAGCTCCAGGTCATCTCCGCTCCCCCCGTTCGGCTCTCCAGGCCACCTGTCTGCGGGCGTTGCGGGAAGCGGATGACGAGCGCCGGGAAAGGCAAGGGATACAAGTGTCGCCGGTGCGGAGGCAGGGGCACGGAGCCAGAGATACTCGATGTGGAGAGGCGCGTCGTCCCCGGCTGGTACGAAGTGCCCCCTTCAGCCCGCCGACACCTGGCCCGGCCCCTCTGCAGGGGGGTGCGACAGGACCTCCTCTCGCTGGTGCCTGATCCCTGACCCGGACGAAGGACTCTTCTCTTCCTTCCTCCATATCCTGTACCATGCAATGCGGAGATCCGGTCGAGCAGGTCTCGCTCCGCGCGGGGATGACCGTCGGGGAGCTCGTCGACGCCATGGGGCGGGCGGGTGCCTACAACGGCGGCGCCCTGGCCCGGGCAGCCTCGGTCTACGAGTCCATGCTCAGGGACGAAGACGCGGTGAAGTTCTTGGGACTTGCAGGGGCGATGGTGCCTGCCGGCATGGGAAGGATCGTGGGCGACCTTGTCGAGAGGGGGTACGTGGACGTGCTGGTCTCCACCGGCGCCAATCTCACCCACGACATCATCGAGGCCTTGGGATGCAGGCATTACCACGGGACTTCCGCATGTTCCGATGTGGAGCTCCGGGCGGAGGAGATTAACCGCATCTACGACGTCTTCCTCCCAAACGATGCATTCATACGGTTCGAGGAGTTCATGCAGGAAATCTTCTCAGGGCTGCCTGCCGACGCACCCCTCAAGATATGTGAACTCCTGGCAGTCATCGGCCGTGCCCTCCCGTCAGGGGTTCTGGCCTCCGCGGCAGAGAGGGGAGTCCCGGTGTACTGCCCTGCGCTGGCAGACTCGATGATAGGCCTCCAGTACTGGCTCTTCTCGCAGACCCGCCGCGTCACCGTGGACGCCTTCCTCGACCTCAAGCCGCTCCTCGACACCTGCTTTGAGGCGAAGCGGGCGGGTGCGCTTCTTGTCGGCGGTGGAGTTCCCAAGAACTTCATCCTGCAGAGCATGCTGATGACTCCCCGGGGATTCGACTACGCGGTCCAGCTGACCGGCGACCGCCCCGACCTCGGGGGGCTTTCGGGGGCCACCCTCGACGAGGCCCGCTCATGGGGAAAGATCACGGGGTCTGCGACCGCAGTCACGGTCTACGGCGATGCGACCATCACGCTCCCCCTCCTGGTCGCAGCGGTCCTCGAGAGGATGGCTGCATGACGGATCTTATCCTTGCCCTGGACGTCCCTGACCGGCAGCGTGCACTCTCTGTCGCGCGCGCATGCGCCCCCCACCTGGATGCCATCAAGATCGGGTATCCGCTGGTACTCTCGGCAGGGCTGTCCGTAGCACGAGAACTGGACGACCTCGGTCTTCCCCTCATCGCCGATTTCAAGGTGGCCGACATCCCCAACACAAACCGCCTGATCGCAGAGCAGGTATTCTCAGCAGGGTTCAGGGCACTGATCTGCCAGGGCTTTACGGGCAGGGACTCGGTCGAGGCCTGTGTCGGGGCTGCCCGGTCCGCCGGCGGCCTGTGCATGGTGGTGGCAGAGATGAGCCACCCAGGGGCCCTCGAGTTCTTTTCCGGCGGCGTTGCAGAGCAGATAGCCCGCATGGCCGCCGGGTGTGGTGCGGATGGCATCATCGCACCCGCCACCCGCCCCGAGAGAGTCCGCGTGCTCAGGAAAATCATCGGCGACCGTCTGATCTGGTCCCCGGGTGTCGGTGCACAGGGAGGGGATCCCCGCGCCATTGCAGGGCTCGTGGATGCAATAATCGTGGGTCGGCAGATCTACGGTGCCGTGGACCCTGCCCGGGAGGCCGCTGCGCTCGGGTTCCTCCGCCGATGATGATCCGACTCTGTCTGAGGGACTATCCCGGTGATGACCCCTATGAGTGGACTGAGGCGAAATCTGGCCCAAACTAAAGGTTTAAATGGAAAAATATCCATCGTATTGTATGCATTGGAGCAAAGAACAGCTTGACATGGCCAGATCCGTGCGCCGCCTCGAGGACATCCCGGTCCAGGAGCGGAAGTACAAGTGCCACACCTGCCACCTGATCGTGGACGAGACGCCCTGCCCGAACTGCGGGGACATGCACCTCCAGATCATGTGTCCTCTGGACCATTGCCACTGTTCCCACGAGATCGTCTCTGCGATCGAGTACTGCCCCCTCTGCGGCTCCCCCGTATGCCCGGAATGCGGGAGCCATGACGTGGTCCAGATCAGCAGGGTCACGGGATACCTCCAGGAAGTCTCGGGCTGGAATGCAGGAAAACAGCAGGAACTGAAGGACCGGGTCCGATACACCTTGGCGTGACCTCATTCAGGCTGCTCCGGGAGACAATCTCGTTTTTTACCCCGCGCAATCGATTTCCGGGTGTGATATCCACCCCGGTGTGTGCCTTTTCTTCAGGGGCGGCTGGGGGCCAGTTCATATGAGCCAGTCTTTTCTTTCAGATCCCTCCAGGGACCACGATGCCATACATTCGGTCGCCACAGCCGAACAGATCGACCCCGAGGTACTCCGGAGGCGTGTCAGATCCGGGAGTGTGGTCATCATGCAGAGGAAAGACCGGTATGTCGGCATCGGGAAGGGCCTTCGCATCAAGGTGAACGTGAATCTCGGGACCTCGAATGTCCATTCAGCCCCCGATGAGGAAGTGAAAAAGGCAGTGGTTGCCGAGCGCTACGGTGCAGACACCATTTCGGACCTCTCGATGGGCGGGGACCTTCGCAAGGTCCGGCGCCTCATCTTCGCGCATACTTCTGTCCCGATCACCACCGTGCCGATCTACCAGACCGCAGCCGAACACGGGATCGAGGCGATGACTCATGATGATATCCTTGGCACGATCCGCGCGCAAGCCCGCGAGGGGGTGAGTTCCATGGTCATCCATTGCATCACCAGGGATGTCATCGAATCGTGCCGGAACGAGGAGAGAGTGCTTGGTATCGTCTCGAAGGGCGGGTCCATCACCGCGGCATTCATGCTGCACCACGGGTGTGAGAACCCTTTTGTCGAGCACTTCCAGGAGATCCTCGGGATCATGCGGTCCCACGGAATAGTGCTCTCTCTCGGGAACTCGGCGCGAAGCGGGTGCATAGGTGATGCCTGGGACGAGGCGCAGGCCAGGGAGTTGCAGGCACATGTCGCTCTTGCAAAGGAGGCTCACCGTTCCGGGGTCCAGGTGATCATCGAGGGGGCTGGCGGGCACATCCGGTACGACAGGATAGCCCCCACCATCAGGCGTTATAAAAATGCGTCAAGGTTCCCCCTCTTCGTTGCAGGGCCGCTCCCGACGGACATCGCACTCGGGCTCGACCATATCGCCGGGTGCGCCGGGGCAAGTGCGGCAGGTGCGTCAGGGGCCGATTACCTCTGCTCGATCACTCCCGCCGAGCACCTCGGGCTTCCCACCCCCGAACAGGTCAGGCAGGGGCTCCTCGCATGGAGGATCGCGGCACATATCGGGGACCTCGCCAGGCTCGGCCTGGACATGGAGGACCGCATGATGGCAGAGAAGAGGGCGCAGATGGACAGGCCGGGACAGCGCATGCTCGCGCTTGACCCGGAGGCAGCCCGGGTGAACGGCGACGAGGACGGAGTGTGTACGATGTGCGGGGACTTCTGTGCCCTGCGCCTGATGAGGAGGTACCTGAAGGGAACCCGGTGATATGGCTCTTGATTGGGGGAGTTTATCCCTGTTTGGGCCCGGAATCGCACCCCGCTCAAAAGGTATTTCTTGAAAGGATGGAAAACCAATCAGTCTGATGGAAAGCCAGGCACTCACCTATTCTTTCGGCATGCATGCAACAAAGAGCGCACCCTCTTTTTTCCTGGGTGAACCACTCCTTCACACCCCTTCCCTGGCATGAGGTACTACTTCCGAACCCGGACCCTGGTCCTCCGCGGCACCTTTCGTGCAGCCGGCACCGGAAACCCCGGGGGACTTGACGACGTCCCCACAATCCTCTTTCAGGCAGGAGGAGAACCGGCGGACAGAGATGATTCTCCACGCCGCCTGGAGTCAGTCCTGCGGAGGGAGGGGCTCCCGCAAAAATATTTCGGTATTCTGACCGGGGGCGTGCGGGCGGAGAATATCTGCATCATGCAGTATGACTACCTCACGTTGTTCCTCGATGCCGGCGCAACCCAAGGGGACGGGGGGTCCCCTGTACCAGTCAGCATGGTCGTAATCAGCCGCGAGGGAATGACCGATGCCGCCCTCCTGGAAGCGATCATGACGGTGACCGCCGCGAGGGAAGAGGCGCTTCGCTCGGCCGGAAGGCGTTCGGGGGGCAGTCCCCTCGACGGCGTGATCGTGGCCTGCGAGGGAAAGGTGCAACACCAGAGTGCCGGGAGTGCGTCAGAGATAGGGATGCGCCTCCGCGAGTCCGTCTCCTTCGGGGTGGCCGAGGCCCTGGCCAGGCAGGAGGGTCGTGCGAAGAGGGATGTGCCCTCCTTCTTCATCTACAGCAGATATCAGGGGGGTCACTGGGTGGAGTGGGTACCGAAGGACTGTCCCTACTATCCCTGCCACTTCCCGGGGCAGAGGTGCGACTTCTGCTACTGCCCGTTCTATCCCTGCGGCGACGAGGCCCTCGGGCAGTGGGTGGCGAGCGCCTCAAGGAACGGCGAGGTCTGGAACTGCAGCGGCTGCACCCTCCTGCACGAGCCGGAGATTGCAGATTACCTCATCGCACACCCGGAGGCTCCGCTCGCCGAGCTGAAACGGAAAAAAGGGAGGCCCCGATAGGGTTATTCCTGCCCGATGCCAAGCGCGGACACGAGCTCTTCCAGGGGGATGCCATGGGCCATTGCGGCCTCCTTGATGGTCTCCCCGCGGGCGATGGCACACCCCACGCACCCCATTCCGAATTTGAACAGGACCTCTGCAGATTCGGGTTTCGCTTTCAGGAGGTCGTAAATCGTGCTGTCTGCAGTTATTGCCATACGCTCAGTATGTACCGGTATTTCCATATAAACCTGCAGCAGGCGGTACCCCGGCTTCCCAGTTTCACCATCCACTCGCATCCTTTAAGTACCCCTGGTTCTATGACTACTCTCCTGGAGATGTATGAATGGATTTTTCCCACACTGCTGAAAGAATCTCCCAGAAAATCACCTCCCATGGTCACCCCGTGGAGAAGAGCGGCATAGAAGCAAAGCTCCGGCGCCTCGTTGACGAGTTCGGAGTCCCTCCCGCAGAGGCCGAGAGAACGGTGCTGAACGAACTTGCAAGGGAGTTCGGCCTCCCCGTGTCCCAGGGAGGCGGGAGCGGCGGGGCTGTCGAGCAGAAGTCGCTCGCTGCGCTCGCAAACGGCGAATGGGTGACCGTGGAATGCAAGGTGGTGGCGCTTACCGCCTCGCCCTCCCCTGCGATTGCGCAGACCGGGATCGTGGCCGACGAGTCTGCCGCGGTGCGCTTCGTGGTCTGGTCAAGGGCAAATGCACCCCACCTCGATGAGGGCAAGTGGTACCGCTTCGAGTCTGCAGTCGTTGACGAGTACAGGGGAATGCTGAACCTGAAGGTCCATTCCGGGACCACGATCAGGGAGGTTTCCCACGAAGGCTCCCTCAGGCCGAAGATCACCCCCGTCGCGGGGCTTGCGCCGGGTGTTGCCTGCGTCCGGGGCAAGGTGGTCCAGGAATGGGAGGCCACCCATGACCGGATCCTGCAGTCCGGGATGATCGCCGACGAGAGCGGTGCGGTCAGGTTCGTGTTATGGAAGGAGGAGGGCCTGGAGAGACTGAACCCTGGACGCGTTTATACCATCTATTACGCGACAGTGGACGACTTCAACGGTCGTCTCTCCCTCACCCTGAACACTGCTACCGTGGTTCCCGAGGAGGGGGATATCGATGTCAATACCGGCAGCGAATCGTTCCAGGGGGCGTTCGTGCACCTTGCCCCGGGTTCAGGGCTGGTCCGGCGCTGCCCTGTCGAGGGGTGCAACCGGGTCCTCTCCCGGCAGAACTACTGCCCGGTGCACGAGATCCAGTCGCGCTACCACTACGACCTCAGGATCAAGGGATGGCTCGACAACGGGGAGGAGACGCGGGAGATCCTCGTCTCCAGGGCCCAGACCGAGGGCCTGGTGGGAATGAGCCTTGACCAGGCGCGGGAACTCGCGGAGAACAACCCTCTCGGAATGGATGAAGTCTTCCTCCGCTTCCGCGAGGCCCTCGTGGGAAGGTACCTCTTGTGCAGGGGCCGCCAGATCGACAACCGCCTGCTCGTCTCGACATGCGAGATCCTTCACTACCAGCCTGAACAACTGGCAGACCTCCTCAACCGGGCAGGTGGTTCACTGTGACGAACGGGACAGGGAAGGGCATGGCGGGGAGGAGGGACGGCGTCTTCGAGCGCGAGCCCGCCCGCAGGGTCTTTGCGCAGGAGCTGAAGGAGAGCCGCGTGCACTTCAAGGAAGGCCAGGACGAAAAAAGCCCAAGTTACATACTCCTCCCCACGGGGGCGCGGTGCAACCGGGTCTTCTTCGCAGGGACGCTGACCGAGAAGAAGAAGCAGGGTGAACAGAACATGTTCTACCGGGCGCGGGTGGTGGACCCCACCGGGACATTCTTCGTGATGGCGGGGAGCTACCAGCCCGAGGCCATGCAGCAGGTCGCGAGGCTTGAACCGCCGTGCTTTGTGGCGGTGGTGGGAAAACCGAACGTCTACCAGACCCCTGACGGGGCGGTACTTATCTCAATCCGTTGCGAGTCGATTACACAGGTTGACAAAGACATCCGGGACCAGTGGGTACTCGACTGCGCGAAGGCGACGCTTGACAGGATAGAGACCTCTGCGGGGACCCCGGACGGGGAACGGGCAAGGAAAGAGTACAATATCGACCCGGGCCTCTTCCGGAAGATGGTATACGAGGCTCTTGCCCAGCTGAAGATTTGATCACGGGGTACCTCTACGGGATCACAAACTTTTATTTCCAGGAGACGAGGGTAGATCTTTCTGGTGACCATATGTTGGACAAAGAGATCCAGGAGATGGTGAAGAACCTCGACCTCAAGACACTCAAGGAGGCCGCAAAGCAGGCCGGCATCAAGCCTGGACGCTGCCCCACGAAGACCTCCATCGCAAAGATGCTCCCGGAGGAGACGCTCCGCCAGCTTGCCGGAAAGTAAGACTCCCCTTTTTTGGGTGCGGGGCTCTCCCAGTTATTGCACTGCTGGTTTTCATGCCGGTGTGCATCCGTTACCCCTGCGGGATCCTCGTTTACGCCGTTGTCAGGTCCCGGTGGCCATCCAGAAATATGCATGAACACAACGTGCAAATGGCAGGAGGCAATGGAATAATCCAGGGATTTCACCCGGCCAATGAAAAAAAGTCCCGGATACTGGCCGGTTCATGCCGGGGAAGGGCGCGATCCCTCCGAGACGAACGCATCCCAGGCATCAAGTACCTCGTCTCCTTCAACAAAGACGAGCCTGTGCCTGCGTGCATAGGCCTTTGCACCCTCCTTCGAGAGGGCGTAGCCGCTCTCGTCGTCAAGCATCTCGCAGATGGTGACCGCGGGGGTGATCCCTGCCATCTCCGCCATCGCGATCGAGAGCTCGGTCTGTCCCCTCCGGACGGAGAGAAGCCCGTCTGCCGCCCTGAGCAGCGCCATGTGGCCCGGGGTCCGGAACGTCTCGTGGAACCGTGCGCCACCGCCATTCAGCGCGCACTTCACCTGCTCTGCAATGGCGTTTACGGTCAGTGCCCGGTCCCTGTCAGTAATCCCCGTGAAGGTGTCGCGGTGGTTCACCCAGAGCGAAAAGGAGGAGTGGTTCTTCCGGTCGTAGGGGATGTCCCCCTCCCGCTCTGCAACCGCCATCGCCCTGAGCGCATCGCTTGCAAATGGGAGGCCGAGGCGCCTTGCAGCGACGGGGTGGACGGCGGTGCAGATCAGACCGCCCCCGTCCTTTCGCATCTGGAGGATGTGCCGGGGCGTGACGGCATCGGCGCGGATCGCGAAGTCGGTCTCCCGTTCCCTGTCGTCGAAATCATAGAGGAGGATGAATTTTCCGTCCCGCAGGGCCGAAAGGGCCTCCCCGATCACTCCCCCACCTCGACGGTGACGGTATCGTTGTCCTCGAGCCCAAGCACCCTCCGGAGCGCGACAGGCGCGATCACCTCGATGACATCGTCGGGGTAATGGGTCCGCCCAGGCACAATGATGCTGCAGGGAATATCCGAGATCCGGCAGGGGATGCACCGCGCATCACCAAAGGTCCTGCCGTCGGTCGAGAACCCCTTGATTCGGGTCCAGTCGAGCGCCTCGATCTTCTTTCGCACCGGGAGGCTTGACGGGAGGAGCCGTATGTTGAGCGTGCCGGGGTACGGTTCGAACCCGAGGTGCCGGTTGAACTGCTCCTTGTAGGGCTCAAGGCTCATGTAGTACTTCCCCTCGCCGATCCCGCTGATGACGGTCCCTGTCAGGACAAAAACCCCGTTGTGGTCAGAGAAGATGCGGCTGTATTCCTGGTATTCTCTCCGGAGCTCGCCCTCGCCAAGGGGAGTGACCAGGATGTCCTGGCCATCGGGGGCAATGGTCCTGCTCACCAGCCTCTGGCGCTCGAGGGCCTGGAGCCGGCGCGACGCGGTCTGGGGGCTGGTGCCAAGCGTTGCGCCGAGCGACTGCGAGGAGACCCTGACCGGCCCCCTGCAGCCTCCCAGGAGCGCGATCGCCTTGAGACACTGGAGCTCCTCTGGAAGGATCATTATATCATAATTGAGATGCTTACTATTTATGGATATCCTGCCCTGAGGAGAAGGCAGCCTGTTTTCGTGAAATGTCGAATCCTCATTCGTTAATTATATAAAAGGTGCGCCCGCATAATGAGCCATGAAATCTGATTTGCGGAATCGGCTGGCCGAAAAGATGGCCGGAGAGATTACGCTTTCAGACTCGCCCGGCAAGGCACTGAAGAAGTGGCGGATGAGTTTCAACATCCCCCAGGCAGTGCTGTCCGAGCGCCTGGACGTATCCCCTTCTGTGATCAGCGACTACGAGAGCGGGAGGCGAAAGAGCCCCGGCACGGCAGTCGTGGGAAAGATCGTCGACACGATCCTCTCCATCGACGAGGCGAGCGGGGGGAAGTACATCAAGAAATTCGCAAAGATCCTCTATTCCGACGTGGATGACGACGTCATCTACGATATCCACGACTACCCGTCGCCGGTCCCGCTGGCCCGGTTCGCAGAGTTGATCCAGTGCCAGACAGTCTGCGGGTCGCTCTCCCAGTCCATCTACGGGTACACGGTGATCAACAGCATCAATGCCATCACCCAGCTCTCGTCGAACGAGTTCAACCGGATCTACGGGTGGAGCACTGAGAGGGCGCTGATCTTCACCGATGTGACGTCGGGCAAGTCCCCGATGGTGGCGATCCGGGTCACTCCCTTCAAACCGCGGGTGGTCGTGCTGCAGGGGATCGAACCCGCACTCGTCCACCCGCTGGTGCCGAAGATGGCGGAGAAGGACAGGATCACGGTGCTCTGCACCGGAATGGACGTTGATAAAGTCGTGCATATTCTGAGGGATGAGCAATGGTAGGCATCATCACGTACGGGGTATATATCCCGAGATTTCGCATCAAGGTCGAGGAGATAGCGCGGGTGTGGGGGGCGAACCCGGACGATATCAGCGGAGGGCTCGGGGTTTACTCAAAGTCCGTCCCCGACCTCGACGAGGACACCGCGACCATCGCGGTGGAAGCGGCACGAAACGCGCTCCGGCGGAGGGCAATTGACCCGCAGGAGATAGGAGCGGTGTACGTGGGCAGCGAGTCCCACCCCTACGCGGTCAAGCCGACGGCCTGCACAGTGGGAGAGGCGATCGGGGCCACCCCGACAATGACGGCGGCGGACTACGAGTTTGCCTGCAAGGCGGGGACTGCAGGTATCCAGACCTGCATGGGCCTTGTGGCAAGCAAGATGGTCAAATACGGGCTCGCCATAGGCTCGGACGTCGCGCAGGGTGCGCCAAGCGATGCGCTCGAGTACACCGCGGCCGCGGGAGGAGCCGCGTTCCTTATTGGCAATGAGGACCCTATCGCGGAGATCCACCGCACCTGCTCGTTCACTACCGACACGCCTGACTTCTGGAGGAGGGAGGGCCAGGACTACCCCCGCCACGGCGGCAGGTTCACGGGAGACCCCGGCTACTTCCGCCACATCGATGGTGCGGTCCGACTGCTCTTCGCGCAGACGGGAAAAGGGCCGAAGGACTACACCTACGCCGTCTTCCACCAGCCGAACGCCAAGTTCCCCCAGCGGATAGCAAAGATGCTTGGGTTCTCCCCCGAGCAGATCAGGCCGGGCCTCGTGGTGCCGCGCCTCGGGAACACCTACAGCGGGTCCTCAATGATCGGGCTTGCCGCGACGCTTGACTGCGCAAAGCCCGGCGACCGTATCTTTGTTGCCTCATTTGGGTCGGGCGCAGGGAGCGACGCATTTGATATCGAGGTCACTGATGCGATCGAGTCGGACGAGTTTCGCCGGGGTGCAGCTCCAAGTGTCGAGAAACTCCTGGAGAACCCGGTCTTCGTGACCTATGCACAGTACGCAAGACACAAGGGCAAGATCGTGATGCAGAAATGAGAGACGTTGCAGTGATTGGGGTGGGATGCACCACCTTCGGCGAGAAGTGGGACACTTCGTTTCGTGACCTCTTCGTGGAGGCGGGGGCCCTTGCGCTCGAGGACGCAGGGGTGTCGGGCGAGCAGATCGGGGCCATGTATGTCGGCAACATGAGTGCCGGCCGGTTCATCGAGCAGGAGCATATCGGTGCCCTGATTGCAGATTACGCAGGCCTTGCGTCCACTCACATCCCCTCGACAAGGGTCGAGGCCGCATGTGCCTCGGGCGGGCTCTCGTTCCGCCAGGCGTTCATCTCGGTGGCATCAGGCCTTGAGGATATTGTCGTGGCCGCGGGGGTCGAGAAGATGACAGATGTCGCTTCCGGGGCAAGCGTGGATGCGCTTGCCGGTGCCGCGGACCGCGAGTGGGAGGGGTTCGTGGGAGCGACGTTCCCCGGGCTTTATGCCATGATCGCACACGAGTACATGAGCCGCTATCCCCTGACGAGGGAGCAGCTCGCGCAGGTCGCGGTGAAGAACCATTACAATGGCGCGAGAAACCCCATCGCCCAGTTCCAGCAGGAGATCTCGCTCGAGACGGTGCTGAAATCGACGCTCGTCGCCGATCCTCTGCGGCTCTTCGACTGCTCGCCGATCACTGACGGCGCCGCAGCGGTCGTCCTCGCACCGCTGGAAGTTGCCAGGAAGTTCACCGACACCCCGGTCAGGGTGCTCGCGAGCGCCCAGGCAAGCGACACGATTGCCCTCCATGACCGCCGCGATATCAGCACCCTTGACGCGACTGTCGCGGCCGGCAAGCGTGCCTTCGCGATGGCGGGGATCACGCCGAAGGAGATCGACCTCGTGGAGGTCCACGACTGTTTCACCATCGCCGAGATATGCGCGATCGAGGACCTCGGCTTCTGCAGGAAGGGCGAGGCCGGCAGGCTCACCGAGGAGGGGGTCACCGCGCTCGACGGTGACCTCCCCGTCAACACGAGCGGCGGCCTCAAGGCCTGCGGGCACCCGGTCGGAGCGACCGGGATAAAGCAGGTCTGCGAGGTGGTCATGCAGCTGCGCGGGCAGGCAGGGAAGCGGCAGGTCGATGGCGCACGGATCGGCATGACCCACAACGTGGGCGGCACGGGCGCAACGGTTGCCGTCCACATCTTGGGGGTGTGAGATGTCCTCGGTTGCGCGGTTCTGGAGAAAGATACCCCAGCGGTACAACCTTATCGGGACCCGATGCACCACCTGCGGGAGGTATTTCTTCCCGCCCCGGTCGTTCTGCCCCGATTGCCGCCGTGCGGGAAAGATTGTCAGTTACAAGTTCCCCGGGACAGGGAGCGTGGTGACCTACACGATCATCCGCACCGCGAGCGAGCAGTTCGAGCAGATGACGCCCTATGCCCTCGCGATCGTGAAGCTTGACGAGGGCCCCCTCTTCACCGCCCAGCTCGTCTGCAGCCCGGAAGAGGCGAGGATAGGGATGCGTGTCAGGCCCGTCTTTCGCCGCATCTCGGCTGACGGGGAATCGGGAGTCATCCACTACGGGACAAAGTATGTCCCTGAAGACTAATCACCCCTTTTTTTCTCAATATCGCGTGCCCCTCTTCCCGGAATCGCAGACGTGCACGAGTGGGGTTCAAGGGGCTGAAAACACTCGGTAAATATTACCTGATCCTGTCGGGCACTGGTCATCGGACTGCCTGGCAGGCTGGAGATCCCCTCGCTTACTGGAAGGACGCGGAGGGACAAGATGACACTTGTCGTCGGGAAGAGCGGTTCGATAGGAATCAACGCCCCAGACACGATGGAAGTTCCTTGTGTTCGATACGTGTGGCGCTCATTTCATCGTGATATCGTACACTGCATGCCAGCGGCCTGGTGAGTAGGACCGGACGAACCGTTCCCTTACCGAGGCAACGGGGTATCTCCCGATCTCGTCCAGGAACTCCCCCTCCTTGTCCTGGAGCGCATAGCAGTGGATGGTCCCGCCTTTGCGGCAGAGGGCGATTGCGGCGGGAAGGAAGCGGACAGCCCCAAGCGGGAGGTTCATCACGACGCGGTCGAACCTCCAGGGAAGGGCGCAGGGAAGATGCGAGGCATTGAAGAGGAGCGGGAGGACGTTTGCTGCCCTGTTCAGGGCAATGTTTCTCTCCATCAGCCGGACCGCGCCGGGGTTCAAGTCCGAAGCTGCCACGAACGCGGCCTTCCGGGAGAGCGTGAGTGCGCAGGGGCCGACACCCGCGAACATGTCGAGCACCCGCTCGCCCCGATCCATTGCCGCGAGGAGCCGCTGCCGCTCGGTCGAGAGGCGTGCCGAGAAGTACGCCTCCGCAAGGTCGATCTCAAGGCGCAAGCCATGCTCGATATACCGGGTCCTTGTCGTCTGCTTACCTGCAAGGACCTCGAACCTGCGGGTGCGCCACGGCCCTTCCACGTCGCTCTCCGGCACGAGCACCGTGTGGAGCGACGGGCGCGATGCGAGGAGGAGGGCGGCACCCCGCGGGTCGGGTTCCTGCATGACCGCGATCCCGCCGATCAGCTCGTGCCTTGGGAGTTCCTCCTGCCCGGGATGGGCCTCGAACTCCTCGCGGGTCGCGCCCTCGACCGGAGAAGAGACAGGGAAGAGGACACAGTCCCCCTCTTTCCGGGGCTTCAGGGCCGCGTCAAGGAGTCCGCGGCGTATGAGTTCCTGCCTGCGCAGCTCTGCGCTCTTCTTCTCGACCCTGACGCACCACTGCGTTCTCAATGACCCTTCCTGCATTTTCATGTACCAGAGGGAGGCGGGAAGGATGAGTGTATCCCCCGCAAAAGAAGTGTTATTCTCCCGCCCCTCCCATGATGGAGCATGGACGAGTACCTGCAGCGGCTGAAAGACGGGTCGCTCAAGCTCTATGCCCTCGAGGGGGAGCTTCCACCTGCCGAGGCGGTGAGGGTGAGGCGGCGTTATATCGAGGGGGAGACCGGGGTCTCGCTCGGGAAGGTCGGGTCCTATACCATCGACATCGACCGGGTGGCCCGGAAGAACTGCGAGAACATGATCGGCGCGGTCCAGGTCCCGGTAGGGGTTGCGGGACCGCTCAAAGTCAGAGGGGAGTACGCGGAAGGCGAGTTCTACCTCCCGCTTGCGACAACGGAGGGCGCCCTCGTGGCCTCGGTGAACAGGGGATGCGGGGCAATCACCAGGGCCGGGGGCGCAGAGGTCAGGATCCTCCGGGACGGCATGACCAGGGCGCCGGTCTTTGCTGCCCGGAGCGTCGCCCATGCGCGTAAGGTGGCGGAATGGGTCGCCGCCCACGGGGATGCGCTGGCGCAGGCAGCGGAGTCCACGACGTCCCACGGGAAGTTTCTCGGTGCAGTGACGACAGTCATCGGGACATCGGTCTTCGTGAGGATGGAGTTTGACACAAAAGATGCCATGGGGATGAACATGGTCACCATCGGGAGCGAGAAGGCCGCAGAACTGGTCAGCAGGGAGACCGGGGCGCACCTCGTCGCCCTCTCGGGAAACCTCTGCACCGACAAGAAGCCGGCTGCGGTGAACGTAATCCGGGGACGGGGGAGGAGCGTCTGCGCCGGTGTCTGGCTCGACGACGCCCTGATATCCTCGGTATTCAAGACCGACGCCCGCACGATGGCCGAGGTAAACCGGCGGAAGAACCTTGTCGGGTCCGCGGCGGCAGGCTCGCTCGGGTTCAATGCCCACGCCGCGAACGTCGTGGCAGCGATGTTCATCGCCTGCGGGCAGGACCCCGCGCACGTCACAGAGGGGAGCATGGCGATTACCACGGTCGACGAGGGGGAGGGAGGGCTGTATGTTGCAGTCACTCTCCCTGACCTTCCCGTCGGCACGGTCGGCGGTGGGACCGGGGTGGAGACCCAGGCCGAGTGCCTGTCGCTCCTCGGTGTCGCCGGGGGCGGGGATCCGCCGGGTTCGAACGCGCGAAAGTTTGCGGAAGTACTCGCCGCAGGCGTCCTTGCCGGGGAACTCTCGCTCCTGGGTGCACTCGCCGCCCAGCACCTGGCGCGGGCCCACAAGTCACTGGGGCGCTGACGCGGGGTCTTCAGCGGAACCACTTCATCATGACGATCGCGTCCTCTCCGTTCGCGTAGTAGCCTTTGAAACGAAGGGCGGGGCGATACCCAAGCCGACGGTAAAACTGCTGCGCAGCCCGGTTGGAGACGCGGACCTCGAGCTGCACGCCGGTTGCTAGCTCCACCGCAAACTGCTGCTCCACCCGCTCGACGAGCCTCCTCGCGATCCCCCGCTTCCTCCATGCAGGGGTGACCGCGAGGTTGCATATGTGCCCATAGATCTCCTCTCCCGTGTCCTCGAGTCCGCCGAGCACAAATCCCACCACCTCGCCGCTGACGGTGGCGACAAAGAAGCTCTCGGGGAAGTAGGAGAGGGCCTCTGCGAAGACCGCCGCCTTCCAAGGGTCAACGAACGACTCCTGCTCGATCTGGGAGATCCGGTCGATGTCACGTGGCCTTGCCCGGCGTATGGCGATATCGGCGAGCATGGGGAGTCCTCCAGTCTTCACACTATGGTCTTCATTGCTATAATATACTGCCAGAGAGAATGATAGAGGGAGAAATGGTGGATATTTTTCCTTTCCCCGCGGTACGCCCCCCGCCCAGTGCAGCACCACTCGTCGCCGCGGTCCCCTACGATGTTGTGACGACCGAGGAGGCGGCCGCATGTATCCGGAAGAACCGGTCAAGCTTCCTCAGGGTGAGCAGGCCCGACGCCGAGCTTCCCGGCGTTCCGCCATACGACGCCACGGTATATGCCAGGGCACGCGAGGTGCTCAGCGAGTTCAGGGCAAAGGGGCTCCTGGTGCAGGACGGTGCCCCTGCGATGTACCTCTACCGGGTGACCGGGAACGGGAACGACTTTCTCGGGCTCGGGTGCACGGTCTCTGTCAGGGACTACGAGGAGAACGCCATCCGGAGACACGAGCTGACCCGCTACGACAAGGAAGAGGACCGCACACGGCACATCGACGCGGTGAACGCGCACAGCGGGCCCGTCGTCCTCCTCTTCGAGGACAGGAACGACACCCACGGGTTCCTGGAAGCGCTCTGGAACAGGCTCGGGAAAGAAGACGCCGAGGTGAAGTGGGATGACGGCACGGTACACCGGGTGAAGTGCGTCAACGGGGAGGAGGACATCTCGTCGCTTGAGAGGATCTTCCGGGCCGTCCCCCGGCTCTACATCGCTGACGGGCACCACCGCGCCAAGTCCGCCGTGAACGTCTGTTTGATGCGGAAGGTGGAGGGGAGGCTCACTTCCGAAGCGACACGCTTCCTAGGGGTGATCTTTGCGCACGACCGCGTGAAGATCCACGGGTACAGCCGCCTTGTGAGCGACCTCTCGGGACTTTCCCCGCAGGAGTTCATGGACCGGCTGAAAGGGTGCTTCTCGATCATCCCCTGCGGAGAGGTGGACACGAGGGCATTCCATATCCAGCCCGGCCATTTCGCACCGGAAGACTTTCACGTCATCCATATGTTCCTCGGAGGCACGTGGTACGAGTGCGGGTGTCCCCGGGAAAAGGGCACAGACAGGATCGCAGCACTTGACGTCTCTGTCCTCCAGCGGGAGGTGCTCACCGGCATCCTCGGCATCACTGACCCGAGGGGGGACCCGCGCCTTCATTATCTCGGGGGTGCCCGGCCCATCGCGGACCTCGAGGCCATGGTGAGGACCGGGGGGTATGCAGTGGCATTTTCGATGCAGCCGGTGGGAGTCGGGACCGTGATCGAGATCGCGGATGCCGGGGGGATCATGCCCCCGAAGTCCACCTGGTTTGAGCCGAAACTCCTCTCCGGCCTCGTCGTACACACGCTGGACTGAAGGGATTCCAGGGGGTGAAAATCGCTGAAGCAATTCCCTTTCGATACCCCTTCCACGGTATCCACTTCCGGCCCATCCAAATGAAAATCGCTGAAGCGGTTTTTCATGATACATTTTTTCCCTCTGCCGTCGCACTAGAGAGCGCAATGATCACTATCGCACTTCCCAAGGGGAGCCTCGAGGAGCAGACTCTCCTCCTCTTCCGCGAGGCGGATCTCGAGGTGAAGCGGTCCGACCGCGACTACAACCCCATGATCGCGGACAGCCGCATCTCAAAAGTGAAGATCCTGCGGCCCCAGGAGATCCCGCGGTTCGTCGAGATGGGGTACTTCGACCTCGGGATATCGGGACTTGACTGGGTGAAGGAGAGCGGGGCCAGGGTCCGCGAAGTAGCCCGGCTCAACTACAGCAAGACCGGAGAGGGGACAGTGAAGATCGTGGTGGCGGTG
>JAKPPB010000016.1 GCA_029547605.1 Methanobacteriota archaeon | reverse complement strand
GCCTTTTGAAAATCGGTCGTTCTTAATGCAATTATCATCTGTCTCATGCATATTCACCATGATGAGTCGCGTTCCATTGTTTCACGAATTCCTCAAAATCCTCGTCCTCTGCGTGGAGCCGGTGAGCCTGCCGGGTATGGGGGAATCGGTAGTAATGCCATCCGGTGCTTTTCTGCAATTCCTTGCAGTGTTGAGAACAGAACCAGAGTTCACGTGCACGGAATTTGTCATACCCGCAAATCTCGTTACCCTGTTCAATCTGTTCGCCACAATAATAGCAGGACTTCACGTCTGATACCTCCTGTATTCTGTGACCGGCGTTAACGGGTATCTTTTATATTCTGCTGCTGTGGTGAATGTCGGGTAGAACGCGTTAGGGTCTGCGTCTCGATGATGAGAGCAGATATAGAGAGTCTGCTGGTCCCGCACGAGTATTCTGACACCTGCAGCCTGCAGTTCAGAATCTCCCTTGAGCGGGAACGCTCTCCCGCAAACGCAACAGCGTTTCTGAACCCTCGGTCTCTCCATATTACAACACCCCTACCATCCCGAGCATGAGCTGTTCGGGAACGTGGCGGCAACATTCAGGGATATGCTTGTAGAGCAGGTAGATGTAGTAGGTGAGGAGGAGTGACTGTCCAAGTGTCCCCCACTTCATGCGTATAACCGCCGGATTCGTGAAATATTTGCACAGAATGTCCCGATTCGGGCTCATCTCACGCACGTATCTCTTGAAGTCTTCGTAATCCTTACCATCCATCTGGTCGGAGTCAATACCCATCACGTGCAACATCTCGTGCAGAACGCGGGCGGTAATCTCGATAGGTGTGTCGGTCTTCGTGATTCTGACGGTAACGCGGTCTTTTGCAGCACCGCCGAGCGGAGATACATTCGTCACACGCGCTCCGGGAGTTGTCTCGTTGAAGAGGCATATCGTGTGGGGTGTTGTCCCCCAGAGGAAAACGTCATTCCCCCACGTTCGCATCTCAAGGTTCATCCCCTCTGCCGTGAATGCGTCGATGAACCGGAACCGGAACGTGAATGCCAGAACCGGGTGAGAGAACGCGCTTATTATCATGTATTTCTCTGCAATAGTTCTGTATGTGGCAGCATCAATAACTGTCCATTCCTTTATGAACTCTGCCATCTTTTTTTCATCTCCTGATATTGCTTTCTCCTGTATTCCCGCTGCTTTTTGCGGAGTATTGCCTTCTTTTTCTCCAATTCCTCCATCTTCTGCGGGTGTTCAGGGTCACAATGCCGGCAGAGGTCTTTTCCGGGCGCGATATAATGGCTCTTGCAGGACGGGCAGAGTCTCAAGCCTTTATGAATAGCCCAGTGGCATCTATGGCATAACGGAATGCAATTTGCAAAAAATAACCGGGCATAACCGGGTTTGCCATACAGAGAATCATCACAATGGTGCGGGACCTTTGCCTCCTTTCCGCACCAGTAACATACCCGGTGACGTGAGAGAAAAAGTTGTTTCTGAAAGTCCCAGATGTCCGAGTCCCAGACAGCAGCGAGTGCGTTCCTGCGGTTGATTGCCCGAATCTCCTCCGGGCACGTGGTGAGCGGGATTGTCCCTGTCATACCAACCGCTCCTGCTCCCAATTCTCGCCCTTAATTGGTTTTTCATACGGTCCGGCTGGCGTCTTGCGCATGTTGGCAGAATGGACCTTCTGGAATGGTTCTGCAAGGTCAATCCCCATGCAGACGCCCGTCCCGAATGTCACGTAGAGCAGGTCACACAGGGCATCGACCATTGCCTCTCTGTCGTTCTGTGCCGCAGCCTCCACAAACTCTGCCGCCTCTTCCGTGATAAGCCTGCAGCGGAGCAGCCGGAGGTCAGGGTCCATCTCGTCACAATCGACGTGATGTCCCATGTGGAGATGAAATTCCCGGACCAGTCCCTGAAAATCGATGGCGGTCATGCTTTGACCTCTGTCAGGATTTTGACGGGTTCCGGTGCAGGTCGGATTGTCGAGGGCACAAACACTTCTCCCACCGGGTCCTCTGCCCTGACGGGAGATCCTGTCATCGGGTCATACCTCGTCCTGTCCTTCAGTTCCTGCCGTTTACCGGCGTTCCAACCACCGACCTCCTGCAGGTAGCCCGTGACACGGCTAATCTGTGCAACGTCGTGGCTCCCGCATATGGGACACATCGCCTCGCCGCAGTCAGGGCAGTAAGCGATTCCAGAGATAATATCATGCGTGCAGTGAGTGTGGTCACGGGGACACATCGGGACAACCGGGTTATGACATTCCGGGCAGCCGGGAATAACCATCTCCTCCGTCCACGGACCTGTTTTGACACGGGACTTGACAGGAACAGTATCCTCGGATTTTATCACCAATTTGCAAACAAAGCATTTATAGCGCGAGATAGTGGTCTCTCCAGACATGGTATCAGCCTCAATAATCCGTATTTGGGAATGATACGTTCTTTCTGGCAGCATAACGATACCGTGCCCGGAGCCGGACCTCCAGCCTTTGAGA
>JAKPPB010000014.1 GCA_029547605.1 Methanobacteriota archaeon | reverse complement strand
GAGTTGCCTCACCTAAAATCTAGACGAAAGTGATACGTTGCCTCACCTAAGAATCTAGCCGAAGGGTATAGCATCTTCCTTCAAGGGGCATGACCCTGGAGGAAGGGGGAAGGACGGGTGAGGCTTTCGATGAGTGCGAGGAGGGAAGTGATCGTACAGGCTTCTGACGAGTACCGCAGGGCGTCGAAGAAGGGGAAGGGCCTGATATTGGACCGTGTTACCGCCACGACGGGCTACAACCGGGACTACGCCTCCCATCTTCTCTGCCTCTTCGGCCGGCGCCTATACCTTGGGGGCGGCAGGGGTGCCTCCCTGATCCTGCAAGCCGACAGAAAGGGCCATAAGGCCCGTGGGAAAAGGAAGAGGCCTAGGACCTATGACAGTGAAGCGGCCGCTGTATTGGCTTCGCTTTGGAAGATGATGGACTACATCTGCGGCAAGAGGCTTGCCGCGGCCCTGCCCTGGCTGGTCCCAAAGCTTGAGGCCTCGGGGGATCTCACCCTCTCCGGAGAGACCAGGGACAAGGTCATGTCCATTTCCGCCGCCACCATCGACCGCATCCTGGCGGACCGGAAGAGGAAACTGCGCCTGAAGGAGCGTTCTTCCATGAAGCCCGGGACTTTGCTCAAGCACAAGATACCGATACGCACCTTCGCCGACTGGGACGAAAAGAGGCCCGGTTTCGCCGAGATAGACCTGGTTTCCCATGAAGGCGGGAACGCCAAAGGAGAATTTGTTTTCACCCTGGACGTCACCGACGTGGCTTCAGGGTGGATCGAACTTAGGGCCGTCAAGAACAGGGCCAGGCTCCTGTCACAGACACCCATATAATACCACTAAAGGGACATCCAGATTCCCGCACATGTATCCAATCTTGAGGTGAAGTCTTGTAAACGGATACGGCATTCTTTGTTCAGGAAGAACCTGGACGGGGGTGCCAGCTGTGGTGAAGCTAAAGGAACATCACATCCTGGGCGCGGAAGAACTTGCAAGAAACCAGAGCATCAGACAAGTAACGTCCACCTTCGAAGTGGATGAAAGCACCCTGAGATACAGGCTTTACAGGCATAAAAAGGGCTCTGTCGACGGTAGATCCCTGCAGCAGGAAGCATGCGCGCCCTACGAGTCGGCCATCTCGGACTGAATCCAGCAACAAGAGGAGAGAGAACCGGGAATTCGCCGGGAACTGGAATGTCCCCCAAAAGTGGACACTGGGAAGAGAGAAATATAATCTCTTAGTCGTAGGTGTCCAAGGATGGGGAAGAAGGCGACCAAAACGAGGTACACCAGGGAATTCAAGCTTGAGACGGTGAGGATGTTCGAGAACTCGAAACTTACGGTGGACGATCTGTCCAAGAAGACGGGGATCTCCAGGAGCCTGTGCTACCGCTGGATCGCGGAATACCGCGAAAACCCCGAGAATGCTTTTCCCGGCTCTGGCAAGAGGAAGAGGGGCACCGCTCAAGAAGAGGAGATTCACCGGCTCCGCAAGCAGCTCAAGGAAGCCGAGGAGGACCTTGAGATCTTAAAAAACTTCACGCCATCTTCTCGAGGTGACCGAAGCGACCGAACGGTTCCGAATGATCCGGGAACACGCGGAGGCAGGCCATAGCGTGGAGAAGATGTGCGCGATATATCAAGTATCCCGGAGCGGTTACTACAAATGGGAGTCGGGATCTGAAAGCAACAGGGCCATGAGGGCCCGCAAGAGGTCGGAACTACTGGAGAAGATCCGGGCCATCTTTGACGAATATCGAGGTCGTTACGGTTCGGCGAGGATCCATCGTGTGCTTGTCAAGAGGGGTGTGAGGGTAAGCCGCAAGCGGGTGGCGGCCCTGATGAAGAGTGCGGGCCTTGTGGCGAGGCACAGGAGAAAGTACAAGGCGACGATGGACTCCAGCTACGGCTACGAAGTAGCGCCCAACCTTCTTTGCGGGGACTTCTCTGTGGGATACCGTGACATGACGTGGCTATCGGACATAACCTACATTCCGATGGAGGAGGGCTGGCTCTACCTTGCGGCCACCATGGACCTTTACTCCAGGAAGATCGTGGGATGGTCCATGGACAGAACCATGACTAAAGGGCTGGTCTGCGATGCCCTTGAGATGGGTATCAAGCGCAGGAACCCCGGCAGAGGATTATTGCACCACTCCGACCGGGGGGTGCAGTACGCAAGCGGTGCCTTCAGGGAAATGCTTCGAAAGCACGGGATGGTATGTTCCATGAGCCGTAAGGGAAACTGCTGGGACAATGCGCCGATGGAGAGCTTTTCCCGCACGCTGAAGACGGAACTGGTGAATGGGACCCGATTTGCGAGCAGGAACGAGGCAAAAAGGGCAATATACGAGTACATAGAGATCTTCTACAACCGGTACAGGCTTCATTCGTCCCTGGGGTACATGCCCCCTGAGGAGTTCGAGTACCGGACCTTGTCATTAGTAGCTTAGGTTTGTGTCCACTAAATGAGGGCAAGTCCACCTCGCATAAATTGTCCGGCCTGCCCCAGGGCAAGAGCCTTGAAAGCTTCAACTTCACCTTTGGTCGGAGCGTGAACAAAAAGGAGATCGAACTGCTTTCGACCTGCGAATACGCCAAGAGGAAGGAGAACATCCTCCTCCTCGGCCCGCCCGGAGTGGGCAGGAGCCACCTCGCCGCAGCGTTGGGGGTGCGGGCCGTCCAGAATGGCTTCTCCATCTCCTGGCTGACCGCCGACGACCTGCTTTTTCGCCTCAGGCGGGACGAGGAGAGCTCTTCCAGGCGAAACAGGAGGAGGAAATACCTCTCCTCGGGTGTTCTCGTGATAGACGAGCTGGGGTTTCAGGTCCTGGACCGGGGCGACGCCCACCTGCTCTTCAAGGTGGTAAGCGCCAGGTACGAAAGGGCGAGCACGA
>JAKPPB010000123.1 GCA_029547605.1 Methanobacteriota archaeon | reverse complement strand
CTTATTCGGGTTGGATATCGCTGTGGCAGAAGGCGCAATTACGAGTGCGGCAGCAAGGATGACAACCATGAGGTACAGTACTGCTTTGTTCATGAGATGGTATTCCCTATACGCATTTAAAAATTTTTTGTAATGTTGTCTGCGCTCACTCTATAAGGGGCCTGAAAGCGATGAAGAAACACACTATGGGAAATGACTGAGGAAATTCAGATCTGGCCAAAGAATATCCACATAGTCGGTTCAGGCAGGGCAAAAACCCTATGCATTAAGCTGGAATGAATCAGAGGGGGTATCATGAAGCCCTATTCTCATCTTGTATCGGGGGATGGCCGATTATTTCCCTCTCTCCACTTCATTGGCCAGAGCACCCCTTTTCCCCGCAAGAGGCAGTGATTACGATATTACCCGTCGGGGCATGGAGTGTAACGGACTGCATCGTTGAAGCACCCGGTTGCCGAGCCAAGCGAAGTTGCGGTGCTGACAAGCGTCAGAGTAACACAAAACATGAAGAAGGCAGTGAGGATGAAATGGTTTGGAGTGACCACCCTGGATGTAAAAGAGAAACCACACGCACGCACATCATATGTCAGATCCCTGATACCTCCACACCGACTTCGTTCCTCCGTAAAAATCCGGGTGTCCATGGACTGTTGTAGCGCATCAGGAAGGGGCCTTCGATGACCGAAATCTTCTCCTGTTCAAGCACAGACAGGAGTCGGGTGGTCATTTCCCGGACAGTCTTTTCCTCTGCAGTCCCGGAGAACCGGATTGCGGCGATTGTCCGCTCAGGCACTTTCCTTACACTGATGCGTGAGTCGAGCGGTTCAGGAAGGGATGCCAGGGTGTACTCCAGCGGCATCACAAAGGACATTACCTTCATCCCGGAGATCACAGGAGATGTCATGGGGATCTTCTCCCCGGTAATGACTGGCGCTGTCATGGGGATCTCTGTTCGGGTCCGGTTCTGTCCGGCGATGTAGTGGAAGAGAAGTGAGAACCTCTCGTCTTCAGCCCCCCCGCTGACCGATGCAAGGAGTATCGCCGGGTATTTCCGGAACTCGACGTCCCCGGCCTTGCGAATGACCGTGTAGGGAATGGTAACAGTCATGCTACTCATATCAGGGCTTATGGGGAAATAAGGGTGCCCTGACCCGGAAGGTTCCCTTACAATACCGCAACGTTCACGTCAGGCCTCATTCTCTAACCGGAGCATGTGTCCTGTGCGGAAAACTCTGTAGGTAAACCTCCTGGCCACCTGCAGGACTATCGCATGCCTTTGTCTCTATATTTATCATCTCGGTGGGATACCCTTTACCTATGTGGCCTTCAGAGTCGAATAGCGGGCTGGTCGCGACTCTTTTATTCCTGCTCTTCTGCATCGCAGTTCCGGCAGCCGCGAGTGTCCCAACCGTGATCATCACCGATTACCAGGTCTCCCCGTCAGTCCTGATTCCCGGGGAGGAGGGGATCGTCACGGTGACGGTAAAGAATACCGCGGACCAGGCAACGCTGACCAAATCATACAGTTCCGACACCACCGCAACGACCACCAATGTCGCCATTAATGCCCCAATTGACAGCATCACGATGGTGGGAAAGGGAATCGAGGTGATCAGCGGGGGCTACACCCGTGTCGGCGAACTTGGGCCCGGCCAGTCGATCCCTATCTCGTTTCTCATCAGGGCACCAAAGGAGACCGGGGTATTCTTCCCCGAGGTCTGGATCCGGGTCTCTGATGCAAAGAGCCTGAAATTTCCCATCCCGGTAAATGTAAACAGCGAGGTGCTGATTCAGCAGAGGCCACGGATCAGCATCGCGAAGCAGCTGCCGGCGAGCGTGGTCCCAGGCGAAGACTTCTCTGCAACGGTGGTGCTCGAGAATACGGGGCAGGTAGCGGCGAGCAATATCAGGCTCACCGTGAACTCGTCGACCTCCTCGATTACCGCAAAGACCCCAAGTACCATCCATATCGCAAAACTCGGCCCGGATGAGAAAAGTACTGTCGTGATGGAATTCTCCACCGATAAAAAATCCCCGCTTGGCATTCGCCCGGTAAACCTGATCCTTGAGTTCCAGGAACCGGATGGATCGAACCAGCGGCAGGGAGAGACGCTTGGCATCAACGTCAGGGGAAAGGCCCGGCTTGACATTTCGCAGGTCACGACGGACCCGGCCAGGATCAAGAAGGGAGACCAGTTTGTCCTGATCATCAGGATCGAGAACACCGGCACGGACGATGCCAAGTCTGTCGATGCCAGGGTAGATATCCCGCTCAGCGGAACGAGAGAGGCGTTCGTTGGAAAGATAGAGCCGGGAAACGATGCGCCGGCCCCCTTCAACCTCCAGGCAGACCGGGCAGGGGATATCCCCTTCACGCTGACGATCAGTTACGAGGATGATTATGGAAGAGACCAGATCCAGCAGGATCTCCACCTGAACATTCAAGATACTGACAACCTCCCCATGCTGATCGGCGCAATCGTCGTTCTGCTGATTGTGGGAGCGGGAGCGTATTGGTATCTCTTCCGCCGCAGACCGGGAACCGGCAATGTTTGAAGAGTCAAAAGTCGCCTTCTTCCTCGCGAAGCGGTCGATTCTCCGGGGGAACAAAGGGACACTCTCCCTGACGATCCTCATCATCGGGATGGTCTTTGTGAACCTGATCTTCCTCCCCTCGATCATCACCGGCGTCGCAGTGCTCTTCAACCAGCAGAGTATCGACTACAGCTATGGGAACCTGGTGATCGAACCAAAGAAAAACCAGGTGTACATCAGCCAGGTGAGCGAACTTCAAAGGAAGCTCGAACGGATACCCGGTATTACGGGAGTCTCTCCACGGTACCTGACCAGTGCCACAATTTCATACAAGGGAAACGTGGTCACCCCTGTCCTCTATGCGATAAACCCGCGTGACGAACAGGCAGTGCTCAGGATCGCAACGAAAGTCTCCAGCGGCTCGTACCTTGCTGACGGGGATACGGGCCAGGTCGTGCTGGGTTCTCGTCTCGCGGGCAACGAGGACGAGAAACTCGACGTGGTCCCCTCCCTTGGCGGCGTGAGTGTGGGCAGGGTGGTGGAAATCAGCTTCAATAATGGCGTGACCCGGCAGTATCGGGTCAAGGGGATAGTGACCTCAAACTCCTTCAGTGTCGATTCGAATGCATTCATCACGAAAAAGGAATACGAGGACGTGTTCGGGCTTGAAGATATGGCAAACCAGGTCCTTGTACGGACGATAGAGACCGGAAAAGAGAACGAGATGCGAAACACCCTCCTCTCCTTCGGCGTCCAGGAGAAGATATGGACATGGCAGGAGAAGTCTGCAAATTTCTTGAACCAGATCATCGGCAGTTTCAACATCATCAACTTCATCGGCACCGCGGTCAGCCTGGTGATTGCAATCGTCGTCATATTCATCGTGATTTTCATCAACACGGTGTACCGGCGCAAGCAGATCGGCATCCTGAAAGCGATCGGGATCGACCGCTCCATCATCATCAAGTCATACCTCTTCCAGGCGCTCTTCATCTTTGCAATCGGGACGCTCATGGGGGGTATCTTCCTCCTGCTCATCCTCCAGCTGCTCGCGGCAAATCCCATTGTGTTCCCCGGGGGCCCGGTTGCCCCCGTGGTGGACCTTCCGTTGATCGTCCGGTCCACGATGAGCCTCTTTATCGTCTCGTTGATCGCAGGGTACGTCCCTGCGTGGATCACCACGAGGGAAGACATACTCTCTGCAATACGGGGCTGACATGATCATCGGACGCGATCTCACAAGGATATACGGCATGGGGGCCGTCAAGGTCAGGGCTCTGAACGGTGTATCGGTGAAGATCCAGAAAGGTGACTTCGTGGGGATCATGGGCCCGAGCGGAAGCGGGAAGTCGACCCTCCTCCACATGTTCGGGCTCCTCGACCGTCCCACCAGCGGGACCATCCTCATCGACGGGGTCGATGCCGGCACCCTCGACGAGCGTGCCCGGACCCAGTTCCGGTTGCGCCGCCTGGGGTACGTATTCCAGGACTATGCCCTTGTCCCCGAGCTGACCGCGAAGGAGAACGTCTATCTCCCGTCCATGGCAAGAGGAATGACCGCCCAGGAGTGCACGCTCGCCTGCAGCGAGATCCTCACCCTCTTCGGGCTCGGCAACCGCATCCACCACCTCCCGGGGGAGATGTCCGGAGGCGAACAGCAGCGCGTCGCCATCGCACGTGCGCTGGTGAACAGGCCCACTCTCCTGCTCGCAGACGAGCCCTGCGCGAACCTGGACTCGCAGAACTCGAAGATCATCCTCGATCTCTTCCAGAGACTGAACAGGGACCTCCACCAGACAATCGTCATGGTCTCCCATGAGGAATGGCACAAGAAATATTTCGACCGCATCATCTCCATGAAGGACGGGGTCATCGAAGAGGAAGTGAACAGGAGTGAGGGTGGGGAACTGACCCCCTCTCCATGAGAGGGATGGAAGTCGGGATCAGGGTTCCTGATACCTGGTTTACTGGTCTCTCCGGGGGCTTTTCGTGTGGGGGGAGGGGTGAGGGACTCCCGCACACGCGCCGATGGAGGCGAGGTACTGTTCGGCTCTGTCGATCAGGACTGATCGTCTCTCTTCGGGCATCCGAGTGATATACGCAATAAAAGGGGCCATCCGTGGATTGTGTGCGAATACGTCCCGATGGACATACAGGAACCGCCAGTAAAGCGCGTCCCAGAGATCGCACCAGGGACCTCTCTCAAAGTTACTCATCCGGAGGATGTACCGCGACCCGGATACATAGGGCTTGGAACTCATCACCCCTCCATCCGCAAACTGGCTCATGCCATAGACATTTGGGACCATCACCCAGTCATAGGCATCAATGAACAACTCTGAGAACCAGGCATAGACCTGGTCGGGATGAAATTCAGCGAGGAGCATGATGTTGCCGAGCACCATCAGGCGTTCGATATGGTGACAGTAGGCATGATCGATCACCCTCCGGATGATGGCATCCACGGGCTCGATCCCCGTTCTGGCAGTCCAGAAGCAGGGAGGGATCGCGTGGGAATGCCGGAGCACGTTTGAAGACTGCTCGCGCTCCCCAGCAATCAGGTAGACTGCCCTGACAAACTCCCTCCAGCCGATCAGCTGGCGGATGAACCCCTCGACGGACTCAATCGGGATCTCATGCGCATCGGCATACCCAAGCGTGGAGTGCACTACCTCGCCGGGGATGAGCAACCCGCAGTTGAGGAGAGGACTGAGCAGAGAGTGGAAGAGGAATGTCTCAGTGCGATGGATGGCATCCTCGTACCTCCCGAACAGGGCCAGGCGGTGTGTGAGAAAATCCAAAAACCAGCGGTGTGCATCGTCGAACGTGACCGGCCAGGAAAAGTTGCCCGGATCTCCGGGGGCACCCGGAAATTGTTCTCTCACGTACGCCGCTGCATTTTTCACGTATTCGTTCCATTCAGGCCGCCATACCTGCGGTATTGGAATATCGCCCGGCAAGGGCTCCCTGTTGAGCGTATCGTATGTCCAGCGCTTGCCTACCGGTTTTCCCTCCTCATCGAGCAGTATGTTGAGGCGCTTTCTCTGCGCGATGTAGAAATCGGTCAGGTGGAACCTTCTGCCATCCTCATAGAACTTGAGTATATATTCCCTCTCGCAGAGAAACATCGGGCTTTCGCAGGTGACTGCATGTATCCCATGCTTCGAGCAGGCGATATACACCTCTCTTGAAAGGCCGTGTTCGATGGGGTCGCAGAGGTGAACATCTTTTGTCCCGTTTTTCGAGAGGCGCACGAAGATGTCTGCACTCGTAGGAATCTCTGCAGATTCGATATAGGATACTGCATATCCCTCCCTTTCAAGGTAATCGCGATAGGCCTGCATTGACGCACGGTGAAACATGAGTTTCTGGGCATGGAACCGGTGTCTTCGGAAGAACCACGGATCTTCCACAAGTACGACCGGCCGGGCTTTTGAGAGTGCCGGGCTCTCCGGGAAGAGCTGGTGGGGATAGACGAGCGTCACGTCGTCCACTCTGGAAATATCCTCCCTTTTTTTGGAAGTCACAGAAGTCAGTCTCTCCTGGGAGTGCCGGGATCGTCTGTCGTGTCGGGACCTTTCCTGCTCTTCCATACATCTCTCCCGCGCTCAGTGATCTCTTCGGGGAGGTCAGCAAGCTCGATTGGGTATGGGGCAAAGAAGGTCTGGTCCATGAGGCTTTCGTCCTGGAAACGGATCACCCAGGACCGGAGCAGGTCGCGGGGCTCGGAGAGTGTGGCATGGCCGTCCCGGTACCGGCCAATCAGCTGGAGGCAGTATTCTCTCTCCTCCCTGGTAACCCGGTTCCTGAAATGCCCCAGTGCATGATGGAGGACGTTGATATGGTTTGTGTAGCGCGGAACCCGGGCGAGCGCTTCACAGAGCATGCGGCGGTACTGGCCCCAGATTTCTTCCGGGTCTTTTCCCCTCCTGTGTGCAACGAACCGGCCCATCTCGCGCATGAGTTGTTGGTGGGAGGCCATCAGCAGGAGTTTATTCTCTGCATGGAATGTGACCAGCGCTTCTCTGTCACCGGTCGCTTCTGCATCGCGGAATGCGGCAAGGGTAAAGATCCCAGAGAAGAAATGATCGCGGATCCGGGGATGATTCAGGCGCAGTTCATCTTCGATGGGAAGATCTCCATATCGCTTCAGCACCTCCCGCGCAAAAAACCCAGGGGACCTGTCGATTGCCATACTCTTTCCTGCGGTTGGATAGACCCGGACGTTGCTCGTCCCGGAAGTCGGTGATCCCCCCTTCAGTATGAACCCGTCAACAGCAGGGAGGCCATCGAGGAACCGGGCCGTAAAAGCAGTCATCTCCCCGGTCACGTCCCGGCCGGTGGCAGGCTGGACGAGGTGGTCGATACCGTCTATCCTCACAATTCTCACTGTTGCCCTTGGGATGCCAAGGCCAATCTCGACCTCGGGGCATACCGGGATACATTCGGCAAACCTCTTCAGGCGTTCAACGGCAGGGGAGGAAATTTTTGAGCCGTCATAGCGGCAGGGGTCAAACTCGATACACCTGCTGACGACGATTCGAGGGCGGGGAAATTGTCGGACCATATAGTGATCGCTCGATCTTCTCCATTGCGGCAGGTTGAATATGAACCCTTGCTCCAGGGGACGATATCATCTCATTCCCTTGAGGATGCCAGGGGAAAGGGTTTCACAGTGTGAAGAAACCGGACAAGGAGCCGGAAAGTAAAACAAGAGAAAATTTCCGCTTTTCAGACCGTTTCTGGATAGCCCATGAAAATGCAGAACAGGGGGCGAGCCAATCCACGGAATGATGATTCAGGAAAAGAGATGTCTCGCCTGATAAAAGAAGAAATAAGGAGGAATATGCGAAGTCATCGATGAATTCAGGAATTATGGAGGTTGCAGGACGCATCATTCCTGCTTTCATGAAAAAAGGGGTTCAATGATGTATTCCCGCTGACGAATGAGGAGGGGTTTTGATGAAGATCGGGATATTCGATTCCCGCTGAGCCCAGATATATCATCGCACAGCGGGTGGCTTATCGGTTCCTGGAATCTAATTGGTTCCTGAATGAAGATATCCCATCCCGATTATTGCAGGATCCATTGTCCATTTTCTCTCTTCTTCATCGAAGGAGGGAGAATGGGACATATTCTCCCTGAGGAGATATCAGGTTGCCGTCAAGGAGTGAGGCAGCGGTTCTGTAATAATTCAATTCCCAAAAAAGGGGGACTTCACGGTCAATCATCACCCCAGATGACTCATATTTCTTTGAATGCATCTCTTCCAGGGCACGCACAGAGCAGGATTGAACGGGCATTCAGGATCTTACCGTTACATTTTTCACAGGAAATCGAGAAGTCTTTCATATTCAGGGCCCTGGAGAGGGAAATACATGGACAAGTTCACGGAAATGGCAGAAAAGCTGGAGAAGATGTCAGCCGGAGAGAAAAAGCAGGCAATGATAGAGACCCGGGCAATGTGTATTTGCGGGGAGTGTCCAACCTACTCTACGTGCATGAAAGAGAAAGATGAGCTACTCTACTGTCTCAATGGAAAAAGCGTCTGCCCTGCTGTAATGAAAGGCTGTATATGCCCGACGTGTCCAGTGACGGGCATGATAGGGCTTGTGAAAGCCTACTATTGTGCAAGGGGTTCTGAGCAGGAAATCCGGGGATAGTGATCGCAGAGTTTCATGGTAATTTCCTATGAAAATGCCTTCCGCATTTTCAAGCGTTGGGCCTTTTGAGAGGCGCATCATGAGTGTTTTCATATTTTTTTAGACTGGGCCTGCCTGCAACCGGTATGCAAGGTGAAGGGAACTGTGGATGAGATTCTGCAGGTCTTCCTGCGTGTACTTGTTCTGCTGGATCTGTTCCCAGTCCCTTGTGGTATCCTCGTCATTCTCGCCCACCCACGAAGCAATGGATACATCGGGGATATGGAATCCTAACCAGGCAAAGAAGTTCAGAAGATTTCCCGCAACATGCTGGATCCCATCGACATGCCCTATGATAATCAGGCCCGCCACTTTCTTCTGTATCATCCTTTTACCGAACCAGGAGTACTGGTTCTCGATGCAGTTCATCCGTTCGACAAATTTCTGGACCAGTGCACTGTGATTGTTCCACCTGATGGGGGTCGCAAGGATGAGGATATCCGTATCAAGGACTGCATCATACACCGTCTGCATCTCGTCATCAGCATACTTGAGAGTGCTCTGGCAGGGGTAAGTGCAATACGCAGGATTCTCGGAGTAATTCCCTTCGCAGTCATAGATCTTCAGATCCTTCAGGCGCAGGAACCTGGTTGCACATCCATAAGATGCATATTGTTCCAATGCAGTCTGGAGGAGCCGTTCTGACTTCGACATGCCGGCCTGCTGGCGGCTGGAGCCGGATATCCCTAGAATCTTGATCCCTCGTGTTTTTTCGGGAGCCAGTGGAAGAATGGTCCCGATACCGAATTTACGTCCGATGAGCGGTGCAGGCATACGTGAGCATTCTGCACCTGAGGATTTGGAAATATCGGATCACTACAGGGCAAAGGCCCTGACACTGGTTGAGGGGAGTATCAGGAAACGATAAGGCTTCTCTACTGGGGAACGACAGAGATGGCTGTAGACAGAGGTTCATTTTTCCCATGCTTCGTTATACGGATGTGCCCTGCCGCGTAAGGGAAGGGAAGAAGTGATTTTTTCGGACCTCCACGAGATCCCCATGGGAGGAAAGATCGTGTAACACGCATGGTGATGTGAAGGAACAAGGAGGAGAATAAGGCCAAAGACCCGAAACGCTTATAAACATCAATATAGAAAACTTGATGTATGGGTACAAAAATTGGAAAAGAGAAGATCAAGCGTGAAGCCGGCTACCTCTATTACCTTGGGAAGGATGGCTACGTATGGGCAGCACCGATGAAGAACAATAAGACCGGGAAGAAAAAGAAGGTCGGTACTGAAAAGATCGCAAAAGAGAAGGGCTATTTCTATTATCTTGGCAAGGATGGGTTTGTGGGAAAGGCCAAGATGAAAAACGCCTGATAATTCTCTCCATTTTTATCTGTAAGGCTCCATTTCGACGGCATATCCTCCCTCTCCGTGGTCATTTGACACCGGGAGATACGGGGGCGGACGTAGCAGAACGCTCTTAGGGTCGCTTTTTGATCCCGGATGAATAGGTCGTCCTGCGGGTTATTGCAGTCCAGGAGATACTCCCGGGATAATTTATAAATACTATATAAACCTCTATTGGATTGAGGGAATCAAGGTGGCAGATTTACCTATTGCGGCAGTTGTAAGGATTGCCAAGCAGAGTGGAGCGGAGCGTGTCGGCAGTGACGGCGCGGCTGCGCTCGTGGCAAAGGCAGAAGACTACATAGCGGACCTCGTCAAAGAGGCAAACAAGTTCGCAGTGCATGCGGGACGAAAGACAATCAAGAAAGAGGATATTGCCCTCGCAGTAAAGTCATTGTGACCCTTTCCCCCCCAAATCCTCTCCTCTCACCTGGTTGTCTTCTCCTGATCCCAACCGGGTGTTTCAGATAGCGGCTCACCATCCGCCAATGATGCAATACGGGAAGCACCGGACCGGATCTCTTGGACGCTCGACGCTCATAGCGATACCCTTTACATGGGTTCCTCCATGAACCAGGCCTTTTGCCCTGCCCTGGTCCTGGCCTTCGGGAGTCCATCTCTTTTCCCTGAACAGCTTGATCATGTGCGTAACTGGAATCGCCTGGAGGTATGGATAGTCATGCTCAGCCCTGGGGAGGGCAGAGAAGAACTAGGCTGGTTTACCTATGTCGCGCTTCAAAAAAAGGCTCCTGGATCCATGCCGGGTCTTCAGCGACAGTACAGCAGGGCACGTTGAGCTGGGATCAACATATCGACCCTGAATCGAGAGCGGAACCATGGACTGCCTCATAGATGCCGGAGTTCCCGGGTCTTCCCTTTCAAAAAATTGCACACGATAACCTCCTGCGCCTTTCAGAACGAACTCTCCTGGTTACGAAATGCAGCGGGGAATATTCCGGCATTGGATCGGGAATATCCGGATGTCCACACCAACAGGGGAGATAAGCGCGGTGAAGGTTGTGGGGCTGGTGCACCCATGGCCGCCTCAACGATCATCCCAAAATGAAGATCCGATTCCAGATCGGGCAACTACCAGTTCATGGAGACGGTTCACGGAAGCAATAACAGGCGAGGATGCGTAGTGAACAGGTATGAAGGAGTGGATCAAAGATACCGCGGGGCTTGGAACATTCTTCTGGCTGATCGGGTACCTTGCATCACTGGTGCTGTTCTTCACCCCATTTGCGGGTATCATGGGATGGGTCATGATTGGCTTATTCACCCCTGTCACGATTGGAATCACATGGTGGTGGTTCAAAGACAGGGGTCTTCATTTTCGGTATTATATCGGCATCGGGCTTGCGTGGACTCTGATTGCAGTCGTCCTCGACTATATGTTCATTGTCATGCTCTTCCAGGCGACATATTACGAGGTGGACGTTTACCTCTACTATGCACTGACATTCCTGATCCCTGTTGCAGTCGGATTGGTCCTCGCACGGACAGGTAGGAAAAAGGTTGCAATGCCGGGAGATATTCGATAAAATAATCGATTATATGTTTCTTTTAGTGATTGCACTTCTGCTGCTTCACAATCCTGGTGGATCGGGGCTTCTCCCGGACCTCCCGCGAGAGTCGCGAGTGGCTTCTCTCTCTCCAGAAAGACCTGATCTCTTCGTTTTCTTGCGGGAGAGCCTCCTGCCAGGAAACATCCAGGGATGCTCCTTTCTTTCTTGTGCCGGGGTATCAGGGCAGCCTTCCCGCACTCATCAGCATGGCCCTTTCATTCCTTGTGATCCCCCTGCACGCCGATCCTGCAGGATTTATGTACGCGGCCCGCAACACGCTGGAGGGGGATAACAAAGGCAATCCCTCTCCCCGGAGTCTCGAGTCCGGCACCCCTGCTGATAGCTTCGAGAACCTGCTCGGTCTGTTCGGGATCGACCACCGTGAATACGATCTCCTTCTCAGGCTCGATCGGGATGCCTAACAGGCTCTGGGTCTCGTGGATCCCGGTACCTCTGCCCATGAGGATCGTCCCCCCTTCCGCACCCGCATCCCTGGATGCCTGGATCACCTGCTCGGCCCACCCCTTGCTCACAATCGTCACAATCAGTTCTTTACACCCTTCACACAGCATTATCTCTCACCCTTTTTCGACGGAATATGATACTGACCAGGAGCACCGCGAGGATCGGCGCCAGTGCAATAAATGCAATCAGCCCGAACCCGTCGGTGACGGGATTTCGCCCCTCGATGACTGCTGATGCCCCGACAGAAAGGGCCATCAGGAACGTTACCGCCATCGGCCCCGTCGCGACGCCCCCCGAATCGAACGCGATGGCGATGAAATCCCTGTCTGCAAACGGGAGAAGGACGAGGGCGCATATGTAACCCGCGATCATCACAGGGAGGAACGGGATGTCATACACGAGCCTGGCCATCCCAAGCCCGACGAATCCTGCGACCCCGAGAGAGAGCACGAGGAGGAGGAGCGATTCACGTATGAACCCCGACGAGGCCTCCTCCACCTGGTGGCAGAGGATCCTGACTGCAGGCTCTGCAAAGGTTGCAAGGAAGCCGACAAGGAAGCCGAACGGGATGATGACCCACCTTTGCTCGAGGCCCCCGAAGTATGCCCCAATTTCCTGCCCTGCCGGGAGGAATGCGATATGGACCCCCTGGAGGAAGAGGACCATCCCTACGAACGTGAAGACCACGCCCTTCAGGAGGTTTATGACATAACTTCCGGGCAGTTTCAGATAGAGGAACTGGAACGCGAGGAAGAAGATCACAAGCGGGATGAGAGCGAGCGAGACGTCCACGACAAGGCGGTCGAGTCCGTGGAGCACATCGGCACCAATCATGCGACAACCACTCCCATCACCATCACACCAAGGATCGGCCCGATAGAGGCAAGTCCAATCAGTCCGAACCCGTCAGAGAGTCTCGAGCGGCCGCCCAGCACCGAGCTGACGCCGAGCCCGAGGGCAAGTATGAACGGGACCGTGAGTGGCCCGGTCGTGACACCCCCTGCGTCAAAGGATATCGCCAGGTACTTGGGGGGAATCCATATTGCAAGCATGATCACCGCGATGTACCCAGCTGCAAGGAGGTAGGCGATGGGGACGCCGAGGACGATCCTGATCATCGCCATTGCGACAAAGAATCCCACCCCGATCCCGATGATCCCAAGCAGCATGCTGCGCCCAATCTCACCGTTTGATGCGATGTCGATCATGCAACTCAGCACCTGCACATCCGGTTCCGCAACAGTTGCAAAGAACCCAAAGACAAATGCAATGCCGATGATCAGCAGGAGGGAAGCACTTTTCGGGAGTTCGGACCCGATCGCCTCGCCCATGGGGAGGAGGCCAATCTTCACGCCGGATAAAAAGAAGACGAAACCGAGTGCCACCATGAGCGTCCCGACAAGAAACCTGGCAAGTGACTCGAGAGATATACCGATAAATGTGATTTCCACCAGGAGGATCACGAGCACTATCGGGGAGATTGCCTTGAGGACCTCGACACAGGTCTCTTTGAAATCCAGCTTCACGTGTTGCCTCCCTGCCCCGGTAAACCGGTTTCACCCGCCTTTGGTGGCATTACACTCTTTTGGACCGCAGGTTTATTAGTTATGCGTGAAGCGGAAGCGCGGAGATTCGCGTATTATTCCGGGACATCAGGGCAGGATACTATCTCGAGGGAATTGATACATAAGTGGAGTTTGGAGTGAACGACAGGTGGATAGATGGCAACCTTCGCCTACAGTCCCCTGGTCGGAACCCGGATCCATCTGTGATCCACGGCAGGGAAATACTGGTTTATTCCGGTCAGGAGAAGTTCCATCTCTTTTATCGCATGCTGACAGATTCGCAGTCAGGTTACACCCGCCTGCCTGGCAAGAGATCGAGCCGGAAAAAGAAAAGCGCCGCGCTCTCCTCACGGTTCCAGGTCCTCTGCCCATGCCATGACAAGCGCGGCGGTAGGTTCGAGTTCCAATGATCCTGCCATCTCTCTTGAGAGATCAGGCACGAGGCTATTTATGGGGGTGGGAGAGCGGAATTCCGGAGGATAAGAGCCCTGGTGCAAAGACCGTGACGAGTAAGAATGGAAAAGCTGGGGAGGAAGATTGCGCCAAGAAGGGTGCGGGGAACTTTCTCCCTCATGAAGGAAGCGATCCGAAAAAAAGGAGGGGATCGATCAGGTCTTTTTCCTGATAAGTTGAAGGAAATAGGCTCGAGCCTCTTCCCCGTCTTCAGCATCCCGCAATTCCATTCGATCCGGTCCCGTGAATGATCCAATCGTGTAGCCAGAGCCGCTGTCACAGATCAGGATATCCCCAGCGGGAGAAAATACCCCTGAGAAGGACTCGGAATGGGAATTTCCATCCGGCCGCGTGTACTCCTTCTTGCCGGTAAATGCATAGCCATTCTGATCAGTGATACGGAATACTACCTCTTTTGGTTGATGGAACCCCTCGTTCTGGATGTGGCCAATACCCGTCCCGGCCCATGTGCCGGTGATATGGGGAATGGAGGCATTTTCGGTGTATGCCTGGAATGTCCCTGTACCGGGGGTGGGGGATTCATCAGGCGCCTGATCGGTACACCCGCAGGCAACTATTGCGAGGACTACGAGGAGGAGGACCAATGGAATTTTCATACTGGCAATACTGGTGCCGGGAAGGAGATAAAGATGCATCGCGAGATAAGTTCCCGGGGATTCCTTCTTTCAGGATATCGGGTGCACGCCCGATGTCCCCTGTCGCACTGTCAGAAAATCGGGGTGGAGGAAGAGAGGTGCTCACGGTCTCAAATGTCGTTCAAAGGTCTCTCGCAGACGAATAGAACAGTGGTGGGAAATGTTAATGCATCGATCACAAGTGAGATTGCAGGAATCGCCGGATGCCGGAGAGAATTGCCCTTTTCCCAGTGCACTCAAAAAGAACGGGAAAAAGTGGCAGGCACTTTCCCGGGGCTGAAGTGGGGTCCTTTCAGTCCACCCTTATGCCGTATATCCCACCCCCGATCCACCAGGTGTCGTCCACGGCCTTCATATAAATAAGCTTGTGCACATTTTCAGTCCCGTTCAATGCAGTGTTCGGAAAGAGCGCGTGCGAGAACCCTGTGCCATTCTCCATTGCCTGGATCCCGACCTGAGTCACCTTCATTCCGTGCCGGTCAGCATACTCCCAATGGTTCTGCCCGACCCCTGACTTCCAGAAGGGGTCCGCGAGCAGGACACCGTCCCGCGATGATGCCCACACGAAAAGGTCGCCGGTGACAAACCTCCCCTGAGGGTTGTTGATCTCGGCGAGGGTCTTCTGTTTTCCATTCTCCTTCGCGAAGGCGACCGCCTCGTTCACGCGGTTATAAAGATCATCGCGCGTGAAATACCGGATCTGGACGCCGGTCAGGTTGCCTGTGGCGGCACTTGCATACTCCGGCGCGATGACCCCTGAGAAGATCCACCAGTCGTTGTCGACGGGCTCGGCATAGTCGATCTTCGGGATGTAGATGCTCCTGTCGTCCGCGTTCACCCGAGCGACAGTGTAGAAGAAGCCCCCACCTCCCTTCGCGATGTCGCGGAGCCCGCGGATGGTCTCTACGCCGTCGGGGTCCTGGTAGTTGATCAGGTTGATTCGGTAGTTCACAAGCTCGGGAGAATATGGCGGGGCTGCGAGATTCATACCCTGGAAGTCGAATGCCATCATGACAAGTTCGCCCCGGACAAATTCCCCATCAGGGTCGTTGAATGCCCAAAGGGCCTTCTCCCTCCCGTGCTCCTTTGCGTAGAGAACGGCGCTCTTCACATAGGCGACGAGGTCATCGACATCCGGGTGCGCTGCCGACATGTTCAACTTCAACGAGGGAAAGACCTCTCCTTCGGAGGCAAACATCGCCGCGCCCACGTAATAGGTACCGTCCACGTCTTCGACCACGGCGATCCGCGGTTCATTCGTGTTATTTTTTGCCGGGTTCAGGTAGCGGTAACTCACGTATCCCCTCCCGAGCCCTGCAGTCTCTGCGAGTTTTCGCACGAACGGGATCCCGAATGAGTCGGTCATGTCCATGATGTTTGTCCCGACTCTTTCGGACTCTCCTGCATCCGCGAGGAGGGTTCCGTCGTAATCAAGGGCAAACACCTGGATCGTGCCTATGACGAACGGTCCGTTTGGGTCGTTGAACGCGGCAATCGCTGCATCTCTTCCGTTTTCCCGTGCGAACGCCGCAGCGTGGGTGACAAATGCGACGAGTTCCGGGGTGGTGGTAATCTTCCCGGGAGGTGCATACGATGTGACGGTGGTCGTGACAGCTGCAGGGCCCGGTGTTCCGACCGGAGCCCCATCTTTTGATCCCATTCCCTCAATGCACCCTGCAGCGAGGATTGTTACGATAAGGATCGCCGAAATGAGGAAAAGATACCTGCGAATCATTGACTACCGGTTTGTGCAGAGGGGGAAAAGAGTTGTGCCATCGCATGACAGGAAAGGGCGCAAGCGAAGATTACGACTCCCCAATCACCATTACCCTCCACTCCGTCCCGTGGAGACCGACAGTCGACCAGAAGGTCTCTTTCCGGACGACCTTATCTGTCCCTGTGCCGTAGAAGATGTAGGTGTCGTACCCTGAGCGGTTTGCGGCGGCACGGCGTGCGACCCGGTCGATCTCCGGGAACTGTGCATAGAGAGCATCCCCAAAGGTCTCCTTCCCCACTTCGTCCGGGTCCGGGTCGTAGAGGATATGGCCCCCGGTCTCGATCACCATGAATGTGTAGGGAGTCCCGTTCGATTCATCATCCGCGAACGGCCTGATCAGATCGTAGGGCATGAACATCGTGCTCAGCACCCCGAGGAACTCCCCGTCAGACGATCGGACCGGGTGCTCGATTACCACTCCGTCCCCGCCCTCGGCAAGCGGGAACATGGCGCTCATCAAAGGGACCTTCTCCGCGAGCGCCCGCTGCACAACCTCCTGGCCAGAGAGGTTCTGCCCGACGAGCACCTTCACGCTCTCCGGCTCCGCGGCAACGACTGTGCCATTCACATCGTAGGTGATCATGGTGAGGACGAGGGGGTGGGATGCGATTCCCTCCTCGAGCACCGCCTCCGCATCAGCCCCGGCTAGCCCGGTCTTTTCGAGAGACGCAGCTGTCATCGAGGCAGTAGTATCGAGTTCGCCAAGGACATACTGGATGGCGCCGGAGGCATTCCCAAGGATCGCGAGCATGACCTCTTTTTCCGCGGCCGCCTTCGTATGCTCATGCAGGCAGCCTGCTCCAAGCAGGAAGATGAGCAGGATGGCAAAAAGAAGGAGAGGATGGGCGGTGCGCATATATGATGTATGTATGGATAGCACGGTGTCTTGGGGTTTGCGAAATGGATTGAGGCGGCATATACGTTGGAAGGTGATAATGGAGGGAGAGAGGAAGGGAAAGAGTATGCCTCGCGTGCGTGTTCCCTCTCCCCGGGTTACCAACTTATAAATACCATCCCCCCTGAATCCTCCGTTACCATGCCAAGAGTAATTCTCTTTAGAATACTCTCTCTCATCTTCATCCTCAGTTTCACCTTCTCAGCTCTCGTTATCGCAACCCCGATAAAGCTAGGGAACGCGTATGTTCAGACCGAGCGGGCTGACAATTGCCGGTGGCGGGGGAGCGATCTCTTTGAATGCAACTGGTGCCTGAACCCGACTCCAATCTATGCCGAATACGCCCCGGTCTCAGACAATATGAGGAACGGGCAGCTCGTGTACGGTCTCCACTCGTGGGCTGGATATACTATCTGGCCGAACAACACCCTGAACTACACGGGAGCCTACTTCAAGTCAGCGACAGAGCCGTTTGTCAAAGTCTCGACCCCATTCGTACAGTCGACACTGTACGCAGACCCGCTCTCGCTCACGTTCAGGAACCGGTACGCAAACGTTGACGGGCAGGGTCGGGTGAGGGGACTTGTCTTCTCGATGCCAATCCCTGCCGCCGCTGACGGTGCGGAATACGGGCCGAACACCTGCACGGCGGGATCAACGACGTTCTCTCCTGACGGAAAGACACGGGAGATCAGCCAGAAGGGGCAGTGGATCTCCGGCCTCCGGGTGTTTCCGGCTGATGACCTGAACGCGACAGAGCCTGGATGGGGGGATGCGTTTCCCGATAACCTGGTCGCAGACAGGATGGGCGACTGGGATATCGATTTTCTCCTGGGCCGCAAAAATTCGACGGAGCAGCTCACGCTGACGCTGGCGAAGGGCTCGCCTTTTGCGTGGTTCACCTGGAAGGACGTCCCTGCCGGCGAGTCGATGGCGTTCCAGTTCTATACCGGCAACCCCTTCAATACGCTGAACCTTGAGCGTGGACACGTGAACATCTCGCCGGTTGACACCGGGATTCCCGGACTTGGGTGCTTCCTGGTCGGGACGAACCAGGATAAGTCGTTCCTTGGCGGGGTGCTGGATAAAACGACCACGAACTGGAACTACTTTGCGGTCTTCTACGAGACTGCGGCGTTCAACGTGACCGAGTACCCCGACCAGGGGGTCTGGCTTACCCCGGTTGCGCCCGGGGAGACCCGCCACTTCGTGATCGCCGGCCTCCCGGTGGTCGCATATCCGAGGGGATCAGCGAATCCCGACGCATACGTGCCCACCCGTGAACAGGCCCTCTCCGAGTCCTCGGCATGGGCGGTAGCTATCGCTCCGTATGCATTCAACTATGTCACGGATACGGAAGTCACTTACCTCGTTGATAGGACGACCGGGCTCCTCCATACGACCTATACCGCAACGACTGCGGACCATGGGCCGACAGGGAGCGGGGCAGGGGACAAGACCGTGATGCTTCTTCAGCGGCACCAGTATGAAACATTCAATGACGGCAGGAACCGACCGGTGTACGACGGCGACCTTGCGGCCGATGCACTCGGGCCCGCCGCTCCCGGACAGTGGGCATCGTCAATGCCTGCCGCAAACAACGGTCACTACCCGTACTGGATTGCAAAGGGGAGGCTTCAGCCGGTCGCCGTCTCATCATTCTCGACCACCTACGTGTACAACAACCTGCTCCCCTTCATGCCGGTGATGGATACAAACGCCACCATGGAAGGCGTCCCGCTCTGGCACATCGTCAACAACGACGAGGAGGGGTACACCAAGAAGAGCCTCGGTGCCGACCCGCCGCTCTTCACCATGATCGACGGGGGCGACCAGGACGCTGCTTATAACCTTGCAAAGAAGGTCCGGTACATGTCGGCAAAGCTTGCCATCGAGAAGGGCCTCTCCGACGTCGCGTCCACGAACCCCGAGATATCCGGGATCACGGAGTTCAACGTCACCCCATGGAACCCCTCGGCAAAGTGGAACGGGACCGAATGGTATACGAAGTATTTCAAGAGCCCGTACGACCCAAAACTCGCGCTCTCACGCAACCTCGCAGGGATAAAAGACTTCTTCGCTCTCTACACGAATGAAACGCCTTTCCGGACAGATAAGGTCAACGCCGGGTCCAGGAACCAGTACTCCCCTTATTACTTCCTGTCGGACCCAAGGATTGGGACCCTCCATATGTATCCTGCCCAGGGCCCGGATACCGACGATTCCTATCCTGCCTACGGCTACTGGCCGATGCCCGAGAACATCACATATCCAAGAGCCTGGGGGGAGGACGGTTTCGGCACGGTGACGGAGTGGAACGACATCCACTACCAGAACGGGTATCTGATCATAGCGGCGGCGCAGGCCGCGTGGTTCGATCAGGCCTGGGCGGGCAGGGACCAGTATGGCGCGTTCATCGACCAGCTCGTGATGTCAATCGCCTACGACCCGGACCGGATGTCATCCTATTACTCCCATCCCGACCTGAAGTACTCGAAGATGAACTTCTTTGACCAGTGGGCCGGGCAGGCATGGACCCAGGGGCTCCCGCAGACCGGGCCGGGCGGCGGAGTCGGCGTGGGCTCCCTGCTCGAGGACGGCAAAGACGACAACTCCCTCGGTGAGTCTATGCAGGCATGGGCAGGGATCGTCATGTGGGGGACGGTGACGAACCGGCCGGAGATCGCCGACACCGGTATCTACCTGTACACGACCAACCTCTACAACGCGGATGCATACTGGTTTGACAAGTTACAGAGCTACGTGCCCGATGCATCGGGGATAACTCACCCAACAGCAGCGAAATGGTCGAGGAACGGGGACTATGTCGCATCCGTGAGCATTCCCGATGATACCAGGAAATACAACCCGAGCGAGACGATGTGGGACCGCTGGTACAACTGGGGGAACCCGAAAATCACGTCCTCCTGGCCGGTGATGCCGGACGGGTACCCGAAGGCGACTTCCTTTGCCCCGAAGATACCCCAGTCCGTGGTCCAGACCGCCTCGCAGTTCGGAATCTCGCCCACCTCCTCGATGTACAACATGTGGCTCCCCATGGCGGGATACACGCTCTCGTTCGGGAGGGACCCGCATTACATGGAACTCATGGAGCGTGCGCTTGACCATGCCCCGAACGGCGGGTTCTGCAACAAGACCGATCCCTCAGGTGTGCCATACCTCGCGGTGGTCAACCAGCAGCGTGCCCTTGTAGGAATCACGGACAGTTCGGCGACGGGAATCGCCATCTCTCCATACCAGTGGTACTGGAACACCATCCAGTCCTCGCGGAACACCTCTCCTGGCCACTACCCCTATGACCTCGGGACATGGTGGAATAACGTAAAAGACCGGATCGATGATTCCACCAGCCCATCGGAAGTCCTGAACTGGTTCTGGGCGATCGATACGTATGGGACGCCAGACCACTCATACTTCGGATACTCTTCAGACGCAGCCTCGAAGGGGCTCACGCAGCCGCTCTGCGCCGCCTTTACTTCACGTCAAAACCAGACCACTTTTGTCGCGTGGAACCCGCATGGTGAACCCGTGCATGTGAACTGGTGGGAGGTAGGGGAGAAGGCGGGTTCCACTGCTGGTGCTCTTGCTCAGGATCTCATTGTGCCTCCGGGATGGTATGCGACAGCAAGCACCGCCTCTCTCGTGAACGCATCGCTTGTCGTGACCGTTGATGCTCCGGCCAGTGTCCGCCCGGGAAGTGCAGTCACGTTCAACGTGACTGTCAGGGCGGCTGGCCCCGGGAATTTTTCCGGGGTCGTGGTTTCTGACTATCTCCCATACACAATGACGTACGTCTCAAGCAACCCTGCCGGGACGTTCTCCGGCAATTCTGTCAGATGGGATGCAGGCACACTCTCTTCCGGGGAGACCCGGTCCTACCTGGTGACAGGTAAGTTCCCGGATACCGCGAATGGCCAGTATACTGCAGTCGCAGAAGCATCCGGGAGGGCTGCCGGAAATATCGCGGTGAAGGGCAACCGGATCCTCCCGATCCAGGTCCAGGGCGGTCCTTCAATGAACGTCTCCATCTCTGCAGACAAGGCTGCGGTCAGGCGTGGGGACAATATCACATTCACCTTCGTCCTCAGGAATGATGGAACAGTGGACCTTGAGGGAGCGTATGCGAAACTGAATTTCCAGCCGGTCGGGGGTCTCTCATTCATCTCCGCGAATTACGCACCCCAGTACACTGCCCCGGATACTGCGATATGGGACCCACCACATCTCCCAGCAACCGGCAAACTGTCCATCGGGAACAACATCACGATCACGACGACCTACAAGGTCACATCCAGTGCCAAGGACCCTTTAATGACGACCGCCTACGGGCAGGCGAACTATGCCGGCGGACAAGCGAATAATACCGTGACTCTCACCACGGGGGTGACGGGATGAGGAAGGATTCCATTGGTGCTGGGATTGCCGCCCTTCTCCTCGTGTTCTGCCTGGCAGCAGTCCCGGCACTTGCAGCCATTCCTGGGATCGGGTGGGAGAGATCTCTCGGAGGAAGCGGGGAAGAGTATGCAAAATCTCTTCAGCCCACGAACGACGGAGGTTACATTGCCGTGGGTGACACCGCCTCAGCAGACGGGGACATCACGGTCTCGTACGGGATGATAGATGTCTGGATTGCGAAACTCGATGCAGCCGGGCAGAAGGAATGGGTAAAGACCATCGGGGGATCAAATGACGATCACGTGACCTGTATCGAGCGGCTGAGTGACGGTACCCTGCTTCTATCGGGCTATACCTGGTCGAATGACGGTGATTTCTCTGACAACCACGCCGGCATCGCGATATGGAACATGAAGATCAACGACCAGGGATCCATCCTCTGGAAAGGGTGTTACCCGGGTAGAAGCGGAAGTTTTGCCATGGACGGCAAAGAAACCCCCGACGGAGGGATGATCATGATCGGCCAGTCATACTCCATTCCTGGAGACCCGGAGTACCATGGTGGCTACGATGTCCTGGTCGTAAAAACCGATTCGCAGGCGAACATCACCTGGGAGCAGCTGCTCGGCGGGTCCGGCGATGACTTCGGGGACAACATACTCCCGCTCCCGGACGGAGGGTATATCGCCATCGGGTACACGAACTCCGACGACGGCGATGTCTCCGGGAACCATGGCTTCTACGACGCCTGGTTGTTCAGGCTTGATGATACCGGAAACCTGGTCTGGCAGAAGTGCCTCGGGGGGAGCCTCCACGATGAAGGCCGGGAGATCTTTATCACTCCTGACGGAAATTTTGCGGTGATGGGATATACCAACTCGAATGACGGGGATGTTTCCGGGAACCACGGTTCGTTCGATTACTGGTGGGCGCTGGTTTCCCCAGACGGAGCGATCCTTTCACAGAAATGTTTCGGCGGATCCGATTACGATCATGCCTATGATCTTGAAATGACCGATAATGGGAACTATGTGGCGCTCGGCGTCTCTTATTCGACCGATGGAGATGTCGGGGGAAATGCCGGAAACGGTGACTTCTGGGCCGTCGAGTTCGATACGACCGGGACGATCCTCTGGGAGCGGTGCTTCGGAGGGTCAGGACTTGACCGGGGGCAGACAATCAGGCCCGATTCTTCTGCAGGAGGCCTGTTCTTCCTTATCGGCGACTCCGCATCGACAGATGGAGACGTCACAGGCAACCACGGCGGGTTGGACTACTGGGTGGTGAACATCGTTGCAAAGGACAGGTTTTTTGCCCAGTTCAGTGCTGAACCCGTGACCGGCAAGGCCCCGCTGACGGTGCTGTTCACCGACCGCTCGGGAGGGGATCCTGCCTGGCATGTATACAATTTCGGCGATGGGTTCCGCTCAATGAATAAAAATCCGGTGCACACTTACCGGAAAGCCGGAACTTACGACGTAAGTCTGACGGTCGTAAAGGTCAACCCCAATACGAAGAAAGTAGAGAGAGATACTCTCACGAAGTCTCATTTCATTGTGGTCACGAAGGAGACCCCCGTTCCGCTCATCGCAGACTTTTCCGCATCACCGATGACCGGTACCGCCCCGCTGACGGTCCGGTTCACCGACAAGTCCACCGGTGACCCGAGATACTTCGTCTACGAGTTCGGGGACGGGTTTAAGTCAATGAGCCCGAATCCGGTGCATATCTACCGCAAATCCGGCACCTATTCGGTCACCCTCACAGTCCTTGCGGTCGACAAGGATACCGGAAAGATCGTGAGCAACAGCACCATCAGGAAGAATTTGATCGTCGTTGACAGGTAAGGGACGGACCTGGCAGGAGACAATCCATTTTTTTTCAAATGAAGATCACTTCATGATTTTCATTTTTTTTATGCACGACAGCAGGGCAGTCATGAGTGGTTATTATGAAGATAGCCCTGCCATTTTTCTTCATGTTACGATGAGATTCACGTGATTTTTTTCCCTCTCTCTGTTTTACAAAGGATTCTGACCAGAAAAAAAGGGACTTCCTCACATCATCTCTCACTGTTCCAGCCGGAAGGAATGCGTCATGCTGGATACCTGAACACCATCCTGGACCAGGGTTGCATTGATCGTGTAGTTGCCGGCGTTGAGCCCCGAGCAGGAAGAACATGCCGGCAGCGTATGGTCATAGACCTCAATATGCATTCCTTTTGAGATGTGAACGGGAATCGACTTGTGAAGATGGGCGTCACCATGGCGGTCCTCTATGCCCCGCAAGTGGAGTGTCGCATTCCCGATCTCTCCATTCGACTCGAAAGAGACGGTTATTTTCATGGTATCCTTTGAATGATAGAGGTCTTTATCGGTGCTGACCGAAACAATGCGTGCGCTTGCCGTTCCGTACAAGAACATGTATGCAACGGCGCCTGATGCTGCAATGAGAACAATGGCGATGACGAAAATGAGGAGTTCCCGTCTCATGCAGAAATATGAGATCTGAGTGCTATAAATATCTCATTCTCACCGACCGGCGCGAAGATGTGGCGCGAACAGGTACCCCATGCCGCTAATCGAGCGTGAAGAAGAATGTCGCACCCTTCTCCACCTCGCTCTCGACCCAGATCTTTCCGCCGTGGCGCTGGATGATGCGGTAGACGATCGCAAGCCCGATACCAGTGCCCTCGTACACCTTATCATCGTGGAGACGCTGGAAGACCGAGAAGAGCTTGTCGGCATATTTCATGTCGAATCCGACACCGTTGTCCCTGACGAAGTACACTGTCTTTCCCTCCTTAGAAAAGGAATCGATCTCAATGAGGGGGTGATCCCGTGTCCTTGTGAACTTGAGTGCATTGGAGATGAGGTTCGAGAAGACCTGGGTAATGAGCGACGGGTCGCCTTCACACGGAGGCAGGCTGCCGATTCGGACATCCAGGGGCCTTCCGGCCCACAGGGTCTTCATATCGTCGAGCACTTCGCGCACGATCAGGGATGGGAAAATCTTTTGCTTGGTAAGCGGTTGCCGGGACATGCGCGAGAAGCTCAGGATGGAGTCTATCAATTGCCCCATCTTCTGGGCATTCGATCGGATCCTCTCCAGAAGCATTTTCATCGCGGGATCGAGGGAAGCTGCATGCTCGGTCAGAAGAATCGAGGAGAACCCGTCAATCGCACGCAGGGGTGCCCTGAGGTCATGGGAGACAGAGTATGAGAAGGCTTCCAGCTCCCTGTTCGCAACCTCGAGGTCTGCGGTCCGCTCTGCGACGCGGGATTCGAGCTCGTCGTTGAGCCGGCGGAGGTCGCTCTCTACTTTCTTGAGTTCCGTTACGTCCACGAGGATTCCGCGGATCCCGACAGTATTTCCATCCCTGACGATCGGGGATGAATAGACCATGCCGATGAGTTCGGTTCCATCCCTCCTGACCATACGGTACATTGCACCTTCATTCTTTCTCCCGCTAATGGCGTCCTGGAAATTCCGTATCGCGTTTATGCGGTCTTCCGGCAGGATGACCTGCGTGAAGATGATACCCCTCTGGAGCTCCTCCGGGGTATAGCCAAATGCCTGGTACGCTGACTGGTTGACATAGGTAATCCGGCCCTCAAGGTCTATCTCGAAGATGACCTGTGGTAAGAGCCCTGCGAGGTCACGGAACCGTTTCTCGCTCTCGATCAGATCCTGTTCGATACGCTTCTTCTCTGTAATATCCCTCCCCACCGACTGATACTCAACGATGGTCCCGTCGGGACCAAAGATCGCGCGGTCATTCCACTGGAGCCACCGGACTTCACCTGTGGGAGTGAGGATACGGTGTTCGATGGTTGCAGCCGGATGACCAGGCGTCAGCGACGCATAATGCTTCCTGACAATGTCCTTGTCCTCGCCGGGGATGTGCGGCCATATTTTCTTCCCGATCAGCTCGTCGTGGTGAGTCCCAAAGTAATTGCAATATGCGTCGTTTACAAAGACGTGGGTCCCATCGGGCAGGAAGCGGGCGATCAGCTCGGTCTGGCTCTCAACAACGGTCCGGTAATTCTCCTCGCTCTTCTTCAACGCCGATTCGCTCGCCTTGAGCCGATTGATCATCCCTTTCAGGGTATTGACAAGTGACGAAATACTCTCCTCGATGCGGGCGAACTCGATGAGATTGGTATTGGATATCCGGTGATCGAGATCTCCTTTTGAGATTGTGTCGATGTCATCCACCATCTTCTTCACGGGTTTTGAGAGGTACCGTGAGAGGATAATGGCCATTCCCGCACTCGTGACCACCGCAACCAGCGCAACGATCAGATGGTTCAGCACCAGCTTCGACAACTGTTCCTGCATCTCCGACCGGTCGTATACAAGCTCGATGATCCAGCTGGTATCTGATGCGTAGCTTTGCTCTGACAGGTCAACCAGGATGTAACGGGTGAGGGTTTGGTTGACAGGGTCCTCGAACTCAATTGACTTCCTCTCCGCGATAACCTGGCTGATGGCGGCCGGGGCTTTGACCTGGGCATCGTTCCCTTTGCCGATCAACCGGCCCACGGTATCAAATGCCCTGTAACTGAGCACGTAAGGATTGTTGAACGCCATCTCGCGCAGGGGCTCCTGGTAATGGACGGCAGGCCGCTGTCCTATCCCCTTATCAGTCAGGCCGAGCTCGAAAATGTACCGGTGGTCGGGAGTCGGCATGTAGGCATATTTCCTCAGCTTCCCGGATGAGACCTCGTATACCACCCTGTCAGGGAAAAAACCGTCTTTTTGAATGAGATCTTTTAAGAATTTGTAGGAATGAGGCCACTTGCTGAAATCGAGACCCAGATCAGGTTCGTAGGTGGTCGCCTCGATCATAATCGACTCATTGATGATATAGAGGTCCATGACATCCCCCATCTCATCCTTCAGTGAATGAAGGTCCATACGGGAAATGTCTCTCCCCGCACGCTCGTAATCATCGAGAAACAATGAAAAAGCATTCTCCATCTTGACATTGAGACTCGCATCATACGTCTGGTATGCAGAATCGACAATCCTGATGGTCTTTGCGATATCATTCTCTGTCTGATCCTGCATGGCACGGGCACTCTTCTGATAGGTCTCTTCGGCATGGCGATAATCGAAGTAAGTGATCCCTGCGGCAAGGATACAAATGAGGAAGATCATGGAGAGGAAGAGTAAATGCGAGAAGGATAAGAGTGATCTTCGCATTTTCCCCCTATCATCAATTGCTCCGCCCATGGCACTCTCCGGTCGGGACAGGCATATCTCTTATGTCGTATCGGAAGGTATCAGCAGCGAATCAGCGCGGATCGCATGTTACCGGGTTTTTCCCCCAAGCGTAAATTTGCACCCAAGAGAGGTGTGGTACACAGGTATCCTCCCCCAATTCTCCCCCACCTGTCCATGTTCAGGTTTTCTGTACTTCTCTCGTCACGGATAAAGGTAATCCCTGGCATAGAACGGGCGTGGTGAGAAGATGCAAATCAAAAAAAAAACGCTCCATGATTCGGATGAACCACCGATGCTGCAGGGGCCGTACTCTGCCCAGATCAAGGGGAAGCGCAGAAACGGGATTGAAATATGAAAAGGGAGAAATGCCTGATCAGGCTTCCATATCGACCCCTATGAGGAATACTGGTGCATTTTCACCGGTTTGGACAGGTGCATATCCTGAATAGAACGTTCCCCACCTGTCTGTGTAGGGCCCTGCCCCAATCGGAGCGGTGACGGGGGTCATCAGTTCCGGGGCAGCATCGGTATAAACCTCGAGGTATTGGGAAGCTTCTGGTAACCCGTAGTGGGAGTCGACGACGAACCAGACTGTCCCGTCCTGTTGTGCAAGGGTATAGACGAACTTGATGCGGCTGTCCGAGGACCTGAATTCTTTAAGCTGCCCGAGCACCTCTTCGTATGCGGTCGAGTTCGGCCCTTCGTGATATGCGGTCACCAATGTGCTGCCGTTTATTTCGCCGGCGAAGGTTGCAGCAATTCCAGCCAACTCCATCTTCAGGGTCTCATTCACGGAAGCAACCGCAGGTGTGGGAGTGGTTGAAGAGGTGGTTGCAGTGGGAGACGGAGTGCCCGCAGGAGCGGTGGCAGGCTGAGTACACCCTGCAAAGAGGAGGATCGCAGCGAGCACAAGGAGCAGGACTACAATTTTTGTTCCGGGACTAGGGTTCATGGGAGAGTACTCGGAGGTCTTCTACTATAGGGGTTTTGATTTCAAACCGCAAGTGCCGGGCAAGAAATGAAAAGCGCAAAGGATCTCTTCCTAAAGCCCGGCCGGATCCACCGCGTCCCATCGCCTCATCGCAGCCTTCACGAACAACCATCCGGGGAAAAAGAGCAGAACAGAAGAGATGGCATACAGGGGGTGAGCAAGAGACACCGCGGAAAATATTGCAAACACCGCACCGTCGAAGACGAGGTAGGTGAAGAGCACCTTCACATCATAGACAAGCACGCTCGGCGAGAGACCGCAGAGGTAGGCCATCACTCCTGAAGCGTAAAATGAGAACGAGACACAGAGCGCCACCGCGGGGATCAGATCCGCTGAATTGCCTGACAGGACTGCGGTAATGGCAATGAAGGATGCAGGCAGGACCTGGAGGAGCGCACACGTCGTTATCTTGCTCTGTATCAGTGTGCTGACAGACACGGGGAGGCAGGCATAGGGGCCGAACGAGTCAAATTCTGTCACCCACGTGTACATGGTCGAGCCAATCACCCCGGAAATCATGGCAAATAAGAGGATCAGCCCGTGGGGTGGGAGAAATGAGCCTGCAAGCGAGAGAAAGAACCAGATCACCACGAGAGGGATGGCGAACGAGAAGAGGGCCTGCCCGATGCCGATCCCGCTCCGGTACAGGTCAATGAGATCCTTTGCGACCAGGGGGGATTGTTGCAGAAACGTGCCCCTCTTCACAAGGGGACGATAAAGATCCCCGTGAACTCTCGTCGTCCCTGTCTCATCCGGGCTGAAGAGCAGGATAGAGAGCGCAAACATTGCTGCGAGTATCGCACACGACAACAGGAGCATCCCCCACGAAAACCCGGAATAGAGCATGTAAGGTGGGAAGAGGAGTGCAAGAGTCGGCCCCGTCGAGAGAAAAGATGCAAGGAGCAGGAACCCGCCAGCAATGACCATAACCCCGCAGACCGCTCTCGACCTGACATAGACGGACGAAAGGAGAAAAACGGTGCAGAGCCCTGCCATGAATGCAAGCGCCAGGGTGAACAGGAGGAGGAGTGCCGATGAGAAGGGAGCCCCGGTAAATGGTGCAGCCGCGATGTATCCTGCACCGAACGGGAGGACCCAGAGGAAGAAGTAGTAGACGGTGTCCTTCACAACGAAATTTGCGAATATGAATTTCCCGGAGAGCGGGAGACTCCGGGCCGAATATGCAAGCAGGCTCGCCTGGCCGAACCGCCGGTTCATCATCTCGTTTCCCATCAGGCCAAACCCCCCTACCATCGCCCCAAGGACGAGGAACATTACGTGGGTGGCGAGTGCCATGTCCCCGACGGGTAAAGCCTGACGGAGATGGGGCAGAAGGAAGGAACCCATGAAGGAGATGCCGAATATCATGAACGGGAAGAGCGCGAATGAGACATGCCCGAAGATCGTGGAGTGCATCCGCCACTCCTCCTTCATCATCCGCATGAAGAGTTCAGGCATGGCCACCCTTCCGGACGAGAGAGAGGAAGAACCCGGAGAGGTGCACACCCTTCTCGGCCAGGTCTGCGACGGGGCCCGAATGGAGGAGTCTTCCCCTGTGCAACACTGCAAACGAGGAGCAGATCTCTTCTGCTACCTCGAGGATGTGGGTGGAGAGAAAGATAGTCTTCCCCGATTTGACATAGTCTTTCAGGTAATCCTTCACCAGATCCTGCATGATAGGGTCGAAGTTGATGAGGGGTTCGTCGATCAGGGCAAGGGCCGGCTCGTGGATGAAGGCCTGCGCAAACATCAGCTTCTGCCGGGTGCCGCGGGAGAGATCCTTGCAGAGCACGTTTTTCTTGTCGCCGAACTCGAGGTAATCAAACCATTCGTCCGCCCGTTCCCTGATGTCAGGGATCTTCCTGACTGCCCCGACAAACTCCAGGTACTCCATTGAGGTGAGAAAACTCGGGGGCGACTCCTGCTCAGGGATGATCCCGACCCGTTCACGGATGCGGAGCCCTTCATGCTCTGAATCGAGCCCAAGGACCATTGCAGACCCACCGGTCGGCCGGATCTGCCCTGTCAGCACCTTTATCATGGTAGTCTTCCCGGACCCGTTCGGGCCCAGGAGGCCAAAGAGCGACCCCTCTTCGACTGAGAGGGAGACCCGATCGAGCGCCGTGACATCGCCATATACCTTTGAGAGACCCGAGACTTCCAGCACTACGGACATTCTTCACCCTCATGTTCCCTGCAGGGTTCTCGGCAGTGGATACAACATGAGAGTGGTTCTCTCCCCAACAACAATAAACCTGGGTTTTTCCCCATGTGGAACGTCAGTGACACGAGCAAGTGTCCCGGGATATAGTGGGAAGATGCGAAACTTCATGCCAGTCCCCCTCCCATATGGCGTCAATGGACCTCTCTCGCTCTGCCGCGATTGCGATATTTGCCATGGCAGTGCTCATCGGCATCGGGGTGTATCTCCTGTCAGGAGGGATGCTCGGCTCAGAAGGAGACGCCAATTCTTCCATCGGTGGGCAGGAGACCGTTCCACTGACACCCATGCAGACCCCGGTGGCAGGCACCAGGGTTGTCGGGACCACAATGCCAACTCCCGCCTCGACGACACTGTTCACTCCGTCAGCCACCACGAGCCCGACTCCCACCCCGCAGAAGAGGCCTGTTATGTTCACCCTTGACTCGGGGACCCCTGTAGATTGCGGTCTCACGTGCCGCGAGACGTCAGCGACTATCACGAATACCGGGGACGAGGTTGCGCATTCTGTGTGTGTCGTCCTCGAGGTATTCAACGAGAACGGAGAGCGGATCTTCATAAACTCCGCCCCGTCAATAGAGCGTTGCCTTGGGGATATCGGGGGTGGAGAATCAAGAAGCGAGACGATCACGATCAATGCAGACTGCGGCTTTCTCGCAAGCAAGTGCATCGGCCATACCCTGATCCTGAAGGCCAAAGCCACGTCGCATGAGAGAACCCAGGTGTTCCCGGACAGCTACATCATCGTGTGAGTGGAAGAGAAGAGGTCAGTGGGAGGGGGAAGTCACACGCTGGTATGCCGGATAAATGGGACTCTAAAGGAGAATACGGGCCTCTTTGTGCTTCCATGCGGTCAGACAAGCGGGTCGGGCTGCTGGTCGCCAAGCGAGGGGAGCCCGGTGGTCTTGACAAGGACCTGCTCGCGTCCCTGCCTGATCTTCTCGATGATGAGCTCCTTTCCCCTTGCGGTGACGGCAAATACCGGGATGGCAATCCCGGCCTGCAACAGCGCTTTTTTCCCGGCGATCTCCCGGATCGGCCCAGATGCGCACGCCGTGACAAGGTCCGAGGAGGCGACGATAACCTCTGCCTCCTCCCTTGAGAGACCGGTGGTGTGGACCGCAAAAATGATTGCATCAGGATGGGACGTGCGTATCCTTTCTGCCTCTCCCGGCAAGGCTACCGTCACCGCGACCCTGCGATGCCCTTCCCTGTATGCACGCATGGTTCCGGCTTTTTGGTCAATCCTGGCGTGGCGCCTGTCGACAACGATGCCCCCACACGCCTCGATACGCCGTAAGACCTCAGGGTAGGGACTCGTCGAGACAAGCCCGGACATCCTCCCGCCGATCCCCTGGACGAGGGCAGGGGTGGTCACGACCACGCTCCCCGCACCGTCGCAGGCAAGGACGACCGCGTCGATAAGGCCAGCCTCAAGGCCGAACGCAAGGATCTCGGATGCGCCGAACCCGACGAACTCCCTGGTCTCCTCCACGACCCGCTCTGGCGTGCACATGCCAAAGGAGGCGATCCGGTGCTCGATGTTCGCTCTCACCGACTCACGGTCGATCGAGGGGATGGGGCAGGCAAACCGCTTTGCGAGGGGGCAGTCCCTGATTGCGGGCTCTCCGACTTCGATGACTTTCCCGTTGCGTATCACGATGCGGCACCGGCCTATCGCCTCGATGACATGCTCGTCTGGTTCCGCCACCATCTTCAATCCTGCCCCCGCGGTTCTCCTGCACGGGTGAGATCTGTCATGGAAGGATTATGGAACCTTTGCGCCGGCTTTCTGTGCGATTTCCTGTAAGAACCCATAATCGGCAGTCCCGTCACCAGTCATGGTGGTGACAATCTGGTAGACGTCTCCTTTCCCGAATATAATGGTGTATCCCGAGAGCGTGGTCTCCGGGTAAGCAAAATGGTATGCAATGCTGGCCTCCCCTATCCCGGGCTCCGGAAGCGGTGAGAGAGGCCAGCGGGAGAGCTCCGGATAATTCTCGGCAAAGATGGTGGCAAGGCGTTCATGTGTGACCGGCTTGTCATAGATGAGGATGATCTGATCTACAATCTCTCCCGTGGGAAAGTCCGCGCTCTCGTTGCTGACGGTTACCGAGTACCCTCCACGGTAGGATGGATCGGAGAGGAGTATACTCTCCTCAGGCGGCTCGGTCTCGCCGGCGTAGATCAGCTCAAAGCCTTCCGGGAAAAATGAAAGGTCAAGGGCGAGACCTGGGAGCGAGAGGGGGGAAGTCCCCCCCGATGGAGTTGTCATCGGCGATACCCCGGCTGCCGTGGGGGGAGGCGCGGGTGTCTGGGAGGTGCATCCGCATGAGATGAGCACAACTGCCAGCAACCCTGCCATGAGAATATACCACACCGGTCTCATCACGAACCACTCTGATCACCTTGAAATCTCCCACCCAATAGTGGTTTTGGTTCATTCCCACAGGCAGAACCGGCCAAAGGCAAAGGGTCTCTTTGATGACTGCCGGAAAGTATCTGCCATTGAACAAGGAGAGGCGAAAAAACCCTGTTGAGTGAATTGCAAGTCCAGAGTCATGAGAGATAATCACCGGGACATTCCCACATATCGGGCATGAGGGGGATATTTGTTCCGGGGGGACGCTCAGTCTTCCTGCAGGGGGTGCAAATGCAGGCCTCCTGGCTGATCCTTGAGGGAGGGGGAACTATCAATACCCTCCGGAATAATGAAACAATATAGCAGAAACCATGATAACCGTCCTCTATGTGGATGATGAGCCGGGGCTTCTCGAGGTAGGAAAGCTGTATCTGGAAAGGCACGGCGAATTTCATGTCGATACGGTGACATCTGCGAAGGATGCACTCCGGGTCATAAAAACGGAAAATTACGATGCAATCATCTCAGATTACCAGATGCCGGAGATGAACGGGATAGATCTCTTAAAGGAGGTCCGCGCCTCGGGAAATCCGATTCCCTTCATCATCTTTACCGGGCGTGGTCGTGAAGAGGTCGTCATCCAGGCTCTGAATGAAGGGGCTGATTTCTACCTCCAGAAAGGGGGTGAACCCGCAGCTCAGTTTGCAGAGCTTGTCCACAAGGTCAGGCAGGCTGTCCACCAGAGGAGGGCTGAAATCAGCATCAGGGACCATGAGCGAATGGAGGCAGATATCCTCAATTTCCTGCCTGACGCAACGTTTGCCATCGACACGAGAGGCGTGGTGATTGCATGGAACCGGGCGATAGAGAGAATGACGGGCATTGCGGCCGAATACATCGTGGGGAAGGGGAACTATGAATATGCCATTCCTTTCTACCACGAGAGGCGACCGATTCTCATTGACCTTGTGTTAAGTGACGACCCGGCTACCGCCCAGAAGTACCCGTTCATCCAGCGCGAAGGTAACAAGATCTTCTCTGAGATCACGATCCCCCATTTCAACAATGGCCTCGGTGCAGTCCTCTGGTTCACTGCATCCCCCCTTTATAATACCCGGGGGGAGGTCATTGGCGCCATCGAGTCGATCCGCGAGATCACTGAGAGAAAAAGGGTGTTGGAAGCGCTGAACGAGAGCGAGCGGCGCTTTCGGGAACTTGCGGAAATGTTGCCACAGGTCATCTACGAAACGGATGCCAGTGGGATGCTGACCTATGCAAACCGCATTGCGTTTGAGATGTTCGGGTATGCCGAGGAGGATCTCCAGAAAGGGTTGAATGCCATTGACATGATCGCGCCCGAAGACCGGGATCGGGCGTTTGCCACTTTTTACGATATATTGGAAAAGGGCTCTACCACAAAGAAACAAAGGGAGTACAGGGCTATCCGGAGAGACGGGAGTACCTTTCCCGTCTCCATCTATTCATCACCTGTGGTGCAGGGTGGGAGCATTGTGGGTCTGCGGGGGATCATCGTGGACATCAGCGATCTCAAGCGGGCTGAAGAGAGGATCCGGGAGAATGAACAGAATTACCGGTTGCTCTTTGAGACTGCGACCGAAGGAATACTTGTGGCGCAGGAAGACCGGATGGTTCATGTAAACCCTGCGCTCGTACGCATTCTCGGATATCCCGTTGAGGATCTCACCTCAAGGCCATTCACAGATTTCATCCATCCCGATGACCGCGAAAAGGTCATGGCCCGTCACATGCAGCGGATGAGGGGAGGTGTACCCCCAACAGGATACATGTTCAGGATTATCAGGGCAGATGGGGAGGAACGGTGGCTGTGGATCAACTCGACCTCCATCACCTGGTCAGGAAAGCCGGCAACATTATCGTTTATTACTGATATGACGGAGCAAAAGAAGGCCGAAATGGACCTCCTCTCTACCAACAGGGAATATACAAACCTTCTGGACCAGATACAGGATGTCTATTACAGGAGCGATAATGACGGTCGTCTTACTAAGGCCAGCAAGTCATGGGCGGCACTCCTTGGTTATGATGATCTCTCATCGTGCATCGGGAGGAGTATCGCAGACGATTTCTATGTGAACCCCCCTGACAGGGAAAAGTTGCTCGATGATCTCATCCACCACGGCAAGGTGACCAATTACGAGGTAATGCTCAAAAAGAGAGATGGCAGCCCTGTCCTTGTCGAGACCAGCTCTCACTTCTATTATGATTCCAATGGAAATGTACTGGGGGTTGAGGGGACATTCCGTGATATCACCGAGCGAAAACGGCAGGAGTCTGCATTACACACGCAGCTCTCTCTCGGACTGGCCCTCCAGAAAGTCCGCAGCCTGGATGAATCGTTAGAAATCTGCCTCGCTGCAGCAATTGACATATCCGGGATGGATAGAGGGGGCATCTATATTGTCGATGACCTGACGAGGGCAGTCGATCTCAAGTCCTGGAAGAATTTTCCGGAAGGATTGGTCAGGGAAATCTCGCACTATCCCCCTGACTCCACTCAGGCCCGGATAATACAGGCCGGGCAGCCAATATTCCTATCGCGCAGCGACCTTCAATCTGATACGCACGGTCTTACCCAGGAGGGAAGTGTTCAGTCCCTTGCGATGATCCCAATCAAATCAGGGGAGACGGTGATTGCATGCCTTTATCTGTCGTCGCTTACCGACCGGGAGATCCCCGGCCACAGTCGGGTCGCCCTTGAAACGATTGCCACCCAGATCGGAGCCGCAATCGAGAGGATAAGAGCTGAAGAAGCACTCGCAAAAAGTGAGGAACAATACCGGAACGTGGTCGAAGACCAGACAGAACTCATCTCACGCTTTTTACCCGACGGCACCCATGTCTTTGTCAACAATGCCTACTGCAGGTACTTCGGATTCTCCAGGGAGGAGATACTCGGGCACAGGTTCAAGCCCGTGATTCCCAGGGAGGATAAGGAACGTGTACGGCAATTCTTCGAATCCCTGACAGAGCAAAACCCTGTGGGAAGTATTGAACACCGCATCATCATGCCGGATGGGAGCATTCGGTGGCAGAGGTGGAGTGACCGCGCGATCTATGACGCAAAAGGAGCGCTCATCGAATACCAGTCGGTAGGAAGAGACATCACTGAAATCAGGGATGCCCTGGAGGCATTGCACGAGAAGGAAGACTGGTACCAGGGACTGTCCCAGGTATCCCCCGATCTCATCTTCATGGTCGACCAGAAAGACCGGGTCGTGTATGTCAATTCCGCCGCTGCAACGATGCTCGGGAAGGAACCAGGCGAGATCATCGGTCACCCACGAAGCAGCCTGTTTCCACCGGAGATCTCGGAGCCCCAGAGGTATGCCATAGAACACGTATTCAAGACTGGAGAGCGGTTCCGGAGAGAAGGGGAGATGCATATCGGAGGATCAAAGCGGTGGTACGACCACATGCTCTACCCTGTCAGGGGCAGGCAGGGAAATGTCATGTGGATATTTGGCATTTCACGCGATATCACCGAGCAGAAGAAGATAGAGGAGGAATTACGCAGAAAGAGTGATGAGCTCGACAGTCGTAACCGGGTCCTCACAACACTCCTTGAGACCGTCCCGATTGGAATATTCATGGTTGAAGCACCGACCGGAAGGCCAATCGTTGCCAACCGGGAGGCAACCCGACTCCTTGGCAGGGGGATTCTGCCGGATGCGACAGAAGAGAACCTCGCGCAAGTGTATAAGGCTTTCAAGGCAGGCACCTGCAAAAAGTACCCTACGGACGAGATGCCAATAGTTCGGGGGATGAAAGGGGAAGTGAGCCACATTGACGACATGGTGGTCGTCCGGCCCGACGATACGCGGGTACACCTTGAAGTGTTTGGTACTCCTGTCCTCGACCGGAATGGCAACGTCGTCGCAAGCCTCGTCAGTTTCTTCGACGTCACCGAGCGCAAACGTGCGGAGATGTCTCTGAAGGAGATCAACAGAAAGCTTGCACTTCTTTCGAGCATTACGCGGCACGATATCGCAAACCAGCTGATCGTCTTGCAGGGGTTTGCACAGATCGCGATGGAAAAGGAAACTGACAGGGATATCACGGCCCTCCTCGAGAAGATTGACAATGCAGCCGCCATGATCGCACGGCAGATAGAGTTTACCCGTACTTACCAGGAGATCGGGATGCACGAACCTGCATGGTTCTCACTTGCGGCAATCATTGATAAAATGCAGCGTTTTGATGTCCCTCTGATCAGCAGGTGTTCTGATGCAGAGATTTTTGCAGATCCAATGATTGAGAAAGTGTTTTCAAATCTCTTCGATAACTCGGTGCGGCACGGAGGTCACGTGACCGCGATCTCAATCAGGTGCGAACAGAATCCGGATCACCTCGCCATCATATATGAGGACAACGGAGTTGGTATTCCCGATGAAAAGAAGGAAGAAATATTCAAGCGCGGTTTTGGGGACCACACCGGACTCGGACTCTTCCTCTCACGGGAAATCCTCGGGATTACGGGAATCTCGATCTCTGAGACGGGGGTTTATCGCAGGGGTGCCCGGTTCGAGATTCATGTGCCGGCAGGGGCATTTCGGAACGTCTCCTGCTCCCTTCCCGACAGAGAAAAATAACGAAGAGATCCACTCGAATAATTTGCAATCTCATCGCACCTGGAAATTCTCTCGAATTCTTTTTTTTTTGCATTCTCTCCCCGGATCACTCCGAGACCGGCATCAGTCTCCCTTTCAGGCGCGATTCGAGATCAAGCTGCATCAGTTCGACCACGTTCGAGACCACTCCCCGGACATCATCCCGGATCTTGCGGTCGTTTCTGAAAAATTCCGCGTCCGTGCTGCTCTTGTATGCTGATCCATGAGTCCTGAACGCAATGCCGAAAGGAGCGAGGATATACCCCATCTGTTCAAAGATGAGGTAGATGTCAAGTGCGGTCTTGACAGCGCCGTCCTCGTGCCCTGAGATGAGGATGCCGACCACTTTTCCATCTGTCAGCCCGGGCTTGTCCAGGTGAAAGAGGTTCTGCATGCAGGTAGTCCGGTCGAGAAAGTCCTTGAGGCGGGCGGACATGTTATTCCAGTTGATAGGGGAGGCAACGATAACCGCCTTTGCTGATGCGAGCATCTGGTGGAACGCGGGCATATCGTCCTGGGAATTCCTGCAAGGGTAGGTGCAATACTCGGCTTTGATGCTATAACAGCACCAGCAGTGGTCGATCGAGTACTCGCTCAGATTGAACCTCCGGTAGCTCACGCCCCTCGATTCAAGTTCTCTCTCCGCGAGATCTACCATATAGGAGGTATTATGGGCACGGTGTGTGCTCCCGTTGATCAGGAGAACGTCGAAGAGGCTGCCATCGTAGGTGAGCCAGCCCCGCTTCTCATCAGGGATAAATTCGGGTGAAGGGCTCCCGCACCTCGGGCATCCCTTCGGTGGGTGTTCACCCTTGAAGATGAATCCACAGACATTGCATCTCCAGGTAATCTCCCCTGTGTGGTCCTGCTCCTCGCCTCTTCTCTGTGGTGCCTCTTGCATTCTGTCTCACGTCCTCTCCGTTATGGTCAGAGGGAATGGGGAGTCAGAAGGCATATAGTTTGAGTCCAGGGTAGTGTGCCCGACGTCTCCCTCTGGCAGGTTCCCGGGACCAGATGATGAATCTGCAGAGACCGTCAGCATTCCCATGTGGAAGGACCTGGTCAAGGTGTCCTCAAGACACACCAGGAATTCCGGGTTCCAGACGACCGGAATCCTGTATGGGGGGGCCTGGACTCTCCAGGATGTCCACAGATGAGAAAAATCCGTGGATTATGACCGTGGACGACCCTTGAACGCATGGGTCAGGGGAGAGGGTGCACGGGCACGGGGCTGTATCCTGGGTCTGCAGAAGCATGACAGATCACCCGATACTCTTCCTGTGTCCAGGGAAAATGACGGTGGTTTTATTTGAGACAGCGGTCGGAGGCGCTATACGCTCGTCACCTGACCCAACCTTCCAATCATGCACCCGGTATCAGGGTCGGGAGAGGAATCTTCAAATCACCGCAGAGGATACACGCATACAACGGGAGGAGATGACATCATGACAGATGAGAACAGGTCCCCGGCCGCAGGATGGACGCCAAAACCCCCAACCGGCCGAAGCATGTCAATACGTGACTGGTGGCCAAACCAGGTGAACCTGAAGGTACTTCACCAGCACTCTCCCCTGTCCAACCCGATGGACAGGGAATTCAACTATGCAAAAGAGTTCCAAAGTCTTGACTTGGCGGCGGTAAAGAAGGACCTCCAGGCGCTTATGACCGATTCGCAGGACTGGTGGCCGGCGGACTTCGGACACTATGGCCCCCTTCTGATCCGCATGGCTTGGCACAGCGCCGGGACGTACCGCATTGGTGACGGCCGTGGCGGCGCCGGTTCAGGTCAGCAGCGCTTCCCGCCCCTCAACAGCTGGCCTGACAATGCGAACCTCGACAAGGCGCGGCGCCTGCTCTGGCCGATCAAGCAGAAGTATGGCAGGAAGATCTCGTGGGCCGATCTCATGATCCTCGCGGGCAACGTCGCCCTTGAGTCGATGGGCTTCAAGACATTCGGCTTCGCAGGCGGGCGTGTTGATGCCTGGGAGCCCGATGAAGACGTCTACTGGGGTCCAGAGGCCGAGTGGCTGGGTGACAAGCGCTATACGGGCGACCGGGAGCTCGAAAACCCTCTCGCTGCCGTGCAGATGGGCCTGATCTACGTCAATCCCGAAGGCCCGAACGGTAACCCGGACCCTGTCGCGGCTGCAAAGGACATTCGCGAGGTCTTCGCCCGCATGGCGATGAACGACGAGGAGACCGTGGCGCTCATTGGCGGTGGCCACGCGTTTGGGAAGACCCACGGTGCCGGCCCGATGTCATTCGTGGGACCGGAACCCGAAGCGGCTCCTATCGAGGAGCAGGGTTTGGGGTGGAAGAACAGTTTCCGCACTGGCAAAGGCAATGACACGATTACCGGTGGCCCGGAACTTATCTGGACCCAGACGCCGACGAGGTGGAGCAACAACTTCTTCCGGAACCTGTTTACGTTCGAATGGGAACTCGAAAAGAGCCCTGCCGGTGCGTACCAGTGGAAGCCGAAGGGCGGAGCTGGCGCCGGGACCGTGCCGGATCCGCATGACCCTTCGAAGCGTCGGGCACCGGGGATGCTGACTACAGACCTTGCCCTGCGGTTCGACCCCATCTATGAGAAGATTTCGAGGCGCTTCTACGAGCACCCGGACGAGCTTGCAGACGCGTTCGCCCGGGCGTGGTTCAAGCTGACGCACCGCGACATGGGGCCGCGCTCACGGTATCTTGGCCCGGAAGTCCCCGCAGAAGAGCTCATCTGGCAGGATCCTATTCCTTCGGTCAATCACCCGTTGGTGGATGCCCAGGACATCGCCTCCCTCAAGAGAAAGATCCTCGCGTCCGGCCTATCAGTGTCTGAGATGGTATCGACTGCATGGGCGTCGGCGGCTACCTTCCGGGGCTCCGACAAGCGCGGCGGCGCCAACGGCGCCCGCATCCGCCTTGCGCCACAGAAAGACTGGGAAGTCAACGAGCCTGCCCGGCTCTCGAAGGTACTGAGAGTTCTCGAGGAAATTCAGCGTGAGTTCAACAGCAACGCTCCCGGAGGCAAGAGGGTCTCGCTTGCGGACTTGATCGTCCTGGCGGGTTGTGCAGGTGTCGAGCAGGCGGCAAAGAATGCCGGGTACAATGTGACGGTCCCGTTTGCCCCTGGAAGGATGGACGCCACGCAGGAGCAGACCGATGTGGCCTCCTTTGCCGTGCTGGAGCCGAAAGCAGACGGGTTCCGCAACTACCAGAAGGCCCGTTATGCAGTATCAGCCGAGGAAATGCTTATCGACAGGGCACAGCTGCTGACATTGACCGCGCCCGAGATGACGGTTCTCATTGGCGGAATGCGCGTCCTGAACACCAACTTCGGACAGACAAAGCACGGTGTCTTCACCAGGCGCCCGGAAACGCTCACCAACGATTTCTTCGTGAACCTGCTTGACATGCGGACCGAATGGAAGCCGGTCTCAAAAGATGCCGATATATTCGAAGGCCGCGATCGCAGGACCGGTGAACTCAGGTGGACCGGCACGCGTGTAGACCTGATCTTCGGTTCAAATGCCCAGCTCCGGGCCCTGGCCGAGGTCTATGCAAGCGCAGACGGAGAAGAGAAGTGTATCCGGGACTTCGTGGCTGCATGGACCAAGGTAATGAACCTTGATCGCTTCGATCTTGCCTGGTCTTAGCCTGGAGACCATTGATAAAGGAGACATCGAGAGAGTGGGGAAAGAACGAGATAGGTGCAGGGCAGAAAGGCTGAGGTGGTGAAGGGTATATTCCACGGGAAGCCACGACTCGTCTCATGGAACATCACGCTCCGGTGCCCGCTTGCATGCGCCCACTGCTACGTGGACGCGGGCGGCCGCGAGGCAGAGGGAGTGCTCTCAACAAGGGAGGCATTCGGCGTCATCGGCCAGCTCTGTGAGGCAGGAAGGCCGGTCGTCGTTCTGAGCGGGGGAGAACCCCTCCTCCGCGACGATATCTTTGAGATCGCCCGCTATGGCACAGACCAGGGACTCAGGATGGTGATGGGGTCAAGCGGTGTCCTGATTGACCGTGCAGCCGCAGCACGGCTGAGCGAAGCCGGGATACATGCCGTCGCCATCAGCCTCGACTCTGCGGATCCCACCGAACACGATTCGTTCCGCGGTATCCCCGGTGTCTGGGAGAAGGCCGTGCAGGCGATCCGGTACTGCCTCGACGAGGGGATGGGTGTTCAGATCAACACCTCGGTGATACGGTGGGATATCGATTCAGTGAACAGGGTTATCGCCCTGGGGAGATCACTTGGGGTCCGCGATTACCAGGTCTTCTTCCCCGTTCCTTCAGGGAGGGGCAGGGATGTCAGTCCACGGAGCCCGGGAGACTACGAGAGCCTGATCGCCGAGATCCTCCTCGGCTCCCGCACCAAGGGTATCAATGTACGACCGACATGTGCCCCTCAGTTCCGGCGCATCGCTGACACCCTTGGGATAGTGAACCCCACATGGGGGAGGGGCTGCATCGCGGGGATCAGCTACTGCAGGGTGTATGCAAACGGTGACGTGACCCCGTGTCCCTATCTCCCGGTCAGTGCGGGGAATGTGCGAGACACTGATTTTACCGAGATATGGCAGAGATCGGAAATATTTAAGGCACTTCGCGACCCTGCAAAACTCTCGGGAAAGTGCGGGTGTTGCAAGTACAAGGCGGTGTGCGGGGGGTGCAGGGCCAGGGCGTACCGGGGGACCGGGGCACTCTCCACAGGGTGGTGCGACGGGCTCGCGATGCCGGAGTCATTGTGTGGGGAGATCTGCGGAGAGGACCCGTTCTGCCCCTATGAGCCAGGAGAAGACACATGACAAAAGACGTGTTTTTCCCTGATGAAACCGATATCGCAATCCTTGACGCACTCCAGGATGAAGTCCCGCTTGTCTGCCGACCATGGGATGTGCTTGCTGAAAAAGTCGGCATCACGTCCGGGGAGTTCCTCATCCGGATAGAACAACTCCGGGATGCCGGCATACTCAAAGGGGTCTCACCAATCCTTGAATCCCGGAGGTGGGGGCTCCCATCGGCCACGCTCGTCGCTTTGAAGGTGCCTCCCGGCAGAGTGGAGGAGGTTGCCGCACTTGTCAGCAGCTACACCGAAGTCTCCCATAATTTCAGGCGGGACCACCCTTTCCCGCTCTGGTTCACCCTCTCGGGGAGGGATGAGGAGCACGTGCAGGCTCTCCTCGCCGATATCCTGGAGAGGGCAGGGCTCTCCGAAGAGGACGCACTCAACCTCCCGACAGAAAAGAAGATCAAAGTCGACGTCCGGTTTCGGTTCAGGGCCAGGATGCAAGGGGAGGGTGCCGGTGGACCCGCGTGACGTGAAGCTCCTTTCAGTCCTCGAAGAGGGACTCCCATTCGTGCGGGAGCCGTTCGAGGAGGTTGGAGCGCAATTGGGCATGACGGGAAACGATGTGATCGGGCGAATCCGGGCGCTTTGCGATGAAGGGATCATAAGGAAATTCAGGGCCCGCATCAACCAGAGAAGGGTCGGTATCACTGCAAACGCCCTCGTGGCGTGGAGACCGGGAGGGTCCCCCAACGGCGATGCGGGTGCACTGCTTGCATCGTTCCCCTGCGTGAGCCACTGCTATGAGCGCCGCCCGGTCCCGGGCCGGTGGGAGTATACGCTCTATACGGTTCACCATGGGTACAGCCGCGAGGAGGTGCGAAAAGAGGTAGAGACTCTTGCTGGTCTGACCGGCATCCGTGACTATGTCGTAATCTTCAGCACCGAGGAGTTCAAGCAGGTCCCGAACGTGAGGATACGCGAGAACAGGGGCCTCATCCCATGAACCGGATCACCCAGTGCGTCCACGGCCGGGGGACGGTCAGTGCGGTGATGAAGCACCGCGAAGGATCACCTGGAGAAGTGCCAAGCCGGTTCCTCGCTTTTTCTGGCATGGAGATGCCTGTAGTCTTCTGGAACCTGACAAACCGGTGCAACCTCCACTGCGCGCACTGCTACAGCAGGTCTGGGCCGACATCGAATCCCGGGGGAGAACTCACGACCGCGGAGGCAATAGCACTCATCGACGACCTCTCTGCGATGGGAGTACCCCTCATCCTCTTCTCGGGAGGAGAGCCCCTGATACGTGAAGACCTCTGTAGTCTCGCATCGCATGCACGGGAAAAGGGGATAAAAACTGCGCTCAGCACGAACGGAACCCTCATCACGGGGAGTATCGCCCGGCGGATGAGGGAGTCCGGGATTGAATACGCGGGGATCTCGCTGGACGGCGCCAGAGCAGCGACCCATGACCGGTTCAGGAACTCTCCCGGTGCATTCGAGCGGACGATCGCTTCCTTCTCTCACTGCCGCGAGGCGAATGTCCGCTGCGGGGTCCGGGTCACCCTCACCAGGGAGAACTTTTCCGAGCTTGAGGATATAATCGACCTTTCACTTGCGCTCGGCGCCTCCCGTTTCTGCCTGTACTGGCTCGTGCCGTCCGGGCGAGGCATGGACTCTTACTACCGTCTTCAGCTTGGCCGGGAAGAGGTAACAACGGCGCTCGCCCTGCTGTACCGGAGAGCACGGGAGACCGACCCGGCCATAATGGAGTTCCTGACTGTCGATGCGCCGCAGGACTGCATCCACCTGGTCCGTTCAATGGAACGCGACGGCTCCCCCGATTTAAAGGACGCAAAGACACTCCTCTCCTCGCTCAAAGGGGGGTGCAGTGCAGGCGAACGAGTCGCAAACATCGATCCCTGGGGAAATGTCTATCCCTGCCAGTTCGCCCGGTCGCCTGCATTTTTAATCGGAAACATCCGTCACAGGCAATTTTCGGAACTCTGGGGAGATGACCTCAACCCCGCGCTCTCGCTGTTCCGCGGAAAGAACGGCCTGATTGCCGGAAAGTGCAGGAGCTGTGAATATTTCACCCTCTGCGGGGGAGGGTGCCGGGTGCGGGCGCACTACGAGAGCGGGGACTTCAAGGCCCCGGACCCCTTCTGCTTCGTTGACCAGTAGCAGGAATGCCTGGAGTGCTGGCATTACCCATGTCCCGCCTTTTATGCTTTTCAAGACAACCACTCACATGACACAGGGCGAAGAGACCTTCACCCCCCATGTTTCACCGCCCCTGGAGAATCCCGGGCACTGTCCTGATGGTCGGTTCTCTCTCTTACCGTATACCCCTCACCGCGTCCGGGGGTGCCCGTCCCCACGGTGGATGAAGAAGAACCTGTAAGGCATCTGAGGTGCATAGGATTAAAACAGGAGAATCTGCCGCCCGGCTGCTAATCGCGGTATTATTCATGAAGTTATCATGAGGTCACTTCCGGGAAGGAATGGGCCTCTTGTGCAGGGGGGCAGGAAGGCACTCATTCTTCGAATGCTGCCCAGGTCTCCCTGTGGAACCTGTACACATTCAGGAGCGTATTGCCATGGACGTCAGCATTCTATGTCGGTACACAGTTGAAGACCTGAACCCGCTTCTGCAGCTCGGCGATGATCCCGGAATCCTGGTCGATGCCAGGTGCGGCCAAGTCGTCACGGGTGAAGTCAAGCGTGTTGATTCCGGTCTCCTCACCTCGATAAGTCTCCTCCGGGTCCTGATCTCGTCAGGAGGGATTCCACCGCAAACCGTACAATACCTTTCTTGCTTTTCCCCACTCATTGTCCGTCTTCTTTTCCCCGGATCATGATTAGCGCCATCTTGAACCGGGACGTGGCCGAGACCGCGTGCGGGGCGTGTGCGGGAAAGATGATGGTCTGGCCCGCCCTCATCGTGTGGGATACGCCGTCTACCCATACCTGGCACTCCCCGTCAAGAATCATCACCACCGCATCGTAGGGTGCAGTGTGCTCCGAAAGTCCTTCGTCCTTGTCAAACGAGAAGATGGTGACACTCCCTGCTTTGTTGTTGATGATCATCCTGCTCGAAACAGTCCCTGGCTGATATTCCACGAGGTCCTTCATGTCGAAGACTTTGCCAAGGAGTTCTTCTTTACTCTCTTTTGTCATACCGATCCCTTTCCAGGGGGTATCTCCTGGACTGCACTCCCCCCGTAGTGCAATGCTCCTTCAACGGGGCATACGTCCATGCATCTCCTGCAGAGGTAGCATTCGCCTTTCAAATCGGTGCGCCCCGCTTCGCTGGTCGGGCACACCCTCTCGCATTTCCCGCACTCGATGCAGGCACCAGTCCTCCGTATCTTCCACCGGGCAGGGGTGGCAACCAGCTGGAAGATGAACCCGACCGGGCAGATAAGCCTGCAAAAAGGCCTGTAGATGAAGAGGGAGAACGCGATGATGGCAAGGAAGACGACAAATCCCGCAGAGAAGACAAGCCTGAAGAACTCCTGGACGCCGAAGAACGCGAGTATTGAGATCGAAAAACCGAGACCTACGGCAAGAATGAGGGCGAATACGAGACCACGGAACAATGAGAGCACCGTCTTCCAGGGGAGCCTCACCTTCGGCGTGGGGGCTGTATATGCAAGTTCCTGGACCGCGCCTATCGGGCAGAGGTACCCGCAGAAGTGCCTCCCGAAGAGGAAGGTCAGAAGGAAGAAGATGGCCATCCCAATCGTGGCCCCCATCAGTGCAAATCCCACAAAGCCTCCTGACCTCAGCACTAGCTGCTGGAAGTTGTGGGGTATCATTGGGGAGAAGAAGGCGAAGCCCGTGATGACGGTCACCAGCAGCAGAAGCAACTTCACATTCCGCGAAAACCTCCCCGTCCGCCAGAGGTATGTTCCGATGAGGATGAAGATGACTGCATACGCGATTCCGATCAGCTGTGTCGTATTCGGACCTGGCCCTGGCATGAATATCCCTCCCTGGCAATCTATGTTCCGGCCACAGTATTAACATGTTGACGCTCCCGGAATCACATCAGGGAGAGATATATTGAGTCGTTCGATTGGGTCCAGGAAAAAGACAAAGTATTGGTGTACGCGGGCCTGCCCGGGATGGAGGGAAGGGAATGCCTGGAAGGGCCAAGAAGTGAGCAGGATACCGAAGACCACGGGTATATGATACACGCCATGCTCTCGTGGAGCGCGGTTTGTCGAAGTCCGGAAGGGATCTCTGCTCTTCAGGGATGAGAAACTCTCAAAGATCTTCGTGACCGAGATGACGAAGGCGGGGGCAGTCTTCAGGATCGAAGGCATCATCTTCCCTGATGACCTGGGAGCGGATCAATGTCTGCAGGGTGAACAACGGGATGATGGCAGTCATCGTCACGCTTCCGTTCATTACCGTAATCCAGAGCCTCTTCTTCGGACAGATGAACCATTCTTCGGAACTGAAAAATCCCGCAATCCCCCAGGCAGAGTGAGGAAGGTCATGATGAAATGCATAAAAGGCAGCGGGATTTCTTCATAATCTCACTCACACCACATGGATTCCCCGATGATATAAGACTCCCCGCACGCGGCAACGGGAGGAAACACCCTGCAGCCTCCCGGGTCACTGAAGTCGCACGCAACCTTGGCAGACGTCTTCTTTGGCTTCTGGAGGGGACCCGCACAGGATATGGAAAGGCAGGAGGTGGAGGCCTTCGAAAGATGACATGCCCTTGAAGATGCCGGCGAAAGTTCCGTACCGGGGGATCAACGAGAGCAGCAAGGGCTGCCGCAGGGCCTTCCTGATAAGGAAGGTGACCCAGCCGATGGAGGAGACAACCATCCTGTGAAATCACTTCGATCGGCAGTATTTCTCCCGGGACTGGGAAAGGGTGCGGGCGGTCTCTTTCAGAATTTCATCTCTCAGGCAGGCTGATGAACCCCCTCGTCTCAATAGAATAGGAGAGCTGGTACTGATACCATGATAGAGGTCGACGTTTTCCTGTTCGATATCCTCATCGTAATTGGCCTCTCCACACTCGTCCTCTTCCTCGGCAACAAATTCAGGGTCCCCGGGATCGTGGGCTTCATCCTCGCGGGGATGCTCGCCGGCCCATACGGGCTTGGGCTGATCGAGGACGAGGAGGTAATCAGGTTCCTCTCCGAGATCGGCGTGATCTTTCTTCTCTTCTCTATCGGGATGCAGTTTTCGTTCCGGACCCTTTACCATATGAAGAAGACAGTCCTGCTTGGAGGAGCCCTCCAGGTGGGACTCACGGTCATCGCCGCAGCGGCGTTTGCATATGGGCTTGGCTTCCCCCTGCCTACATCCGTGTTCCTGGGTTTCCTGATCTGCCATACCAGTACCACCATCACCCTGCGGGTCTTCCAGGACCGGGGCGAGCTTGACAGCCCCCACAGCCGGACGACGCTTGGCATATCCCTCTTCCAGGACCTGATGAGTGTGCCGATGATCCTCGTCCTGCCGGTCTTGTCGGGGCAGGAGATGCACCCTGGTAAATACGCGTTCAGCCTTGAGATCGCGCTGGTCGCAGCCCTTGTCCTGGTCCTCGTCCTCCTCTTCTACCTCCTCCCCCGCCTGATGGATACCATCACGAGGACACGTAGCCAGGAGCTCTTTCTGCTGACCATCCTCTTCGTCTGCCTTGCCATCACGTGGATCACGTCGAGTATCGGTCTCTCGCTTGCCCTCGGGGCGTTCCTGGCCGGGCTGCTGCTCGCGGAGACGCCCTACTTCCACCAGGCATTTGCAAGCATCATGCCGTTCCGGGACATCTTCACCAGCTTCTTCTTCATCTCGATCGGGATGCTCCTGAATGCGCATATCCTCCTCACCACTCCCCTCCTGATCCTGGGCCTGATCGCGGGTGCGATCACGCTCAAGGCCACAATTGCCGCACTCTCATCGCTTGCATTACGCCAGTCACTCCGGACTTCAGTCCTCGCAGGGCTCGCACTCGCAAATATAGGTGAGTTCTCGTTCGTCCTCATCCTCGCAGGGATGGAGTTCTCGTTCCTCTCCGAGTCCTCGACCCAGGTCTTCCTCACGGTTGCGGTGTGGACCATGGCCATCTCCCCGTTCCTCATCTCTGCGGGTCCGAGGATATCCGACAGGGTCTGTGCGCTCCCTCTTCCAAAGAGTATCAGGGTTGGCTCGGAACCTCAACCTGGCATCTCCTCACACTCTCTTCGCGACCACCTGATCATCGTAGGATATGGACCCAACGGCAGGAATCTTGCACAGATTGCAGAGATGGAGGGTATCCCGTATATCATCATCGACATGAATCCCGACACGGTGGCCGATGAGAGAAAAAAAGGTCAGCCAATCTTCTTTGGCGACGCGGCAAACCCCTCAATACTGCACCATGCGGGGATTGAGCACGCGAGGATCCTTGCCATTGTTACGAATGATCCCTTTTCCAGCAGGACCATAACCGCTACTGCAAGGAAGACGAACCCCTCGATTCATATCCTTATCAGGACACGGTTCCTCCGCGATATCGACCAGCTCCGAGAGATAGGCGCCGATGAGGTGATCGTGGACGAGTTCGAGACGTCGATCGAACTTATCGCCAGGGTGATGAGGAAGTACCTCGCCCCCCGCATGGCGATAGACCGGGTCACCTCACAGATACGAAGTGACATGTACAAATTATTCCGGCAGCCTCCACCTGTCCAGGGCGTACTCTCAGAGATTGCGATCCGCATCCCGCAGGTTGAGGTGCAGACGATGGAGGTGGTCTCCGCGTCACGGGTGAACGGAAAGGATCTCAAAGAACTCAAAGTACGCAACGACTATGGAGTCTCGGTTCTCGCGGTCGAGAGGGGGGAGGAGATCATCACCAACCCTGACGGGGAGTTCAGGGTACAGGCAGGAGACCGTCTTGTGGTGATTGGAAAACCCGAACAATTAACGTTATTTGCAGAGGTGGTCGAGGCGGAGGGTGCCGGAGCAAACGGCACATGATCAAAGGTGAGCCTGCAGGAGAAAAAGGGGATTGTTATATTTCAGGAGCAGGTTCGCAGTACTCTTCCTTGTAAAACCAGTTCCGATACACGATAGGAGTGATAAGGGTGGTGATCAGGCTCATGAGAATGATGATCACGAACACTTCCTGGCCGATATATCCCTGCTCGAGCCCGATGAGGGCCACGATCATGGCAACCTCCCCCCGCGGGGCCATGCCAAAACCGATGATAAGTGAGTCCTTCGTGCACATTCCCGCTATTCGTGCAGGAACGGCACAGCCCACGACCTTGGTCGCAATCGCAACCACCGTCAGCACCACGAGGAATGGAACGATCTCCGGCGTGATCGCCTTGATGTCTGCCACCACCCCGAGTGAGACGAAGAAAATGGCGGCAAAGATTATTTTGAGGTACTCGGCCCCCTCCTTCACGTCAAGGCTCTTGCGAAGCGAGAGGCGCTCGAACGAGATGCCCGCGATAAACGCCCCCACGATTGCAGAGAGCCCTACAAGCTCGGCAATCATGGCGTAGAGAAACGCGAACATCATGGCGAAAATGAAGATGAACTCCGGATACTTCGCCACGAAAGAAGTCTGGTCCAGGCGGACCAGGAACCTGCTGACAATGAAGATCCCGAATGCCCCTGCGGCGACCAGGAAGATCGCAACCTTCAGAAGTATGAAGAATATCACTTCCGGGGAGAATGCACCTGCGACCACGTCACCGGTGATGGCGAGTGCGACCAGGCTGAGCACGTCGTCGATCACCGCTGCGCCGATGATCGCCCGTGCAGGGCCTGTCTGGAGCTTGTTCAGCTCCTGGAGAACATTTGCGGTGATGGCGATACTCGTCGCGGTGAGGGCTGTCCCGATGAAGAGCCCGCTCGGGAAGTCCATCCCTGCCCACATTGCCGTGGCGAATCCCCCTATCCAGGGGACGATCACCCCCACGAGTGCTATCAGGGCATAAGAAGGTTTGAGGATATCCTTGAGCTTGAACTCAAACCCGATGACAAAAAGGAGGACCACCGCCCCGAGATGTGCCAGGCCCCGGACAAATTCATTATAGGAGACCAGGCCGAGGACACTTGGACCGATGAGGAGCCCGACAAGGATGATTCCCACCACGGCGGACTGGTTGATGCGGGACGCCAGCAGGTACCCCCCGAGCGCAGCGAAGAGGAGGAGACTCACCTGGAACTCGGGGGTGGCAATGATGCCTTCCATGCAGATCTATTGGGAGTGCTGCTAAAAAAAAACACTTCCTCGAGTCCTGCAGGGAAAAGTCGTGGGACCGGGCATTCTCTGGGTGCAGGGGATTCCCGCGGCAATCTCTTCAGCCCTGTGCGGAAAAAAGGGGGAGTGACTCCTCGATCTTCTCAATGGTGCCGGTGAGGATCGTGATATCTCCTGCCCTGATTGCACAGGTTCCGTCGGGGTGGGGGATGAGGGCGCCGTTCCGCCGTACTGCAAGCACCGTAACACCGTACTTCTTCTTCAGGAGGATCTCGCCGAGCGTCTTTCCCGCAATAGGTGACCCCTCCTCGACAGTCACTTCCCTCACGTCCATGCCTGGGATATCAAGCGACCCTTCGGATGGGGGGGCAACCGTGCTGCGGAGCGCCTGGTAACTGTCCGCACGGATATCCCGGACCAGGCGCTCTATCGAATGTGAAGGGATGCCGTATGCCTGCAATACCCTGGTAAAAATCTCAATGGAAGTCTCGAACTCCTCAGGGATGACCTCGTCTGCACCGATCTCCCGGAGCACGGGGACCTCGATGAGGTAGCGGGTTCGGGCAACGAGGAAGATCCCTGGGTTCTTCTGCCGGCAGAGGCCGACGATCCGCCTGGTAGCCACCGGGTCATTGATGGCGACCACCGCGATACGGGCGTTCTCTATCCCTGCATGTTCGAGCACCCCCTCGGTTGTCGCGTCGCCGTAGATGATCGGTTCCCCCTCATTTCTTGCCTGGCGGATGGAGTCGGGGTTCATGTCAATGATCGCATACTCGATCCCCCCGATCTTTGCTGCCCGCGCGAGGTTCTTGCCGTTCACCCCATATCCTATGATCACCAGGTGCCCGGAGCGGACCACGCGCTCCTCCCGTGCAACCCACTGGCACCGGGCCGGAAAGAGCCGCATGAAGAGGGAGTGAGAGCAGATGAACCCTGCAAAGGAAGGCCCGCTTGCGATGAGGAAGGGGGTGAGGGCCATGGTCGAGAGCGCGACGATCAAAAAGACCTGGTATACCTCATGGGAGAGGATCCCAAAGTCAAGTGCGCTCTTGGTGATGATGAAAGAGAATTCCCCGATCTGGGCGAGGGCGATCCCTGCAAGGATAATGGTCCTCATCTGGTACCCGAGGATGACCGGTGCCGCGGCTGATGTCAGGAACTTGAGGAGGAGGATGATGGCCAGGAAGACGAGTACGAGTCCCACGTGGTCAAAAAAGAACCCCACGTCAAGGAGCATGCCTATCGAGACAAAGAAGAACGCAGTGAAGATGTCCCGGAACGGCACGATCCTCCCTATGGCCTGGTGGCTGAACTCGGATTCAGAGATGAGGAGCCCGGCAAGGAGAGCGCCCATCGCAAGGGAGAGCCCGGCAAAGGAGGCAAGCCATGCCACGCCGAAGCAGACCGAGACCACGAAGAGGAGGAAGAGTTCGCTGCTCCTGGTGCGTGCGATCTGAAAGAGGAGCCAGGGCATGACCCATTTTGCTGCCGCGATGAGGATGATGACGAGGAGGAGATCCTTGAGGAGCACGAAATACAGTGGTTCGGTAAACCCAGCGCCCACCTCCGCGAGGAATGGCACTGCCATCATCATAGGGATTGCGACAAGGTCCTGGAAGATCAGGATGCCGAGCGAGAGCCTGCCGTGCGGACTGTCCAGCTCTCCGCGATCATGGAGGACCTTGAGCACTACCGCAGTGCTTGAGAGGGAGACGACAAACCCGAGAAGGACTGCCTCGTTCCAGGGCCGCCCGATAATGAATGCAATGGCTATGGTGAAGGCGGTTGCAAGGAGTACCTGGATCGATCCGCCCTTCAGGACGAGGCCTTTGATCTCCCAGAGCTGGCGGAACGAGAACTCAAGGCCGATCGAGAAGAGAAGGAGGATGATCCCTATCTCTGCGAGGACGTCCACCTGGGCAGGACTGCGGATCAGTGAGAGGACCGAGGGCCCGGCAATAGCCCCCGCAACGATGTACCCAATCATGGGGGGGATACGGATACGGCTGAAAAGGAGGCCTACGAGAAGGGAGAGGCCGAAGATGATCAGGATATCGTAGAGTATCGCAAGTTCCATGCTCTGGCCTCAATGCAGGGGGATTCTCAAGGGAGGGGTTGGTTCCATGAATGCATCCCCATCTGGTGATGTACTTACCGTGTGGATCCCACAAAAAGCATGCACTCCCTGCAGTCTCCTTTTTTGGTCAAGTGAGAGCCGCCGAACCTGATCGCACCTCCCTGCTTCAGGAACAGGATAATCTGGTGGGGCATTGTGCTGGTGCGGAAATGTATCCCCGGTGTGAACACGTCACCGGAAAAGTGCTTTATATCCGCTGGATCATATCCCTGATGCGAGCAGAATACTGATTTATTGGAAAAGAAGAGGAGAGGAAGAGACGATGGTTCGTGTCAAGGACATCCCCATGCCCACCAGGTGGGCGATCGCCACCCAGGCACTCACTCACCTGGTGATGGCCGCGGATCCGAAACAGTGTACTGCCAATCCCGCGTATCTTATGGATGAACTGGGGGAAGAAATACGCGGGATCGCCGATCGGTACCAGATGCCGAGGGAGGATGCAAAGGGCCTCGTCCAGACACTCGGGGCAATATCTGTGATCCTCTTTGGGCCTACCTTTGAGACCCCGTTCATCGAGGGATTCCACGAGGAGTCGGTGATTCGGCTCTCAGAGTGCGCAATGTTTCGCCATGAAGAGGAGAAGAAGAGGGATCCATCCCACGTGAACAGAGTCTGCACTACCTACGTGAAGAGCGCAATATCCGCCCTGAATCCCGAATATACCATCAGAGTCTCGCGTGCCCGGTGTAAGGGTGACTCGTTCTGCGAGATGATCATCGAAAAGAAAAGAAAATAAATCGGCCTGCCCGCCGGAGGCAGCGATTCTTCATTCCAGAGCGGCTTTGCCCCAGGGCCGGAGATAGCTGATGAGAACAGAAGATCCCGATAGAGGAGGTATGGAACATGAAAAAGGAATATAATCACGTTGAACACCCTGCCCCCCCCTGGCATGCTCTCCCCATCGAGCAGGTATACGAGACACTCAGGTCTGATGAAGGCGGGCTCTCGCGGGAGGAAGCCGCCAGGCGGCTTGTGCAGTATGGGAAAAACTCTCTTCCTTCCCGGAAAGCACCGGGAATCGTTGAAATCGTGCTCCACCAGTTCAAGAGCCCGCTCATTTACATCCTCCTTGCAGCCGGCATCATCTCGATCCTGATAGGGGATGTCAAGGATGCAGGGTTCATATTCCTGGTCGTGATCATCAATGCCGCCATCGGCACTGCACAGGAGTGGAAGGCCGAGCAGAGTGCAATGAAACTCCAGAGCCTCCTCCAGGTGATGTCCCGCGTCATGAGGGGAGGGACATGGCAGTCGCTTCCCGCAGAGGAACTCGTGATAGGGGATGTCGTGCAGCTCGAATCAGGGATGCGGGTCCCGGCAGATCTCCGACTTCTCCACGCAGCGAACCTTGCGATCGACGAGTCTCTCCTTACCGGAGAGTCAGTAGCGGTGCAGAAAACTGTCGGGGTCCGTGAAGAGAACGTCCCCGTGAGTGACCGGTCCAACATGGCGTACGCAGGCAGCACCGTGGTCACCGGCAGGGGATGCGGGATTGTCACGGCCACCGCGACCAGGACCGAGGTGGGCATGATCGCCGAGGCGGTATCAGGGACAGAGTCAGCAAAACCTCCGCTGATCATACGCATGGAGGCCTTCTCGCAGAAGGTGGGGGTCCTCATCATCGCCGCAAGCATCGTCATGGCGATCGTTGCCCTTTCTCAGGGGATCCCGCCAATCGAAGTCTTCTTCCTCGCCGTTGCCCTCGTAGTGTCAGCCATCCCCGAGGGGTTGCCTGTTGCCATCACCGTTGCCCTCTCCATTGCAGCCTCCAGGATGGCCCGAAGGAATGTCATCGTCAGGAAGCTTGCCGCAGTTGAGAGCCTCGGGAGCTGCACGACAATTGCCACTGACAAGACCGGGACACTGACTGTAAACCAGCAGACGGCCCGGGTACTCTTCATCCCTCCGGGTTCATATGCCGAGGCAGATGGTGTCGGGTATGACCCCGGAGAGGGACGGATCACCGCAGAAGGGGTTCCCCTGCAGGGACCGCTCTCTGAGGCAGTGATGAGGCTTGCAAGGACTGCGGTCATCTGCAACGAGGGGGCGCTCTACCGCGAGGACGGCACCTGGGTCCACCATGGGGACGCGATGGACGTGGCGTTCCTCACCCTGGGCTACAAGGCGGGCCTTGAGCCCGACGCGGTCAAAAACGCGATCCGGACCGTGGCGACGGTCCCATTCGAATCTGAACGGATGTATGCGGCTGTCTACTACCGTGAGGACAGTGTTTCGCAGGAAGGGCCGGTGAAGATCGCGGTGAAAGGTGCACTGGAAGCGGTCCTGCCTTTCTGTACCACCATGAACACACCCACGGGTGCAGTTCCCCTCGATTCGGCCTCGGTCGAGGAGCACATGGTCAGGATGATGGAGGACGGCTACCGGGTGCTCGCAGTGGCAGAAGGCGAGTTATCCGAGCCACCCGGGCAGAGCGCGGAACTCTCCGAAGTCAGGCCAAAGCTCACCCTGCTGGGCCTTGCAGGGTTTATCGATCCCCTTCGGCCGGACGTGAAGGAGTCGGTCAGGCTTGCCCACCAGGCAGGAATCGATGTGATCATGATCACCGGCGATCACCCGAGGACTGCATTTGCCATTTCCCGTGAGCTTGGGATCGCACAGTCTTTTGAAGAGGTGATGACCGGGCAGCGCCTTGCCTCGATGGGAGATCCAAACCTGCCGGCATTCGCGGAAGCGATCGACAGGGTGAGGGTATTTGCACGCGTAACCCCGGTACAGAAGATGGAGATCGTCGACACCCTCGTCAGGAGGGGGCATTTCGTCGCGGTTACTGGGGACGGGGTGAACGATGCCCCTGCACTCAGGCGCGCAAATATCGGGGTGGCGATGGGATCCGGCACAGACGTCGCAAAAGACACGTCCTCGATGATCATAACCGACGACAACTTCACCTCGATTGTTGCCGGAGTCGAGGAGGGACGGTTTGCCTATGATAACATACGGAAGGTGACATATCTCCTCATCTCGACCGGTCTCTCTGAGGTGGTGCTCTTCATCCTTGCCCTCATTGCAGGGCTGCCCCTCCCGCTCCTTGCCGTCCAGCTCCTCTGGCTGAACCTTGTCACGAACGGCATACAGGGGGTCGCCCTTGCGTTCGAGGCAGGGGAGGAGGGGACCATGCGGAGAAAGCCCCGGGATCCGAAAGAGGGGATATTCAACGGCCTGATGGTAAAAGAGACGATGCTGTCGGGGATGACGATAGGAGTGGTTGCATTCCTCTTCTTCGGGTGGCTGATTGGGAGCGGCGTCGAGGAGTCGATCGCGCGAAACCTCCTCCTGCTGCTGATGGTGCTCTTCGAGAACTTCCACGTCTTCAACTGCCGGTCTGAGTATCGCTCCCTCTTCCGCGTGCCGCTTCGGAACAACGCATTCCTCGTGATAGGGGTAGTCCTGATGCAGGGACTGCACATCATCTCCCTGAATATCCCCTTCATGCAGGACCTTCTCAGCCTCGCACCCGTGACACTCGACCAGTGGTTGCTCTGCCTCGTCATCGCGGCAAGTGTCGTCGTGGTGATGGAGATCTTCAAGCTCATCGGACTTCGGAGCACGCCGGATACGGCATCTCGGAAGGGGGTTGCAGGGTGAAAGGAGGGTATTACTTCCCCCTTCCCCCTCCCCTTGAGTGCAGGAAGCGCGTGGAGCCACGTGCCGAGACCGTATGGGGAGGATTCAGGTGCAAATGATCCCTGAACAGGAGCACTGGTCTTCGGACACAGGTTTTGTCCTTGCTGCCATCGGTTCTGCGGTCGGGATCGGGAATATCTGGCGGTTCTCGGCAGTCGTGGGTCAGAACGGGGGTGGGGCCTATCTCATCCCATATCTCATTGCGGTGTGTGCCTTTGCCATGCCGCTCATGATTCTCGAGCTTGCGATGGGGCGCCACTTCCAGGGGACGGTGGTGAGTGCGTTTCGTGCCGTCAGGAGCAGGTTTGCGACGGTGGGCTGGCTCCTCTGTGCGATCATTTTCCTCGTTCTCTGCTATTACCTGGTAATCGCCGGTTGGACGGCAGCATACGCCCTCTTCTCGATCTCGGGGGATACCGTGGCGTTCACAGATTTTACAGGTGGAATGCTCCCCATTGTCTTCTTCCTCATCACCGCAGCGATCACAGCAGCGGTCATCTCGAAGGGGATACAGAAGGGTATCGAGCGGCTCTCCACCATCCTCATCCCTGTATCAGTCGGAGTCCTTGTGATCCTGGCCCTTTACAGCGCCACGCTCCCTGGGTTCTCGGAAGGGGTGTCCTTTCTCTTCACCCCTGACTTCTCCGTCCTCTCAGACCCGCTCATCTGGGGTGCAGCGTTCGGGCAGGCGTTCTTCTCCCTCTCGGTCGGGACCGGCATCCTGCTCACCTACGGCTCGTACATGGAGAGGGAGATGCATATCCCCCGGTCAGCCCTGGTCATCACCCTTGCAGACCTCTTTGTTGCGTTCCTCGCAGGGATGGTCATCTTTCCGCTTGTCTTTACGTTTGGCCTGACTCCTGCGGCAGGTGCAGAACTTGCCTTCTCTACACTGCCCATGGCGTTTGCCGCGATGCCAGGGGGCGCGTTCTTTGCCGTGGCATTCTTCCTCGTCCTCTTCTTTGCAGCCCTCACTTCTTCGGTCTCAATGCTCGAAGTGAGCGTATCGTCGCTCCAGGAGTCTACGGGATGGACCCGGATGAGGACCACCCTCCTCCTTGGATCAGTCATGGTTGCCATTGGCCTGCCTTCAGCCTTGAGCTACAGCTCGCTAAATCTCACCTTCAACGGGATCAAAGTCCTCGATTTCATGGATGAGACGGTCGGGACGCTGGGCCTCCCTATCGCCGGCGTCCTGCTCGCGGTCGCATTCACCTGGTTTCTCCCCCGGGAGGTTCTCTCGAAAGAGATCGGGCCCTCGCTCTCCCGGATTGTATACCCCTTGTGCCGTTACGTCATCCCTTTGGTCCTCCTGGTGACCACAGGTGCTCGACTGGTGGCAGGGTTCGATCTCGTGGATCTCCGGCTCCTGCCAGGCAGCAGGTGGATCGGCACACTCATGCAGGTAGAAGGGATGGCGGCAATCCTCATCATCGCCGTCCTGGTCATCATCCTTCTCTGCCGGTTCGGGCGCTGTCCGCTCGGGCGCCGGATGCGGAAGAATAAAGGAGAATAGCGTCTTTTTTAATCAACGCGCAATCCGGGGGAATTGCACCGGCCTATCGGATAGTACGCTCACGGGCTCTTCTCCTTCCCTTCTTCGCGTAAAAGGAAGGAAGGGAGAGCAAGTGCTATCATAGTCGAGGTTACACTCTCCGGTAATGGGGGTCACGAGGGAGGGATATGTATTTACAGGCGGCGTCATTGCGCTCTATATCCTGGTCACCGTCTTTGTGCTCCTTTCCCCCCCGCTGGCAATCACTGATACGGCAATCAGGCTGGCTGCGCTCCTTGGCCTCCTCTCCCTCTCGATTGCCGTTATCACGGTGCCGTTCATCCCTGTGATGACGGGATGGCTGGGTACGCCGTTTCTCAGGATACACCACTCCTTTGCATGTGCAGGGCTTCTTGGTGCCACCATCCACCCCCTCCTGTATGCCTGGACCGTCGCAAGTGCGGCGGTGTTTCTCCCGCTCTATGGGTCGTGGCACATCTTCTTCTCGACTTCAGGGAGGGTTGCTCTTCCCCTCATCTATCTGGCGGCAGGTGCAGTCCTCTTCAGGAGAGCAATTCCCCGCTACTGGCGCTCCCTCCACCTTCTCATGTACCTGGCCCTCTTTCTTGCGGTAGTCCATGGAAATCTCATCGGGACCGATTTTTCTCATCCCGTTGTCAGGGTAGTCTTCAATGGACTGGCCCTGGTTGCTGCAGGAGTCTTTCTCTTCAGGAGATACAGGAAGGGGGAATTCAATCGAGGGAACGCCCTCCGGCAGAATTGGGAGTGAGTGCCCGTCTTCTGGTCCCAAACTTATAGAGCTCAAACCAAACCACGCTGAGTCCGGCAATCACTGCGCAGCCAGCAATAGCCTCGAGTGGGACAGGAGTGAACCGGAAGAGGTCGCGGAGTGCGGGAATGAAAAGCACCAGCATGAGTGCGGTGAGGGTTCCTGCAAGAACCCACCAGAGCGCCCTGTTTGGGTAATTGAGTGTCGTAAGGATGGATTCTTTCCAAGACCTGTTAATCATGATCAGACCAAGGTTTGAAAAGACTATGGTGACGAAGGTGAGCGTCCTGGCCTCCCCCGCACCTGCCCCAGAGGAGAGTGCCCAGGTATAGACCAGGAGTATGGCCGCAAGCACCATGCATCCCTGCAGAAGGCTGATCGCAAGAGTTGCCCTCGAGAACAGTCCTTCATCCCTCCTCCTTGGAGGGCGCTCCATGATATCCGGCTCTTCACGTTCCGACTCAAAGACAATTGAGCAGGCGGGATCGATGATCAGTTCAAGGAACATGATGTGGGCCGGGAGGAGGAGAAGAGGGAACCCGAGGAGGACGGGGATCAGCGACATCCCCACGATCGGGATATGGACCGAGATGATATATGCCATGGCCTTCTTCAAATTGTCAAAGATCCTCCTTCCCAGGCGCACCGCCGCAACGATTGACGCAAAGTTGTCGTCAAGGAGGACGAGTGATGCCGATTCACGGGCCACGTCGGTGCCTCTTCTGCCCATCGCAATCCCTATGTCTGCTGCCCTGAGGGCAGGGGCGTCGTTTACGCCATCACCGGTCATCGCAACCACATCGCCGTTGGCTTTCAGGGCATCGACAATGCGGAGTTTCTGCTCGGGAGCAACCCTGGCGAAGATGGCGGCCGACCTGATATCCTCCGCGAGGTCAGCGGGGCTCATCTTTTCCAGGTCCGTTCCGGTGAGGGTCACTGCGGTATCCCTGATCCCGACCTCCCGCGCGATGTGCTGGGCGGTCAGTGGATAATCTCCCGTGATCATAACAACTCTCATGCCGGCGGTGTAGCACTCGGATACTGCAGGGGGAACATCAGGCCGGACGGGATCCGCAAAGCCTATCAGGCCCAGGAATTCGAAGGAAAACGCGTGCTGGTTGTCGGGGAGCGTGGGATGGCGAAAGGAGGCTCTTGCCACGCCGAGGACCCGCAACCCGTCTGCAGCCATGGCCTCGATCCTTTCAGAGATCGCTCCCGCGCTGTCAGCATCGACGTGGCAGAGATCCATGATCGCTTCCGGGGCTCCCTTGGCGGCAATGATATAATCAGCACCGTCCGGCGATCGCCATACATTTGACATCGCAAGGAGATCAGAGGAAAGGGGATACTCGAGGAGCAGCTCCCAGTTGGCGTGCACATGCTCAGTCTGCCCAAACTCTCCGGTACCAAGGCGCAGGAGTGATCTCTCCATCGGGTCAAAAGGGTCCTTCTTGCAGGCGAGGATCGCATACTCTGCGAGCTCATGACAAGGCTCGGGGACAGGAGTCTTCTCTGATTCGTTAAAGTCGCACATCTCACCCCTTGAGAAGAACCTCCGGACAGACATCCTGTTCTCGGTGAGCGTCCCCGTCTTGTCCGTGCAGAGTACCGTCGCCGATCCCAGGGTCTCTACCGCAGGGATGTGCCGTGTGAGGACGTTGTTCCTTGATATCCTCCAGGCACCAAGCGCAAGGAAGACAGTCAGGACAACGGGAAACTCTTCGGGCAGGATGGCCATCGCGAGCGTGATGCCCGCAAGGAACCCCTCTATCCAGTTTGAACGGGTGAGACCGTACACGACGACGATGACCGCACAGAATGTGATACCGATGACGGCAATGTCCCTCACAATGCGGGCAATCTCCTTTGAAAGTGGTGTCCTGTCCCGTTTTCCCTCACTGAGCACCGATCCTATCCTGCCCATCTCTGTCCGGGGTCCCGTCGCGGTAACCCGGGCGAGCCCCTGCCCCTGGACTACCAGGCTCCCCGAATAGACAAAGGGAAGGTCGTCGCCTCCAGGGTGCCCGGAATCCGTTCCCTCTCTCCATGCAGTCTTCCTGACCGGGACTGATTCACCGGTGAGCAGAGACTCATCGACCATCAGGGTCTGTGCATAGATGAGTACCCCGTCCGCAGCCACGCGGTCTCCCTCGGAGAGGATGAGCATGTCCCCGCGGACCACCTCTCTTCCCGGTATCCTGAACTGCTCCCCGTCCCTGATCACAAGAGCCCTTGGGCTTGAGAGGTTCCGAAGGGCCTCGAGCGCGCGTTCCGTCTTCTGTTCCTGGTAAACCGTGATACCGATGATGATAGCAACGAAACTCACCATCATGAGGCCTTCCTCGAGATCGCCGAGTAAAAAGTAGATCGCGCTGGCCGCTGCCAGGAGGAGGAAGATCGGTTCGCGTATCACACCCGTGATCACTTCGGGGATATTTCGCCTGCCTGATTGCGGAAGCTCGTTGAACCCCTCTTCCTCAAGCCGCCGGGCCACTTCAGCTGCCGAGAGGCCGGTGACCGCATCGATCGCGTAGACCTGCATCAGAGAACCCCTGGGGGAACCGGCGCAACAAATCCGTATCTCTCTCCTTCCCCGAGGAGCAGGTTGGGAGGGGGTGCCTGTCCCCGGCGTTGGATGAGGGCGGGTAGCACAGGGGCGTTCTGCCTTCTCATGACCTCTCCAAGGTTTCTGTTGAACCCTTTAAAAACATGGGATACGGTGACAGGTACGGAGGAGAGGGGATATGAAACCTGGTCAAAACCGTTGGCGGATGGTTCAACCGGGGTAGCGGGCAAGGTTCTCCAGTCCCTGCGGGGAACGTTCTGCCAGGCTAGCAATTGCCGTCTCCTCGAACCACCGTAGTGTTGCTGTACTATGCAGAACGACCACGCACAGGGAGCAGGAACATCTTTTATTCATGCAGTTCACTGAAGCGGCGCCGCAGCAGGAGATAGATGATTGCGCCGGAGGAAACGACGGTAATGGCAACCCCGAGGCCGAGGTACAGGTTCTCCAGGATCAGCCTCCATATTAGTTCGGATCCCAGGGCAAAGATTAGGCATTCGGCTGTTGCGCCGATTCCGATGGCGAGAAGTATCTTTCCCGGTGAGAGCCCTGCCATCATCCCGACGATTGTCGCCCCGACACCCCCCGTCCCCTGAAGGGGGAGGAACACGAAGAATGCGACGCCGATGACGGACCACCGGGAGAGCCAGGGGTGTTTCTGTATGAACGCATCCCCTGAGGAGAGGAACCGGGAGATCCATGGCCCAAGGACGGGGATACGGAGTGCGAGGCCGAAGTTGAGGATCATGAAGAGGCTCGTGATGACATCAAGCAGCGCAAGTGAGATCGCCATCATCCACCATGGGATGCCAAGCCCTATTCCAAGCGGGATAATGGACTCCTTGCCTGCAGGAGGGATGTAGTAGACCATCATCAGCCCCCCGAGGATCAGGGACTTATCAGGGGGGAGGATCAGGAAACTGCTTAAGAAATATGCGAATGCCAGGAGGACAGGAAGCGACAACCGGAGTATGGTGAGCGGAAGGGGTATACATTCTCCGGGTCGTAACAGAGAGGAACCATCCATATACGGAATTCCTGTAAGATTAAGGTCAGGACAGGCACATATACCCCTTGCATTCCGCATCCGGGCGGAACTTCGCTGCCGGTGAGCCAGGAGAGGGGCATCTCCTTTGGAGACGAGGCAATTTCGTCCCCTGTGAAACAAAGAATGGGGGAGTAACACCCTCCGGGCCACCAGGATCCCTGAGCATTTTGAATAATGGAATGTAACACGTCTAAGGAGAGAAAAGCCCTATATTATTCGATGACCGGAGGAAAAGGGGAATAAGTCACGAAGCGCGACAAGGTTATCATTATGTGTAAAAATGTCAAATACCTCTGACATCCGTATCGCATGAAACAGAATACATTTTACCTGCTGGCGGGAATAGTCGGGCTGATCGAGGTGGGACTGTTCTGGCTCTCGGTCGTTCTGCGAAACCCTCTCATCATCACGGCCGGGTTCATCATGGGTGTGGGCCTCCTCTACGTGGCGAGAATGACCGTCACCGATATACGTGAGGATGAACGGGCGGTGCTTATCAGCCAGAAGGCAGGGTCAAGGACACTTGAGGTCTTCTGGGTCCTCTTCTTTGCGGTCAGCCTTGGGAGCGCGGTCATCGGCTTTGGTACTCCTCTTGGCCTTCCACGCCCGAGGGAACTCCCCCGCGACTTTCCAAGAGACGAGCCGCACCTCGGTTACTTTGGCATATTCCAGATGATCATGCTCTGCTGCATCGCGTTCCTGTATATCGGGTTCCGTGTATACTATGCACGCAAGTACGGGGAATGGGACAGCGATGAAGAATAAGATAAAGGTATTCCGGGCCATGCATGACCTGACGCAGGAGGCGCTGGCGCAGGAGCTCAAGGTGACACGACAGACTATTCTTGCCATCGAGAAGGGGAAGTACGATCCCTCACTCGAACTCGCCTTCAAGATCGCCAGGTTCTTTGGCGTATCCGTAGAAGAGGTCTTCATTTACGACTGAATCGGACCCTGGTCCCAAGAAAAGGATTTTTTCCTGTTTACAGGGGAATCCCGAGGTGGGTGGATACCTTCTCCATATTTTTCATGCAAGATGGCAAAAGTAAAATTTATATAACATATAGCAAAACAAATTTTACTTCGATAGAGAACCAATACTACGACCCGCACATGGAGGAAAGTATGAAGACAATCGGGAAAACCGTCGCAACTACCGCAGTCCTTGCCGTCCTGCTCATTGTCGCGGTACCGGTCCAGGCCGGAGATGCAGTAAACCCCCCCTCATGAAGAAATCAGACGTAAAAGGTGACCTGATTATAAACCTGCTCGAATAGCTGGAAGAAGCCGGGTATGACGTGGGCACTATCCGCGCTGCAATGGAGAACGTCAACATGGAAACGGCCCGGACACTGCTTCAGAAGTTCATGAAGGAATGTGAGGGTAAATTTCCCCATCCGCCTGAAATGGTGCGGCACAGGGGCGAAGGGATGAGAGATACCAACAGAACGTGCATGAATAACAGAACCCCCTTCATTCAGTAGAACCTCTCTTCTCCTCTGCGATTCGAATGAAGATTTTGACCTGCCCGATCCACAAACTCCAATAGTGTGCATTGGATGAGGGGAAACTATGAAAAAGCCTTTCTGTCCTGCACCGGATTATCCCCTCCGAATCCAGCCTTCCTTCTCCTCCTTTCCATGCCCCGGTCGCGAATGGACTTGCAGAAGCCAGTTCCTGGGGCCAGATGTGTAATCCTTTCTCTCATGCGCGAGCGCAAGACTGACTACCTTAACAGACGCACGTTCTGTACACGAATGAGAAGCGTGAGTCTCACAGTCCTCCAGCACGTGGAAGAAGAGCCCGCAGGGGTGATCTCCGAGTATGCACACGAAACAGGCATCTCATGTGAGACCGTCCCCCTTTATGAGACCAACGAAGTGCCGTCTGTCTGTTCGACCCACCTCCTCATCCTGGGAGGACCGATGAGCGTGAACGATGGTATGTCCTATCCTTTCATCGAGCAGGAGAAGAGGCTCATCCGCTCCTGGATTGCGAAGGGACGGCCTCTCCTCGGCATCTGCCTTGGTGCCCAGATGATCGCTGCCGCCTGCGGAGGAGAGATCACGTCCTGCAGCAAGGAGATTGGCTGGTTCCCCGTAGAAGCGTGCAACACGGTGATACTTCCGGGCTTTCCCAGGGTATTTATGGCATTCCAGTTTCACGGAGAGACATTTTCACTTCCTGCAGGCGCGGACCTTGTCTGCCGGGGAGCACAGGTCCCTCACCAGGCTCTTGTGGCCGGAAGCGCGCTCGGGCTGCAGTTCCACCTGGAACCAACTCCAGGGATGATCAGGCAATGGATATCTGACCTCCCTTCAGGGGTGCAGGTGAGGGTCATGGACGAGACTTCCCGGAATATACTGGGATCGCATCAGCATTGCCGCCGTCTCTGTGACAAGTTCTTCCACGCGTATCCCGAAGGATTCACCTGGCGCCCGCGGTGAACTCCTTGCCTGGAAGGATAAAGTGGGAATAAAGGATCGGAATGACAGGACTCACGGGAATCCCCTCCATAGAAAGAACCGATGGCGATGCAGGACACGGACTCCACAATACCATGGCGGGACTGTCACTGGCGGGGAGTCCTGCGGTATACCATGCCCTGGAAAAGCGCAATCTTCTCTCCGGATTCGTCCGTGACCTCGACGGTGTAGGTTGCGAGCTTTGGGTTTTTTGAAAACTCTGTTGCCTCGGCATACAGCGTCCCGCTCCGGGCTGACTTCATGTACGCGATCGTCGCGTTGATGGCAGCTGCAGGGATGCCGTATGAATTTGAAGCGAGGGCGAATGCGGCGTCTGCAAGCGTGTAGATAGCCCCTCCGTGCACCGTGCCGTGGCTGTTGGCATGCACCTTTCCGATCACCATCCTGACGCGGGCCCGGCCGGGCCCGACATCCAGCAGCTCGATCCCCGTATGTCGGGCGTAGGTATCCCTCTCAAAAAAGGTCTCTGTGTGTTTCATGGATTGGAGGTATGCCATCCAGAGGGTTAAAATTGCTCCTGAATCCCACGTGCTGCCAATGACAGGGGGAACACTGTTGCCGGAATCATTCGCGGCCGCCCTGTTGATCAATCATCCGGGATTCGATTATGCTCCTTACCATTTCGGCGTGGGGGATATTTTCCATCACCATTTCGAAGCCGTCCTTTCCCGCGGTATTGATCGAGATGGTACCAATTCGGGTCAGCCGCCCGAGGAACGACTGGGCGAGGTGAAGATCGGTGATGTGAGTGTAGAGCACTGTGCTGCATCTCCTGGAAATAACACGGCGATCCCTGATCAGGGCCGGGATGTCAGATAGTACGTCGTCCGCTGTCGCCGCATCTCGGGATATCCGGTATAAAACAACCCTGCAGGGATCGTGATGATCCTCCCTTCGACGAGTAGGATGAATGCCCCCCCTCCGACGAGCAGCACCCCCAGCAGGAAATGCCAGGTATACCCCCACCTCGAAGGGTGCAACACGAGCAGGGTCTCCTCACCGGGGAGGAGTTGCCCTGGGATCAATGGGGATGGGTGTGTATTGCCCATGGATATGAGTGAGGCTCTCTCAAGAGAACTTCACATTTTCCATCGTCAGGCAGTCAGCAGGAATGGTATGGTTGTCCAGTCTGGTGTGCTCTTTTTGTATCGCGATCTCCCCCAACGTCCCACCGCGTCCCCAATGCCAGTTTCTCGGGTTTACGCAGGGTCGCCTGAAGGCCACATGGCGGAAGGGGACGAACCGGGAAAAAAGTGGGATCAGGCGTTCTTGAGCGCGACGATGTCCTTAACCCCTACAAGTCTCCACACGAGGTTTCGCTCCTCCTCGAGGATCTTGTCTGGCGGGTCGCCCGGGGAATGGCCGAGCGCTGACATGACGGTGGGAGAAAGCCTCCGGCTTCTTATCATGTCCACGAACCGTCTCCGGACCTGAACCGAATGCGCCGGATCCTGGATCTCCTCGAGCCTGCCCTGGAGACTCACGAAACGGAAGGTGGAGAGGTCCGGTGAGTACTGCTCTATCTCGACCGACACGGAGGGATTGCTTCTGTAATACTCTATCTTCCTCCCGTACCTGGTGGAGAGGAAATAGAGGTACTTTCCATCGAACACGTACAGAAACGGGGCGATATAGGGAAAATCGATGCCTTTGAATGCGATGCGACTGACGTGGCCTTCCTGGATAATCTGGTCGTACTCCTTCTTTTCCATCCTTGGAATCTTGAGGATCTCCATGCAATGGAATCACGGGGAAGTGATATCAAGATTCTGAAAGAGGAAAGGATTCGGGGGCGGGACAGGTGACCTTCCGATCTTCACTCACACTGATACCCCCGGCGGGCGAGAAGGAAGGGGATTCGATCTTCGGCTTTCTCCTGATCTGCTGCAATCTCCGCTTCCACTTCCTTCCACGCCTCACGGAGGAGGGGGTCCTCGCTGTGGAGAGCACGGGTCCAGATCACATATCCTCTCTCGATCCCTTCCGGAGTGCGTATCCTTGCAATCACGCAGCGATAGGCCTTGCACTGCGCCGGGCTCGTCTCGTGTATGGTGCAGACGATCCTCGCTCCAAATGGGCGGAGGAATGGGCAGGCTGAGGGATGGCGCTCTGACCAGGCGCGGTCTGTAAAGAGCTCCTGCTTGTCTGCATCGACCTTCGCAATAAACCTGGTGCCCGTGGAAACTGAACACCCGACGAATGAAAAAGGTCCAATCTGGCGTTCGATCACAATATAGTCCCCCATATACATGCAGCACCTGCCGCACTGCCTGCATTCGAATGCCATTATCAGTAGTATTCTCCTGCGAATATCCCATAAATGCAGGGATCCGTCCCAATAGAGGGACCTCCCCCACGAAAAGTTGTTGGATGGGAGAAATGAAAGAGAGATAAAGGGGGATGAGTACTATTCCTGCAATGGGAACCGGTCAAGAGGAAGACCAAGCGAAGCATTGCAGGGAAGGCCACGATCAGGCCGATTACTGCCTCCAATGCGGGCTCTGCTGCAAGATATTCGGGGACAGGATCACGCCTGCTCCCGAAAATCTCTTCTCCTGGATGGAGGACGGGAGGGGAGATGTCCTCCGGTTCTTCATGGCCTGCCTCGATGACGGCAGGTGGGTCTGGTGCAATGAACTCTCCCCCCGGGACATCTCCGGGATCCATGTGGTAGAGATGCGGGACCCTTCGACAGGCGGGTTTCCGACGGTCTGCCCCTTTCTTCGCAGGGTCGCAAAAGACAGGTATATTTGTAGCATTCATGAATTGAAGCCGGAGATGTGCAGGAATTACCAGCCCTGGGTGTGGGGCGAGACGTACTTCAACCGTTGCCCGGGCTTAAAGAGGAAAAAGGAATCACGGTGGCTGGAGTGTCAGGAATGACAGGACAAGGGAGCCGGAACATTCCTTGTTCCGTCTCCAGCAGAACACCTGGAGCCCTCGACTGGCCGTCCCTGCGGGAAGGAGTAGTGATGCCGGGGGTGATCCAATGAGAGAGGTCCGGGCAGTGGTGTCGGGGCGAGTTCAGGGGGTCGGCTACCGATACTTTGTGAGGGACCAGGCCAGAAGCCTCGGGGTGTCTGGGTGGGTGCGTAATAACCCGGACGGGACGGTCAGCGTCTCCGCGGTGGGAGAGGAGGTCCTCCTCATGAAGTTCCTGGACTCGATCAAGGCAGAGGGAGACCCCTATATTCGCGTCTGCGGAATCGCCATTGAATGGCACGAGGCATACAGTCCGGGTGATGGATTTGAGATACAGATATAACCATGCATCTGATAGAATCGGGCTTTCCGGGGGACCATGCTATACTTGCTTCTGACATTCCTCCTCGTAATGCTCTTTATCACCACGATGAGCATTCGGGTGAAGGCTCCCCCTTTCTTTACTCTGCTCTTTGGAGCGCTCTTTTTTGGCCTGCTCTCCGGTATGGCTCCAGACCAGGTGATCCTGGCCGCGATCAACGGGCTTGGGAAGATATTTGCCATCTTTGCGGTCATCATACTCTGCGGGGCAGTCATCGCAAAGACCCTCCACGCGCAGGGCCTGATCGAGGGGCTGGTATCCGACCTGCGGCAGAGGACCGGGGATACCCATTCCCTCTCGGGCCTGGCAGGGTATATCTTCGCGCTTCCTGCCACCTGCTGCATCACCGCGTTTGTGATGCTTACTCCCGTACTCGAGAAGCTGGGCGGAGAGCGTTCGGGAAAGGATCTCCTGTACCTTGCGGCGATCGGAAGTGTTCTCTCCTATACCCTCATCTACCCCACCCCGGTGGTCATCCCGCTCTTCAGTGTGCTTGGGAGCGGCGCATCCCCGCTCCTCTTTGACCTGGTTGCAGTCCCCCTCTCGCTGTTCCTTCTTGGCGGCGTGGTCTTTGCCTTCAGAGCCCGCGGCAGCCGGGAAATGGATGGCCGGCTTCGCCTTGAAGAGAAAAGAGGGGATAATTCGATCGCCCCAGGCATCCACTGGAAGGCCTGGGCGCCGTTTCTTGCAATTTTTGCGGCTATCCCCCTTTTTTCAATAGTCTTTCCACTGTCCCACGAGAGCATGATCCAGTGCATCATGCTGGCCGGGCTCCTGGTGTGCATGGCGCTTGCCACGCCTGCGGCGAGGATCGCCGGGCTCCTCCAGGGGACGCGTCATGCGGGGGTCATCATGTTCGATATCTGTGGAGCAGGGGCTTTTGGGAGCGTAATCGTAGCCAGCGGTTTTCCGGAGGGCGTCTTCCCAGGCATGATGACGGCTCTTCCTCTTGTGGTGATCCCGTTTGTATTCACTGCCGTCATACAGAGTGCCCAGGGGTCAAGGGTGGTCAGCGCCGTGATCTCATCGCAGGTGCTTGCCGGGTCCGCCGTTTCAGCCTCCATGCACCCGATCCCCCTCATCCTCTCGGTTGCCGCCGGGACCTGCGTGATCTCCTACCTCTCGGACCCCTTCTTCTGGCTTCTGCAGCGGACCACCGGGGGGAGCATATGGGAGGTCGTGAGAAACTACACACTGCCCCTCTTTGTATGCGGCATGGTGGTGCTTGCTGCTGCGGTGGGGCTCGAGGTCGTCTTGACAGGGGGGTAACCCCTGGTTGGGGGACACAGGGAGTCAGTCTCTCTTAAAAAAATTCGCCGAGAGGCCTGCGCGGCGTGGCAGGGACGGCGGCGGCATATCCCAGGCGAAAGAGCATCTGTATGGTATGGGTGCGAGGGACATCCAGCAACTCGTGGATGGATGAGCGGACTTCGGCCATATCAGGGTAATCTGAAATGGGCTGGCTCACCGGTTGAAGCGCAAGGCCAAGCGCGCATGCCTTGAGATGCACTCTCTGATAGGCCCTGCCTGAACGCACCTGGTCGACCCGGTGATCCCCCTTGGTAGAGAGCCATCCGATCCCCCCGGCGCCCGCCACCTGTTCCCGTGTGCTCTTCTTTGCCATGCGCGAGAAGGATCCCGGAGAGGAGGAAGCGCGCGCCCTCGAAAGGATGAACCTCCCGATAAAGAACCGCGCCAGACGCCCGTATCCTGACTGGGCGTGCCCGAACCCGTCGGATGAACCTCGCGCCTCTCTGTCTGTGAACCTGAAGTACTGGAGTGTCTCGTCCACTCTCCCAGGGTCTGCAAGTTCGATCTCCATCGCCTCTGCAGCAAGGTCTGCAACGCTCCGTATGAGGTCGTCATCGTGCGAGAACCCGAGAGGGACCAGCGAAAAGTCATATGCAGCGGTGAGGTCCCCGGCGGCTTCGACCGGTACCTTCTTTTTTTCGAAACGGCGGCGGTTGGTATGCCGGAGAGGGACCTGCAGGAAAAGAGGGTCGCAGCCGACCCGCCTGTCCTCTATGAGATCGACGTGGGCGACCGGATCTTTTTCAACTGTCCATGCATCTGGCCATCCCTTTGGGAAGACGTCAATATCTGCGCGGAATCCCTCCGATTTTGCGGCGAGGTCAAGGTTCTCGAGGAATGCTCCTGCTGATATGAAGGCCTGCCTGCCGATAGGGTCACACCCTGGTATCAGCCGGGCATGGTCTATCGAGAGGAGAATCCTCTCTTCACCCCTGAATGCAACTCTCCAGGGCTGGGTATTGTGGGGGCTCGGGGCGAGGATGGCTGAATTGAGCGCCCTGATCCGTATATCTGCGGGGTCGAATGGTATCATGGGCCGCGACTCCGGTATGTCATATCCATTCTTTCTTCATGCAGGATTAAGAGATGGGTGCATTCCATGAAGTGCTCTGACGTTCCCATGGGTTGGTGATGCAGTGGACGAACCCCAACTCATAGGTGCAGAATAAAACTCGATCCAGTATTCCACCAAGAAAACGAGATAAGAAAAACCGGATGGATTCGTCCCCTCACGCATGTCCATCAGGGTCTCCCTGAAGACGGGGCCTTTTCGTGAGGTGAATAAAAAGAGATTGATTGGCGGGTCTTAGATCTTCGGGCTCTCTTTCCCTATGATCCTCGCGATCTCCCCGAGTTCCCTGGCAAGAAGCCTGATGATGTCATCCAGGGTGATCAGGCCCACGAGGCGGCCTCCCGCGTCAACGACAGGGAGCCTCCGGACGCCTGATGATTTCATCTCCTGGATTGCATCAAAGATGCCGGTGTCCTTTCTAATCGTGAAGACCTCGCGTGTCATGATGACGGAGACCGGTGCCTGGTCCGCTTCCTCGTTGCAGAGGACATCTCTCCTGAGCGCAAGGTCGCGATCAGTAACAATGCCCACGGGCTTCTGTTCCTCAGCGATGACGACACACCCCAGGTTCTTGCTCCTCATCAGTTCAGCCACGAACCTGACAGAGGTATCAGGGGTGACGTTCACCACGCTCTTCTGGCAGACAGAGTAAATGCTCATGCTGGTTCCTGCCCCCAACCATGTGCGTTAATAAGATAAAAATAGCCCTTTCATACCACCAGCCGCTTCTTCATCAGGTATATTGAGAGGAAGAAGAATACGGTTGCACACGAGGCGATCCAGGCAAGGCTGTAGAAGAAGAAAGGCAAAGGTGTAGCGAGGGTGAGGGAGCGTGTCACGGTCACGACCTGAGCGAGGGGGAGCACTCCTATTGCAAAGACCTGCAGGGCTTCCGGAAGCACAGAAAGGGGAAAGAACGTCCCAGAAAAGAGGAACATGGGGGTGATGAAGAGAAAGGCCGGGTAGTTGAGGGTGTCAATCCCAGGAGTGATCGCGGTGAAACACATCGCAATGCCCGAAAAGAGGAGGCCAGCAAGGAACGAGAACGGGATGACCAGCAGTGATGAGGGGAGCGAAACCACGCCGAAGGCGACAAGGACCACCAGCATCGCAGTTGCATAGATGAGACTCCGCGTGGCTCCCCACAGGAGCTCACCTGCGATGACGTCCTCGATGGAGAGGGGGGTCGAGATCATGGCGTCGAACGTCTTCTGGTAATACATCCGGACGAACGAAGAGTACGTGCACTCGAAGAACGATGAGTTCATCATCGAGATCGCGAGGAGGGCGGGGGCGATGTAGTGGACGTAAGGGATGCCCTCGATCTCGCCGACGAATATCCCGAGGCCATATCCGATTGCGAGGAGGTAGAGGACCGGCTCAACAAAAGGCGGCAGGAAGTTCACCCTGTAGGTCTTGAAGAAGACATCCCAGTTCCTTCGCCATACCTTCCATGCGTACCAGGTCGGACGGGGTATCATGATGTGCATCAGTCCCGAAGTGCCCTCCCTGTGAGGGAAAGGAATACGTCTTCAAGCGATCCCCGGCGTACGAATACTCTTCCAGGGTTGCAGTCCGAGAGCAGCCGGGTGGCAACCTCTTTCGGCCGGTCGGAAAAGACCTGGACCATATCCCCGTGGACCTCGAAGCGGGCACCGATCTCTTCGAGGCAGCGCACGACGCGGGGAGTATAGTCAGCCTCGATTACGTCCTCTCCGGCATACTGGCGTACAAGGTCTCCTGGTGCCCCTTCCACCAGGATCTTGCCGTGGTCCATGATGACGAGGCGGTTGCAGAGCCTTTCGGCTTCTTCAAGGTAATGGGTAGTGAGGACGATAGTGTTTCCGGCCGCCTGGAGGGTTTTTAATTTCTCCCACATCAGGTGCCGGGCCTGTGGGTCAAGGCCAATGGTGGGCTCGTCCAGGACGAGGAGGCGCGGGCTGTTGACGAGCGCCCGTGCAAGGATGAGCCTTCGCTTCATCCCGCCGGAGAGCTTCTCGATGGGCACATCTCTCTTCTCCGAGAGCTGGACAAAGGAGAGAAGCTCTTCTGACCTTTGCCTTGCTTCTGCAGCGGGTATACCGAAATAACGCGCATAGACGAGCAAATTTTCAAGCGTGGTGAAGTCAGGGTCAAGGTTCGTCTCCTGCGGGACGACGCCCAGCCAGCGCTTGATCCGCCGCGGGTCCCTGTTCACATCAAGGCCGAAGACGGTCAGTATCCCCGATGTCGCCGGGGCGACGCATTCGATCATCTTCATCGTGGTGGTCTTGCCAGCGCCGTTTGGCCCGAGGAACCCGAAGACCTCGCCGGGCATCACCGAGAAGGTGATGCCGTCAACGGCCTTCAGTGTTCCAAACTCCTTCCGGAGCCCGCGCCCCTCGATGATCGGTTTCACTGGCAGTCCCTTCCTTGTAATAGAAGGGTTGTTCACGCGGAACAACACTCTTTCGGTAAAATCCACTTTTTTCCTGGTAAAAGAGAGGTGACCAGCCCCTTTATTTTTCCCAACCATCTGATGTGCAGGGGATGGATACCCCGGCTTCCGTTGGTCTGCCTCCACTTCCCCATATATATGACGCCGCGGCCCACAACAGGCGCCCCGGCAACGGTTTGATGACTGAGTGGGGATGCAAGACAATACACTCGATTGAGTTCCCCACACATAACCGCAAGGGGGGCATGTTGGATAACTACCTTATGCTGGGGGGACGTACACCTCCATCATGCCTATCCGGGAGCTTGCAGTCACGAACTTCAAGAGTTTCCGACACCTGGAGATCCAGCCGGACCAGTTCAATGTCATCATAGGGTCAAATGCATCAGGAAAATCAAACTTCATACAGATTATCAAGTTTATCCGGGATATCGCAAAGTACGGGCTCTCCAATGCCATCTCTCTGCAGGGTGGAGTCGAGTACCTGCGAAACACGATCATCGGGCCGGAAGTGCCATTCTCCATCCATATCAGGTACATCCTCGAGGAGCAGAAGGAAGATATCGTTGCGATGAGGAGGGGAGTACCGGTATTCTTCCAGCCTCTAGAAATCAGCTATTCCTTCTCACTGGCGTTCCCGGAAACAGCCGAAACATTCGAGATCTCCTCCGATACTCTGGAAGTCGAGGGAAAGTTCTTCCTCAAGGAGGGTGGCGAGCACAGGAGTGCGGGAGAGGGGACGATCACACTTGTGAAGGCTGAAGGCCCCATTCAGTACTGCATTTGTCCTCCAAAAGGCCTCGATCTGAAGGAGAATGATCTCTTCCCCTACTATTTCCAGAGGATGAATATCGCTGAGGGGACCCTGATCATGACCCTCCCCCTCTTCGTCCCTGGCATTCCCTCTCTGGAATGGATATTCCGGGGTATGAAGGTGTTTGACTTCGACCCGCGCCTCCTCAAAAAGGCGGTCCCCATCATGGGGAAGACCGACCTCGAAAAGGACGGGAGCAACCTGGCGATTGTGATCAAGCGGATTCTCGACGACCCAAAGAAGAGGGAGACTTTTACCCGGCTTCTCCGTGACGTGCTCCCCTTTATCGACGACGTCGCGGTCGAGAAGTTCATGGATATGTCCCTCTTTCTGAAGCTCAAAGAGGTCTACAGCAGGGAAAAGTACCTGCCGGCATCCATGATATCGGATGGGACGATCAATATCTGCGCCCTGCTGATCGCCCTCTACTTCGAGGAGCGGCCAGTGACCATCATAGAGGAGCCTGAACGGAATATCCACCCGTACCTCATATCGAGGCTCGTGGATATGCTCAAGGACGCATCACGTTCCAAACAGGTCATCGTCACCACCCACAACCCCGAGATGGTCAAGCACGTGGATATCCATGACATCCTCCTCATCAGCCGGGACAGCGATGGCTTTTCCCGCATCAGCCGGCCCGCGAACAGGAAGGAGATACAGGCATTCCTGGAGGACGAGATAGGTATCGAGGAGCTCTTCATCCAGAACATGCTAGGGATCGAATGACGGAACGCCGTTTGTATATCCTGGTGGAGGGGAACGATGACGAACGTTTCTTTGGGAGGATAATCCTTCCTCTCATCGCTCACCGGTACCGCTCGGTCAGGCTGATCAAATACGCCTGCCTCAAGAGAGCCAGGGTATGCAAGTTCGTCCAGAGCATTCGCAGGACGGGGGATGAGTACCTGCTGGTCACCGATATCGACCAGGCCCCAGGGGTGAAGGCAAAGAAACAGATGATCATCGAGAGATTCTGCGTCGTAAACCCCGCAACGGTCGTGGTCATCATCCAGGAGATCGAGAGCTGGTATCTTGCAGGGCTCGAGGACTCGGACGCAGCCATACTGGGTGTGAATCCACCCGCAACCACCGATCACGTCACCAAAGAGGAGTTCAACCGCACGATTCCGCCGCAATACGCCTCCAGGATCGCATACATGCTTGAGATCCTCTCCCGGTTCTCTCTCCCTGCCGCATGCCGGAAGAACCGGTCGTTTCGGTACTTCATGGACCGCGAGCACCTTGTGCCGGCCGGGTGGTCATCCGAGGGAACACCAGGAGAGAAAGCCGGCGGGACGCGTCCTGATGCCACCTTTTATCATGGTGAGCATCTACCGAATGAGTAGCGCGGAAGGGTGAGGAAGAGATGGGTATATGGAGACACAGGATACCGGTAATCCTTGAGCAGAGAGATTTCTGGATTACTATTCTCCTCTTCAGCACCTTCTTTGCGTTCCTCCTGAATTATTACAGCCTCGAAAGAGGGCTTAACCTCGTCACCCCACACCTCTTTTATATCCCTCTCGTCATCGCTGCATACTGGTTCCCGAGAAGGGGAGTTCTCATTACAGTCGCGATTGCCATGGGGTACCTGGCGATGGCCTACATCGCGGGATATCCCAACCTCGAGGTGATCACCCAGGCTACCGCCCAGTTCTATGTCTTTGTCGCGATCGGTGTCATCGTCGCATCCCTCTCGAATACTCTCAAGGAGCAGGAGGACAGATACCACGGGATCTTCGACTATTCAGAGGCAGGGGTATTCCTGGCAATGAACCTACGCTCAGGTTTCGTGATCGAAGAGGCAAACGAGAGGGGGGCGGACCTTCTCGGCTATAAGGCACGGGAACTTGCCGGGAGGGAGTTCCTTGATTTCTTTGTCAATCAGGAGGAGAAAGCAGGCATCAGGGAGAGAGTTACTGCAGGAGGGGCCGTGACCGAGTTTGAATGCCACCTCCGAAGGAAAGACGGCTACGTGATACACGGGCTGATGTCGGCAGGCCCCATCCCGGGAAGGAAGGTGGTGTTCACCCTGGTGGACATCACGGGCATGAAGAAGGCCGAAGAGGCACTCCGGGAGAGCAAGGAGCGGTACCAGGGCCTTTACACCAATGCGCAGGTAGGCCTTGCCCGCGTGAGTGTGGCAGGCGGCTCGGTCCTCGAAGCAAATGACCAGATGGCGAGCATGTTCGGATATTCATCTGTCGATGAATTCATCAGGGATTTCCGGTTTTCAGAGCATTATGCGGACAGGGGAGTGAGAGAACACCTCATCTCAATGCTTGCCGACAACGAGACAGTCTCCAATTTTGAAGCTCGTTTTACAAGAAAAGACGGATCTATACTTTGGGCCCGTTTCTGGGTAAGGATATTTCCTGAGAAGGGATACCTCGAGGAAGTATTCACTGATATCACGGAAGAGAAGCAGTCGCACCGGGCACTCGACGAGAGCGAGGAGCGATACCGGAAACTCGTAGAGAGTCTCCCGGATTATATCCTGGTCTTTTCAGGCGACCGTATCCTCTTCGTGAATCGCTCTGCAGCGGAGGCGCTCGGAAGGTCTCCTGAAGAGATGGTGGACCAGTCGATCTGCAATTTCATTGACCCCGAATCCTGGGATTCTGTGAAAAAGCACAGCAGGGAACGGGTCGCAGGTGTGAGCCTCGAACCATATGAGATCACACTCTCGATCCACGAAGGAAAGTCCCGCACGGTGCTGGTAAACGCGACTCCCATAACCTACCGCAACGAGGACGCCATCCTCGCGGTGCTCACGGACATCACGGAGCGAAAGCAGGCCGAAGAGGAGCTGAACGCCTCAAAAGACCAGTATATCGCCACGATCGATGCGATGATCGACGGTATCTTCCTCGTGAACCGTGACCTTGACATCGTCCTCGTGAACTCAACCTTTGGGAGGTGGCTGAAAAGGATTGCGATGGATCGCGAGATCATCGGCAGGAACCTGCAGGATACCCTGCCGTGCATTTCAGGCCCGGCACTCGCGATGGTCCGGGAGGTCTTCCTTACGGGTAAAAACCTCGAGACCACTATCGGGTTCACCCTCAATGGGCGGGAGTACGTCTTTGAGACCAGACTCATCCCGGTGCTCGAGGATAACCGGGTTGAGAGGGTGATGATCATCATGCGCGATATCACCCGGTCCCGGAAGATTGAGGAGGAGAAGAGGCTCGCATACGAGCAGATCGAGAAGAACATCGAGCAGTTCGCAATTCTTGGCGACCACATCAGGAATCCCATGCAGGTGATCGTGGGGCTTGCCGATATCGAGGGAGGGCCTTTCTCCGAGCAGATACGCTGCCAGGCAAAAGAGATCGACAGGACAGTCTCCCAGCTCGACAGGGGCTGGATCGAGTCAGAAAAGATACGGGAGTTCATCCGGAAATACTACGGGATCGGCAAGTGATTTGCGTCTCTTTTTTCAATGCTGACACTCCTCACTAAAACAGCGTAGCACCCCTTAATCCTGCCAGGCAGACGGAACCGGGCACGAATTTACATCCTTTAGGAGCATATCCGGGGCCAGAATCTCCGCAATACGTGCAGGAAAATGCCACGGAGGGGAGCACAGCCGGGTAAAAGGCTTATCTCTACGGCCGATCTCATATAACAGGTAAGGGTGAACCTGTGCAGGTATCCATGAAACTGGAGATAAAGGACGCTCCCGGGCAGCTTATCGCGGCCCTCAAGCCGATCTCCGATCTGGGGGGCAATATCATAGCCGTGATCCACCAACGGGATGAGAAGCAGCGTGGTGGCATGCTGAGTGTCCAGATCGTCCTGGAGCTCCCCGAACAGAGGCTGAAAGAACTCACCCGGATGATCCGGGAGCAGGGAGTCAACATCCAGCGGATAGGGCATGAACGTCTCCTGTACCAGAAAGCGGTGATGCTGATTGGGCACCTTATCCACACCGATCTCGGGGATACCGTGGACCGTATTGACAGCACCGGGTTTGCCGAGGTGACCGAACTGAATATCAGCATGCCGGCAATTACGCAAGTCTCATCTGCCCGCCTCGTGATAAAGGCCGTGAACAAGGAGGACATGGAGCAGGCGATAGCAATCCTGCGCCGTGTGGCAAGGGAGAAGGAGTTCCTCCTGGTCGAACCCCTGGAGGAGATCGAATGAGGGTCGCGGTCCTCGGTATGGGTTCGGTCGGAAGGGGCGTCCTGCAGATGATAGAGGAGAAAGACCTCGGTATCTCTGTCACGGCAGTTGCAGATTCAAGGAGTGCGCTCATCAATAAGGACGGGATCAGTATCGACGAGGTGCTTGAGGCGAAGGCGAAAAGCGGCTTCTGCGGCGATCGATCCCTCACTGCCATGGACGTGGTGAGGAGAGCGGCGTACGATGTGTTAATCGAAGTGACGCCGACGAATGCGGATACCGGCGAACCCGCGCTCACCCATATCCTGTCCGCGCTTGAGAAGGGCCGCCATGTGGTCACCTCGAACAAGGGCCCCATCTCCAGGGAGTATTCCCGCATCAGGTCCCTTGCTGCGGCAAAGGGAGTGCAGATCAGGTATGAAGCTACGGTCGGTGGCGCCATCCCGATCATGCATATGCTGGAGCATGGCCTCGCGGGAAACCGTGTCCTTGCGGTATTCGGTGTCCTCAACGGGACCTGCAATTTCATCCTCAGCAGGATGGCTGCCGAAGGTCTCACGTACGAGCAGGCCCTGCTCGAGGCGAGGGAGATGGGGTACGCGGAAGCGGACCCGACCTATGACGTGAAAGGAATCGACCCTGCGATCAAGCTGGTGATCCTTGCCAACACCTTCTGCAGGGAGCCTGTGACCCTCGAAGACGTCGACATCACGGGGATCGATCTCCTCACCAACGATGCACTTCGGCTTGCAGAAGAGCAGCATTGCACCATCAGGCTGATTGCGGAGGCCATCCCTGACCGTGGGATCCTGAGGGTTGCTCCCCGGCTGCTCCCGCTCTCCCATCCCCTCGTAGTGGAGGGGACGCTTAATGCCATCACAATCGAGACAGATATGGCAGGGGAGATCACCCTCATAGGGAAGGGAGCGGGATCGGTAGAGACGGCGAGTGCAATCATCGGGGATCTTCTCTACATTCGGAATTTCCATGCGGAGCGTCATCCAAAAAAGACGTGAGTTCCTGCACCTGATGCGGGCGTGCACCCTGGATCGCGGCTATTTCACCGTGACCGATATCCAGGAGGGGGCAGGAGTTCCAAGGAGCACTGCCCAGGACTGGATCAATCGCCTGGTTGATGAGGGGTGCGTGCGTGTCCGGGAGAAGAAGATGGGGAGGAACCCCGCAAAGTACGCAGCAATCAGTGCACTCCCCTCGAGCGCCTGCAGGAGGATATTCACCACCATTGACGGCGACCGGGTGGAGATCCACCATGAATGCATGAGCAGTGCGTGCGCTGCCTTCTGTGCGTTTCACCATTCCCACGCAAGAGGTGTCATCCAGGGTGTGCACAGGGACGGGACCCTGATACGCGAATGGGCACACCTGGGCCGTGAGCATATCGATATCGGCCTGCACCCTTCGTCCGCGGTAGGGGTAGCAGGCGTCGAGAGAGAGGGAGAGGACATCATCCAGCATATCCGCTGCATTGGGGGACCCGCGTACTCGCTCACCGACATGATGTCCCATGCCGAAGGAGTCTGCGAGGTGAACATACAGCGTTCAGCAGATATTGTGGAGGGGAGTGTCCGCACCCGTGCACTGGCGCACTTCATCATCGGCATCGATGACACGGACAGCCCAGAGGGGGGTGCCACGTTTGCCCTCGCCCTTGCCCTCCTCCAGCACCTCGAGACGATGAAAGGGGTGCTCCCCATCAGCCACCACGTCGTGATGCTCAACCCCGCGGTGAGGGAGAAGACTGCGGGGAACTCGTGCAGTTATATCGAGGTCGCAATTCCCCCTGGCATACATTCCCTTGTCCGCGACCGGTCCCTGGTCTTTGTCGAGGACGAAGCCCTCTCTCCCGACTGGGGAATGGCCTTTAAACAGGGGTTCCACGTGCCCCCCGGTCTTCGCGCATATGGAGAGAGAGCAAGGAACGGGATTGTCACACGGGACGAAGCTGCAGCAACCGCCGCTCTTCACCAGGTCGAGGTCATCGGCGGCCGTGGCATCGTCGGCGCACTCGCGGGAGTTGCGCTCTCGGGCCTCCCCCATGAGATCCTGCTGAAAGCGGAAGCAGAGATCCCCCCTTGCCCATTCTAGCCGTTGATCGTGATGAGGGGGATGATGGCGAGAAGGAGGACGAGGATAAGCAGGAGGATCACGGTACGCCGCAGTATTGTCTTTGCTGCTGCTCTCTCCCTGTCGGACCTTGGTTGAATATGGAGGGCTATCGTTGCGACGATACTCCCGGCCATCAGTCCCACGGCATTCTGGAGTGTAAGGACGAGGGCACTGAGCGTTCCTTCCTGGTACAGCGCGAGGGAGATCCCGCTCACGAGGGCAGGGGGCAACAGCGCAGCCGCCACGGCCACCCCTGCGATACTGTCGGGGATTCCCTTTGCCAGGGCAACGATGGTGGCGAACCCGAGAAATATTGCCATGACGGCGTAGACAGGGCTTGAATGGGTCCTGGTGAGTATCTCGCCGGTCACCTCGAGAGGGATGAAGAAACCGAGAATCCAGGTCACAACGAGGGAGAAGAGGATAAACGAGGCGAGGAGGAAGAATATGTTGAGAATATCGCGGAGGACTGCAACCCCATCTCCTGTTGCGGAATGGAGGGCAAACGCGTAGATGGGCCCGATCACCGGTGCAATCAGCATGGCCCCGATGACAATCCCCACGTTGTCCAGAAAGAGGCCGACAAGGCCCACGATGCTCGCGACAGCAGCAAGGCTGAGTATATCCGCGTCAAGTCGCTCGTATGATCTGACGGAGTCCAGCAGCTTCTCTATGGGAGAGAGTTTCCTCTTCTTCGCGGTATCCGGACTTTTCTCCTCATCTTTTTGTTTCTCGTCCAAGAGTGGATATATGGTGAAATCAGGGGAATAGACCTCAACGAGCGTATTCTTGTCCATGTACCGGAGTATCACTTTTATCTTTGCCACCACCTCGTCGAGGTCCTGGTCAGGGACCACAATGGTAAAACGGGTCTTCTCGCCTAATTCCTCGCGGAGGTGAAAGTATCCTTTCACAAGTTGCGGGATGTTGGCGGCGTCTTCGTTTCCCACGGTGATGAGGATCTTCTTCATTGTAAACTCCCTTAAAAGACCTGTATCGCGTCAACTGGTGTTCATCGTCCATTCATGTAAACCTGCTGATCAACCTGTTGAGTGGAGTCTGTGGGGACTTTCGGTGCCGCTCCGTGCGGTTATGCCGCGTTAGGTCCCGACATTTTTCGTATTTCGCAAAAAGGGAAATTATTAACAGGCCCGCAATTCAGACATTCACAAATAAGGTGGTTTTGAGCCTGACCGCCAGGGGACCAGAAAAACTGGTAACCGGAAAAACCAGAGAGATGATCGCGGGATTCCAGCGCGACGAGGTGACTGAGCACCACATATACCGGATGCTCGCGAGAACGGCCCGGGATACCCACAATGAATCAGTTTTTTTGAGAATGGCCGACCAGGAACTTGGGCATTCGCGGATATGGGAATTGTATACCGGAAAGAAGGTAAAGCCCGATACCATCAGGGTGTGGTTCTATTATCTTATCGCCCGTCTCGTTGGGTTCACCTTTGCCATCAAGCTGATGGAGAATCGGGAGAGCGCCGCGATTCAGGATTACAGGGCGCTGGTGGGCACAATCCCGGAATTAGAAAGAATAATTGCCGAAGAGGAGCGGCATGAGATGGAGATCATTGCCCTCCTCAACGAGGAGAGGCTCCGGTACGTAGGTTCGATAGTACTCGGGCTGAACGATGCCCTTGTGGAGTTTACTGGAAGCCTTGCAGGGTTCACCTTTGCCCTCCAGGACCCAACCGTAATCGCGGCGGTGGGGTGCATCATGGGCATCGCCGCTGCCCTCTCCATGGCATCGTCTGAGTACCTCTCGCAGAAATCGGACAAGGAAGGGAAGGAGCCCATGAAGGCCGCGTTCTATACCGGGAGTGCCTATATTGCCACAGTCCTGCTCCTCGTCCTGCCGTTCCTTCTCCTCTCAAACCCGTTCGCCGCGCTTGCGCTCTCGCTCCTCACGGCCGTCGCAATCATCGTCTGCTTCACTTTTTACACGTCTGTTGCGGCTGACCTCCCGTTCTGGAAGAGGTTTTTCGAGATGGCCGCAATCTCCCTCGGCATCGCCGGAATATCGTTCCTCATCGGCCTCCTGATCAGGGGTCTTTTTCACGTGGAAATCTGAAGGTCCCATCCCCGCGAGATCATGAGAGGAGCAATGGGTACCGCATCAGATACTCGACGAGGCAGGCTTCGAGGTCTTTCCGGACACCGTATTCGCCGCAGAGGAAGAAGAAGACGACCTGCCCGTCAGAGATCCAGCAGGTCGAAAAGCCAGTGTGCTCGGAGAGTGCTGCACACCGTGCCCTGATGTAGGGAATACGGGGCCTTCTTGGGATATGCTGGTAGATCATGACGATGGAGCCCGGGCCGACAACGCGTGTGACCAGAGACACCTCCTCGTAAAGAAGATGTGCGGAGCTCGGCACGGCAACCTCGAGGCCCGTATCCGGATCAAGGAATATGAGCGAATGAGAAAGTCTTCGGACCTTCCTGGCGATACGGGAGAAGTATTCCGCTCTTTCAAGATGAGTAAAAGGTGTTCTCTCAAAATTGACCTGGAGCGATCTTCTCGAAAAATAGTCTTGTATCAAAAAGCAGTTCCGGGTTCCTGCATCCCGGAGATGGGAGAGGAAGCCTGCAAGGTCTGAATTCAGGTATCCGGCCCTCGCCCGCGAGTAATCCGCCCTCTTTCCATGCCCTGATCCGTCGTCCGGAGTGAGCATGGTGATGAAGAATGCCTTGTCCAGGGAAGGATGGCCGGAAAGCAGCACCTCTATGAGGTCGTACTTGAAAAGGTCTCTTGTGTCACCAAGGTACTGGTGCTTCATCCGAAGAGATATTTCTGCAGGGAAGGCAAGAATCCTTTTTACCCATCAGGGCAGAAAATGAGAAAACATAACCGGCTACAGGCCCCCTTTCGTTTGGGGGAACACACTCTTTCCTGCAGCCGCCGGGTTACCCGGTCCTTACTTTGTAGAGGGGTTTACGTGCGTCCTTAAAGTTGAATTTCGCCACGATCAGGCCGCTCTGCCTGAGCCTGTTCAGCGCGTTCCGTATGGTTCGCGGTGAGAATGCCACCCTGCCGATTATCTCGTTCAACGTACGCTCTTTTCCATCATTGAGCAGTGTGAATACTGCCTGTGCGGAGGAGGGGAGGCAGTCGATGCTGGTGACTGGCCCCCGGATCTCCGGCCCATTTGCCTGGGCAGGGGTTGATGCCAGTGTCATATATCCTTCCGTTTTTCCTGTAAGGGTCGTTCTTCGTTCGTTTCGGGGGATCCTGCCCCTCGCGCATACGGGTGGCGAATCCCGGAATGGGAGCCGTCTGCCCTTGTCAGGGAGAGGGTGGCACCCATATCGTTCGAGTATATACGAACATTCTACTATATACGAACTATACTAATATATACTTTTGCTCCCACTGAGATGTAAGACGAGGCACTATGACCGCTCCACAGGAACATCAGGGGTATCCCGGCGAATTTATACAGATTGTTGCCTCAGACCAGGGCCTCAAGTCAATCGACGGCCAGTTGAAGGGGAGGATCCTGGAGATGCTGCAGGAGAGAGACATGGCATTTGACGAGATAGTCGCAAGGTCCGGGAGGGCGAAATCGACCATCTCTGCGCACATGAAAGCCCTCTCTCAGGCAGGAATTACCCGTATGCGCCCGGATCCTACGGATGCAAGAAAGCGCATCTTCTCCCTGAACGGCAGGATCCTTGTCCGCGCCAATATGAATGATCCAGAGATGCGCTGGGCTGACCGTTTCTTCCCCGACACACTCCCCCCCAATGCAAAGACGCGGGATATTTTCCGCTTCATTCTCACATCGCTTCGGATAAGCCTGATGTCCGAGGGAATACACATTCATCCAATCCTCGAGAGGGCAGGGAGCAAGGCCGGCGCTGCCATCTATCCCCATGTCAGGGCAGGAGAACTCTCTGCATTCCTTGAAAACCTCACTCTCTTCTGGTCACGGTTTGACCTTGGCGAAGTGGAGGTGGAGAGGTATGACCCCCTGACCCTGGTAGTCAGGGACTGTTTCGAGTGCCAGGATCTGCCCATCACGGGAAGGTCTGAATGTTCTTTCGATTCGGGACTCCTCACTGCTCTCTTCTCTGCACATTTCAACGAGAAGAAGAGAGTGATCGAGACCCATTGCTATGCCATGGGAAGCAACCTCTGCCGGTTTGAGATCTGGAACGCCAGTTGAGGGGCAATTTTTTACTCTTTCAGCCCGCCAAGGCCCCGGATGAGGCGGGGAGGCAGCAGCCAGAGGAGCTCCCCGCGTCCAGGCTCTCCGGAAAACCGTATCCTTGCAATGCCGCCCTTTTTCAGAATGATGCCGCAGTCGTGACCGTTGGAGATGAGGAGAGAGATGAGGGAAGAGAGCTGTGGTTCGTGGCCCACAAGCAGAACCCTGTTTTCATGCATGATCTCCCTGATCTTCCCGAGGACAGCTGCAGGGGGGTAACCGATGGCGAGTTCATCCCAGGAAGTGACCTGGTGGGGCGCTCCCAATACCCGGGCTACGATAGATGCCGTCTCTTCAGCCCGCGGAAGCGGGCTCGATGCGATCATTGAGAACTTCATTTGCTGGTCTCTCATCCACGCACCGATTTCTGCAATCTCTTCGCGTCCCTGACGTGTGAGATGTCTCTCGCCGTCACCTGGGTCGCTGTGGTCAGAGGTTCCTGCCTTGCCATGTCTTTGTATGTAGAGGTCCATGAGAGGAGAGGGGAAGAACACTATAAAAACACTTGCCGGGTCCTGCGTACGTCCCGGGGGGAGTCAGCAGGAATTATCACAGAATGCAATGGATCATCCGGTGAGTATGCGAGGGAGGGGATTCGAACCCCCGAACTCCTGCGAGAATGGACCCTAAATCCATCGCCTTTGACCGCTCGGCAACCCTCGCTCTTCTCGTACTAGGATACAGGGGCAGAAAAAACCCTTGGCAGGTTGCCAGGGTGGGAAAGAACGATAATGTTTTGCGCATCAAGTTCTCTCGATATATCCAACGGATCTGGAAATTGCTTTTGCAATCTCATGCGTTGTCATTATTTATCGCAAAAATATTATTCTGCGCAATCATTATATACGAGGAGATTGAATAGAAATGTGCCATATATGAAGGTCTGGGAACATATACCAGGCCGCAGACCTTGTCAGATCAGCACCAGCAAGGTCATGGCATCCCGGCCAAGTGCGTGAGAAACATGGTAAGGAACGCCGTCAACGAAAAGGAAGGGCATGAGGAAGCGGCTGACTGTTCGCCACCTTTCGGTCAGCACATGCCCGATGGCGATTATTCCCTCCTACGAGCGAAGATTCTTGCCAAACTGGATGATGAGGACATACGGGATGCACTCGCAGGCCTGAACGCCAGGCCTTTGTAACTTCATATATGGTATCTTTTCTGCTTTTTATGGCAGAAAAGAGCGAAACCCTGGCATTTCGTGCAGCCTTTGCCGGGGTCGCGTTCAACTGACCCTCCAAAACTCCCCTTTTCCTGCGTTCCTTTGATTATCCCCTCCATTTGCTGCATCGTGAAGGATTCTGAGTATATCAGGATTCCCTTTCGCTCTTGCAAGAGGAAGATATGAAGGCGAAATGGGTAACGAACAGGGCACAATCTGGGAGAATTAAGATAATCTTTGCCTTCCAATGACCTGATCATGAAGCGGCTGGAGACCCTGGCCATCATCGCCCATGACATGGGGGTCATCTTCGAGTTCCTGGGGGTGATCACCCTGGTCCCGCTCCTCGTCCTCGTAATATTCGGGGAGTGGGAGATGGTAGTGCCCATGGCCTCAGTGCCGCTGACGTTCGTGATTCTGGGCCTGCTCATTTCCCGCATACCGAGGAGGGAGTTCGTCCCGCAGCTCTCTGTGGCGCTAGCGGCAGTAGCCCTCGTATGGCTTGTGATAGCCCTGGTCGGAAGTCTGCCCTTTGTTCTCGGTCTCCAGATGAGCTGGACTGACAGCATATTCGAGGCCATGTCAGGGTGGACCGATTCAGGTATTACAATGATCCGATCCCTCGACACAACTCCGAACGTCATCCTTTTTTACCGCTCATTCATGCAGTGGATAGGGGGGATGGGGGTCATCGCGTTTGGCATCGCCATGCTCTCGAGGTCAAGCCTCACCCAGCACCAGCTGTACAGGTCCGAAGGAAGGTCCGAGGATCTGATGCCAAACGTCGTCTCCACAGGAAGGCGCATGTGGGTCATCTACCTGTTCCTCACGGTTGCCTTCACGGGGATGGTAATGCTCTCAGGCATTCCCCTCTGGGATGCAATCAACCTCGCAATGGTCGGAATCGCAACCGGGGGTTTTTCTGTCCACGATGCCGGTATCTCCTATTATGACAATGTAATTCTCGAAGCCCTTATCATACCTGTGATGATTGCCGGGGCTCTCCCGTTCAAGCTCTATTTTTTCATGTACAGGGGAAGGATCAAACCCTTCTTCCAGGACCGGGTCGTATGGCTCATCCTCTCCCTGATCCTCGTCGGGTCGCTTGTTGTCACGCTGGATCTCCATGTCTTCAACAGCTTTCCCCTCGAGACAGCGGTGAGACAGGGAGTATTTTGTACCGCGTCCGCGGTAACCTCGACCGGTTTCCAGAACTCGGACCTCCACTGGGTCTCAGCACCCCTCATTGTCCTCACTCTTCTGATGATGATCGGCGGGGCTTCGGGGAGCACTGCAGGAGGCCTCAAGGCAAACCGCGTGATCCTGGGATACGAAGGACTTGTCTGGTGGTTCAGGCGATTCTTCTCCAGGGGGCGGGCAATCGTGCCGTTCAGGCACGAGGGAAAGGTTATCCCCCGGCAGATCTCGGAGGTTGAACTCTCCAAGAACATGCTGATCATCGTCCTCTATGTACTCATTATCTTCGTTGCAACCATCGCCAGCCTCCACATTGCCACGACTGATTTCTCCATCCACCACGTGGTGTTTGACGAGGTCTCGGCGATGAGCAACGTGGGACTCGGCGTGGGATACATGACTCCCGAAAGCCCCCAGCCCGTGAAGTGGATCTTCATTCTCCTGATGTGGATCGGGAGGCTTGAGATCATACCGGTGTTGATCCTGATAATGGGCCTTGTCCGCGGATTCGAGGCGAGGGTAGGAAGGTAATAAGAGACGCCAGTTATTTCTCTATAGGAGAATGTGGCCCGGCAGTCTCATCCCTGCGAGAGGGAGAGGGGCCCTGTGAAGGGCGGTCTCACTTGCACCAGTTATGGGGTGGAATAGACCCATTCCTCTGCATGCACCAATCAGACCTTTTCTCTCACCCGTTTTGCCGTAATTTACCAAAATCAAAATATTATTCTTCTCACAACCCAACCACCTGTAGGTTGACGGCCCGATGGATATCTCTCTCCTGGCATTTGTCCATATCCTGGTTGCAGCAGCCGTCTGCTGGCTCAATTTCGTAGTGATAGACCTGCTCTTCAGGCTTCCCGCGTCAGGAGGCGTGGTGGGCGCGAGCGCGATCGGGAGGCATATCGAAGCGAAGGGAGGTGCGCTTCCGGGCGGCATCATGATGGGAAACATCGTCTCATCCCCTGATGCCTCGGCAGGGACCCTTCTTGCCGCATGCGGGGTCTTCATCGCTGGGGTTCCGGGCGGCCTGCTGGCCGCACTCCTTGTGTTCATCGGCAACCGGATCTGCCATGACCCGGGGTACGCAGGTACTACCGGTGCCGTTTCCGCGACATTCATTGTCTCGGGGTTTACTCTGATCGGGTTCTCTCCGGCTGAGTTCATAGCGGGGATGGTGATCGCCATCCTCACGATCCAGGGAATCTCGCACCGTCATTCCAGCCGACTCCTCGCCTATCTCTGGAGGGTAAGGGGAGGATGAACCCGCAGGACACAGCCCTTGCGGCATGTGCGGTCGTTGCGGTATATGCCGCAATCAGGGTTGCGCTCGAGCCGGACACCCTCAGGAAACTCCCCTTTCTCAATGTGCTCTCGTTTGCCGTCGCAGGGAGCATCGCCCTCCTCCTGCCCCATCCCCTCTCTATCGTCGCCGCCGCAGCATATTTCGTCGGCACCACGCTCGAATCGAATGCCATCGCCAGCACCTATGCAGGAGGACTGGACCGTCGTGAATGATCTTGTGATCATGGTATTTGGTGCCCTTGTACTTGCGGGAGCGTTGCTGACCGTTGTTGAGCGGGATCCTTACCGGAAACTGATCTCCCTTGGCATCATGATCGGTGGTGCGATCCCCTTCATCGTTGACAGGGGGCTCCTTGACGTTGCCATCGCGGTAGCGCTCATCGCCCCACTCTCTACCCTCTTCATCCTGATGGTATGCAGGAAGGGGGAGCAATGAACCCGGAGTTCATCCTTGGGCTCATCCTCCTGCTTGGCGGCACCATCGCCTCGGCATTTCCTGTTCCAAGGACTTACCTGAACCGGTTGATCAACCTGGAGATCCCTGCATGGGGGCTTCTCCTGCTGATGCTCTCGTACAACGAGGCGCTCGCCCTCCTGACATTCGGGGGAGTTACTGCACTCAGTGTCTACATCTTCGTCCGGGTTATCCAGAAGAAGGAGGCATCGGGATGATCATCCAGAAGATCTCCAGGATCCTCTCAAACTTTGACAACATACTCCCTGTCTTCGCCGCGGCATGCGCAGCGATGTCACTCTTTGTACTCATCACCCTTCCTCTCCCCTATTCCGAAGACCAGCTCTACCCGAAGCAGATCGTGCCGGGCAGTTCCCTCAACCCCTATGACAGGGGAGGCCCGCCATTTACCCAGGCGGTCATCCACTCCCAATATCCCGAGAACTCCCCGACCGCGGGGTATGTCACCGCCTACCTCACCCCCCTCTCCCTCTTTCTGTCGGAGCATACCTCCTACATGGGAACTACCATCGTGGCACACCCGGGAGGAATACTCGACGAGATACTCTATAACACGAGGGGCCTGGATACGGTCGTTGAGCCGACCATACTCTTCGTTGCATTCGCTATTGCGGCGTATCTTTTCAGGAAGAGGGAGGCCTGACAAGGATGTGGAACGAGTACTCTATCGGACTTGCCGCCGCATTTGCGTGTGCACTCGTTGGATTCCTGGCGCTCATGTGGGAGAAGGATGACCTCCACAAGCTCCTCCTGGTTGACCTGGTGGAGACGGCAGCACTCGCGGTCATTGCGCTGATCGGGACCGACCTGTCAGAAGCCCTGATCCTGCCCGGCCTCGTGGTGGGGATTGCCGAACTCCTCGCACTTTCGCAGATATACCTGGTAAAGGAAGGGTACCAGCACATGCCGGTGAAGGGATTGAATATCGAGGTAATAATGCGATCCCCGGCGACAGTCATCATTGCCACAATCCTTGCAGTATATGGGATCATCCTCTCAGGATTCACGGGAGGTGCCATCGCAGGCCTCGGGATTGTCTTTCTCCTGATGAGCAGGAGTTTCTCGGGGGATTTCCACATTCTCGAGATGGCGAGCGGGATTTCATGGGCACTCTGGGTTGCGGCGTTCTTTGTCTTCATGTTCGCACCCGAATGGTGGTACATGGCCCTGATGGGGGCCGCGGTGGGAATTCTCATGAAGGTGATCACCAAGATGTCCCTTGTCGGCGCCATGTGGGGTGATCAGGGATGAACGAGATAGGGGGGGCACCCCTCTTCTTCCTGGAGTTTGGGGATATCGTGATCTACTTCACGCCTTTCACCCTTGCACTCTTCCTCCTGGCCCTCGTCTTTTCGGTATTCGTGCTGGTGAGCCGGCCCGAGCGCCAGCTCGAGATTGCGTTTGGTGGCGATGCCTACTACGCAAAGGAGATCTCGCTCTCTGAACTGCGGTTCCGCAGGTTCATGTCGATCGCCTGCGGACTCGCCTGCATGGGGGCGATGGTCACGGGGGATGTCTTCGATTTCACCCTCTTTGTCTCGCTCGTGGGTATCTGCAACGTGGGGATCGTTGCGGCGGTCAGGAGCAGGCATGTCCAGAACGCCGCATACCAGTATGGGCTGGTAGCGCTCGCGGGAACGGTGCCGATGTTTGCGGCGGCGGGAATGGTTGCCGCAACGACTGGAACTCTTTCGATGCTCGAACTTGCAAAGGGAACCGCGACGGTCCCCGTTGCCGCCCGGGCCCTCCTCGTGCTCGGCGTCATGGGGGAGGGGATGGCCCCATTCTACGCGGCCAAGGCCGAGATGTTCCGGGCCCCCGGTGCACCCTATGTGATCATGTGCTCCCTCTCGTCACTCCTGATCTTCCTGCGGGTGACAGAGGTGATCCTCCTGATATGAGGTGACGGAATGAAGAAGCAGTATGCCCTTGCCCTGATGCTGGTTGCAGCGGTCCCTGCAGCGGGAACAATGGTCCTCAGTCACCAGGGCCTCATCCCCTTCTGGGTCTATGCAGCGGTTCTGATCGCCGGGTTCCCCCTCTTCGTGCTGGGTCTTGGGCTTTACTGGATGGCCCGCGAGGGTGAGGCTGACATTCCATTCCTGGGGTACTAGCAATGATCACCGAATTGCTCTTTGCCACCTTCTTCGGCCTCCTCCTCCTGGGAATCCACCGGAAGGTGATCGCCCGTATCCAGAGGAGACCCGGTCCCCCGATCTGGCAGGAGATCCTCCATATGCTGAAGTTCTCCTTCAAGACCACGTGGGTTCCCGCAACCGCAAGCACTGCCCTCTTCGTAGGCGTCGTGCTGGTCGCAATCGGTATCTGGACTGCGGCGCTCCTCGTCATCCTCTCGGGGGGAAGCCTCCTTGTGATCTTCGCCATCTACATGCTTCACAAGATCGTTGAGCATGGGTTCGGGCTCTCGTCGGGTTCTCCCTACGGCAAGTTCGGTGGTGTCCGCTCGGTCATCTCGGCAGCGTCCGAGATCCCGCTCTTTGTCACGGTCGCAGCGATCGCGATCTTCACAAAATCGCTGATGATATCTGACATTGTCGCCTACCAGGAATTTCAGGGCCCTCTTCTTTTCACCATACCGCTTGCAGCGGTGGCAATGTATGTGGTCCTCCTCTCCAAGATGCCTTTTGGCCCCTTTTCGATCGTGGAGAGCAAGGAACTCGTGAGCGGATACAAGACAGAGCACTTCGGCGTATGGAGGGCAGGCCTCGAGGTCTGCAACGGGTTAAAGACGTATGTCCTCCTCCTGACATTCATCCTTGTCTTCATTGGAAGCCTTCCATTCTGGATGATCCTCATTGCAATGATCCTGATTACCGTTTCCCTCTCTTTCACATGCGCCCTCTCTCCCATGCTCTCGCCGTATGACAGCGTCACGATACAGACACTCATTGCCGGGCTCATGGTGGCATACGTTGCAATCCTCGGGGTGATGTCATGATCAAAGAAGTATTGGTGCTTGCCACCCTGATCTATCTCCTGGTAATCGCAGTGCAGCTGATAGACAGGCCTGCCCTCTGGCTGCAGAGCCTTGCAATCGCCGCCGCGCTCGGCCTGGCAGCAGGGGTCTACTGGTTCCGCGAGGAGCTCCGTCTGGGGACGTGGGAGGCGGTTGCGCTGTGGGCCGCGGTCCTCCTCTTCGTTATATACGCTATCGGAAGGCTCGGAGGCTTGGTATGAGGGAGCCGATGTACGAGAAGGACCTCACCGCCATGAAATACGCGATTCTCCAGAGCCGGCGCCATGATGGGATGGTGCGGGAAATTGCTGCCGATATTGGCGTTCCTCAGCTTCGGATGCGGCGCTACCTGATGGACCGTTTCGACATGCTCCTCCTTGAGAACCTGCCCGCACGATACGAACAGGGGAAAAAGTTGAGGGAAGACTCACCTGAACCAGAGCGGCAGCTGGGGGCACATCTCTACACGCATGCTGTTCCGATTATTGATGAGGGGATAATGAGGCAGATCATCGAAGGAGTCAGGGAGATGGTCCGCAATGGGGCTTCCCTTGACCAGGCAGTCTATTCCGGAAAGGAGAGAATGCGAAAGGAGATTACCGCATGACCCTGCTCCAGTCCCTAAAAAACCTTGTCCGGTCAAGATCCATCCACGTTGCATACGTGGATGTCGGATCCTGCAACGGCTGTGATATCGAAGTCCTGGCATGCCTGGCTCCGCGGTATGATATCGAGCAGTACGGGATCTTCGTGCACAACAACCCGCGGGAAGCCGACGTCCTGCTGGTGATCGGGGCTTATACTCCGGGCTGGGAGGAGAAGCTCGAGGGTCTATGGGAAAAGATCCCTGATCCCAAGGCGGCGATCGCGATCGGGAACTGTCCCATATCGGGCTGCCTCTTTGCCCGTCCGCACACTCTCGTGGATCCTCCTGTTGCAAAGCACATCCCGATCGCCGCGCAGGTTCCGGGATGCCCGCCGAGACCGACCGAGATCCTCTCGGCAATACTCTCGGTGGCACCGACAGTCTTCAGAGACTACGAGGTGAGGAAGTGACGAAGAAGACGGTGGACGTCTCCATCCCAGTCGGGCCGGTCCACCCCTGCTGGAAGGAACCGGCGAGGGTCAAATGCGAGACCCGCGGGGAGCTCGTCCTCTCCGCTGAGGTCGAGCTCGGCTACATGAAGAAGGGGATCGAGCGGATCATGCGGGGGAGGCCCTGGCAGGAGGTGATGTTCCTTGCAGAGCGGGTCTGTGGTATCTGCTCGGTGATCCACAACATGGTATTCATCGAGGCTCTCGAGAAGATCAGCGCCATCCCCGTCCCCGAGCGGGCGGCACTCCTCCGCGTGGTCGTAAACGAACTCGACCGCATACAGAGCCACATCCTTGCCAATTTCTCTTACTGCTATACCATTGAACATGAGACACTCGGGATGTACCTCCTCGATACACGTGAGAGGGTCATGGACGAACTTGAACGGATCACCGGAGCAAGGGTCACCTGTGCCTACATCGTTCCCGGAGGAGTGCGGTTTGATCTCAGGCCAGAGGATGCCCTCCATCTCAGGGCTGGCATGGACACGCTGGAGCGCGACATTACCCGCTACATGAGCATGTTCGAGCACGGCCCCCTGATCTCCCTGAGGAGCCGGGGGATCGGCATCCTTACGAGGGAGGCTGCAAGGGAAGCCTATGCAGTGGGCCCCACTGCCCGTGCGAGCGGCATTTCCGATATCGACCGCAGGCTCCGGCACCCCACCTACCAGAAGCTAGGGTTTGCCCCCGTTTCCCGCGAGGAGGGGGACAATTTTGCGAGGGTCATGGTCAGGTTCCAGGAGGTGCTCCAGAGCATTGCCCTCATTCGAAAGTGCCTCGACACGCTCCCCGAGGGCCCCATCCGGGGAGGAGGGATACCCGGGGCAGGAGAGATCGCGTATTCGGGGGAGGCACCCCGGGGAGAGCTCTCCTACTTCATCAAAACCGATGAGGCAGGGAGGGTGGTTGAGATCTCCATCCAGACACCATCAATAATGAACATTGAGGCATGCTGCCATTACATGCTGAAGGGGGTCGCATCCCTCGCGGATGTTACTTCGACATTTGTCTCCTCTGACCCCTGCATTGCCTGCACGGAGCGGTGATATGCCCCTCTCACTCGTCTACTACGCAAAGGAGTTCTTCAGAAGAGAATGGGCGCAGAAGTTTTTCGCTGCAAAGACTGCCCCACTCGAGACGCCCCCTTATTTCCGTAACTTTCCCGAGCTTACTGGGAAGACATGCACCCATCACCTCTTCTGCATGATGGCCTGCCCGGCACCCGGCGCAATAGACGTCATCAGGACTCCAGAAGGATGGAAACCCCGCATCCATCTGGGCCACTGCATCCGGTGCGGCCTCTGCGTCGAGGCGTGCCCGAACGGGGTGCTCTCGAGCGGGCGGGTCCTCGAGTCGATGTTCTATGACAACACAAGGCTTTCATTCTCGTTTCGGATCGACGTGGACCGGACGAAGTGCATGGGGTGCGGAAACTGTGCGGTTGCATGCCCGGTGAACAAGCTGATCGATGCCCAGATGTCACACGGCGGGCGTGCATCGACGGACGATCTCCTGCTCAAGGTAAGCGAGGGGAAGTGCCAGGTACTCCACGTTGAGAAATGCACGGGATGCAAGACATGCGAGCACCACTGCCCGAATGAGGCGATCCGCGTCGCCCGTCTCCTCGAGGCGGTCCATGCACCGGAGGAGGACCTGTGAACTTCCTCCTCAACACCGGGCGGACGATCGCTCAAGGGTCCACCGTCGAGCGAAAGAACTCCACGAAGTACTGCGAGGAGGCGTCTGCGGTCTCCATGAACCCGGTCGACATGTTTGAACTGATGGTGGAACAGGGAGACCGCGTCAGGGTGAAGAGCCGCGCCGGCGAGGTGGTGATGTGGGTCAGGCCAGACCCGGGTCTCGTCAGGGGGAAGGTCTTTGTGTGCCTTGGGCCTTATGCGAACCACCTGGTCGGCCCCGAGACTCACGGGACGGGGATGCCCGATTTCAAGTCCACCCCGGTGAGTATCGAACCCACAGATGACCCTGTGCCGTCCGTGGCAATGCTGATGCGGGAGTGCGGAGGGGTTCCCTATGAAGATTGAAGACGTGGTCTGCCCCTTCTGCGGCTGCCTCTGCGATGACCTTGTCGTCGAGGTTGAAGGCACAAGGGTAGTGAACGTAGAGAACGGTTGCACGCTGGCCAACGAGAAGTTCATGGGTGACCACCGCCTGAAAGCACCGATCCGGCGGGCCGGGAATGGATGGGAGGCAGTCTCATACGACGAGGCAATCGAGGAGACCGCCGCAATCCTGCTCGATGCCGATCGCCCGCTCCTTTATGGGTGGAGCGGGACATATGGGGAAGCGCAGAGCGTAGGAGTCCACCTCGCCGAACTCCTTGGGGCAGTTATCGACAATACCTCGACTGTCTGCCACGGCCCTTCCATCATGGCGATCCAGGAGGTTGGCCATCCCGGCTGCACGCTCGGGCAGGTGAAGAACAGGGCGGACGTGGTAGTATACTGGGCAGCGAACCCTATCGAGGCACATCCCCGGCATATGAGCCGCTACACCACCTTTTGCGACGGGTTCTTTGTGAAGAGCGCTTTTAGGGAACGGAAAGTGGTCGTGGTCGATGTAAGGGAGACCGACTCCTCCCAGGTGGCAGACGAGTTCGTGAAGGTAAACCCCGGTGGCGACTACGCGGTCCTCTCCGCGCTCAGGGCGATTGTCAGGGGGAAGCGCGACCTTATCCCCCCGAGCGTGGAAGGGGTATCGCGGGAGCAGCTCTTCCGCGTTGCGGACCTCTGCATGTCGGCGAAATTCGGCGCGATATTCTTTGGTGTCGGCCTGACAATGGCGCAGGGGAAAAATAAGAATATCAGGAACGCGATCGAGCTGACGGAGGAACTCAACCGGCATACCAAGTTCACCATCTCGCCGATGCGGGGCCACTGGAACGTGTACGGCTCAAACGAAGTCTTCACGTGGATTACCGGATACCCCTATGCCGTCGACTTTGCGAGGGGTATAGCCTTCTACAATCCAGGCGAGACCACGAGCGTTGATATACTGAGGAGGGGCGAATGTGATGCGTGCCTCGTCGTGGCAAGCGATCCCGGGGCACATTTCCCGCGTGCCTGCGCAGAGCACCTGGCCCGGATCCCCACCGTGCAGATCGATCCGCACGTCAATGCCACCACCCACCTCTCGCGGATCCAGATCCCGGTGGCGGTGACGGGAATAGACGCCGAAGGGACTGCCTATCGCATGGACGGGGTGCCTATCCGGACCCGGCGGCTCTTTTACGGTAACTATCCGGACGATCTCGAAGTCTTGGAGAAGATATATCGCATCGTCAGGGAGGCGAGGGGATAATGGCAGGAATCCTGATAAAAAATGCCTTTGTGATCGACCCCCTCTCGGGGATAAAAGGCGAGGTGATGGATATTGCCATCAAAAATGGGAAAATCGTCGAAGAGGAGCCACCCGGTGCGGAGGTCATTGACGCGGGCGGCTGCCTGACCCTTCCAGGCGGCATTGACTCACATTCGCATGTGTGCGGTACAAAAGTGAACTTTGGACGGTACATGAGCCCCGAGGACATGCGGGCCGGAAGAACCGCGAGAAAAGGGGTCATGCACGTGACTTCAGGCTATAGCGTTCCCACCACATTCGGGAACTCGTACAGGTACAGCACCATGGGATACACGACCATCCTCGAGGGCGCGATGGCACCCCTCGAGGCCCGCCATACCCATGAAGAGTTCAACGCGACACCCCACCAGGACATGCTCGCCAACACCCTTTTTGACGGGAACTGGTCGATCATGGAGGCGGTACGGGAAAAAGACATCGCAAGGGCCGCAGCGGTGGTGGCCTGGGTACTTGCGGCGGCAAAGGGTTTTGCGATCAAACTGACGAACCCTGGCGGCACCGAGGCATGGGGCTGGGGGGAGGACGTGCAGAGCATCCACGATCCCGTTCCCAGATTTGGAGTGACTCCGGCCGAGATCATCAGCACGATGATCAGGGCAAACGAGATCCTGAACCTGCCGCATTCCGTTCACCTGCACTGCAACAACCTGGGTGTTCCAGGAAATTACCAGACCACTCTTGACACGATTGACCTCGCTCCTGACCTGAACTCCAAGCGACAGAGCCTGTACCTCACGCATGTCCAGTTCCATTCCTACGGGGGGTCTACCTGGCGAGACATCTGCTCGAAGTCCGAGGATATCACCCGTGCCGTCAACAACAGGCCTCAGGTGGTCATGGACATGGGCCAGATCATGTTTGGCAGGACCACCACGATGACGGCCGACGGGCCCATGGAGTTCAAGCTCTACATGCTCCACCACAACAAGTGGAGCAACCACGACGTGGAGCTCGAGACAGGGTCCGGGATCATCCCGGTCTATTACGGGAGAAAGAGTCTGGTCAACTGCGTCATGTGGTCCATTGGCCTTGAACTCGCGCTCCTCACCAGGAACCCATGGCAGTGCCTCCTCTCTACCGACAGCCCGAACGGTGCCCCGTTTGTAAAATACCCCGAGATCATCGCCCTCCTGATGAGCCGGCGGTTCCGGGAGAACGAGAGGAGGATGATTGACCCAAGGACCGAGCACTTCGTCCCGCTCTTTGCGATAGAGCGGGAGCTCGACTGGTATGAGATCGCGGTAATGACCCGTGCCGCCCAGGCAAAGGCGCTTGGGATCACCTGCATCGGGAAAGGATACATGGCACCGGGTGCCGAGGCGGACGTCGCAATATTTCCTATCATGCCTGACAAAGTCGATCCATCCGTCGATTTCCAGCAGGTGATGGCCGGGTTCTCCCGCACACGCTACACCATCAAGAGGGGGAGGGTGGTCGCCCGCGATGGGGAGGTGGTGGTCGAAGGCGCAAACAGCACCATCTGGACGAAGGCTCATGTCCCGGACGCATATGACATGAGCCTTGACCCCGAATTCCAAAAGAAGTTCGAGCAGTACTACACAGTAAGGATGAGTAATTACCCGGTGCAGGACGTCTACCTGCCGCGCGGCGTGCGTATCGACACAGAGGCGCAGTTATGAGGGTAATCTTAAAGACCAGGCCTCGTGAGAAACCGCGGATCCCCATCGAAGCAGAGGAGATCATCCCGCAGAACTTCCTTCGAAAGAATGAGATCACGGTCTTCCACGGAAACAAGGAGAAGTCGCTTGACGACCTCTTCTTTGTGACCATCGAGGGTCCTGCCGTCTCCCCTGACCAGGTCGAGGTGATCCTCACGGGCGATACCGGGGTCATCAAGAGGGTGGGAGAGTACATGAACGCGGGCCGCATCATCATCGAAGGTGATATCGGGATGCACTGCGGCAATTTCATGAGCGCCGGAGAGATCATCATCCAGGGGAATGCGGACGCCTGGCTTGGGCGCGAGATGAGAGGAGGGCACATCCTCTGCGAGGGGAACACGGGCCATTACTGTGCGGCAGGGTACCGGGGAGAGAAGCGGGGAATGAGAGGCGGCATGGTGGAAGTGAAGGGAAATGCTGGGGATTTTGCTGCCGAATATCTCTCTGGAGGCGAGGTGATCATCCATGGAAACTGCGGAGACCTGCCTGGGGTCGAGATGAGGGGCGGGACGCTCGTCATCGGTGGGGACTGCGCCCGCCCCTGCGGGAACATGACTGGCGGAACCTGCATGGTGTTTGGCAAGGCCAGCCAGTTTCTCCCAACCTTCCGAGCAAACGGGTCTCAGGAAGTGGAGTATGCAGGAAAGCGGTACCGGATGAACCTCTTCAGGGGAGACGTGGCAAACAGGGGGAAAGGGACCCTGATGGTCCGAGCATGAACACACCAGACAGGATTCCCCGCATCGTCTCCCATACCCTTTTTACAACTGAAAATGCATCTTTTTTAGTGGTTATCCCCAGATTTTCCCGTGGTATGCTATGATCTCCGTGCTCCTCGTTGATGATGAACCCGCCCTCCTGGATATCACCCAGATATTCCTCGAAAGAGATGGAAAGATGTCGGTGACTCTCTCAGAATCGGCAGGATCTGCCCTCCGTCTGCTGGAGAGTAAGGAATTCGACATCATCGTATCGGATTACGAGATGCCGGGGATGAACGGAATCGAGTTCTTGAAATCGGTGAAGGGAAGAGGCCTCGATATTCCATTCATCATCTTTACCGGCAGGGGAAGAGAGCATGTCGCCATCGAGGCGCTGAATATCGGCGCATCATTCTATCTCCAGAAAGGGGGCGACCCGAAGTCCCAGTTTGCGGAACTCCGCAACATGATCATGCAGGCGGTGCAGCACAAGAAGGCAGAAGAGGAGGTCCGGCTGAACCAGCGAAGGCTCCAGGCAATGATCACACTCCACCAGATGTCTTCGGCCGATCAAATGGAGCTCTGCACCTACGCACTGGAGACTGCAATCGATCTTACGGGGAGCACGATGGGATATCTCGCGTTCCTCAATGAACAGGAGACGGTGCTCTCCATGTATGCCTGGTCGAAGTCCGCACTCTCCGAATGCCGTGTCGCAGAGAAGCAGACCATATACCCCATCGAGAAGACTGGCCTCTGGGGGGAGCCTGTCCGCCAGCGTCGCCCGGTGATCACCAATGACTACGCATCACCTGACCCTGCAAAGAGAGGGGTTCCCGAAGGTCACGTGAAGGTATTCCGACACCTCGGAGTCCCTGTTATGGAAGGGACCAGGATCGTGATGGTGGTAGGGCTTGGCAACAAGACTCTGGAATACGGCGATGATGACATCAGGCAGGTCACGCACCTGATGGGCGGACTATGGCAGATCCTCAAGCGAAAAAGGATTGAGACCGAGCTCGTGGACAGCGAGAAGAGGTTTCGCTCTTACTTCGAACTCCCCCTGGTGGGAATCGCCATCACTTCACCCGACATGCGCTGGATAAATGCAAACCAGAAGCTCTGCGAGATGCTTGGCTACAGCCTGGAGGAGCTGAAGGGTATAAAATGGGCAGACCTTACGCCACCGGAAGATCTCGAGAAAGAGCTTGAAGATTACCGGAAGGTGATGTCAGGTGAGAAGGCCTCGCATACCGTCAAGAAACGGTTCGTCAGGAAGGACGGCCGGCATATCAATGTGGAAGTTTCCGCAATACCTGTCAGGCGAGAGAATGGCGAGGTTGACTACTTTGTCGCCCTGATACAGGACATCTCTCCCCTCGAGCTGGCCAGGCAGGAGCTCGAGGACTCCAACATCCAGATGGCCGCAACACTCGAGGAGCTCCGGGCTACTCAGGACTCCATGAACGACTACTGCAGGCTCCTTGAGCAGGAGAAGGCAGCGCTCCGCAGGAGCGAGGAGAAATTCCGGACGATGGTGGAGACCGCGCCGAGCATGCTCATCATTACAGACCTGAAGGGGAGCATTACCTACGCGAGCCCGAACATCAGGGAGTTGACGGGGTATACCGCCGAGGAGATCGAATCGCAGGCGCTTGCACTCGTGCATCCTGACGACAGGGACAGGATTATCGAAGAGTTGTCCAGGGCATACAGGGACATAACCGGCCTGCGCAACCTGGAGTTCCGGTCGCAGAGAAAGAATGGGGAGATCTGGTATGCATCAAGCTCCATCGAACCTCTCCGGGAACCGCAGGGATCAATCGTGGGGTTCCTTTTTCAGACCATGGATATCACTCCGCGAAAGGAGGCAGAGGATGCACTCATGCGAAGCGAGGAGAAATACCGGGAGCTGGTGGAGACGATCAATGAAATTGTCTTCTCGCTTGACTCATCCGATATCATCACCTACGCAAGCCCTGCAGTCACCCGCATCCTCGGGTATCGGCCTGAGGAAGTGATTGGACACCGTTTCACCGACTACCTGCGACCCACTGATATACCACAGGTGACGCAGGGCATGGAGGTGTTGAAGAAAGAGCCCAGTTCCGGCCCATTCTCAGTGGAATGGCAGGTAAAAACGAGTAATGGAGAAGAACGCTGGGCCCGGGTATCCCTTCGGACCCTGTGGGAGGGCGGCAGGTATACCGGCTGCACGGGCACCATCACTGATATCGATGAGCAGAGGAGATCGAGGGAGAATCTCCGCGAGCGCGAGGCACTTCTCGATGGCATCTTTCGCGCGGCTCCCGTTGGCATCGGTATAGTGAAGGACCGCGTCTTTTCCTGGGTCAATGCCTCGGTCGCAAGGATGACAGGATACTCGCCTGGGGAGATGGAGGGGAAGAGTGCACGTATGCTGTATCCGAGCGACGAGGAGTTTGCGAGGGTTGGGAGCGAAAAATATCCCCCTATGTGGGAGACGGGGGTTGGATCAGTCGAGAGCAGGTGGGTCCGAAAAGACGGTACTCTCTTTGACGTGCTGATCAGCTCCTCGCCCCTCAATCCCGGAGACCGAACCTCCCCGATCGTCTTCACCGTCTCTGACATCACCGACCAGAAGAGGACCGAGGCGGCAGTTCGCGCAATGGAGAAGAAGTACCGGGAACTCGTCGACGACCTCCCCGACATCATCTATACTGCTGACCTGGAGGGGCGCATCAGGTTTATCAATAAGGCAGGGCTTGAGGCATTCGAGGTCGCGGAGGAGGAGATTATTGGCAATCCGTTCGACCAGAACCTGCATCCCGACGATCTCGATGCTGGGAAAGCGGTGTTCCAGGACCTCCTCAGGACAGGGGAGCCGGCAATTAATTTCGAATGCAGGTTTGTCGCCAGAAAGGGCCAGGGGCGCGTCTTCCCGGTTCTCAACAACGTGAGCGTGATAAGGGACGGGGAGGGAAAAATCATCGGGACCCGTGGAATTGCCCTGGAGATCACGGAGAGAAAGAAGGCTGAGGAGGAGCTGAGACAGAGGGAAGAGCGGTTGCATATGATTGCAGAACAGGTCCCAGGATCGCTCTGGACAACCGATACCGATCTCGTCTTCACCTCCTCCTACGGTGCAGGGCTTGCGGACATGGGTATCTCGACAAACCAGGTAGTGGGGATGAAGGTCAGTGACTTTTACAAAAACCAGCCGGGGGCAATCGAGGCGGTTTCTGCACATAAACGGGCGATCCAGGGCGAATCGGTAAGTTATATCGCACATTACAGGGACCACATCTACAGGGCCCACCTGGAGCCACTCAAGGGAAGAGAGGGGGAGATCGTCGGGGCGCTGGGAATCGCCTTCGACATCACCGATCTTGAGCACGCAAAAGCCGCGCTGGGAGAGAGCGAGCACCTGCTCCGGACCTTCATCAATGCAATCCCCGAGCCCTCGTGCCTCATCGATGCGGAGGGCCGGATTATCTCTGCAAATGCAGCTTTCGGCACCCGCTATTCGGTCCCTGATACCGACATGTCAGGGACGAATGTGTCTGCCATTGCACTCGGCGAGATGGACGAGACGATGCGTGCTCATGCAGACGATGTCTTCTCCTCGGGAAAGGAAGTCAGGTTTGAGATGGTCCGCGGGAACTCCGCGTATCTCGTCAGTATGTACCCTGTGCGTGATCCGAGCGGAAAAGTCACACGCGCAGCGGTCTTTTCCGTCGATATCACAGACCAGAAGAAGGCGCAGGAAGTCCTCTCTCTCCTGAACAAGAAGCTCTCCCTCCTCTCCCGCATCACCCGCCACGATGCACAGAACAGGATCCTCCTCCTGAAGAGTTACCTGGAGCTGATGGAGGAGCAGACCAAAGACCCCCTCCTCCTCACCTACATCCATAAGGAGAGGCGGGGAGTGGATGCGCTTCAGGATCTCCTGGAATTCACCGAGACGTACCAGAACGTGGGAATGAAAACTCCCTCCTGGCAGGACGTGAGCGCTGCAGTAAGGAGGGCTGCCGGACTCCAGGATCTCCATCATGTCACGGTCTATCTTGACACAAACGGCCTCGAGATCTACGCGGACCCGATGCTCGAGAAGGTATTCTTCGCCCTGATCGAGAATTCCATACGGTACGGGGGGGACCTCTCCCGCATCACCTTCTCATTGCAGGATGACGATGAGGGGCTGGTGCTCGTATGCGAGGACGATGGAGTGGGGATACCCGCGGACCAGAAAGAGGCAATATTTTCTGCCGGAGTGGGGCAGAACACGGGATACGGGCTTTTCCTGGTCCGAGAAGTCCTCTTCATGACGGGATTCTCCATCCGGGAAACCGGTGAACCCGGCAAAGGTGCCAGGTTTGAGATCCGCATCCCGCGTGGGTCTTTCAGGTATTCGGGATCTCAGTAAAAAACCAGATTCCCGCAGCGATACCAAAAATGGGAAGTATCAGGCCCTGAACTCCATGACCTGGTCGTAAATACGGTATCGCTCACCGTTCATCATCGTCGCAGTGACGATCACCCTGTCTTTGCCGGTTGTCCCCAGCAGTTCCATGTACTCGCCGATTGACGGCTCCTCCAGCCGTGCGGTCCCTGTCGATCCATCCATCCGTATGACTTCTGCATCGACCGAAGAGACCAGGCCCATTCCCCGACCTCCCCGGAATTCAACCCTGACGAGAGGGTTGAATGAATAGGTATTCCTTGACACCGTCACGTGGACGCTGTACTCCGGAGGGACTGTGTCAGTCGGCACGGGAGAGAGGTCCGGAAGCAGGGCTGTGGGAGTGGGCGAAGTGGTGGGCATGGGCGGCGCTTCCTGTTGCGTGCAGCCGGCTGAAAGGACCACCCCGCACACCAAGAAGGCAAGGAAAACTGCCTGCAGGTTCATGCCATCCTGTATGTACCAGGGTTTAAAAATATGCAGGATCACTTCACTCATACGTAACCGGAAATATCCCAGGGTGATCGCAAGGGCAGTTGTGGGAGAAATCCGGTCTCTTGAAACAAATGGCATCGTGGTTCCCCCTCCTCTGGGGCAGGTCATAAGCGACGCAAGAAGGGGAATTCAAACGGAAAAAATAGAGGGGCATATACGGGTGTCCTGCCCCGGTATCCTTTTATGCTTCTTCCACGTCCTCTGACTGGCAGGAAGGACACATTGGATGCCTGCCTACGCCCTTGAATTTCTCCCCGCAATCCTTGCACCGGTAGTTCTTTCCCTTCACGCGCTCTGGAGGGATATCCATGTCAACGGGGCCACCAACTGTGCACACGCTTGTTCACCTCACCAGAAGGGATGGGGAGGAGGGGATATAAGGTTAACTCTTTTCGGGTCCGATCGTGAAAAAATCTCTAAAATCACCGGGTATACATTGCTATGGCAGCAAGAGATTGCATTTCTTTCTCTCACGGGGAAAAAAAAATCCGGGAATCACCGGGCCCTCGTGAAGAGAAGCCCTGCAATGACCAGTATTCCCGCAATCCAGGCCACATTGAGGGGTGCGGCGGTAGGGCTCGGGGGCGCAGTCTCCCCTACTCCCGGGACAGTCGCTCGGAGTGTCACCACAGTAGTGGGAGGTGTTCCTGCAGGTAAAAGTGTTCGGCTAAACTCCACAGTGTCCCCAGCTGCCAGGGTTACCTGTCCTGCCTCATCGTCATACCCCTGTTTTTCCAGCCGGATCTCATACCTGCCGGGAGCAAGGCCTGAGAATACGCGGGGGCTGTTGCCCGAATACTTCCCGTTTAAGTAGATTCCCGCATCTGCAGGGCTTGATTCCACGGCGAGAGTTGCTGTCGTGACTTGAGCATGGAGGATGACCTCGATCTCGGCGTACTTCACGCCTGAAAGTGCGTTTGCGGCTGCAGGCGTGGGAGAGACATATACTGTGTGGCTCCCCGGGGCAAGTCCACCAGATACCCTCCCCGTGTTCCACGTGTATGCCTAACGGTCGTTCTCGACCATGACCTGGGTGAATGTATCTGGCTTCCCGGTGACCACTGCTGCGTTGCTGTTCTCCATCCGGGCGCCGTTTGGAGGCATCCCAGGCCCGGTCACGAACAGATAGACCATGTCTGCGAGCTGGACGGTGCCATTCAGGGGGATGGAATCGCCTATGGTTGCCGTGATGCTCCCTCCAGAGCACGTTCCGCAAAGTGCTGAACACGAGAGTGCCAGGGCTGTCAAGAAAATAAAGACGGGTGAAAGTGGTCTCTTTCTCATATATTCTTCCCTTTTGCTGCCATAGGGGATGAATGAGAGGGTGGGGGAATGAGGGGGGCAGAGGGCCGGGTATCGCGACCGAGATTAACGGGACCACTTGTTTGCAGCAATAGCCCTCTTCCAGGCGTTCCGGGATGCCATGAGCTTCCCGCTCGTGATTACTCCCTTCCTGTATTTTTCAAAAAGGATCGCTGCATACGGGAGTTCTGCCATGATGAGAATATTTTACATGCCTGCTATAGAGTTGTTCCGGGAGGGTGCAAGAAAAAAGTTCAGGGTTCTGGTAGAATATTGACGGGCAACCCTCACCCACTAATCTTCACCATTCAGCCTGAGGTCACCAGCTGCACCATGGGCACACAGGTAAAGACTGTGATTGCCAGTATCATCATGACTTTCTCTCTCATCATATTGCTCCGCTGCACTGGTTGAAGGATACAGGATAAAAAATAGCTTGATACCTGTGGTTCAAGCACCGTTCTTCTCGTCATCATCGTGGGCGAACCCGCAGGCCCTGATCACCCGGTGGAGAAGGGACCCTGCAAATCCTCTCTCGAGAAAGAGTGCACCTTCGCTGCACATCTCGTGGCAGCAGTAACATCGCATGCAATGGCGGGAGGGGATACGGGCACGACCGCCCGCGAGGGTAATGGCATGGGCAGGGCATATGGCGATGCACTTTCCGCATCCACTGCAGAGGTCAGGATTCACGGAAGGGCGCATGGCATATACCTTTCCAAGGGCGTGAACCGCCCAAAAGAGGGGAGTGACCTGTATCCCTCCCCCGCTTCCTGCACAGGTGCGCGGCTTTTTTACGCGAAAAGTGTCGCTTGGAGGCAGGGGGTCGCCGATTATTTCAATATTGCTCCCATCAGGTGTAAGGAGTCCGCGTTCGATGGCACACCTGAGGTAGGGCACTTCCTTCGGGTTGAGGGACATGAGCCTGCAGAGGACCATATCGAGCGCAAGAGGGCTTGGGCTAACCAGGAGAAATCCCATAGGCCTCGGGGTACCTGACGTGGGCCCATCCCCTTCCATGATCACGATGGCGTCAGTAACCTGAAGGGATGGCCTGACCAGGAGGTTCAGGTCTATCAGCATCTCACCAAATCGTTCCCCAGACTGGAACCGTGAGTGGAAGAGTGGTTTCTCGAGGCCTGGGATGAGACCAAAGAGGTTCTTTGTTGCACCCGAAAGGAGTGTCAGGACATGGGTCTTTGCCTTTGAGACCACGACCACATGATCAGAGGAGAAGTAAGGGCGTATGAGAGGAAACTCCCTGCAGACCCTCCCTTCCGGATACCTCGCGGTGTCGAAACCTGTGTCGAGGTTCAAAACGCACCCAGGGTCCCCGGCCAGGACTCCGTATCCTGCCCTCTCGTACTGGCGAGCCAGGGATGCCGGGGTATATCGGATGCCCCCGCCCGGGCTGTCAGCGAGGGTGACCTCGCACCCTCTCTCCTTCAGGAGCCGGATCACTGCCCCAACCACCACAGGGTGCGTACAGACTGCCCGCTCAGGTGGAAGTCCCTGCAGCAGGTTGGGTTTTACGAGCACGCGTGTCCCGGGAGCAACACACGTGTCAAGGCCACCTGCAAGCGAGACAGCCCTCTGAAGGGCACGGTATACCAGGTCCGGCTCGTAATCACTGCACTTCACGATGGCAACCGGTACCGGGTCGTTTGGAGTTATCGTAAGAGAGTTCCTGATGCCATCACCTGTCTGCAGGTTCATTGTCGTGCTCCTCCCTACCTGGTGATGGGACACTTCGGGACGCATAATATACTCTCCCTGCGGCTTCCAGGTCGTTGACGAAGTCAAGGAGTGATGGGTAGCGATCGTCCGGGTTCACGGCAAGGCACCGCCTTATGACCACATCGAACATACAAAGAGAGGGGTCATCGGCAAAGAAAGGCTCCTCTCTCCCGGAAAGCCGCTCTTTTGCCACCTCGGCGATGCTCTCACCGCGGAACGGCAGCGTACCTGTCAGGAGCTGGAAGAGGATGATCCCGAGCTGGTAGATGTCGGTCTTCTCCGTCGTCCTCCCAAACCTTCCGGGATCGAGTTGTTCCGGTGCCGCGTAGGAGAGTGAGAATCCGTGGAGGGTGGTCTCTCCCGGGACGCCATCGTTTTGCGAGAGTCCCCAGTCTCCGATCTTTGGTTCCCCTTCAGCCGTGAGAAGGATATTGCCTGGTTTGAGGTCGCGGTGGATCACGCCGCGGCTGTGTGCAAATGAGAGGGCAGCTGCCACTTTCCCGACAAGGGAGGAGGCTTCGGCCGGGTCCATGGGAAGCGTGACGCCTTCAAGGCTTCCGGGAAGGTACTCCATCTCCACGAATGGAATGGGGAGGATGTTGGCCGAGTTGACCTGGACAATACCTGGATGGACAAGCGTCCTCCATACACTCATCTCCCGGAGCATCGATCTCCCGGTCTGCTCGTCGCTCCTGATGGGAACCTTGACGGCAACCATCACCCCGTCGTCCCTTCGCCGTGCGGAGAATACCCGGGCGATTCCGCCCTGGTGAAGAAAACGCGCATCCGAGTACCTCGATGCAAGTTCCGGAGGGAAGGAGTGAGGGGATCGCCCTGGTTCGTCCTCAAAGAGCATGGTGTCGGTATAGGGGGTTGCCTGTACAGGAGCGCGCTGCCATGGAAGATATGCCTGAATGGTGACGAGGCAGAGTCCGGCGAGAAATGTTGCCGTGGGGATTGGGGTGGGAGAAGGGACGACGTGGACAAGGAGTGACGCTGTAAATACAGTCAGACCTGCCCCGAGGATTGCAGTATGCACAATCAAGCCCATCTTCCGTTCTAGGGTGTAAAAGGAGGTATAAGCCATCCCTGCCGATGAGATCGCGCCATACACAAGGAGAAACCCTCCCGTGACAATCCAGGCAACCCCCAGGCCCGATGAGATGGAACCCGTGAGCCCGGACGCGACAAAGGACAGGCTCTCCAGAAAGAAGAGAGCTCCTACAAACGAGTGGGATGCAGCCACCGCCGTGCGATACGGCCCCCACCACGGGGTAGTGTGTTCCGGTGCCGGCGTCTCCCGTGAGCGGACGAGGAGGGAGAGGAAGCCGGAGACGGCTACGAGGGCAAGAATGAGGAGGGTGGAGAAAAAGGCTCCCGTTGCCTTATCGCCTCCATCCCCATCTCCAGGCACGGCACTCTCATTCAAAGTGAGAGTGGGGGTTACTGCAGTGGAGACAGGAGCAGGGGATTCAGTTGGCAGGGGCGTGATGGTCCGGGTGGGAGCGGTTGTAGTCGTGGGAGGTGTGTTGACAGGAGTGAACGGGTGAGGAAAAATGAGAACATCTCTCTCTGCGATGTCTTTGTATTTCTCCTGGATTGCCTGGGTCTTCTCGATGAGTTCCGTTGGGATGCCCCGTGAAGCATTTCTCTCGTAAGTGATTGCTGCCGAGGAGAGGCCCGGGGATACCACCGCGCATGTGAGCAGGATGACGATGAGGAGTCTTATATTCGTCAAGGCCTCTCACTCCTATCCCCATCTCCAGGCTCCTTGTCAGAGAGGAAGAGCAGGGAGACCCCGAACTCTCCCATGGAGAGCGCGATGAGGTCACCGTCCCTGACTGCGGCTTTTTTTCGGTCCGGAATCCTTTTCCCATTGATATACGTGCCCCCGGTACTTCCGCAATCCTCGACAAGGCATCCCCCACCCATGACGGATATCAGGGCATGTGGCCTGGAAATCCGGGTCAGTGACCTGTAGGAGGGAGGGAATGCCACGATCTCGCATCCAGGCAGATCGGCTGTCCTGCCCTCTTCTGCTCTCCCGAGTGCGATCGCCAGTGAAGAGAGCGGGATGATCTTCTGGTCCCATTCCCCTCCCAGGACGACGAGGATCCTCCCAGGAGATCCGAGCTCTTCGGCGATCCTCCGTCTTACTGTCGAGACCTGATCCTGCATGCCGGCTATCCGGATCTGCGGGGGCAATGCCAAGAGAATGCCAAGGTCTCTCTGCAGTGTATGGATCACACCCGGCACCGGGGAATATTCCCACACAGGGTGTATGCCCCTTGACGTCTCTTTTCCGAGGCCCGGGCGCCTGGTGACAAGCCCTGCGGAGAGGAGCCTTTCCAGGTGCTTCTTGGTATTCTCGTAACTTGTCCCAGTCTCGATCGAGAGTGAGCGTGCGTCCATTGGCCTTCGCTCGAGAAGGCGAAGGATGCGAAGCCGGGTGCTGTTGGCGAGGATCTCGAGGTACTCTGAAAGATCCCTCAGGAACTCCTCGTCATCGGCAGTCAGTATAGTGCCCGGCCCCTCCGTCATGCAACTCTCCTCCCGTGGACCATTCCTGCAGGAGAGGTTGGAAGGGTGTTCTCAAGAGAGTGCCGGTTGGCCCGTTCTCTCATTTGCACGATCAAACATCACTCTCGAGGCACTTCTCTCGCCTATCTCCCGGCAGGGAGATGGTCGGGGTTCAGGCACCCTGCGGTACAAAGGAGAGCGATGCCGAATTGATGCAGTACCGCGTCCCGGTCGGTGGGGGACCGTCATCGAAGATGTGTCCGAGGTGCGCGTCGCACCGTGCGCACAGGACCTCGGTCCTCCTCATCCCAAAACTCCAGTCTTGTGCGAAACGGACATTCGCTGGATGGACGGGCGCACGGTAACTAGGCCATCCGGTTCCGGAATCGAACTTGTCCCTGGAAGAAAAGAGGTCCGTTCCACAACAGGCACAGCGGTAAATCCCTGTATCATGGAAGTCGTGGTAGGCACCCGAAAACGCTGGCTCGGTCCCTTTCAGCCGGGCTACGCGGAACTGATCGGCCGACAGCCGCTTTTGCCATTCTTCAAGGGGCAGGGTCACCCGTTCCAAGGATTCAAGATTTCCTGACGCGACGGAGAAGATCTGGACGCGGGAGTTATCTTTGGGGGAGTAGTTCATGCAATATGGAGGCTTCTCTTCTCTCCTGTATAAAAGGGGGGTTTGTGGCACCCGGGGGACCACGAATGCTTTTAAGGCGCTCGCCCCAACCCCTGATCGTAAGGTGATGCATCCGATGGAGATTGCAGAGAGAAAGGAGAATGGCGTGGTGGTGCTGGTGTGCCGCGGGAGAATGGATGGTCACGGTGCGATAGTCCTCGAACAGGCAGCAAAGGGGGCACTGCATGACGATGACCGGTCACTTGTCCTCGATATGAAGGATGTCCCATATCTCTCAAGCGCCGGAATCAGGGTTATGCTCTCCCTCCAGAAGAGGCTGCGTGAGCGCGGGGGAAGAGTGGCACTTGCTGCGACTGGGGATTTTCCCAAAAAGGTTCTTGAAATGGCAGGTTTTCTCTCGATCTTTCCGGACTACCCGACGGCGCAAGAGGCCGTGCGCGTCCTGGGGAGGGCAGAGGAGCGGGCCTCTCTCCTTGCTGACCTGCAATCTCCATCCTTTGAGAAGAACGGGGCACGAATCAGCATCGAGCAGGGTTCCAGGCGGCCTTCGGCACTGCGGTTATGGGGCGACCTGGACGCAGTGCTCCATTCCCGCATCGACCCCCTCAATATTGCAGTAATCCCTTTCAGCGGGATGGAATATGCGCTTGGCCTGGGAGCGCTTGGGAAAAATGCTGAAGAAGTCCTGCCGTTCCTGGGAGAGATGGTGGTGCTCCACGGCTCCCTGGTCTGGTTGCCTACGGATGGGAATGATACCCCTGATTTCTTTACTCCGGTCAGGGACACGGGCGAGGTCAAGATCTTTTCAGGTTATTCTCTCTCGCTGGAGGGCCCTTTTTACGAGTTCATCATCTTTGAGAGCGTCTCGCGGGAGGGCATGCCCATCAGGGAGATCTCCCGCATACTCCTCGAGAGGGCAAGGGAAGAGTACCGCGACTTCAGGGGGGTTCTAGCCGTCGCATGGTGGGCAGTCCTTGAGGGCCTGCAGAGCCAGGGAGTGAGCCGTTCTCCGGTGCGGGATCATGCGCCTCCTACCGGTGTCTCGATCACGGATTCTTCCGTGTATGACTTGTGGTTTGAGCATGAGACGACACCCAGGTACAGGGGTGACACGATGGTCGGCTTTGGGGTGCTGGTCGACTTTACACTCGCACGTCAACACTTTGACAGTGCAACGCTTGAATCGTTCTTTGCGCCAGATCAAAAGGCAGAGGAGGGGGCGGCCCGGATATTCAGCCACACTCACGGTGTGGTCTTCAGGAACGTGGCATATGACCCGGCTGCATCGTTCGAGGGCCAGGTGAAGAAGGTACTCGCGCAAGGAGAGTTCGTCGATATGCGCCACCTCCTCGATGAGACACGTATCCGGAAGGCCAAGATAGGGATAGCCCCGGTTGCACGCCTCCTTGCGGACTGAAATTCACCCTTCCCGTTTTCTGATACTCGCTCACGCAGGGACAACAGTCAAGAGAACACTCGCCTTCACACAGGGAAGAGGAGAGGGGAGAACGACGAGAGAAAAAGAGAGATAGCCTGCCCCTGATGTCAGGGTCTTCTCGATACAAAGAGCATTCCGGCAGCAGCCAGGGCTCCTGCCAGGACAAGCGGGGAGATTGCAGCCCTCGTGCTGCCAGGGACAGGTGTGGCGGGATTCATGGTCTCGCTCACAAGGGTGTTCCCTCCACTCGTGACCTGGACTGCGGATATTGCGTCCTGGAATCCATCGCTTGTGAGGGTCACCGAGTGGCTTCCGGCGGGGATATCGTGGAGCACAAGCGGGGTCACTCCCCTGTACTGGCCGTCGAGGAAGACGGATGCGCCCGCCGGGACAGATTCAAAAGTGATAGAGCCGAGTGGCACTGGTTGCAGGGTAAGCGGGACTCTCATCACATCGTTCCGGGCGACATTGAGCACCTGTTCAATGGGCAGGTACCCTTCCTTTGTCACCTTCACCGTATGAGTCCCCGGAACGACGTTGTAGATGATCAGGATTCCCGTGGGCGGGACTTCACCAGCAGGTTCTCCGTCCCAGGTGACCTTTGCATCGGTGGGACTGACCAGCAGGTGTACCCTGCTGTATTCGACTATGGGCATTGCAGTCATTGTAACATAAATATGCAAGAGCTGGCCCTTTGCGGGCACGGAGTTGATCACACCATTGTAGGTATAATAGCCCTCCTTCCTGAAGGAATATGTCCGGTATGGGGTTCCCGATGTGGAAAGGGGGAGATCCAGGAGCCCGTTTCTGACCACTCCTACCATCTGTCCATCAACATACCCCTCGGCGCCTTCTACATTCACATGGAACCGGTAAATTCCCGCGTCTCCTCCCGTGAGAGTATCGGCCTCAACGCAGAACGGGATCGAGAACGCGAGAACGACACAAAGAACCACACATTTCAGATATGAACGCTGCATACACTCCACCAATCAACTATATATATCTGGAGGGAGTGGCGATATTTAAATGTATCAGTTTTCCCGCAGGGGTGGGAGAAATTCCTCTTCCGGCAGGAGCCGTAATATTCTCCACAGGGGGAGAACCCTGGCATCAGGGGAAGAGGAAAATATTCCCCTGGAAGCGCCCTTTCATACCACGTATCATCTGGGAAAAGGGTATCCGGGGACCTGGAAGGGGAAATACCTGGATACGCAGGATGGCAGCCTGATGAGGAATTGAAGATTCTAGTATCATTGAGAAAGAGAGAACAATGGAGTGATAATTGTGATGAAACGGAACAGAGGCGGCAGGGCAGAAGATGGAAGGGATTCCAGGCCCGGCTCCGAGTGTGTGTGCCCGATATGCGGGTTCCGGATGGATCGTCCCCCGGCAGTCCCCTGTTATGCCCTGCGCTGTCCCCGCTGTGAAGCACAGATGGCCCCCGGATGAGAATGGCATCATGCGGACCAGATATGAGTGAAGAAATCACGAGGTGGCATTAGGTTCAAAAGGATTCACAAGGCCAGGGCCGAGACTCGAACCCGGGTCGGGGGATCCACAGTCCCCTAGGATAACCAACTACCCCACCCTGGCAGGATGTACCCTCTTTTATTTCACGCCGGCACTCTTTAATATATCTCCCCCCCATTCCACACACACCCAAAAGATCTCCGGTGCGTATTTAATTCCTTGTGATACATTACATTGCACAGTTGTTGCATGCGGAAGGACGGCGGGGATCTCCGGTTCGCAGCGATTCATGCCAATCCCCCGGTATCCGACCGAACCATCCCCCTGAGGTGGAGGAGAATGACACAGAAGAAGCATATCAGAACGCCTATCGTCTGCGTGCTTGGCCACGTTGACCATGGCAAGACATCGCTCCTTGACCGGATCAGGGGATCATCTGTGGTAAGCACAGAGGATGGCGCAATCACGCAGCATATCGGGGCAACCATTGTTCCTATCGATGCAATCAGAAAGATGAGCGGGAGCATGGAGAAGGTCCCGCTCAATGTCCCGGGGTTGCTCTTCATCGATACACCCGGCCATCATGCGTTTACCACCCTGCGGGCGAGAGGGGGAGCACTTGCAGATATGGCAATCGTCGTCGTGGATATCAACCAGGGATTCCAGCCGCAGACAATCGAGGCACTCCAGATCCTCCGCACGTACAAGACTCCCTTTGTCATCGCGGCGACGAAGATCGACCGTATACATGGATGGAGGGTACACAGGGACGAGGGATTCCTGGCCAGTTTCTCAAAACAGAATGAAAGGGTAAAGGAACTTGTGGAGACCCGCCTTTATGAGATCGTTGGGGAGCTGTCGGACCTCGGGTTTTCGGGAGAGCGCTTTGACAGGGTCTCTGATTTCAGGAGGAACCTGGCAATTGTTCCCGTCAGCGCCCACACGGGAGAAGGGATTGCAGAACTCCTTATGGTAATGATCGGGCTTGCACAGCGATACATGGAGCAGGAACTTTCGCTCTCCGCCGAAGGCCCGGGGATGGGAACTGTGCTCGAAGTGAAGGAGGAGAAGGGGCTTGGGACTACACTCGATGTCATCCTTTACGACGGGCGCCTTTCGGTTGGCGACGAAGTTGCGGTCGCAAAGAATGACGGCATTGTCGTAACAAAGGTCCGGGCACTGCTCCAGCCCCGCCCTCTCAAGGAGATCCTTGTGGAGGACCGTTTTGAGCGGGTGCGGGCAGTCACCGCAGCCGCGGGGATCAAGGTGAGTGCCCCGAACCTCGAAGGTGCAATTGCAGGTTCCCCGTTCCAGGTAATACGGGGCAACCAGGAGGAGGTGATTGCCAGGATCAGGAAGGAGATGGAGGAGGTGAATGTCCACCTATCGCCAGAAGGGGTGATCATCAAGGCAGACACCATTGGGGCGCTCGAGGCCCTCTGCAAGGAACTCGAAGAGAAAGAGATCGGGGTGCTGCGTGCCGAAGTGGGCTCGGTGAGCCGCCACGACCTCATCGATGCCGAGACTGTTAAGAACCCTTATTACCGGGCACTCATCGCCTTCTCTACCCCCCTCCTCCCTGACGCAGCAGACATGGTGAAGGAGCCGGGCTTCCCGGTCAAGGTCTTCGAAGGCAGGGTGATTTACAAACTGGTGGACGACTATATCCAGTGGAAAGAGGAACTGAAGAGGAAGACCGAGCAGCAGCGTTTCGAGCAGATCATCCACCCGGCAAAGATACGGATCCTTCCCCATTGCATATTCCGCCAGAGCAACCCTGCAGTGGTGGGTGTCCGTGTCCTCGGCGGGACGCTGCGCACAGATGTGAATCTTATCCAGCCTGACGGCAAGAAGGTCGGCCATCTCAAGTCTATCCAGTTGAACCAGGAGACGATCCGGGAGGCCCAGGCGGGCGCGGAGGTGGCGATCTCAATAGAAGGGGCGACAGTTGGCAGGCAACTCAATGTGGAGGACGATCTCTACGTCGATATCCCTGAACGCCATGTCAAAGTCCTCGAAAAAGAGATGCTTGCCCATCTGCCGGTTCATACGCAGGAGATCCTTGAAGAGTTTACTGCGATGAGGCGTAGGGAGAATCCCTTCTGGGGAAAGTAGTTTTAATATCTCATTCATCCAACTTCATAGGTACTTCATGGAGGCTCGGGCCAGGCCTGGAGAATATGCCTGCCGGCTGTGAGTCCGGGGAAGGGAGAACCTGTGCCCTGGCGGATTGCCAGGTAGACCGAACCGGATAGCATACGAAGGAGAGATGAGAGAATGGCAGAGTTCAAGATCGTCCTGTCTGACCAGAAGACAGGCAGGGCATACAAAGTTGATGTAAGCGGCGGGGCGGCCGGTGCACTGGTCGGGAAGCGGATCGGTGACGAGGTTGATGCAAGTTCAATGGGACTGCCCGGGTACCGTATGGAGATCACCGGGGGCTCCGACAGGAACGGGACTCCTGCACGCAGGAACCTCCCCGTCGCGGGGAGGAAGAGGCTCCTCCTCTCTGGCGGAGCAGGGTTCAAGCCGGTCATGGAAGGACAGCGCCGCAGGAAGACCCTCAGGGGCAACGAGATCACCGCTGATTTCGTCCAGATCAATGCAAAGGTCACTGCCTACGGTGACAAAGCACTCGAAGAGTACTTTGCGAAACCCGCTGCCGAAGAGAAGAAAGAATAATCACTCGTTTTTTACCAGGTGCTCCCTCAACGCGGGGAGCAGGTCACGAAACTCTATCCCATAGCGTTTTGCCATGAGCACCGCTGCAGCTTCGTGCCTCAGGTTTCCACCGAACCTGTCCTGCACCAGCATGTTCAATTCCGCGACCAGCTGGCCCCTGGCGACTCCTGCCTGCTGGGAGATCCGAAGCAGGAGATCATCGACAGGGTCAGAGCGCTCGAATACAGAAGAACCAGGCTTGTACCCAAGCGGTATCTCAACCCTGGCGACATCGAACAGCGGTGTGATCATGTCTCCTTTCATCTCGATGAGCCCTTCTTCTTCAGCCCTCGCGATGAGCATATTGGCCTGATCGATCCCCATCCAGTGCTGCTTGAACGAGAGGAAGTACACGACCTCGTTCTTCTTCAACTGGTCCTTGCGGGCATGGCGGAACGGGGCTGCGATTGTGATGGTGAGGCTCATCTCATCATTTCCCTTATAAAAGTCTCCACTGCAGGGTATCAATTCTCCCCTTGCCGCAGGGGAGGAGAGCACATTGTCGATACTATGGGGAAATAATTGCACGATTGACGAAAAAGGCCACATTTTGCGCTGCCTCTCAATGATCACCATTTCCGCAGTGTACCTTGATGAAAATATGAAAAACAGCCACACATGGTCCCTTAAGAGAAGATGCGGCGAGGTAATCAGGAACGATTTTAAGAATAATCCACCTCGAGAAGGACATTTCGGCATCCTCCAATTATGCATTTATCGTAATCTATATATTTTTGTGAATACAAAAGGAATTACGACAAAAGTCGTATCCGATCCTGTCCTCCTCCTACACCTGGGTTCATTCCAAGGATACGACTTTTGAAACCGCCACCTTATTTATGTGGTTC
>JAKPPB010000113.1 GCA_029547605.1 Methanobacteriota archaeon | reverse complement strand
TCGAGCAGTGACCCGGCGAGGAGCGGGTAGCAGTGATCGATGTGGCAGTGCGTGATAAAGAGGATGACGGGGCGAAGAGATCCGCCCGGCACTTCCCTGACGAGTCGGACGACATCTTCGAGTTGCCGCTCGTTTGTCCCGGTATCGATCAGGATAAACTCGCTTCCGGTATCGATGAGGCACAGGTTTGAACTGGTGCAGTCCGGCTTTCCAAAAAAAGGGAAAATGCGCATTCCCTCTGCCCCGGGCAGGGGCTGCCACCGGGCAGGAAGCAGGGGTGGTGCAGGTCGCATCAGGAAATCATGGGAATGGTGTGTATTCATCGGCAAAAACGACACCGATTTTCCATCGGGATGCCGGCAGCGGGATGGGAAGGGCAAGAATAATGTCATAATAGGATTACCAATACTCCTATGGTAAGTGCTCCCTTCCAGGTCTCGATGAAACAGGACCGCGGTGTCAATATCATCCTTTTTTCCGGGCGGATGGATGCCAACTCAAGTCCGGAGGGAGAGAACGCAATCCAGTCACTGGTCCGGTCTGGCCGGACGAAGATCGTCGTCAACGTATCCGGCCTCTCGTACATCAGCAGCTCGGGCCTCCGCGTCCTCCTCGCCGGGTTAAAACAGGTACGGCAGGCGGGGGGCGACCTCCGGCTCTCCTGCCTCCAGCCCCAGGTCCGTGACGTGATCGCGATGACCGGGTTCAACCGTATCTTTACTATATTCGAGAAGGAGGACGAGGCCGTCGGGAGCTTCTCCTCCTGAAGGGAAGAGTGCAGGAACATACAAATGGACATCCCCACCGGGTTACTCACTGAATATGCAAAGATAATCCACGTCCTCTTCACGCTCGTCTGCGTCCTTTCCGTCATCGCCTACCTCCTCTCGCGGACGCCAACCTTCCGCGACGTGGTCGCCGGGAAACTGACGTGGAAGCACCAGGCGTTCCTCGTCCTCGTGTTCGGGGCCCTCTCGATCTACGGCACCTGGGGGACCATCGAGATCATGGGTGCTCCCGTCAAC
>JAKPPB010000112.1 GCA_029547605.1 Methanobacteriota archaeon | reverse complement strand
GCAGAGGTCGTGCTGTCTGTAAACTCTCAGATACAACGGTTTATTGTGAATCTGGACGAGGATGTAACCGAAATCCTTGGTGTCCTCGGACCGTCTTTTGAAAAATATTATTTTTTGAGGGAGACCTGCGAAATGTAGGATTCTTGAATGGACTTGAGGATATTCTAATTACCTGAATGACATTTCTTATTAGTTTCATGCGTATATTCTCATATCTCACACCCCCGACCCCCTACCTTTTTCCCACCTCGCCCCAAACCCTCCCGCAAAGGAGCACCACCCAATGACCCCCACCACCACCGTCCGCGAGCTCACCCCCGCCGAGTTCCCCCTGGCCGAGCAGGCCTGGACTCACTACCGGAACCAGAAGGCCGACCCGAAAACCGAGCGCATCTTCGGTGCCTTTGTCGACGGGAACCTTGCCGCGACCGCCCGCTGCACCCGCCACCCCGATGGCCTGGAGATGGACTGCGTCTTCACGCTCGACGAGTACCGGGGCCAGGGCCTTGCCCGGAAGGTGGTCGATGCCCTCCTTGCCGCCTGTGGGAAGGAGAAGATTTACATCCACTCGACGCTCGTGCTGCGGCAGTTCTACGGCTCGCTCGGGTGGAGGCCCATCGGGGAGAAGGAGATGCCGCAGACGATCAGGGACCGTTTCATCTTCTGTTTTGGTGAGATGGAGGGGTGCAACGCGGTGCCGATGGTGAGGGAAGGGCGGTGAGTGGAGTGGGTGAGTGAGAGCCATGAATAAAAACGAAAAGGGATGTATGACAACGAACACGGTGCCGGGAGGACCCAGCGCGATCAGGACTAGTGGGACTGAAAGATGGTTGCCGAAATTGATCGGTCAGGTGAATTTTTTTTGAATTTGATCCGGATGATATCATGAATGAAGATTGATTGTACCGGACCCTGTATGTTGGATAATCATTATGTGTTCAACGAATTGAACAAGAATTGGATAAGGTGATTGAATATCGACGTGTATGACCTGCTGAAAAAGAATAAGCGGGAGATCTTAATAATAGCATCACGGTATGGTGCCACTGATATCCGGCTGTTCGGATCAGTAGCAAAAAGGAATGCCACCGAAACGAGCGATATAGATTTCCTTGTCACGCTGGAACCTGGTCGCACCCTTTTTGATCTCGGTGGGCTTGCATACGAACTGGAGCAACTCCTGGGAAGGCATGTAGATGTTGCTACCCGGCCAATCCTCCGTAAGGAGGTGCGGGAAAGGGTGGAGAAGGAAGCAATCCCATTATGAGAGACGATTCGCTTCGTTTCCAGGATATTCGGAATGCGATTGCCAGGATAATAAGGCGACAGCAGAAAGGAGAGAGGAAAAAGTACCTGGTGTAACAGGTGGGAAAAACAGAAGTAAGTGTTCTTTTCGAACGGGATCTTCACTTTTCAATTGATAAGATACAATTCCAAACATTGGAAATAATCCAATAAAGGAAAAAGTCCGGCTCATTCCTTTATGCTGCAGGTAAGATTGACATACAGAAGACAAATTGTGGGGGCTATCCGCCCCCACACCCCGTTATGCGATGCACGCCGCCGCCCCCGAAGGACGCCCCGGCGGCGGTTCGAGTGACTGAATTGGTAGCAGTGAAAAAACTCGATTCAGTCTCCCCATCCATAACCTCAATGAGTGAATGATAAATGACTGTCACACGGCAGTTCAAAGGATCTCCTTAAGCCTCCGTTCCGCAGTCTCGCAGTACTTCTCCGAGATGTCGATGCCGAGGTAACCTCTGTTCAGCTTCTTTGCGGCAACGCAGGTGGTGCCGACACCGTTGAAGGGGTCAAGGATGATGTCGCCCTCGTAACTGAAGAGTTTCAGCGCCCGCATTACCAGTTCTTCCGGGAACATCGCGGGGTGATCGTAGCGGGACATCTGCTTCTCGGGGGCGATCGACCACTTTGCGACCACCCACTTCTTGAACTCGTCGGCAGTGATGTCGGCATTCTCCCTTGATCCCTCTTTTTTGAGATCACCTTTCGCAAAGACTTCCAAAAATTCCCACGTGTACTTGAGGTAGGGGTTGCTCGGGCTCTTCCAGCTGCCCCAGGCGGTATACTTGCAGTTGTAGTTGTGCTTCTCCCAGAGGATCTCGCCCTTCCAGATGAGCTTCTTCTGCATGAAGTAGTGGGAGACGAGGTGGTGGCTTGGGATATAGTCCGAGAAGAGCGGCTGGATGTTGACGATGACCCGCCCGCCGTACTTCAGGACCCGGATGCACTCGTCGAAGACTGAGAAGAGCTTTTCGAAGTACCGTTCCCAGTCGACGCCGTCCTCCCCCGTGTCGTACCCGAGGCCGAAGTTGTAGGGCGGCGAGGTGATGACGAGGTCTATGCAGTTCGAAGGAAGCGCCCGCAGCACCTCCCCGCTGTCCCCCGCGATGATCCTGTTCCTGAACTCTTCCGGCAGTGCGTTCTCGGTCCGCTCGAACCCGTGGTCAAGCGCGTAAAAAAATGACCCGCGAGCCTTCACCTTGTGCTGCCGGCCTGAAACCTTCCGCTCCCGGTTGTAGGTGGCGTAGATGCGCTTTCCTCCCCGTATCCCGTAACTCCTGACAGATTCGATCCGCTCGAAGAGCTCCTGGAACACCTGGTGCAGCCTTGCACATTCACCGTCCGGGCCACCGCGTTTCCGGATGAGATCCCGTATTCCACGTGCAAATGCCTTGGTATCAAGGGACCGGACATAGAAACGGAGGGCCTGCTCGTCGGTCTCGAAGAAGAACCCGTTCTTCCCGCTCCCTCCATCAATCATGCCAAGAAAGTCCTTCTCGGCCCCTGAGAGGGGAGAATCGAGCGGGATGGTGATCAGGAGATAGTCAGATGCAGTATCCGGGTTTTCAGGCGCCGCGTCCCCGGACGTTGGCATCTCAGCCATCCTCCCGTTTCCTGTGGGAAGCAGCCATTGGAATGCTCAACCCCTGTTTCGAGGAGTAATACCACTCCATCCTGTTACACCCCCTCAAGGTTGAAATGCGTGATGTACTTCCCTGGGATCGGAGTCGGGAAAAAATCGTTCCCGTTGTTTCCCTCAAAAAGCATCGGTTTCCTGTTCCTTACCATCGAAATGAATTCGGCCTCTTGGCAGATATGCCTATAGGTCTGTATTTCGATCCTCTCCAATCCCGGATTCCAGGTCACATGTACGGGCGATCCTTGCTTGAAAAATAGATCCCGAATAACACCTGGTTTCGCATGAAGCACACTTTTTTCAAGTAAAGTCAAAAAAACTGGATGCATGCAGTGCATCACCTTCGACCGCTACATCGAGGCATTCAGGGTGCTCGAAAAGTATTCGGTGGAATACCCATTCATGCTGGACCACCTCCTCGGCGTCGCTGACGAGTGCTTCCCCTGCGGTCTCTCCATGCTTGACATCGGTGCCGGGACCGGGAAGTTTGCGAGATCCTTCATCGAACAGTGCAGGGTCCCCGTCCTCGGCTATACGGCAATCGAGCCGTCGGGGGACCACGTCGCACAGATCCGACAGAATATGGCCGGCATCCCGGTGGAAAAGGAGATAATCTGTGATTATTTCACCCCGGCAACCGGCTTTGGAAGATCGTTTGACCTCGTCCTCCTCTCCCACTGCACCTACTGTTTCATGCCCGACCCCGAACCGTACCTCCTGCATGCCCTGGAACTGGTGAACGATTCCGGCACAGCGGTCATCTACCACGGCAGCCCGACGAACTTCTGTTACATCCTGAACCTCCTCTGGAGGGACATACTCCCAGCCGAAAGGGTCACTGACCCCACCTTCACCAGCTGGAACGTGCGGGACATCCTGGAGAGACACAATATCCCCCACGAAGTCACCTGCCTCCCCGGAACTCTCATGGCGCGCGAGCTCTTCAGCCCCGAAGGCGAGCAGCTCCTCGACGAGCTGATCACGTTCTCTCTCATGGTGGAATCAGGCTCACTCCCGCAAAAAGTCCTCGGCCGGACAAAAGAGATGCTCAGGGAGATAGCGTGCCCCGGCAGGAAAGGCCCGGTGCTCAACCTTGGGGTCGACGCAATCACAGTGAAAAAGAGCCCTGCCTGAACTTTCCCCATCTTTTACTGCGGTTCCTGGAACACACAGTATCCACCGGTATCACGGACCACGACGGGCCTGTTCTCGAGCATCTTCATGGCCTTCGCAAGCCGCGCCTTCAACCGCACGTTCTCAGACTCGAGGCGCCGGACCCTCCGGTGGAGGGGTTCACGGCCCCTTGCGCCGCAGAGGCTCTCGATGTAGTGCTTTAAGAACCGGTCAGCCCGGTTCTCTCTCCGTGGGATCCAATGGATCTCGACCTTTAAGTGCCTGCTCGCGATGAGGTCCTCGACCTGTGCCTTCTTCCGTATATAAGTCCCGGGCCGACTGGAATTTTTCGCGGAGAGGTGCCAGACCACAACCTGGCTGTCGGTGTAGATCCGGGCGTGGGCTCGGGGAGGGAGGTTCTCGAGCGCAAGGATGACCGCGTTGAACTCCGCGTCGTTGTTGGAGGCTCCCCGCTCATAACTGAAGAAGACCTCTTCGCCGGGAAAGAGCGCGATGCTGTGCCCATCGCCGCTCCCATCCACCATGACTTCGTAGGTTGCGTTCCCCCTGTGAGGATAGCCCCTTGCAGGGACCTCGGAGGATGAACCTGAAGCCTCCCCCGTCTCCGGGGCGAGCGGACCAAGGGTGCAGTGCGGAACACCTGGAAAAAGAAGTGCACAGGAGGGGAATGAGGCTTCATCCTCCGGGTGAAGGGCAGCGCCGCCGGGATTTGCGCGATCCTCGCTCATTCCCACCTGAAGGAGTGGTTACGCCCTCGCCCTATTTAACGATTTTGCTGGTTGTTTGGATTTTCACCCTGGTTAATTGGACATTTTCCCGATCCAAGGATATAAAAAAGAGAAAAATATATTCTGCGAAATAACGAATTACTGTCGTATCTCTCATTTTCTGCCTTTTATCGAACGATCTTGGTGATCGGGATCTCGAGGATGTCCTCGGCACCCGCTGCTTTCAGGCTCGGGATAAGGGTATTGACGTCTGCCTTGTGCACGACCGTCTGGACGCTGTAGTAGTCGATCCCGTGCAGCCGGCTGACGGTAGGCTTCTTCATTGCAGGGAGGGCGGAGATCACCGTCTCCATAGACGGAGCGGGCACGTTCATCGAGAGGAGCACCTGCCGCCGCGCCTCCATCACGCCAGTGAGGAGGGTGACGATCTCCTCGATCGCCTTCCGCTTGGCCGGGTCTTCGAACGACTCGCGGTTCGCGATGATCATCGTGTAGGACTCCATGATCTGCCCGATGATCTTCAGGCCGTTCTTCCGGAGCGTGGTCCCGGTCTCGGTAAGGTCAACGACCACGTCCATCAGGTCGGGCACCTTGGCTTCCGACGCCCCGAAGGAGTGGAAGAGCTGGACCGGGATTCCCAGGCGGCCGAAGAACTCACGTGTCAGCTCGGGGTACTCGGTCGTGACCCGGCTGCCCGGCCGGATCTCCTTCACATCGTTGACAGGCTCGGACTGGTGCACCGCCACCACGATCTTCACTGTCCCCTCTCCGGTCTTGCTGTAGTTGAGCCGGGCTACTTCGCGGACCCTGGCCCCGCTCTCCTTCACCCAGTCAAGTCCCGATATCCCGAGGTCGAAGTACCCCATCTCGACGAACCG
>JAKPPB010000067.1 GCA_029547605.1 Methanobacteriota archaeon | reverse complement strand
CTTCCCGGAACTCCACATGCTGATGATCAAGACCGAGGGGGTCGCCGACGTTATCAGGCTTGCGCTCGAGCCGGTGGAGGGGATCAGCCTGGCGTTCATCTTCGGCAGCATCGCCCAGGGCACCGAGGATTCAAGGAGCGACGTGGATCTTCTATTAGTCGGGAGCGCCCCCTACTCCGACATCGCTTCGGCGCTGCAACCGGCACAGAAGACCCTCGGACGAGAGATCTCTCCGATGTTATACTCCGACGATGAGTTCAGGCAGCGCATCTTGGAAGGACATCGCTTCCTGACGGATATCCTGCAGAAGCCAAGGATTTTCATAGTCGGAGGAAACGATGACATTCGAGGAATGGGCGGACTCACACAAGGACGACCTCTCCGCCGTGCAACAGAGTGACGAGGAGATCCGGGATCTCCTTCTTATAGCATCACGCGAGATCAATGATGCGATGACCGTTGCCTCTCCTGAAGGAAAGCTCGGGCATGCCCACAACGCCTGCCTCGTTCTCGCAGCTGCAGTTCTGTCTTCTCGCGGCTACAGAGTCAGAAAGGGTTCGCCGGCTCATCACTGGAGATTGATCGAATCCCTCGAGTTCACGATGAATCTGTCGCAGGGGAAGGTGAAGGAGCTTCAGGATTACAGGAAGAAGCGAAGCCTCTCGATCTATGACCGCACAGGCATCGTCACGAATTCTGAGGCCGAATCGGCTCTATCGTCCGCAAGGCAGTTGCAGAGGGCAGTAGAGGAGAAACTGAGCATCGGCACCTGAACGCCGATGTTCGCGGTTAGCTGATACGGACCGGTGCCCCACTTAACGGAGAAGAACCGGGCTCTTACCAGATCGATGACTTGAGCTTCTTCGAGTTTCAAAATTCACATCTGACGATCTCACGGAGACACGAAGTCCCCCGAAGACTGGATCAGATCAGTCCTGAGGTGTACCTGAAGAGTTACAGGGACATGGTGGAGGCCAGGATCGAGCTGGGCAGGTATCTGGAATGGTACAACGGGGAGAGGAAGCACTCTTCGCTGGGATACAAGACTCCGGATGCCGTATGCTCAACCCGGAAAACCGGAAACCATGAAGCCGCCTGAGTCTAACACAAAACGCCTCTCGAGCTGTCTACAAAACCGGGGCCACTTCAGTGAATAGTGAGTTCCGACTTGCCTAGCTTAACGTCGAACTCTCTGACCGTCAGCCCCGGGTCTGTTCTCAACAGCTCGAGTACTGCGCACGGCGTCTTCTCCAGCGTCGGGAATGGGATGACCTTAAAAAAGCAAAACGTTGATATCAAAGCTGATGGTGTCGATACCGACACTATTGCGACCCATCCTCTGAAATAAACTCAGGCCCAGAATGGCAGGTATCGGGCATACTTCCGGGAGCCTCCGACGCTTTCATCCGCTTTGATCAAACCCGCTTCGATGGTCGATGCTATAACCTGGGATATAACAGAAGCCTTGCTCTCGGAAAGATGGAATCGCTCGCGCAATGACTGATTTGTCATCCGCTCAGACATTACCCATTTCAGCGCACAATGCTGATAGCATGAACGAATCCGGTCGTTGCGGTCCATTTGCTCGAAGTGCTGCGGCCCAAAGATGATCACAGATGTACGCCGGATGCCGGTTCGGAAATCCGGTGCGGGGAGTTGATATATTTCAGCAGCCTGCACGACTCGATCGATTCCACTGCTCTTTTGTTCGCAGATGCCCATCCTTCGCATCAGATCAGCCAGACGTTCGTTACGTGACTGATATCCATCTATGAAGCGCTCGACAGGGACCAAGGGCTCACCGCAATTCGAAATCTCGACGCGATTGCTGTAGATCTCGACCATGACCGAGGCGCCTGTCAGCGTGAAATCCTGATGGATGAGCGCGTTGGCGACAATCTCGCGTATCACGACATCCGGTACCAGTTTCTCTTCCTTGCGCAATGCATCTTCGATGACCTCATTCTGGGGAAGCTGGCTCATTACGAATCGAACGAGCCCCTGGAACCCTACGGCATACCCAAGACCGCCTGTCTGATCGAGACGTGTTTCCAGTTTCGATGTCCCTGTGTAGACGACAACACGAGCCGCCTTATGGGCAACGTCTGGGAAATCCTCCAAGCGTCTTGCGAGGAGCAGTGCGCCAAGCCGACGAATGGAATAGGAGCCTGCGGACTCGTCGATCAAGTGTTCCCGAACCAGGCGATCGAGTACTCCGGCACGTTCCGAAGGATATGGCAGCTTGAGCAACTCGAACAGGGTCTGGGTATCAAGAAGTTCAATGACATGCTGACCATCCAGATTGCTTCGTGAAGGCTCTTCAAGCCAGTCTGGCTGCCCCTCGGCAAAAATTCGACGGAGCTGATCCTCACTCATGGGTACAAGCGATGCGCCTGACCGCATGAGATACCTACCTTCGAGATGGTAGGCCGTGCCCCTTGGGCGCGATGGGATGTGAAACACGAGGACACGCCCCGAAGGGTGGTCAACCTCTTCTATGTCCACCCTGAATCCTACGGCCTCGAAAAGTTTCTGAGCGGTATGAACTGTGTTCGGGAAAGCCTGTGAACCGACAACCGGCCGCGGCGGGCTGTCAGCTACACCGAGGAGCAGCACTCCTCCGCCTTCGTTGGCCAGAGCCACGCAGTACTCAGCCAGCCTGTGGGTATCGAAGTGTTTCTTCGCCTCCTTGAACTCTAGGCGCTGGTGCTCCGTCGGAGCCTGTCGCCATGTGTCGATTTGGGCGGGTGTAGTTGCCATCAGCCAATCCTCGAATTGAACCCCCCGGGTTTACCGGAGATATTTCTCAAGGGTTGCCGACCACCATGGCCGGTTCTTCTGTCTGCCGCTGATAGTATAGATTCTCGAACTCGATCGGTGGGATGTCGCCGATCGGTTCGAGCAGTCTCACCTTGTTGAACCAGTCCACCCACTCGAGCGTCTGATACTCGACATGGTCGATGCCCTTCCAAGGCCCCTCGTGATAGATCAGCTCCGTCTTGTAGAGCCCGATGATCGTCTCGGCAAGTGCATTGTCGTAGGAGTCGCCTACGCTTCCGACTGAGGGCACGATCCCGGTTT
>JAKPPB010000060.1 GCA_029547605.1 Methanobacteriota archaeon | reverse complement strand
GGGAGAGCAGGGTGATCACCAGGGCCGGAAAACCAATCCAGAGGGCAAACCGGTTGAGGACTTCGACCCACTGTTCCGAAGCCATTTTGGCGCGCGAAAAGAGCAATCCCGCGAGGATGATCAGGAAAAGCGGCACCACCGCGTCAAAGGCAGTAATAAAAGTGCTCATGATTCAGAATGAAACGGCCAATTGGTGATCAGGCTTATCCGGATCAAAACTAATAATTTTCGGTTCATTCTGGAATGAAATTATTGAAACTTCGGGCGATCAAAACGTCGGGGTATTTTCAATCATTGTCCGGGTTGAGGTTCTCAGGCGCATGGTGATCAGTTGAGCAGCGGTTTTTGTCACTTCGGGAAATTGCCGGTGAACTTTTTCAACCCAGGTGGGTTACTTTGCAGAAAAACGAAAACCATGAAAATATTATTCAGATGCGTGATGGTTCTGGTGTCGGTGGCGCTGTTAGCGTCGTGTGCCCCGAAGAAGGAGGAACAGCCGGAGATCATCCATAAGGTAAAGGTTGCCCGTCCGGTGAAGGAGGCGGCCATGTCGGAGCGTTCCTTCCCGGGGATTATCAGGGAGGCTGCAGAAGCGAACCTGGCCTTCCGGGTGGCGGGGCCTATCCGCGACATTCTCGTGAAAGAGGGGGATTACGTCAGGCAGGGAGCGCTGGTGGCCCGCATCGACCCCCGCGATTACGAGATCCAGATGGGCGTCTATGAGGCTCAGTACAACCAGATGAAGGGGGAATTCGACCGCCTCACCGAACTCAGCAACCGCAAAAGCGTGGCCGACAATGACTATGAGAAGGCCGTGGCCGGAGAAAAGATGCTTCGTATGCAACTTCAGAACGCCCGCGACCAACTCAACGACACGCGCCTTTATGCCCCCTTTTCGGGATATATCCAGTCGGTGAAATACGAGGAGGGCGAAATGGTCAACACGGGGATGACGGTGGCTACCCTCATCGATATGAAGTCGTATCGTGTGGAGGTGGACCTGCCTGCCGCCTTTTTCCTCCGGAAAGGGGAGTTCACCACTTTTAGCTGTTCTCAATCCCAGCTTCCTGGTGCGGTGTATCCCCTGCAATTGGTCAGCACTCTGGTGAAGGCCAACAACAGCCAACTCTACCGGACTACCTTCCGGCTCGACCCGAAGGTGAACCCTAAACTGGCGCCCGGGATGACCGTCAACGTGAAAATCAGCTTTCAGAACGAGCTGGGGAATCCTCTTCAGTTACCGTTGACCGCTCTCTTCCGGGAAGAAGGTAAAAGCTGTGTATGGGTATTCGATGCTTCAACCTCGACGGTACGCCAACAGGAGGTGACCACGGGCGACCTGGCGGGTAACGGGATGATCACCATCCTGTCGGGAATCCACGAGGACGATGAAGTGGTGGTGGCCGGCGTCCATGCCCTCCGGGAGGGATGGAAGGTAGAACGGCTGGCGGTCCCTGCTGAAACCAATGTAGGAGGGCTGTTGTAATGCACATCTCCGAAATGGCATTTCAGAGGAAGACGATTTTTTACTTCCTTTTGGCGGTGATCCTGGTGGGGGGTATCCTCTCCTTTATGCGGATCAGCAAGCTGGAGGATCCTGAGATCGTCCTCAAGCAGGCGCGGGTGGTGACCATTTACCCTGGAGCCTCGGCCCATGAGGTGGAGCTCCAGGTCACCGACGTGCTGGAGACCGAGATCAACACGCTTTCCGACCTCAACCTGGTCATGTCGCAGTCGGAAGATAATGTCTCCATGATCACGGTAGAGCTGAAGATGACGGTTCCACAGGAGGAGATTCCGCAGCGGTGGGAGTTCCTGCGGCGCAAGATCACGGCGGCGGTACCCAAGCTGCCGGCAGGAGCGCAAACCCCCATGGTCATCGACGACTTCGCCGATGTTTATGGCATGTTTTACGCAATGACGGCCGATGGTTACTCCTATGAGGAGATGAAGAAATATTCCGAATATGTGAAGCAGGAGCTGCTGGAAGTCGACGGCGTGAAGCGGGTGGCCATTTTCGGGGCGCCGGAACCCGTGGCCGACATCATTCTGCCGGCCGAAACGATGGGTGAGCTGGGAGTCTTCCCCCTGCAGATCATGTCGGCCATCAGCGGCCAGAACCAGACGGTTTACCCTGGTGTTCTGGAAACCGGGGACCAACTGGTCAGGGTGGGCGTCAGCGATAAGATCACTTCCCTCGATGATCTGAAGAACATCCAGATCAGGGGCATCCGCGGTGACCAGTTCCGGCTGGGCGACATCGCCACCGTGCAGAAGGGGTACAGTACCCCCTTGCGCAACACGATGACCCTTAACAACCAGAAGGCCATAGCTATATCGGCTTCCATGGAGACCGGGGAGAATATCATCGAGGTGGGAAAACGGGTGGAGCAGAGGATGGAAGAGCTCCGGGGGAGCATTCCCGCGGGCTTCCATTTCGAGAAGGTTTTCTTCCAGCCCGACGTGGTGAAGGAGGCCATCGACGGTTTCATGTGGAACCTGGTGGCTTCGGTGGCCATCGTCATCCTGGTGCTGATGTTAACCATGGGGCTGCGCAGTGGGGTGATCATCGGGATCGGACTGTTGTTGACGGTGCTGGCCACCTTTCCAGTTCTGCTGGCCACAGGGGGCACCCTCCAGCGGATCTCCCTGGGAGCCTTCATTATAGCCATGGGAATGCTCGTCGATAATGCCATCGTGATTGCCGATGGTATCCTGGTAGACCTGGGGAAAGGGGTGAAACGCAGCGTGGCGCTGACACGGACGGCCAGGCGAACGGCCATGCCCCTGCTGGGAGCTACCCTGATCACGATTTCCGCCTTTCTGCCCGTATTCCTATCGAAGGATACCGCCGGTACCTATACCCGCGACCTCTTCATCGTGCTCTGCATCTCACTGCTCTTCAGCTGGATCCTGGCGCTGACGCAAATTCCCCTATTCGCGGAGCGGTGGCTTAAAGTCAAAGGAGAAGGCGATTCAACGCCTCACCCCGAAGGGAAAACCCACCGGGCCGTACGCCTGGTCCTGAGCTTTCTGATCAACCACAAGCCGGCCACCATCGCCGTCGCCTCCCTGCTGATGCTGCTGGTGGCCCTTAATGTGAAAAACATAGAGAATACCTTCTTCCCCGACTTCAACTACAACCAGGTCTATGTGGAATACCAGCTTCCCGATGGGACCAGTCCCGACCGGGTGAATGCCGACCTGGAGCAGATCACTGCCCACCTGCTCCAGATGGAAGAGGTGAAGATGGTGGTGGCCAGCCACGGGATGACGCCCACGCGTTACTGTCTGGTGCGGGCGCTGGGGGAGGCCGGTGACCGCGTGGGCGAACTGATCGTCAATTTTGAGGATTATAAAACGATGGTTCGCATGAAGCCGGTGCTGGAGAAATACCTCTATGAACACTACCCCGATGCCTACATCCGGATCAGGAAATACAACCTGTCGGTGAAGGCGTCGCATACCGTGGAGGTGGAGTTCCGGGGGCCCGATCCGGCGGTTCTTCACCGGCTGAGCCAGCAGGTGCAGGAGATCATGCGGCGTACGCCCGGTGCCGACCAATACACCATTTGTGACGACTGGCATCCGATGGGCAAGTCGGTCATGGCGCAGTACGATCCGACCCTGGCCACCCGTGCGGGGGTGAGCCGTTCCGACCTGAGCAACGCCTTGCTGGCGGCGACAACAGGTCTTCCCCTGGGGAAGTACTACGAAGGGGAGACGGCCTATACCATCCAGATGAAGACCCGCGCGGCCGATGGCTCTCTATTGCAGGACCTGAGCGACATTCCGGTGTGGAGCATGCTTCCCGATGTGGGGCGGCTCCTGGGAACAGACGCCATGGAGTTGCTTTACGGGACCAAAACCACCGATGAGCTGGCCAAAGAGTTGGTCAGTCCGGTGCCTCTGAGTGCGGTCACCTCAGGCATCGGCCTCAAGTGGGAGGAGACGCTGGTGCACCGCACCAACGGGAAACGTTCCATCCAGGCGCAGTGTGACCCCATAGAAGGTTTCAGCCCGGCCGATGTGCGCCGTGCCATGATGAAAGAGGTGGCCGCCATCGACCTGCCCGAAGGTTACAGCTACAAATGGGTCGGTGAACACGACCTTCAGCGCGATGCCTTCCGGAATATCTTCAGCTTTCTGCCTCTGTCGGTCATGTTGATCCTGTTGATCCTGCTGCTGTTGTTCAACGACTTGCGGAAACCATTGATCGTGTTGGTGGTGATCCCCCTGACGGCCATCGGGGTCGTGCCCGGACTGATTCTCACCGGGTCGCCCTTTACCTTTATGGCAATTGTGGGGGCCATTGGCCTGATCGGGATGCTTGTCAAGAATTCGGTGGTTCTGCTCGACGAAATAGACAAGCAGATCGGCGAGGGGATCCCCCGTTTCACGGCGCTGGTGAATGCCACCATTGCCCGTACCCGGCCGGTGATCATGGCCTCGGTGACCACCATCCTGGGGATGCTCCCCCTGCTTACCGACCCCATGTATTGGAGTATGGCGGTGACCATTATCAGCGGCCTCATCGTGGGAACCCTTATTACCCTGATTTTTGTACCCATCCTGTATGCTGTAGCCTTCCATATCCACAGGGATGAAACGGGTGAATCACCCCTGGTCCCTGCTGGTGGTTTGCAGGAGGCTGATCTTGTGGGAGGTTACACAGGAACCTCCGGGGAGAATTACGGTACGCTTCATCCTGAAAAGTGACAATTGTTATGAGAAGAATAGGTGTTATTTTATTGATAATCTTCAGCTTCACAGAATTGCAGGCGCAGCAACAGTTGACCTTGAAGGAATGCCGCCGGCTGGCTCTGGAGCAGAGCCAAGAGATGAAGATTGCCCGTTTCAGGGTGGAGAAGGCCGATGCTGAAAGAGCGGCCATGAAAACCCAGTACCTTCCCTCGCTGTCGGGAAACGCTCTGGGGTTGTACCTTCACAATCCTATTGAGCAGGAGCTTACGTTGCCCACTCAGGTTCCCGACCCGGCCTCTGGACAGTTGCGACCCAATGTGATGGTCAATCCTCAGACGGGGGAAGTGGTCATGGGTCCCGACGGAAATCCCGTATTTAACATGTATGCCTGGCTGCCTTTGGAGATCAGCCTTCAGGGTGCTTACCTGGCGGGGATATCTCTGCAGCAGCCCCTCTATACCGGGGGAAAGATCGCCGCGGGCAACGCCATGAGTCGGATCGGAACAGAGATGGCCTCCGACAACCTGGAGTTGCAGCGTGTCAATACCCTCTGGGAAGCTGACCAGGCCTACTGGCTTTACGTGTCGGTGCAGGAGAAGGTGAAGCTTGCTGAAGCTTATGAGGGTTTGCTTGACCGCCTCCGGGAACGGGTCAACAATGCTTGGGAGACAGGCATGACCACCCGCAACGAGCTGATGAAAGTGACCGTAAAGCACAACGAG
>JAKPPB010000040.1 GCA_029547605.1 Methanobacteriota archaeon | reverse complement strand
CCCACGAATGAAATTTCCGAAAATTTGTATTATTGGTTCGGGATGAATATCCGTGAGGATGTTTTTTTTGAAACTTTATGTAAAACCAACATATTACAATATAATTGTCCGACTTCAATATTCGATTCAATAAAAGGAATTATTTCGGAATCACGAAAAGAATGCGATGATTATGTAATATTTCCAAACGACGCTCGAGAAGATAAAGGAACTGCGTTTTATCATTTTGATTTTTATTTTTCAAAATCAGAATCAGTTAATTATCCACTTGATTTAATTTTAGAAAAGAATAAACTCATAAAACCCCGGTTATCATCAGAAAATGTCCCAACTACATATTACGAGGTTAAAATACCCACTCTAGAAGGGAAGATTATTATTGCTTCTACTGTAATTTCAGGCGAATTATCCGATTTAATCATTCTATCAATGAAGAAAAAATAGTACCCTACTATTACCCCCTCTCCCGCCCTTGCATCGCGCCGGGGGATAGGCGAGTATCCCCCTCTCTCGCACCCTCCGGGCCGGGCTCCTCCTCTCCCAGGGAGAGGCAGTAAGCAGGATACCTCCCCTTCGGGGCTTGGGGTGGACCGGGTCTCACAGGCCGACCGGTTGACCTACCGGATGGAATAGCGAAGCGAGAGCGGAGCGACCGGCCGGGAGAGTCAATCCTGTCGGCCGTCCAGATGAACAGGACAACCAGGACCAGCGTAGCGTAGGCCGCCACCGAACGCAGTGAGGGCGTTGCCGAAGCGGAGCGATCGCATGCCCCGGCCAACTTCCCGCAGGGCGAGCCCTCGATACGAGCGAAGCGAGTCGTGGGCGAAACCCGGAGGGCCGAAATCGATTGCGTAAGATATGCAGAATACATACAGCTTAAGTAATTTCATATTACTTTCACGCCGCGTGGCGTCACTATATCATCTCTCCAGTCGATGACTATGTGGTGAGAACCACAATGCATCACAACATCACAACCTTTGAACACATCGGCAGCGTGAAGAACGCGGAGGGTGTGCTCCGTATCGACATCAAGACCCGCCAGTGCGTCATTGCAAAGGGTGACGTCAAGCGTCTCATCGAGCGGTGGCCGGTCAGCATCTACGACATCGCTGAGGTCATCAGCACCTGCGGGCAGCCGGAGGCAATCGGCCAGGCCTGGATCTCCCGGTCCGGGAAAGCAGTCATGTTCCGGATCAATGGCTTCTCGTATGTGTCTCCCTTGTCCCAGGTGAAGGGCATCCTGTCCGGTGAGAAGAAATATGCCCACCTTGCAATGATGGTGGAGCAGCCCGAGCCGGGATGTCCGGCAGGTGCAGCAGCACCGGCGGGAGTCGCGGGGGTCTCGGCATGAGTACCCAGGTCCTCGTGCAGAGCCAGGAACGCCAGCCTATCGTAGTGGCGTTCACCTCCCACAACCTCGAATGGCTGGAGGCCATGCGGAAAGAATTCAACCGGAGGTTTGACAACGACCTGACCCTTGAGCAGATCCTCGAGGGTGCGATTATCAACGAAATCTGGAAGCTCTCCCGCGAGATGTACATGAGCGAGGAGCAGACCTTCAAGATCGGCATTGAGGGGGACCTGTGATTATGACCCTCACTTCCCTCTTCTCGAATGATGAGATCATCTTCGCATACACCCGGGCCGATGCAATCAGTGATGGGGTCCTGGTCGAACTGCCGGACCAGATTGTCAGCGAGGCAGGGATCAAGGTCAAGGTCGCAGTGACCCGGGCGGTGTGGGATGATTACCTGTCGCCGTCCTACCTGGATGAGCTTCCCGGCCAGAGTGTGGAAGGGAGGATCTGGGACCTGCTCTGGATGCTTGGATGCGCTGCAAGACGGAGCAGGCATGCCAGTACAATACAGTTCCGGGTTCTGTTTGCGACCATAGAAGAATCGGGATCGATTGTCACTGAGGACGTGCTGCTGAAGGCAGTATGTGGCCCCGGTGATGACGCCGAGCCGGTGATTACCATTATGCTCCCCTGGGAGGACTAGAACGATGGAAGAAGTGATCGTGAAGAAGATTATTGAAGGGCCGGTGTTTCAGGACAGCATTGAGATAGGAACGCCGGGAAAGGGTGGTGCAATCAAGGTCTATGGAGACTTCAGCCAACCAGATGAGTTCGAAAAGAGGATCCGGGACGCGGTCCGCCTGCGGAAGATGACCGTGGACCTCATGGAGGGGCAATGACTACCCCAAAATTTTACACGACAGAAGAAGTTGCGGAGATGTTGAAACTGAACGTCCGGACCGTCCGGGCGATGATCAACCAGAAAAGGCTCCGTGCCGTGAAGATCGGAAACGAGTACCGGGTCACTGACGACCACCTGCGCCAGTTCATCGAAGATTACGAGACATAGACACCGGGGAGATCTCCGGTCCGAACCACAATGCATCACTAAAGTTATTCAGACCGGCCGCGGCCCCGGCTGAATAGTACATAGCCGACCCTTCATATCTCTGTTCTGGTATCCCTCCTGCAGGTCCCGCCGCCGCCTCCCGCCTGCCGGCCCGCGACAGCTCGCCTTCAGCGAGCCGTAACCGGGGCCGTCTTCCCACCCACTCGATGTACTGGGGCCAGGTTTCCGCTCGTCGCCCCTCGACTTCGGGCTGATGCCCTCAGTACCCGGGGGCTTCTCGCTGGTTTGCCGGTTCATGGGATTACTGACGGTCGACCGTGCTCGGCTCCACTCCCTCCGGTCCGTTCAGCTCGCACCGTCTCCCTGGTCTTTCATTCTGGACTGTTGGCAACGAAGACGCCCGTGATTTTCGTCGCAGGCTCCTCATCACCGGCTGCACCCCCCGCTCCTCGCGGACCGTTGCACGGGACCGCTCGTCGCTGTTGCATGAGGCGCAGTGACCCTTCCACAGAATGCCCCAGAGAAAGGTATGGCCCGAAGGGTATCCTTCATGATCACTGCCTCTCCCCTGGGAGAGGAGGAGGCCGTCCCTTAGGCGAGGAGCGAAGGGGGTAGCAGTGCCCCCCTGGAAGCGACGAGAGGCTGGGAGAGTGGGTGGCCGCTGCGGCCCGAGCGAGCGCCGGTTACGACACGCATCAGCGAGTCGTCGTGCGGTCGCGAGTCACTGAGCGTTAACGTATGTACGATACACAGCGACAAGCATTATGCGAAGCATGGTGTGAGGAGCGG
>JAKPPB010000104.1 GCA_029547605.1 Methanobacteriota archaeon | reverse complement strand
GGTAATGTATCTTTTCTTGTGTCACAGAAGAAGTTGGGGTACCTTTCTTCGCGTATCAACCAAATACGTTGGAGAAGAGGAGGCACCCCATGAGACAAACAGTAATAAAGAATGTATCACAGGCAATGCACATGGTAAAGGAAATGAATATCGGCTGCCAGGGAGAATGGTCCGATGAATGCCGGCAGATCGGACGGAACGCCATTGCGGAGTTTTTGAGAGACCGTATGAAGGACTCCATCGCCGACTACTTAGGCCGTCTTCCGGAAGGGGCGTTGGATAGGAGGAACGGGAGCTATCAGCGACACCTGCTCACCGAGATAGGAGACCTCATGCTCTCTGTTCCACGCACAGGAACGTATAATCCTATCTCGATCCTCGAAGCCTATGCAAGAAGGAAGAAAGAGGTGGACCGTCTTATCCTCGCCTGCTTTGTTCTTGGCCTCTCTACAAGGAAGGTAGGGGAGGCGCTTATGACGATCCTGGGAGAGAAGGTAAGCCCCACCACCGTGAGCAGGGTGGCAAAGACCTTGGATGCAGCCGTTGCCGCATTCCACAGAAGGAAGCTCTCCAATGTTTACAGGGCTCTCATCTTCGACGGGGTCGTGCTCTCACGCAAGACAGGGATGGGGTCACTCAAGAGACCTGTCCTTGTCGTTCTTGGCATACGGAAGGATGGGAAGAAAGAAGTGATCGACTTTCGTCTGGCTGCATCCGAAAGTGCTGCCGAATGGGACACCTTTCTTGCCGATCTCTGGAAACGGGGGCTCACCGGAAAAGGGGTTGAAGTCATCTCAGTGGACGGGGGGAAGGGACTCCTTTCTGTTCTTCCCGACCACTACCCCTTCATCCCGGTGCAGCGGTGCTGGGCTCATAAGATACGAAATATCACGGACAAGGCGAGGGTGCGGGATCGAGCATCACTCAAAAGAGGGCTCAGGGAGATCTATACTGCAGCCCATATCCTTGAGGCCATGCAGAGGGCGGGTCAATGGAAGAAGGAGTGGGAACAGAAGTATCCTGGTGCAGTGAAGTCCCTGTTCACCGATATCGAGGACCTCCTTACCTGTTTCCAGTTCAAAGATCTTGCCTTCCGCAAGAGTATACGGACGACGAACCTCATTGAAAGAAGATTCAAAGAGGTACGAAGGAGGACACGACCGATGGGAGTATTCAGTGACAGAACAAGCATGGACAGAATCCTTTATGCGGTCTTCATGTACGAGAACAAGGCAGAGGAAGCGTATCCCCTCTTCCTGTTGACACAAAAGTCTTGACATTACC
>JAKPPB010000091.1 GCA_029547605.1 Methanobacteriota archaeon | reverse complement strand
TATGGTCATTGCCTTCAAGTTCATAAATTCAGGCCGGAGAGATGGCCTTTTTTGACGTTTATTCTTAATTTGCCGCTGTTTCATCCAATGAGCAGACAATTCGCAGATATCATCATTCCTGTTGCCGTGTCCGGCTCATTTACCTATGAAGTTCCGGAGCATCTTCAGGGTGCGGTCAGCCGAGGCAGCCTTGTGAACATTCCCTTCGGTCAGAGCAGGAGGAGTACCGGGCTGGTGGTAAAGATTCATGACAAACCACCGGCAGAAATCTCTCTCAGGAAGATTGATAGCCTCCTTCCCGGTGAAACGGCTGTCAATGACCGTCTTACCGATTTTCTTCTGTGGATATCTGATTATTACATAGCCTATCCGGGCGAGGTGATGAAGGCGGCAATACCGTCGGCTGATGATCTTCCCGGGCGCGTGTTGAAGCGCAGGCGGAAAGAGGCGCCCGAAGAGCCTGAACCTGAGATAATCATGCCGGCAGAGCTGAACAGAGTGCAGATGGAGGCCTATAATTCAGTCAAGCAGCTGTTTGCCGACCGTGAGACGGTGCTGTTGCATGGCGTTACCTCCAGCGGCAAGACCGAGATCTATATTCATCTTATGCGTGAGCAGCTTGACCAGGGGAAGCAGGTCCTTTACATGCTTCCTGAGATAGCTCTTACAACACAGATCATTGAGAGGCTCAGGAAACATTTCGGCAGCGCTATCGGGGTGTTTCATTCACGTCTCACCCCTGCGGAACGAAGAAAAGTGTGGAAGGGTGTCAGTGACGGAAGCCTCAGGGCCGTTCTGGGTGTTCGGTCATCACTATTCCTTCCATTCAGTGACCTGGGGTTGATCATAGTGGATGAGGAGCATGATTCATCGTACAAGCAATATGATCCGGCCCCGCGATATCATGCCCGTGATGCCGGAATGATGCTTGCCCGCATTCATGGCGGCAGGGTGCTCCTCGGCTCGGCCACGCCATCACTTGAAAGTTACCACAATGCACTTTCGGGAAGGTACGGGTTCGTTGAGCTGCTGACACGGTATGGTGAGGTTATGATGCCTGAGATGATCATCGCTGACACTCGCCGGATCAGTAAAAAGAGGGGTCCCTCGGCTCGTTTTTCACCTCTTCTTCTTGAGGCGGTGGAGGAGGCACTGAAGCGCGAGGAACAGGTTATCCTCTTCCAGAACAGGAGAGGTTTCTCGCCCTTCCTGATGTGCTCTGACTGCGGACATGTCCCTGCCTGCACCAACTGTTCGGTGAGCTACACCTATCACAAGGGCATCAACCGGCTGGTATGCCACTACTGCGGCAAGAGCGTGAGACTACCCTCAGCGTGCCCCGATTGCGGATCAGTGAATATCTCCACCATGGGCTTCGGCACTGAGAGAATCGAAGAGGAGATAAGGCTGTTGTTTCCTTCGGCGCGCGTCGCGCGAATGGACCAGGACACCGTCAGGAGCAGGGGCGCTGCCTCTGATATACTGAGCAGCTTCGCCGCAGGCGAAACCGATATCCTTATCGGGACACAGATGATCTCCAAGGGACTCGACTTCGAAAGGCTGACGGTAGTGGGTATCCTCGATGCCGACAATATGATGCATTTCCCCGATTTCCGGGCTCACGAGCGCAGCTTCCAGCTCATGGAACAGGTGAGCGGAAGAGCAGGAAGGAGGACACGCCGGGGGAAGGTGATTATCCA
>JAKPPB010000086.1 GCA_029547605.1 Methanobacteriota archaeon | reverse complement strand
GCATACTCCCCGCAGGAGTGCCTTTGGACACTCCTGCTCCCCGCAGTTGGGCCTATAGCCCCAACTGCTCCCTTGCGATCTCCCTTGTCCTTTGCAGGGCCTCGAGCGCATCTTCCCTCTTCTGGTCTATTGCGTTGAAGCGGGCGAAATCGAGGAACGACCGCAAGGCAGCGGGAGAAACCGAGCCTTCCGCCCGCTCGCAGATATGGGGGTAGGTCCGGTCCGGGAAGTAGATAGAGCGGGCTGTGGAGAGCAGCGCTGCAGCGTCGGCAGAGGTGAGGATACCCTCCTCCCTCGCCTTCCTGAGGGTGCAGCGGATGTTGACAAGGGGCTCGGAGAGGGGCGCGTAGTCCGCGGGGTCGTAGACGAGGGCTACCTCATCATCTGAAACGAGGACCCCGTCCCGGTACAGCCGGTAAATGAGTCCCACCCCCTCCATGCCAAGCGTGTCGAGTTCCGCAGCGCGGAGCGCTCCCATGCTGGAGGCACCGATTACCCGGATGCCGGACTTGAGCGCCGCAAGGATCTCGCGGTGGCCAACGGCACTCTCCTGGAAGAAGACCCCGTCAATGAGGGTGATGATGCGAGCGCCGTCTTCAGAGGCAGCAGTCAGGTCGCCCCGTGCCGCGGGGGGGAGGAGAAACTCCTCCGGGAGGATCGTCCGCGCGACCTCCCGCTCACAACTTGGGCCCAGATATACCGCGATTGCGCGCGGCATGGCAGCGTGCCCCCATGCGTTCCTGGTCCATGGCATAGACCTCGAGTCCCGGCACGATCACCCTGACCACCGGGACGTTGATCTCGGGACGGGTCAGGTCCACGACGATCACCCGGTCAATCCCGGCGCCCTCCAGACGGTCGATGGTCATCCTGATGTCGGTCAGGAAATCGTCGCTGTCAAAGGAGGGGACGTCTGCAAACAGCTCCTCGCAGGGCGAGTCGAACCAGTATCGGTTCATCCTTCTCGCCCGCTCGTACCCCATGATCTTCCGCATGTCCGCGGTGGGAGTGTCCTCCCTTGCGCCGTGGATCTGGGTCAGCCGGCTCTGGGCCACCTCCGTCAGCGCACGGAGGAGCGCGATACCGGCATTCGTGTGGGTCCCCATCCCGATGGTGAGAAGTGTCGGGTCCCGCAGCCGGAGGTCGTCGGAGACCGCGGCGAAGGTGGGGATGCGAAGGTCGCTCGTGATGTCCTTGACCCGGACTTCCACTTCCGCCGACTCGAACCGGGAGAGGAGGTCACCGGGAAGTGCCCCGTCTATCCCCGTCACCATGGGGCCGGTCCTCCTGCTCGCCTCGGCGAGGGACCACGCGTCCCGCTCGATCACCTCCATCATCGCGTGGAAGACCGCCTCTTCCAGGGTATTTCCCGAGGCAAGGCCGTTCGTGGAGGTCCTGAAGAGCTGGGGATACTGCGGCGGGAGGGGGTGGAAGACGGCGCTTGCAGGGACCATAATTTCCTCATTGTGTATGATGTCGTACCCCCGCGCCCAGGGAACCGGCATCCCGGGGTCGGCGTTGCGGGGCAGGACGAGGAGCGAGGGGTCGAGCGCCGGTCCCTCCTTCCTCATTGCCTCGTAGCGGTCGACCCGAAGCTCGATACCTTCTGGGACCTCCGCAGAATACCGCTCGATCCCCTCCATGATCGCTGAGACCTTCGCCTCGGTGGGGGTGGCACCCTTTCCGTTGTAGACAGAGACCGCCCCCCTCCCCGCAGTCGGCCGGATGCTGGAGAAGACGGGGATCCCGATCCGGTCGAGGCTCGTGATATCCGCGACCCGCGTGATCCCGGCCGCGGGGAGTGCCTTCTCCACCCGGGCGAGGGTCTCATCTGGCGAAGTGGTGCGCTGGGTCTCGTTCCTGTAGGCCTTCTTGCATGGCGAGAGGATCATGGCATGCGTCCTTTGCAGGTTCTAGGTTTGGGAGAACCTCACATATAGGTTCCTTGGAGCAGGGCACCGCAGGGGGCTGGGGTCAGCCGTGGAGGAAGTAGGGGAGGAATATGATTGAGAAGAGCATCACCAGCATCAGGGAAGAGATGAAGGAGACTACAGGAAGCGCATATCGCGAAATTCCTTTCCTCTCAAAGAGCCTCTCTACCCCTTCCTTCAGGATATAGCCCCCGTCGAGGGGGACCATCGGGATGGCGTTGAAGATGCCGACATTGATGTTGATCCATGCGCACCAGAAGAGGAGGTGCACTACTCCCCAGAACCCCGGGAACGGCTCCTGGTAGAACCGCGATTCGGGGGTCTCGAAGGCCAGCATCCGGAGGGCCTGGCCGCCCGTTGATGGGTCGAAGGGGATCGTCAGGAACCGGAAGAACCCCGGGACAGAGACCCCGGCCTGGACCTGCTCCATGATCATGGGGCCGTCATAGTAATGCACCCCCATGAACCCCGAGTCCCTGGTGCCGAGCTCTTCGGGCCACCTCGAGAGGGTGAGCGCGTAACTCGATTGCTCTCCCTCATGGTCTACGGTAAGCGTAAGGGCGTCCCCGGGCCGTGTCGCGTTCAGGAGGCCCGAGACGTCCTCGCGGGTCTCCACCGGTACCCCATTGATGGCGGTGATGAGTGAAGGGGTAGGGACGCCGGCATCCCAGGCAGAGTAGTTCTGGTATACTCCCGCAAGCACCGGGCCCGAAGGGGGGACCGCCATCCCCGCGAGAAGGAAGAGCGCCACGAAACAGATTGCGCCGACCACGATGTTGTTCGTGATACCCGCGCCGAACATCCGGACCTTCGGCAACCCCTGGCTCTTCTCGAGCTCCTGCTCGTCGGGCTCGACGAAGAACCCGATCGGGATCACCGCGATGAGTGCCCCCATGCTCCGGACCCCAATCTTTTCCACCCTGCAGAGGATCCCGTGCCCGAACTCGTGGATCGCGATAGTCAGGACAAAGGCGAACCAGACGGCCAGGGTGGAGGGGACGTACTCGTTGATCCCGGGGATCAGGAGGATGTTCTGCGGCGCGTATATCCCCGTGGGCTCGGGCCGCAGGAGGAGGGTGAACTGGACCGAGACAAAGAGGATGAGTGCGATCCCGACTGAGATGATCACCACCATGACCACCCCGAACGAGGCGTAGAGCCTGAGGAGCGTGGAGAACCGGGTGAACCTGTCGAAGAACCCTACACGCTCGGTTTTAATGGCAAGGATCGGACCATAAAAGACAACCGCGTCCCAGAAGGATCGATCAGGACTCCCCTCTCCAGAATCCGGAAACGCGATCCGGTCAGCTCTCTCACGCTCCCAGGTGGCCTTCCTGGTGTAGATATAACCGGCTACAAGAGCATACGCCGCGACCGCCAGGAGCACGTAAAAGAGCCAGTGCATTCCTGTACATTTCGCGGGAAATCTACATAAACCTGTGCGAAATGACAGGAATCACGCCTTTATTCCGCGCCTCTGCCCGAAAAGTCAAGAAGGCTTGACTGTTCGTGCCGTGCAGCGAGGGCCCTTACGGTCTCCCAGCTCCTCCGCGCAATCGGCGGGGGCCCCTGGTGGATACTGAAATACTGCTCCAGGAAACGGACTGTGGAGAAATCCGATGGATAGCCGCTGCCGATCTCCCCGAACTCCTCCCTGAGAGCATCGATTGCACGGTCCCGCTCCACCTTGGCGACGATACTTGCCGCGGAGACAGCCGGATGGTCCCGGTCGGCATGGTGCCGGGCGATCACCCTGCAGGGGATATCAAGGTGCGAGGAGACCATGGCGCCGTAGCGGGCAGCCACGACGTCGCATGCGTCCACCACCGCGAGAGTGGGACGAAGCGCCGCAATGACGTGTGCATGCGACCTGGCCATGAGGGCGTTCATCGTCATGCCGCGGGCGTCGATCTCTCCAGGAGAGATCACCAGGACCTCCACCGGGAAGGATGCCCGTATCTCGTCGGAGAGGACTTTCCTTCTCGCCGGAGTGAGGGCTTTTGAGTCTTTCACTCCGAGTTCCGCAAGGTCCTGCTGCCTCTCGCAGGCGACAGCAGACACCACCAGGGGGCCGAGCACCGCGCCTTTCCCCGCCTCGTCAACCCCGCAGAGGATCATCGGTACAATTGCAGCCCGCAAAATATTTGAAGGGCGATGATTGAACCCTTACCCAATGTACATCATCATCGTGGGGCTCGGCGGGATAGGGAGAAACCTCACCCAGCTTGCGGTGGAGCATGGCAACAACGTGGTGATCATCGATCGCGACGAGCAGCGATGCAGCGAGATACTTGAGCATCACGATGTGCTTGCGATCACCGGCAACGCGACCGACAAGTCTATTCTCGAGGATGCCGGGATAGACCGGGCGGACGCGCTCGTCGCAACGACAAGCGACGACTCGGTCAACCTGATGACCTGCTGGCTCGCCAAGCGCTTCAAGGTTCCAAACGTCGTCTCCATCGTGAACCAGAAAGAGCACTCGGACCTCTTCGCAGAGGTAGGGGTGAAGATCTCCGAGAACCCCGACGAGCTGGTGGCGCAGCGGCTTTATTACTGGGCCGAGAACCCCCAGATGCAGCAGCTCGCCTCGATCCCGGGCGGCACGATCTTCGAGGTCGTTGCGGAGAAGGGTGCGCCCATCGTTGACCACGAGATACGGGAGCTGAAGGTCAAGGACTTTGTATTCATCGCCATACGGCGTGCAGGGGGGGAACTGATCATCCCGAGCGGGACGGTGAAGATCCGGCCCGGAGACACGATCACGGTATTTACCAAAAAAGAGGCAGAGGATGACTGCCTCGCCATCCTCAACCGGCAGCTGCGCCGCTCACCCGAGTGAGGCCTTGAGCGCAGCCAGTTCCACCACGAGCTTGGGGTTGCGCTTCATCAGCTCCCTGATAAGGCTCAGGGTGCTGAACTCCTTCAAGTTGAGCGATGCGGCCGACTGTATGATGGCGTTCAGTTTCTCGTCAGGGAGCTTGATCAGGTACTCCTTGATCTGCCAGTTCCGGGCGATCGTCTTTCCCATCGGCGAATCACGCCACGCGGTATCGTATGGCATGAGTGCGGCCTTCGAGCAGTCTCCTTTCGATATCGCTGCCGCGGCAGTCCCGGCCGCCAGTCTCCCCGTGAACATTGCGTTGTAGATGCCGCCCCCGGTGAGAGGATCCACCACCCGTGCAGCGTCCCCGACGATCATCAGCCCGTCTGCCACCGTGCAGGGCAGCGGCCTGCAGACCGAGACCCCGCCGACGATGTGCTCGATGGTCTTTCCTTCCGGGAACCGGGAGGAGACGAACTTGTCCAGGTAGTCCCGCGCCCGGTGCCCGGCACCGCTCTTCTTCCCGCTGATCCCGATCCCGACGTTCGCGGTGCGTTCGCCCTTTGGGAATATCCAGAGGTACCCCTCCGGCGCCACCTCGTTTCCGAGGAGGAAGACCGTGGTGTAGGGGTCGATGTCGATGTCGGTCATCAGGTACTGGGCCGAGGTCATGATCTCCCTGACGGGGACCGTGGTGTCGATGCCGCACCATCGCGAGAACTTGGACTCCACCCCGTCGGCGGCGATCACAACGTCAGCGCTGACACGTTGCCTTTCTCCACAATATTCGAAGACCGCCCCCTTCACCGCGCCCCCCTCGAGGACCGGTGCGACTGCCCTCGTCTTTACCGCGACATCGGCGCCGGCCTCGGCGGCCCGCCAGACGAGCTCCCGGTCGAAGAACTTCCGGTCCAGGATATATCCTACCTTGCTCCCTGCCTGCTCCGAGGCAAGTTTCATCGAGGTGCCGTCGGGGGCAACGATCTCGGCCCCTTTGAGCTCCGCGGAGATCCATCTCGGGTCGGGATCGATGAACTCGGCCAGCGCTTCCTTTCCAATCCCCTCTGCGCACCGGACCGGTGCCCCGACGGCCGGGCGCTTCTCGGCGAGAAATACGGAGAGCCCCTTTTCCGCCGCGGTGCGGGCGGCGATGGCCCCACCCGGACCGCCCCCCACGACAACCACGTCATACCTGGACTTCATCCGTCACCTCCAGTGCACCCAGGGGACAGACCTTTGCACAGATACCACAACCGGTGCAGGAGTCCCCCACCTCGAGGTAGGCATCGATCAGCTCAAGCGCACCCTCGGGACAGACCGAGACACAACACCCGCAGTACCCGCATATCTCACGGTGAACCTGCAACATCCGGGTACAATCGGCGCACAGCACCCTAAAACTTTTGCTCATGCCCCTGGAGAATCCCCTGATTCTGGAAAACCGGGAGGATTATCAGAGGAACGAGAAGGTGCCGTACCGCCCGCCGCCACCGGGAGAGAGCTTCACCCTCCCGCACCGCAGCGCATCTATGGCCGATGCGGCGCCACCGTGCACCGTGGCGAGGTCCTGTACGGGGACTTCGGTCAGCACCCGGATCTCGTCTCCGAACCGTTCGATGAACCGGTTGTAAAGGAGTTCCACGCGCCGTGCCTGCGGCGATGAGCTGCCAAGGACACGCTGCAGGATCTCCGACAGCGGGATCATGTGCAGGTAGGGAGGACGGGATCGGGGCTCCCCATAAGAGAGTTCCCTCGACCGGTCGAAGACTCCTTTCTTGATCCGCCCCCCGTCACCCGGGCACCTCCAGGCATGCGCTACCGCCTCGTCGTGAGTGAACTGCCGGAAACAGCGCGAGCAGGCGGTGCGGTTGTACTTTCCCTCCTCCGGGAAGAGCCCGATGTTCTGCATGATACGCCCTTTGGAGACAGACTCGAGCACTCCTGCCGGGGTCGCCTCCCCCACCTCAAGCACCACGCACTCCCTCCCCATCCTCCAGGGGTCAGGGCCGTGGGCGTCGGAACTGGAGATCAAGGGAACCCCGTACAGGTCCGGGATGGCTGCGGCGTAGGAGTTGTCAGCCGAGAGCCCAAGCTCGAGGAAGTCGATCGGCTCGCTCCCGTAACACTCTCCGACATGATCGTGGCTCGAATACATGGATGTCCAGGGAGTGAACGCGTGGGCAGGGCCGACGAGTCCGCCGGCGTCGTGGACGGCACGTGCGATCTCCTCGCCGGAGAGGCGGAGGCGCGGCCGGCCTGTCGTGGAGATGTCCTTGCCCGCAAGGGAGAACGTCTTTTGCAGATCGAAGAACCCGGAAAAACCATCCATCAGGAGGAGGTGATGCACGCGGTCCCGGTCCTCGACCTCTGCGGAGGGAACGACGATGACCCCCGCAGAGTCATGGCGGGATAAGAACTCCTCCCATTCGCGGCGCCACAGGGGATGGAGTGCATCCCCGGTCCCGATCGCGCGAAGGCCCTTTCTCACCGCGGCCACCACCATGGCGTGGGGGGTCATCCGGGGAGAGGAAGCGATGGAGAAACGCGAATGGAGGTGGAGATCGCAGGATATCTGCCTGCGGTCAGACGATATACCTGAGCTCATCGCTCTCGGTTGTACGCTCGGTGTCCACGAGCTTCTGGATCATGTGCTCCATCTCCATCCCCCGCTCCTGGAGGGTCGTGGCGTCGACACGAAGGTCGAGGAGGTTGCAGAGCACCTCGAGGACGCGGGAAGCGCTTTTCGGGTCCACCAGGTACCCCGAGGTCTCGCCCATGAGGCATATCCCCTCGATCCCCCTCGCCCGACCGAGGCCGAGCAGGAGCCCCGCGGCCCCGATGATCCCGCCGCCAGGCTCGTCAGGGCTGATGACTGCACCTGCGGCCTCGATCTCTTCCCTGAGTGCCTCGTCGTTGACTGCCCCGAGCACCCGCGGGACGTCCACCAGGTGCCCGACACCGTATCCGCCGAGGGTGTAGATGCGGGAGACGCCGAAGCCCTCCGCGAGGGAGAGGAACGTGTCCGCAAGCAGGTAGTGCCCCTCTGCCGACGTGCTCTGGAAGTCCCCGACTAAAAAGAGGATCCTCTGATCCTCCCCCTCGTAGTAATAGATCTCGTTGTTCGCAAGCCTGACAATGCCGTTCTCCCCGATGATCACCTGGGGCGGGAAGAATATCGACTCGATCTCCGCGATCTTCCTCGCGCCAAGCTCGTGGATCATGTGCTCGGCAACGAGTTTGCCCACGTGGCCTATGCCGGGGAGCCCCTCGATGAGGACGGGGGCAGAGACATCCCCGGGATCTTTGACAAGGGAGCGGACGGTTATCTCGTCCATCCCTTCATCTCCCTTCGGTACTTGCCATAGCGGTCATCAGGAGAGAAACGTGCCGGGTGGGCGGATACCGTGGGCCCTCCGCAGGCAGGGCAATTATCCTGCAGCGTGTATGTCCGGTCACGGGGGCACCGCCTCAGCCGGCCGCTCATGCAGTCTTCCCTGACTTGGGCTTCTTGATGAATTTTCCCTCTCCCCCCGCCCGCTCAACGACGCCGATCGCCGCAGCGGCGGCCTTCTCGATCGCCTTCTCTGCGGTCTTGTAGTCCCGCGCGGTGACCTTGATGCGGTAGGCAGGAGCCCCGAGGTAGGAGAGCTCGATCTCCACGCCGGGGATCTTCGGCTCGGCGCTCCGGAGCGCCCTCCGGATGATGTTCACACCATCGGGCTTCGTGGAAGTGAGGATGATATTGCCGCCCACGGTGACACGCGGCATCTTGACGTTCTCCCGCGCCACCTGCTGGAGAGCAGAGACTGCTGCGGGTGAAATGCCGAGCGAATCGAGGGAGTGATCACCGCTGACGATGTCCTCGAACACAGAGTAGAGGTCGCCGTAGCGGGAGTAGATCGCAGCCTCGATCTCCTCGGGCTTTTCCCCCGAGGCCTGCGCGGCGAACCCGATCCATTTCCGGGCCTTGGACTCGTTCTTCCATTCCCGGATCTTCTCCCGGCGCTGGTGTTCGTTCACGTCCTTTAAGGAGAGATCGATGTGGCCCCTCTGGGTATCGACATGGAGGACCTTGCAGACCACCTTCTGCCCCTCGCGGATGTGGTCACGGATGTACTTGATCCACCCTGTTGCCACTTCCGAGATGGGGATCAGGCCCACCCTCCCGGGATACTCGTCAAGGCTGACAAACGCGGCAAAGTCTTTCACGTCCTTGACCGTGCAGACCACGAGTTCTGCCTGTTCGGGCCACTCTCTCTCGCTCATCGGACCATTCACTCGAGCGTCGCCAGGACTTCTGCCCTGAGCTGTGCCTTTCCGCCGGAAGGCTCGGCAAGGACTTTGCCGCAGACCACGCACTCGACTGTCGTGCTGGCCTTCTCAAAGACCATCTGCTCGTTCTCGCAGTCCGGGCACTTGACTTTAAAGAACCTGCTGCGGTTTTCACGAAGTTGTCTGACCATTGCCCTTCACTCCGTCAACTCGAACTTTCCCGCACGGAACCCGCAGCGGAGGTGGGCCTTCTTGCAGGTAACGCAACGGTAGCGTACGTTGATCTTCTTGGTAGGCTTGTCCCCTCCAGGCACCTTGGAGAACTTCCCCATGCTGCCCACCGTGCTCCTCCTCGCCTTCTGCCTGTCGATCCAGTGCAGTCCGGAGGTCCTGCTTTTCTTGACCTTCTCCACCTCGTGGACCTGGTGGGTGCGGCAGAACGGGCAGTATGTCTTGAATTTGACTGGCATTTTCATAGATATGGCCTCGTATTCAGGATATCGAATATCAGTATTATTTGCCAGGGTTGATATTTAAGACTATGTTGCGCTCACAGAGGACCTCGGCGTTCCGCTCGGGGATGGTCACCAGGTCTTCCCGCTGGAGGTGGTAGATGCGGCCGTCCACTCCCATGAACGGCTCCATGTCCTGGAGGACCCTGGAGACGACGAACGCCGGCTGCTCGGCGGCGACGGCCGCCAGCACCGCTGCGCAGCGATCACTCTCCCGATCGACCCCGGGGGGGTGTGCAGGGGCCCGCGGGATCGACCCTTCAACGAGCCGGCAGCGGGCCTGCGCGAGCGCCATGACCACCTGGTCAAACATGTCCTTCTCCTCGGGGAGGAGCTTCTTCAGCTCTTCGCGGTCTATGTATTGCCCGTCCTCCTGGGAGCGTGCGAGGGAGAGGATCTTCTCGGCCCTGATGCGGTAGAGGTCAAGCATCGTCTCCCTTATTGCGGCAATCCGCTCGATGAGGACCCTTGCCTCGTCAGAGAACGGGTCCTCGCAGGCATACAGGCAGGCATACTGCGTCTCAAGGTTCCTGCCCACCGAGGCAAAGAGGTCTTTCTGGATCTGCACAAGCCGCCCCGACTCGCGTTCCGAGAGGAGGAGGATCCGCAGTTCATCCAGGTGCACGCGAGCCACCCCCTGCAATCTCTGCTGCGCCCCTGCAGCAGAGGAAGACCGCGAGCGCCTCAGGGACCGCGCATACCCCTTTCTCCAGCCGGAAGGTCGTGCCCAGCAGCGGCATCGAGAGAGGAAAGGCGAGGTCCACTTTTACGTCCCGCTCCCCGAAGACGACCGCGTCCACCAGGGGGTCGAAGTCGCCGAGATCGGCCGGTGCGAGCGGGGTGACCCGAAATCCGCTCCCTCCGTGGAGGGATGAGGGAAGGCGGATCAGGCGCTTCGTGTCGGTCGTCACGGGTTCGTCCGCGAGCGCGGCCCTTTTCCTGAGCATGGAGGCAAACTCCCCCTCCTTCTGCGCGGAGAGGCCGCGGATCACCTTTGCGAGGACTGCGTCTTTTAAGTTGAGGGATGATGGGTCCGATTTGACGAGGGAGATGACTTCGCTGAGTCGCCGTGAGAACTCCTCAGCGGTCATCTTCCCCACCCCCTCCAGGCCGGCTATGGCAGCCAGGCGCTCCTTCTCTCCGAGGCTCTCCAGCCATAGCAGGTACTCGGCAAGTGCAGATATATAGCGGTGATGCCATCCGCGGGGTGAAGGTGTGCGGTGGGAGAGCACGCGGCCCGGGTCAAGGCCTATCCCGCAGACGTAGTCTATGAGCTCACGCCGCTCGCTGCTGCCCCAGTTCCGGACTGCCAGGTCGTGGACGTGGACGTGGTAGCCCCGTCCCCCTGAAAAGACGAGCTCGATCTCCCTTGGGGAGAACCCGATCTCCATGGTCAGCATGTCAAGGAGCTTCTCTGTCTCTTCCTTGACCCTCGAGAGCATGCGATCGTAAGGCCCGCGCATGAGGTGGTCTGCGTCCAGGTCGAAGATGAGGTCTGCCCCGAGCCACTCCTTCTCCTGCATGGTGCCTGCACCCGGGCGTGCATAGTAGGCGGTGGAGTAATAGATATGTGCGGGGGCCATCGCCCGGATGTAGGAGAAGGCCCCCTCCTTCGTCTCGAAGCCCAGGTGCCTGCGCATCCGGATATCGGGGTAATCGGGGTCGAAGAAGACAAAAGCCCATTCCCTCTGCGGGACAGACGAAGGGGAGAGGAGCGGCTCTTTTGCATAGTACGCAGAGAAACGCTGGCGCAGGAACTCGAGGGTGGCGGCCTTCATGCGAGCCTCTTGTGCATGTATGGGCCCCGACGCTCATATCCATGACGCCGGTAATAGGGCCTCACCCCGACCCCGCTCATCACCGCGATCTCGCGGTATCCCGCAGATTGCGCCGTATTTTCCGCCGTCGTGAGGAGGAGCCGGCCGAACCTCCGGTGCTGGCGCTGGTCAGGCGCGGGGGAGCTTCCGATGGGAACAATGCTCCCATAGACGTGCAGCTCGCGGAGGAGCGCTGCGTCCGCGAGTTCACCTCGCCAGCGATCGCCTCCGCACCGCAGGCGGGCAAAGCCGACGAGAGCATCGCCAGAGACGACGGATATGAAGTGCTCAGTCCCCCCCGTGCATTCGTATGTGAGGGTCCGGAGTTCCGCATCTCTCCCCCCCGGGCGCCGCCCCGCCTCGCGGCAGCGGATGCAACGGCAGCGCCCGCCCGCTGCAGCCAGGCGCTGCTGGCAGAGCTGGCGGAAGTTGCTGTGACGGGAGCCGGCAACGATCAGTTTCGCGGGGATGTCGCGCTGGATACGCTGGAGCCGGACGTACTCGGGGAGGAGGGATTTTCCGTATGCAACAAGGTCGATCAGCGCGTCCTCGTCGTAAGGGGCGTACTCTCCCCTGGTCCAGAGCGATTCGATCTCGGAACCCGGGGTGACAAGGGTCGGGTAGATCTTCAAAAAATCCGGCCTGAAGTCCGGGTTCTCGAAGAGCTCGGTAAACATCCACCGGTCCTGCCCGATGCTGCTGCCGGGAAGGTTTGGCATGATGTGGAACCCGACTTTTATCCCGGCATCCCGCAGCAGCCGGTTCGCGGTGACCGTGTCCCTGACGGTGCATCCCCTGCGGTTGAATGCAAGGATGCGGTCGTCGAGGTGCTGGACGCCAAGCTCGACCTTGGTGACGCCAAGCGAAAGCATCCGGTCGATCTGCTCCTTACCGCACCAGTCAGGGCGGGTCTCGAAAGTCGTGGCCACGCACCGTACAGGAGACATCTCGTTCTGGAGGAAGACCGACGCCGTGTCGGGTGCAAGTGCAGGCGGAGGTCCCCGGTACTCGTTCATTGCCCGGACACAGGAAGCAACGAACCATTCCTGGTACGAAGGTTCCCTCGCGGTCATCGTCCCTCCCATGACTATAAGTTCAACCTTGTCCACATGGTGGCCCAGCAGTTCGAACTGCTCGAGACGGGCCCTTACCTGGTCATATGGGTCGTAGCCGTGTTCACGGGCACGCAGCGCCGCCGGCTCCTCCCCGGTATAGCTCTGAGGCGACCGGAACGGATGGTCCGGGCCGCCCGGGCAGGGGAGGCACCTGCCATGTGGGCAGGGGAACGGGGACGTCATCACTGCCACTGGTGCGACTCCCGAGAGGGTCCGGGTGGGCTTGACGAGCAGGAGCGCCCTGATACGATCCCGTTCATGGGGAAGGGCGGCGGCAAGGAGGGCCGAGTTCTTCGGCACGCCCGGCGCCCCGTGCTTCCTGCAGATCTCGATCTTTATCCGCGTGATGTCTCCCGGGGAAACGTCCCGGGAAAAGAGGGCCTCGAGTATCTCCCGGGAGATATCGGGGCGTGCCATGAAAGGTTAGTGTTCGGCTGCGACCGTCTCCGACGTGGTCTCGGAGGAGTACCCTACCGGCACCATCTGGGTGCTCCGCAGGTGAGTGACGATCTCGTCGCCAAGGGCAAGGATCGCGTCCTTGTGGCATTTCTTATTTTTATGAATATGAACAGGAGAGATGTGAAGGGAGTTGTAGCGTTTGGTGGGAATTTCTTCGCTGGTGATGGTTTCGTAGTACTTCTTGATGTGGATCATCAACATGTGGAGATGGAGCAGTTCTTCCTTTTGCACACTATCACCTTCTGAGAATCAACACTATTTTCCTGATCAGATATAGTTTATTGGTGAACTTTATATCCGACTTCAGTCGCGTAACCGGTGTCCTGCTGGGGCTCGCGATTGGCGACGCGATGGGTGCGCCCCTGGAGGGGGCGGAGCACCCGTCGGCCCCCGTCAGGAGGCTCTATGCCGGGGGCAGGCTCCCGCGGCATGCCGGTGCCTTCACGGATGATACGTACCAGGCGCTCGCGCTTGCCGAGTCGCTCGCGGCATGCCGTGCCTTCTCTCCTGCGGACTTCATGACCCGGCTCATCCGCGACTACCTCATGCATCGCGAATGGTATGGCCCTACATCAGGGGCAGTCTTCTCACTGGTGATGGAGGGGGTGCCGCTCTCTCTGGCAGCCCGCCTCGTTCACGCAAGGCACGGGGGGAGCAGGAGCAACGGCAGCGTGATGCGGGGCCCCCCGATCGGGGTGTTCTACGGCGGCCCCGAGGTCGAGGCGGTCTCGCTTGCATGCTCGGCGCTCACGCACAGGGACCCTGTGGCAGGGGCCTGCTCTGCATTCGTCAACCGGATGGTAAGCGACATGTGCCGAGGCATTCAGGCGTCAAGGGCGCATGGCCGGGCCCTTCAGCGGTGCCGGGACCCCGAAGTTGCCTCCATGCTGGGTGGATGGCGGGCGCATCCCCCTGTTCCCGGCCTTGACGCCCTGGAAGCCACCCACGCCGCAGTCTCGGTCTTCATGGAGACCGGCACGTTCGAAGAGGCGATACCTGCCGCGGTGAGCATGGGCGGTGACAGCGACACGGTGGGTGCAATCGCGGGTGCGCTGGCCGGTGCGGCGTACGGGGCGCAGGCAATCCCCGATGAATGGGTCCTTGGGATCGCGGACAGGTCCCGCGTCCTCGAAGCGGCGCATGCGCTGTGGCTGGCGTCCCGCGTCTGACCCGGCCCCTAGACTGCCCGGAGCTCCACCCGCTGGAGGTTTCGCCCCTTCGCACACCCCGGAGGCGCGTTGCCGAGCACCTGCACGACCACGTACTTCTCCCCGGGGACAAGACCTTCGGGGTGGCAGAGGGGGAAGTGCTCGCACGACTCCCTGGTGCAGGAAGGCTCAAAAGAGATGCGGGTGTTCCTGATGGCCATGTCCGCGCTGATCAGCGCGGGGACAGACGACTCCACCACCTCGACTGCCGTCGCCCCTTCAAGGTGCAGGGGGCATGCATGGCGCGTCTTCCTCACCCCCACGATACGATATCTCCGCCCGGGCTTCAGGTTATGGCAGGCTTTCATCACCGTGCAGCCCTCGCACTCGGTGGACTCGCCCTCATAGATGAACTCGAGGTCGACCCTCGCAAGGGTGGTGCCGATGAGGGTGACCTTTGGCTTGACGTCTGACAATCACATCACTCCCTGTAGAGCATCTTCACGAGCTCAGTCGCCGACTCCCTTGTCAGCCCCATGTCCATGATGGTGAGCCGTTCGGGGCGGATGTCCTTTGCGGCAAGGAGTGCCTCGATGGCCAGGTCGTCATTGATGCCGAGGTCGGCAGGAGTGACGGGGGCCCCTATCGACCGGAGGGCCTCCCTGATCGCCTTCCAGTCTCCCCCGTGAAGGTACATCGCGATGATGGTGCCTATCCCGCAGGCCTCTCCGTGGAGGGCCGCCCCCGGCGCAAGCCTCTCCAGGGCGTGTCCGAACTTGTGCTCGCTCCCTGAGCCTGGCCGCGAGGAGCCCGCGATGCTCATGGCGACCCCCGATGATACGAGCGCTTTTGTGACCATCCAGGCGGACTCCTCGTGGTGGGGCTTGATGCTCCCTGCATTCTTCATCAGGAGCTCCGCAGTCATCCTCGAGAGGGCCACCGCATACTCGCTCACCTCTTCGTGCTTCAGCCGGTGCGCAAGCTCCCAGTCGAGGACGGCAGTCGAGTTGGCGATCACGTCGGCGCAGCCCGCGGCAAGGAGCCGGTGGGGTGCCGCGGCGATGAGGCCCGTGTCGGCAACGATGGCGATGGGGGGGTGGGCCTCGAGCGAGACGCTGCCACTCTCCATGGGGACTGATGCCCTGGCTGATGCGATCCCATCATGGGATGCGGCAGTGGGGACACTGACGAACTGCCGGTCCAGGTTGTAGGAGACGATCTTTGCGCAGTCGATGACCCTGCCCCCCCCCACTCCTGCAAGGAAACCGGCGCCCCCAGAGAACTCCTCTGCCTCCCGTATGGTATCCATGCTGATCTCCCTGACCGCGAAGGTGGAGACCTCATAGCGCTCGGAGAGGAGGGATGCCACGCGGTTGCCTGCACAATCGCGGGTGCGGGTCCCTGAGAAGACGATGGCCGGGCCCTTGAGACCGAGGTCTGCGCAGACCGCGGGGATCTGGGGGAGCACATCATGGCCGATGACTACGTCCCGGGGCAGCTGCATCCACCGGGATTTGTCAAAGACCTTGGTTTTGAGTACTTTTATTGGGTCTGCGCTCATATAAATCAGGAAATGATCTGGGATTTCATAGAGAAATATTACATCGATCCAATACGCTACGGCCAGCCCTACAACGTGGTGGACACGGTTACCTACGCTCTGGTACTGATCCTCGCCATATATATCATTTATCGCTGGCTCTCCCGGTCCGAGATCATCCGCATCGACCGGGACTTCATCCTGTGCACCCTTCCCTTCGTCGTGATGGGGGGGATGCTCCGGGTGGTCCAGGACACGGGGATGATTGAATCGGACTGGCAATTCCTCCTCGTCACCCCGCTCATCTACTTCGTGATGTTCATCTATACGGCGGGAGCCCTGGTGATCTCTGCGACTCTTCAGACACGTGGGATTATCCGGGACTACCACAGAGGATACGTCGCGGCCGGGCTTGCAGGGGCAGTTGCGACAGGGCTTGTCCTCCTCTGGTTTGGGGAAGTGAACGGGATCATCGCCTGGGATGTGCTGGTCATCATCATCGCGATGGCGGTTGCGTCAAGTGCAGCTGTGTACGGGGTCATGCGCTTCCTCCTCCGGTGGCGCTACGCGGCGGACCCCCTCTACCTCTCCCTTCTCTTCGGCCAGCTCCTTGACGCAAGCGCCACGAGCTACGGGATCGACCTGCACCCCCTCCATTACGTGGAGGTGCACGTGGTCGGCTCGCACCTCATCGAGTGGACCGGGACCGCGTTTTCGATGTTCCCCCTGAAGCTCCTGGTCCTCTTTCCCGGAATCTATGTCCTTGAACGGTTTCGCCACGATGGTCCCGGGGCACTCTGGCACCTCATCCTCCTTGCGATGATCACAGTCGGGCTGGCGCCCGGGGTCAGGGACATGATGAGGATGGTGCTCTATGTCTGATTTTGCGAGGAATGCCGGCGTCGTCGTCGTGCTCCTCGCGGTCTCGGTTGGTTTTGGGGCCTGGACCACGATGCAGGATCCAACGGTGGGAGAGCAGCTTATCTCGCTCCTCAAGGAATCGATCATGGGAGAGGCGCTCGATTCCTCGGGGCCAATGATGGCGGTTATGCTCTTTTTCAACAACCTCCAGGCATGCGTCCTCATGTTCGTCGGGGGTGCGTCGCTTGGCCTCCTCACGGTCTTTATCATCAGCACGAACGGCTTTGTGATCGGGTCGGTCCTTGAGATGGTACGAAAGGATCACAGCGTCCTCTACGTGGTGGCCGCAATCGTCCCGCACGGTCTCTTCGAGATCCCTGCGTTCATCGTCTCGGGGGCACTCGGGCTCATGCTTGCAAAGGCGCTCTGGAGGGAGTGGGAAGGAAAGGAAGATGCATCTGCCCTGGCGCACTCCTACGGGCGCATCTTTCTCCTTGCAGTCGTCCCCCTCGTTGCGGTGGCTGCATGCGTGGAGGCATTTATTACGCCGGAAATCCTACGTGTGATAATTTGAGGTGTGTTTTTTGGCCGAGGAAGATCAGGGTGCCCTCCCCTCCAAGGGTGACTTCTCTGCATGGTACAACGAGCTCCTGTGGCGGGCGGAGATCATGGACGTCCGTTACCCGGTCAAGGGCCTCTACGTCTGGTACCCGTTCGGGTTCTCGCTCCGGCGAAACGTCTACGACCTGCTCCGCCTGCTCCTCGACCGGGACCACCAGGAGGCCCTCTTCCCGCTCCTCATCCCCGAGCACGAGCTTGCGAAAGAGGCCGAGCATATCAAGGGCTTCGAGGACGAGGTCTACTGGGTCACCCACGGCGGCCTCTCTCCTCTTGACGTGAAGCTTGCGCTTCGCCCGACGAGCGAATGCGCCATCTATCCCATGTACGCCCTCTGGGTCCGGTCCCATGCAGACCTCCCGCTGAAGATCTACCAGATCGTCAACACCTTCCGGTACGAGACAAAGCACACGAGGCCGCTGATCCGCCTCAGGGAGATCACCTCGTTCAAGGAGGCCCACACGGTGCACACCACCTGGGAGGACGCCGAGCGGCAGGTCGAGGAGGCGATTGCCCTTTACCGGGAGTTCTACGGACGGCTCTGCGTCCCGGTGATCGTCTCGCGGCGCCCCGAGTGGGACAAGTTCCCCGGAGCCGACTACACGATGGCGGTTGACACCGTCATGCCTGACGGGCGGACGCTCCAGATCGGGACGGTGCATCACCTGGGTGACCACTTCTCAAAGACCTTCCAGATTACCTACGAGGATGTCGCAGGCGAGCAGCGGTTTGCCCACCAGACGTGCTACGGCATCTCGGAGCGATCCATTGCAGCCCTCATCAGCATGCATGGCGACGATCGGGGGCTTATCCTCCCTCCCGACCCGGCACCCGTCCAGGTCGTCGTCGTCCCCATCACGATTGGGAAGCGCAAGGACGAGGTGAGCGCTGAGGTGGCGGGAATTGAGAAAGAGCTTGCCGCAGCAGGGTTCAGGGTGAAGGTCGACTCCCGCGACATTCGTCCGGGTGCCAAGTACTATTACTGGGAGATGCGGGGAGTCCCGCTCCGTCTCGAGGTCGGACCACGGGACATCGATGCAGGGCAGGTCACCGTGGTGACCCGCCTCGGCGAGAAGTCCCAGGTCCCAAGAAATGCCCTTGTTGCGGGGGTCACCGAGCGTCTCGCCTCCTTTGCTGCAACCCTCAAGGAACGTGCAGAGGCCCACGTCCGCACCCGCATCAGGGTCTCGCGGAGCATGGACGAGGTTCTGGCCGCAGTCGAGGACGGCGTCACCCTCGTCCCCTGGTGCGGAAGCCGCGAATGCGCTGACCTCATCGAGGAGAAGACCCGTGCCGCTGTCCTCGGGACAGACGTCCGGTCAATGTATCTCGTGGACGCCTCCGGCCCGTGCGTTGCGTGCGGGAAGCAGGGGATCACCGCGCTGGTGGGAAGGTCGTATTGAGGAGCAGTTGGGGCGAAAGCCCCAACAGCGGGGGGAGTACGGGGGAGGCGCCGGATGGGGGAACCCCCTCTGGGCAAAGGTCTCGGTACACTCTCATTCTGTTGAAAAAAGACTCTGGTCCTGGCACGATGACGGAGCAGTTGGGGCGAGAGCCCCACCTGCGGAGGTAATGAAGGGGTTATGCAGACCATATCCCCTTTATGGTGATGGTGCGGCTGAATGCAGAAGAAAAAACCTTTCTGGCAAAAAAACAGGGAAAAAGGGTCTACGTTCCCTCCGTGCACGGGCCGCAGCGGTGGGTGATCCGGTACCCGGGCAGGGCCAGGTCGCCGGAGAGGATCTTCTTTCCCCCCCGGAGGAAGACCTTCCCGCAGCGGTCGCACCGGCGGGGAACCAGGTGGTCGAACCGCCCGGGGTTGATCTCGAGCTCGAACCGGGTGTCGGGCCTTGTCACCGAATCAGTCATACAGGAGTCCTCGTAGAGCGAGACGAGCTGCATCACCTTGAGCGGGCTTGCGCCAAGGTCGGTAAACTGCTTGAAGAGGAAGTAATTGAAGATCAGCCAGGAGAAGTCTCCCCTGTCGAGGAGTTCTTCCACCTCGCTCTCCACTTCCTCCATGTCTTCGAGCGTGCAGCCGCAGAGCGGGCAGCGGCCCTTTACAAGCTCGTCGAGGTAGACCTCCTCCTGGCAGCCTGGGCAGGTGGTATGGGCGGCGTGTGTCCGGGATGTCATGGTTGAAAGTTCGGTCCGGTATTATTCAGTGAGGGGATATTCGCAGTTCATCGTGCTATAGTGAGCTGGTCCGCATAACGGTACCTTCTATTCACCGCACGCCTGGATTGAATGCATCTGACAGTTCCTGTGCACCACAGGTGCGATCTCCAGGTAAATTGCCTCTTCTATTTGTACCTCCATCACATAAACCATGCGCTCGGGGACTTTTTCTTGATGGAATGGACAAAAAAAGGATTATTTGTTGATATTTAAACCTGTTCCCCGCAGAATCAGAAACAGATGGCAGCTCACCGCCCGTGCCGGTGTTGGTCAGCCATGCGTAGGGAGCGCTGGGCAGGGAGGGTGCAGGTGGGGACGACAAGCGGGGCGTTACCTGAGCAGGATGCCGAGGGCCTGGGAGAGGCATCGCACCCCTTCTTCCTTCTTTCCTTCCCGGAGGAGGGTGACCGCACGGGAGAGTGAGTCGCGGATGTCCTGCTTGTCGATCCCGTACGCAACCATGAAGCAGCGGACCGACTCCTCGATCTCCCCAATCATGAAGTGGCAGTTGGAGAGTTCGATCCATGTCTCCGCGTGGCGCGGATCTTCCCTGACCACCTTTGCGAGGATTCCGATTGCATCCTTCCGGCGTCCCGAACGGGAGAGGGCCACGCCCTTCCAGTAGAGGCTGCGCACGTTCAAGAGAGGTCTTATCCGTTCGGCCGACTCGAAGCAGGACACCGCCCGTGCATACTCGCCCATGTGGCAGCAGGCGATGCCCATGTTGACCCATGCCGAAGCGAACCCGGGATATACCTCGAGCGCCCGCGTGTAGGCCGAGACTGCCTCCCTAAACCGCCTGAGTTTCATCAGCGCGTATCCACGGTTGACCCATGCACCGACGTACCGCGGGCGAAGCGATGTGGCAATCTCTGTACAGGTCAGTTCCTCCTCGAACCTGCCAAGTTCCCCGAGCGTGTGACCCCTCGCGTTCCAGGCCTGCGCAGAAGAGGGGTCAAGGACGATGGCGCGCTCGCAGCAGACCAGTTTCTCGGAGAAACGGGAGAGCTTTCCGAGCGCAAAGCCCCGGTTGATCCATGCCTCGACAAGGGTCGGGTCGAGTGCAAGCGCCTGGTCGCATGCCTTGATCTCCTCTTTATACCTCCCCAGTTTCCCCAGCGCGAACCCGGATGCGACCCATGCAGGGGTGTATGTGGGGTCCTCGTTGAGCGCCCTCCCGAACAGCTCAAGCGCCTCGGCATGCCGGGCATGTCGGGAGAGCCTCATTCCTTCCCTGGTGAGGCCTTCTGGCCCCGATTCTCCTCCCGCCGCCGGATAGTCGGCGACCGAACGGTCACTCTTCCCCTGGTCCTGTGTCCCTGCCATTCCCGTCTCTGAGTAACTTTGTCCCACTATTGTATACCCCGACCATGTTGGATAAATACATTCATGACGGAATGCCCCCTTCCCCCGCGACGTGTCCGTGGGGATGTGACCCGGCACTATCCCTGCAAGTCGGTGCAAGGGTATTCAAACCCAGGCACCGGCAGGATCACTTCTTCGCAAGCGACCCGAGGATCCCCCGGATGATCTCCCTTCCCACCTGGCTCCCCGCGGCCCGGGCTGCGCTCCCTGCCATCTTTGTCAGGACATCGGCCCCTGCTTTCCGGGGGGTGGATGCGGGCTGCCGCACCCTTGGTTGCGCAGATCTTCCTGGCGCCTCCTTTGGCGTGGTCACGGTCTCTGTCCTTGACGCGAGCATCTCGTACGCGGAGGCGCGGTCGAGGGTTTTATCGTAAGTGCCAGAGAACGGCGATGACTGGATGACCTCCCTCCGCTCGTCAGGGGTGAGGGGCGCAAGGCGGCTTTTTGGCGGGTAGATGAATGCCCGCTCGGTCACCCCGGGAGCGCCCTTGTGGTCAAGGAAGGAGACGAGCGCCTCGCCTGTCCGCAGTTCCGTAATCGCAGTCTTTGTGTCGAGGTCCGGGTTCTGCCGCATGGTCTCGGAGGCAGCCCTCACCGCCTTCTGGTCCTTCGGGGTGAACGCCCGGAGCGCGTGCTGGACACGGTTTCCAAGCTGCCCGAGCACGTCGTCGGGAAGGTCGAGCGGGTTCTGCGTCACGAAGTAGACTCCCACCCCCTTCGACCTGATCAGCCGGACGACGAGGACAATCTTCTCGAGCAGGACTTTCGGCGCATCGGAAAAGAGGAGGTGTGCCTCATCGAAGAAGAAGACAAGGGCGGGCTTCTCGGGGTCCCCCACCTCGGGGAGCTGCTCGTAGATCTCTGAGAGGAGCCAGAGGAGGAACGTCGAATAGAGCCGCGGCGACTGGAGGAGCCGGTCGGCGGCGAGGATGTTGATGACGCCCCTCTCCCCCGAATGCCGTATGAAAGCGGAAGGATCGAGTGCAGGCTCGCCGAAGAACCTCGATCCGCCCTGGTCCTCGAGCGCGAGCAGGCTCCTCTGGATAGCCCCGATGGTGGCTGGGGAGATGTTGCCATACGCGGTCTTCAGCTCCTTTGCATGCTCCCCCGCGTACCTGACCATGGCCTGGAGGTCTTTTAAGTCAAGGAGAAGGAGGCCCTGTTCGTCGGCGACCCGGAAGACCAGCGTGAGGACGTCTGCCTGGGTATCGGAGAGGTCGAGGATGCGCGAGAGGAGGAGCGGCCCCATCTCCGACACGGTGGTCCGCACCGGGTGGCCCTGCTCCGAGAAGAGGTCCCAGAAGACGACCGGGAAGCCCTGGAACGAAAACCCGGAGAGCCCGAGTTCCTGGACCCGTTCGGCAACCTTCGCATGGTCCCCCCCCGGCTTTGCAATCCCCGAGAGGTCGCCCTTGACATCGGCCAGGAAGACCGGCACGCCGATCGCAGAGAACTGCTCCGCGAGGACGCGGAGACTGACGGTCTTTCCGGTCCCCGTAGCTCCCGCGATAAGCCCGTGGCGGTTGGCCATTCCCGGCAGTATGCCAAGTGGTCTGGCACCCCGGGCAATGATAAGAGGTTCATCTTTTGGCGGCATCTTTTGCAGCACCCTGTATCCAACGTTATACCAGCGCTGGCGATAATCGTATCCCGTCCGGAAAGGTATATCTCTCTCCCTGACCCTATGCCTGCAGATGGAAAGGGAGATCCCAACATCGGCCTGCACCATCGCAGGGTCTGATTCGGGCGGCGGCGCAGGCATCCAGGCAGACCTCAAAGTCTTCCAGTCTCTTGGCATATGGGGGCTCTCGGTGGTAACAGCCGTGACCGCCCAGAACACCCGCGAAGTGAGGGGGATCTTCCAGGTCGAACCCGCGATGGTAACCCTGCAGATGCAGGCGTTGCTGTCAGAGTTTGACATCCGTTCATTCAAGACCGGGATGCTTGGCGCTGCAGAGACGATCCGGGCAGTCGACAGGGAACTCCCCGAACATGTCCCCCTCGTGGTAGACCCGGTCATGGTCTCCACCAGCCGTCACGAACTGATGGAGGCAGGTGCGCGGGACATCCTCGTCGAGTGCCTGCTCCCGAGGGCAACAGTCGTGACCCCGAACCTTGACGAGGCAATGGCGCTCTCGGGACTTCGGCCCATCCGGACACTCGAAGAGGCACGCGAGGCCGGGCTGCGAATCCTCGACCTCGGGCCGGCGTTCGTGCTCGTCAAGGGCGGGCACCTCCCGGGAGAGGAAGCGGCCGACATCCTCCTCTCTTCGGGCAGGGAATGGGTGATCGCCACCCCGCGGCTTCCTGTGACCGTGCACGGGGCTGGGTGCTGCTACTCGGCGGCACTCTGCGCCCATCTGGCCAGGGGGTGCCCTGTCAGGGAGGCCTTCTCTCTCTCGAAGGGGTACATCGACCGCCTGATCCGGTCGTCTGTCAGGGCACCGTCGGGCGTGCACGTCATCTTCCCCGGCCCTTGAGAGTTCCATGCAGAGGCTCTCTTTTACGGCAATGGTTCCGCTAGGTTCAAGGTAAGACCGGGACAAGATCATCTTCACTGGAGAGACTGTGAAAGAAGGGGCAGGATCGAACGGGGAGGGCGGTGCCATGGAGGCCCTCTGGCGGAATGTACTCGAGGCGATGCCCGGTTTGGTCATTGTAGTAAACGCCGAAAGAAAGGTACTCTACGTAAACCCTGCCATGGCCGATTTCTGCAATCGTGACGATGCGGCGGGATTCACCGGGAGACCTGCGGACGAGGTGCTCGCGCCCCTCCCGTTCGAAGTGCAGAGGGCACTCCATTCAGTGCTCCGGACGGGATCGCAGGTGAGCTCCTGCATCACCTGGAGTGAGAGGGAGAAGGGACCGGTAATCCTTGAAAGCATCGCGTTTCCCATCTCCCTCCCAGGGAAGGGACCTCTGGCTGCCGCGGCCTGGACTGCCTCGGTCCGTCCTGCGGAGGCTCCTGATCAGGAAGGCCTGGCCATAGAGGCCTCCCGGAAGAAGACAAAGGACCTCCTCTCGGTGGTCAGGCACGATATTCTCAACCAGCTGACCATCCTTATCGGGTTCCTCCAGTTCTCCGAGGACTTCATCGACAACCCCCAGGTACGGGAGTTCCTTGCAAAGGAGGAGGCTGCAGGACAGGTCATCCAGGCCCTTATCGAGTTCACCCGCGACTTCCAGGATTTGGCGGTCGAAGACCCGCGCTGGATGGCCCTCGATTCGATTGTGGCGTCTGCGAGGGAGAGAGTGGACACAAGAGGAGTCTCCATTGTTACCGATCTCGGCGCGACAGAGGTCTACGCAAGCCCCCTCATCCGGCACGTCTTCCTGACGCTGATCAAGAATGCCCTGGACCATGCCCACGGGCTGACCCGCATCGCCATCTCCGCGGAGAAGGGAGAACGCGACCTTGTGGTGGCCTGCGAAGATGACGGCCCCGGTATCCCGGAGGCCGAGAGAAAGACACTCTTTGACCGTGGACACGGCAGGAACAGGGGATACGGACTCTGGCTTGCAGGGGAGATCCTCTCCATCACGGGGGCCTCGATCCGGGAGGCCGGAAGAATGGGCGGCGGGGCAAGGTTCGAGATCCGCATCCCCCAGGGGATGTGGCGTGACGGCAGGTCCCGCTGATCAGGCAATCTCCTGGACCATCCGCCCTCCCTTGAAGATGGAGATCTTCCCCCCGCTCTGCGAGAGGACGATGCCGATGGCCCTCGTGACGAGGGTGATCCCCGCCACCGATGAGTGCCTCGTCCCAAGCCCTTTCTGGATCCCCACCTTGCTCGTGTCGATGGTGATGTAGCGGGCGGCAGCCTCTATCCTCCCGTCGCCCCTGACGACAAACGCGCCGTCGAGCTGTGCCAGTTCCTTGATGTTCTCCTTGATGTCGTGGTTCGTGATCATCCGGTCCGCTGCCGGGTGGCCCTCGAATGGGTTGAGGATCAGCTGCTTTGACTTGAGCAGCACCGCGTCAGAGTCGCCAATGACAAATGCGGTCCCCACCTGCTTGCCTTCCCTGCCCTCCTTGGCGATCTCGATGCAGATGTGGAGGACCGAGTCAAAGACCTCCTCGCGGACATCGGTGCCTTCAATCACGGTGTCCCTCCACATCGCCGTGCTGATCCGCCGGCGTTCCCTGTGCTCGTGGTCGGTGATATCGTGGCCGATGCAGACGACCTCGTCAAGGTGCCCGTCCGCGTTGCGGATGGCCCGGGTGTGCCAGGCGACCCAGGCAGGTTCCCCTCCACGGACCTGCATCTCGTAAATCCGAAGTCCCCCTCCCTCGTGGGTCACGCCTGAGTCTGCGACGAATGCCGGGGAAGCTTTTCCCCCCTTGCGGGGGAGGAGGGTGTCGCGGATATTCTTCCCGAGGATCTCGGCCTCGGAGTACCCGAAGAAGGCCTGTGCGTGCTTGTTGAAGAAGGTGATGACCCCCTCCGGGTCGAGCTTGACGATAAGGCTCGAGGCGTTCCGGAGGAACTCGCGGTACCGGAGGTCGCTCTCCTTCTGGGCCTCGACGAGTCTCTCCTGCTCGGTCCGGTCCTCGCACACCATCACATGGCCCCGGGAGGGGTCCGAGGGGTCCATGGCCCGAAGGCTCAAGCGGCAGGGGATAAGCGTCCCGTCTTTTCTCTTCAGCACCGAGTGCGCGTGCCCCCATCCCTGGTCGTCAGTCCTGTGCCCGAGCTCATGGAAGGCCCGCTCGAATTCATCGGGCGCGGGGAAGATCTTCTGGACTCCCTGGCCGGTGAGTGCCCCCGCGTCAAGCCCAAGGCCGCGTGCCATTGTTGAATTGACCCATTCGAAGACTCCGCCACGCACCTGGCAGATCCAGAGGGGGGAGACCGAGAGGATGGCGGAGAGCATGTCGGATCGCAGGACCTGGTCGCGCTCGGCCTTCTTCCTGAGCACTGCCTGGTAGATAATGTCCCGCATCTCTGCGACTGGCGCACCCGTTCCTCCGCCATTCCCGCGGGCTTCTGTCGCGTGGTGGACGTCCTCGATGAGGAGGGTGTCCCTGTCGGTCCGGTGGTAGAGAATGAACGGGAGGCTCCCATGGGTCGCCTTGAGGTCCCGCAGGAGTTCTGCACCGGTCATGTCGGCCAAAAACTCGATCCCGTTCACCTCGGGGAGGCGGAAGTACGAGATGATGATGTCGTATCTCCTCCGCCTCGCCATCTCCAGGGCCTGCTTCGTGGAGTGCACGGTGTCCACCCGGATCTCCCCCATCCGCTCCAGGTAGGCCCTGGTGCTCTCGATGGCATCGCTGTTGTCGTGCACGAGAAGGACAGTGATCATGGCTGGTGGCCGCTCCGGGGTATCATAACAGAGGTATGGGGAAAGGTAGGAGATGCCAGAATTTAATAATTATTGGTGAGCAATCCCGGATTGAGCCTTGCAGACAGCGCAATTTTTGGGAATTGCCTTATCTTCCCTTTCCCTTCGCACTGCTGCCGGGCAGCATGCCGGCCTGCATCCTGAAGAGGGCCGCGGCGACTTCAAGCGAGGTGTGCTCGTCCCCCATCACCTGCTCTACCCTGGCGATGTAGGGCTCGAGGTTTCCGCTTGCGATCTGCTCCCGGATCCTCTCCATCATGTGAACGATCCGCCTCTCGCGGAGGTCTTCCTCGGCGGGAACGGCATGGCGTGCGATCCGGATCTTCGCAAACTTCTGGATGTCCCGCAGTTTCCACATCTCTTTCCCGGATACGAAAGTGAAAGCTTTGCCGGACTTGCCTGCCCTGCCGGTCCGCCCGATGCGGTGAATGTAATACTCGGGGTCCTGGGGGACATCATAGTTGAAGACCACCCCGACCTCCTCGACATCGATGCCGCGGGCGGCGACATCGGTTGCAACCAGGATGTCGGATGTGCATGCACGGAACCGTGACATTACCCGCTCCCGTTCCTTCTGGTCCATGTCGCCGTGGAGTGCCTCCGCGAGGTACCCGCGGGCCTGGAGCTGGGTGCAGACCTCGTCAACTTTGCGCTTGGTGTTGCAGAAGACGAGCGAGAGTTTCGGGTTGTAGAAGTCAATGAGGCGGGAGAGGACCTCGACTTTGTCGGACTCCCGCACTTCGAAGTAGCGCTGTTCGATGAGGGCTGGGACCTCGAGCCTTCCGTGGACAACCTTGACCATGCGGGGGGCTTTCAGGTACTTCTGAGTGAGGGAGAGGATCTCCTTTGACATGGTCGCAGAGAAGAGGACGGTCTGGCGTTCGGCGGGAGTACGCTTCAGGATGATCTCGATGTCGTCGCGGAATCCCATGTCAAGCATCTCGTCAGCTTCGTCGAGCACGGCGAGGCGGATTCCGGAGAGGCTGATGGTCCGGCGGTCGAGGTGATCGATCAGCCGGCCTGGCGTGGCGATGATGATCTGGACACCTTTTTTGAGCACCGATATCTGGCGCTCGATGGGCTGGCCGCCGTAGACGGGGAGGATGGTGATCCCCTGCAGGTACTTCGCCAGTTTGCGGAGTTCCTCTGAGACCTGGATTGCAAGTTCCCGCGTGGGGCAGAGGACGATGGCCTGCACTTCCTGCCGGGATGCGTCGATGTGTTCAAGGAGCGGGATGCCGAAGGCGGCCGTCTTCCCGGTCCCGGTATGGGCCTGCCCCACCATGTCGTGGCGTTCGCGCATGACAGGGATGGCAAGCGACTGGATGGGGGTAGGCTCCTCGAACCCCATATCGAGGACAGCCCGCATGAGCGGTTCAGGGAGGTCAAGATCAACGAATGAGATGGTTTTCATGTACATGTTCCGTAGTTTCGGGCATTCTTCCAGGAGGTATTCACGGTCGCGATTCTTGCCCCCGGATCGTGCTGCAGGAATAATGCCCCCTTACCCTTTATAGCAATTTGCGATGGGTATCTCGATCACGATGGCGGCGGAACATGCGACCGGGCCCATCCTTCCGGGCAACTGCATCTCACGTGGGGGGATTAGTCCCTGATGACCACCGAGGCTTTCTCATCGAAGGGATTGGTACGGAGCGCGAGAGAGTAGAGGTAGGGGTAGTGGCGCTTCAGGTGCGCCAGGTAGACGGCCCACTCGCTGACCAGGAGACCATAGACGCGGTTCAGGTCGCCGGAAAGGTGGGCCGTGTCAGACTCGGGCAGGCAGGAGAACTCATCCCGGTGCGAGAGCTCCTGCCAGAGGTGGAGCAGCGCCTGGAGCAGTTCGGTGAAACGCGAGTGCTCGTCGAGATCAGGGTTCTGGAGGAGACCGGTCAGGACGCCGATCTTCTCCCCGAGGGTGTCCCGGAGGGCCGCGAGGTCGAGAGCCCGGCAGTCGAGGTGGGGAGGTCTGGACGCGAGCGCGGCGGTGACTCGGGGAGACGCCGGGGAGTCCTCGAATGCCGGCCCCGATACGATCTGGGAGAGATCCTGGCGGCCAGGGTCAGCCCGTGCGCAGGTCGCGAGAAGCGAGGTGCCCACCTGCGTGAAGAAGATCCCGATCAGCATCAAGGTCTTCTGGCGCCGCCGGGCCCGCTCCTTCCGGAAAGAGATGTGCTCGACCACGTTTGCGACGAGGCCGACGAAGCAGCCCACACCTGCGATGATCACGACGACTGCAAGCACCTTGCCTGCATCTGTTGCCGGGTGGAGGTCCCCGTACCCCACTGTCGCGATGGTCACAATGGTGAGGTAGAACGAGTCGAGGGGGGTGAACCCTTCCAGCAGCGAGAACCCGGCGACGCCGATGACCACGACTGAGAAGAGGAGGACGATATACGCCTGGAGCCTCCGTTCGTACGAGCCCATCTGCTGAAAGGGTCGCCCTGCATCGATGATAAACCTCACCACCGAGGGGAGGCCCCCTTCCCCGTCCGCACCCTTCATCACCTCGCGGACCCCTCCTACCAGTGTGGAGACTATGGGCGATACATTCGAGGGAGTGACCCGCGAACTGAAGGCCAAACGGAAGGAGGAGCGGTGGAAACAATACGAGGCCTGGAAGAAGTCCTGCTGCTGCCCGGAATGCCCAAGTTACAATGAATGCGCATCAGGAGGCCGCGAACTCCTCTACTGTGTGCTCGGGATGAGCAACGAGTGCATCAGGGAGGACCGGCACTGCATCTGCAGGGAGTGCCCCATTTACTCGACGCTCGGGCTCTCGGGAAAAGACTTCTGTATGAAGGGGAGCGAGGCGGCGATCCGGTACGAGAGGAGTGTGGAGTGAGGGGGGTTGGGGAGACCCTCAATAAATCCCGGCATCCCCCGCAATACATCCTTATTCACAGGTGGGATGAGACTCACGGACTCCCGCGGCTCACCTCCAACGTTGATTGGCAGGAAGTAACACTGACATCTTATTGTGGTCCAAGTATATTCTCAATAATCTCAATAAATTGCGGGACATCTTCAGGAATTGATTTGATCTCACCTAAGAATGGTTCTGCACCAAGCGTGAACACTCTGCTCCCCCCGGATGAGGATCATGGATTGTATAAGTGAAGAGTAAAATGGCGGATCATTCATGTGTAGGTCCTGGATTCTTTCAGGAGTAAGGAGGAGTATCTGGACATCAACAGATAACGAATCTCTAAAAGATCTTCTGAGCCTTCCTGACAGTTCTGCAGGGGGGACTTTTTTCGAATATACCCAGAGGTCGAGGTCGCTCCCTTCCATATTTGTACCCATCCCCCAGCTCCCATATGCCCCGATACCGTCTGCCCACACCGGCAAGGGCAGGGAAATCTGGAGGGCGAGAATATTGAGGAGTTTCCGGAGCGCAACAATGAGGGGTGAGTCCACCAGCCGGTATCTCTGTCCTTTCCGGACAAGAACGCCCGCTCTTCCCAGGAATGACAGAGATAGTGCGGGAGACGGTCCCTTTGGTCACCCTTTTCTGCTCTGAAAGCTGAGTCACACTGACGGTTGGGCGATCGAGGACAGATCTCAGCAAGGCAACACGGGCAGGAGTCTTACAGAGGTCTGACAGGATCTCCTCTGCCGATATCGTATCCATGCATCAATGTTTCCTATTGGGAAACAATTTGTTGCGCGGGGTGCAACAATCTGCTTCCCTGGACAAAATCCGTGGAAAAAAACCGCATGTGTCTTCACTTGTCACGAAGATCCTCCGCTCCCTCTTCTTCGTCCCCTCTTTCGTCGTCTTCAGCCTGAATATACACGAGCCACCCCACCGCCCACACCAGTGGGATACCGACGGGGACCGAGAACCCTGCCGGGCCGGAGAGGAGCGGGCCGTACTGCATCATGCAGGAGAGGAGGAGGAGGACGCCGGATGCGATGACCAGGATGCCGGGGATGCGGATGTGCGTATCCATCTTTTCTGCGATTATCACGGCAAGCACGATACACGAAACGACGAGCAGGACCGCTCCTGCGACCCAGAGCGAGATCGCGACCGCTGATCTTCCCGTAATGAGGCCAGAAGTGATATACCACAATTCCCTGTCAATCGTGATGAAGGATGTCCCGTATGAAGTTTCCTGATATCGGAAGAGTGCCCACTGGACACCTGTGCCAATCCAATCGCCTATGACGTAAATGTTGAGCGGAATTGCAAAGAGGACCAGGACAGGGAAGAGGAGAAGCCTGCGGTCCGGAACGCGTATCATTCACCATATCTGCTTCGTCATGCATCATCAGGGTTGCGGGCTTCTCATTATTGCTCGTTGAAATGCGAAAATGAGTGGGAAAAGGGAGAGTAATAAGCCTCTTACGAGAGTACACCTATAATAACCTTTAAATATCTTCCGGTCTGACTTCGTAATTACAGTGTCTTGCCCATGCTGATTGGGCAATGCGCGAGAATGCATCAAGGTGTTATCTATGAAGATCATCAAGAATGATGAGGCAGTATCACCCG
>JAKPPB010000081.1 GCA_029547605.1 Methanobacteriota archaeon | reverse complement strand
ACGATCATCTTCTCGTGATTGAACGGGAACGGGCGAAGAAGAGGCATGAATCAACCCTCCCCAAACCTGGGCAGAAGGGATTTAATGTTGTGGCAACGTTGCCACAACATAACGAAGGCAAATCCCGCGACATCGTTGCCGGGGTGAAGATAGAACCCTCAGGCAACGTTGCCTTAGGGTCAAAGGGTCAATCCCGCGACGCGGTTGGTGCGTAAAAAAAAAAGAGAGGACGGGCCAGACCGGAAAAAGAAGGGATATTTAGTCCTCTCTGCCACGAATGAGCACGAAGAGTGCTCCCAGGATGGCAACGGCGGCCATCACGATCAGGGTGATGCCGAGAAGCCCGTACCCGCTCTGTGTGGTGGTGGCCAGCTGGGTTTGTGTGGTCGCCCACACAGAGGTGTTGGGGATCGCCGGGGTCGCGGTCTCTACCTGGTAGAGGATGATCACGCCGAGGGACAGGACGATAGCCGTGACCACAAACCCGATGACCGCAGCGATGTTGGCGCTCTCCCAATCGTGCATGCCCCTGTCGCGGGCAAATTCACGCAGGGCTCGCTCGTTGGTCTGCGCCCATGTCCTGACGGTCGGACCGAGGTTTCCAAGCATATGCGGTGTTTCACCTCCCCAATGAAAACAAGAGCCAATGCGTGTTCAAATGGTTTTGCACACGGTGGGGTGGCCGGGAAGGGTTTCCCCACACTCCCGGCACCACCAGCCGATAGGTCTTACTTACTCTTCATTCCGAAAATTGCAGCACATCGGGCACCACCACCCAACCGGGGCAAGGCGTTGCTTGCGGTCTTCCATGGCGGGGCGGACATATGCGCGGAGCATAGATGAGCCACAGCGGGGGTTATCACAGACAGGGGCTTTGACGCGCATATAGGATATTTTATATCCAATGAGATAAATATTAAGTTTTAGCCTTTAGTTTCAAAAAATAAGACTAAATTTTAGCCAAAAAGATACAGGTTTTGTTTGGACAACATTCTTAAGGTTTCGGCGCGTATAAATAAAGAATAACCACGAGGAATGTCCACATGGGAATCAAACCCACCTACATCAAAGCAATAGGAGTTGAGCTGCTGAACCACCACGGGACCAGGTTCTCCAACAACTTCGACGAGAACAAGCAGACCGTCACCGAAGTCACGAACATCGAGAGCAAACGGGTGAGGAACCGGGTCGCCGGGTATATCACCAGAAAGGTAAATACCAAAAGACGCTGAATACCTCTCTCGTATGTTCGAGGGAGTTATTCCGGCTATCGTCACTCCTTTTCTGCGAAATTCCACGAGAGACGTGGATATCGAAGGTTTGAGGTCAAATATCGAGTTCCTCCTTGCCCATGGGGTGCATGGGATTGTGCCCTGCGGCTCCACGGGGGAATCTGCGACACTCACATTTGAAGAGCATGAGAAGGTGATAGAGGTAGCCATCGATGTGGCAGACGGGAAGGTTCCGGTCATTGCCGGCACGGGGTCAAACAATACTGCTGAGGCTATCCGACTCACGAAGGCCGCCCGCGACATGGGTGCAGACGGCGTTCTGGTGATCAGCCCGTACTACAACAAGCCAAACCGATCAGGGCTCGTGAAACACTACACTGCCCTTGCGGATATCGGTATCCCGGTGATCATGTACAATGTCCCGGGTCGGACCGGGCAGAACCTGGCCCCCGACCTGGTAGCCGAGCTTGCCCGGCATCCCGATATCGTAGCAATCAAGGAGGCCAGCGGTGACATCGGGCAGATATCGAGGATCATCGAGGCGACTCTCGACGAAGACTTCCAGGTGATATCTGGCGACGATAATATCACTCTTCCCATCCTTGCACTCGGCGGTGCCGGGGTCATCTCGGTTGCCGCAAACGTGGAGCCTGCACGCATGGTCGCGATGTTCGAGTCATTCTGCGACGGGGATCTCGATGCCGCGCTCGATATGCACTTCACTCTCTCACCACTCTTCCGGGCCATGTTTATCGACACTAACCCAATACCGGTGAAGAAGGCAGTCGAGTTGCGCGGGATGGCGGGAGGACCGCCGAGGCTTCCCCTGGATGAACTCGATGCCGAGAAGACGGCAAAACTCGCGGAGGTACTCTCAACCTATGACTAAAGTCGTGGTATGCGGCGCCCTGGGCAGAATGGGGTCGACAATAGGGAGACTGGTGAATGAGGCCCCTGACCTTGACCTGGTCGGAGGCGTGGATGTGAGGGCAGGAGATCTCTTCGGAGCAAAGGTTGTGGAGGCAGCCCGCATGAGCGCCCTCCTTGCCGAGAAAAAGCCTGATGTGGTCATCGACTTCACAGTGGCAGCTGCGGCGGTTCAAAACGTCAAGACTGCTGCACAGCATGGGGCAGCGCTCGTCGTCGGTACCACCGGGTTTTCACCTGAACAGCGCGTGGAGATGTCCAAGGCGATCGAGGGACACGTCCCGGCGGTGATCTCAAGCAATTACAGTATCGGCGTAAACATCTTCTGGCAGCTTCTCAAACAGGCTGCCAGGATGCTCCCCGGTTACGACATCGAGGTGCTGGAGGCCCACCACCGGTACAAGAAGGATGCGCCGAGCGGCACGGCAAAGACCATTTTACAGATCCTGGAAGAGGAGGTGGGTCAGCGAGAGAAGTTATACGGGCGCGAGGGGATGAGAGAGCGGGGCAGTGAGATCGGCGTACATGTCATCAGGGGAGGAGATATCGTCGGAGATCATGCAGTCATTTTTGCAGGCAACTTCGAGACCATCCAGCTCTCCCACAGGGCGTACGACCGCTCTGTATTTGCACAGGGGGCCCTCATGGCGACCCGCTGGGTCGTGGGTAAGAAGCCAGGGATTTATGGGATGAACAGCGTGCTGGGTCTGGCCTGATCCGGGCGTAAATACCCAAATAGAAACCTATTTCTTTTTTTATACTCCATTTTTATGCTGGATACGTGCAACCATGACAGCAGTTGTTGACAAAGAGAAATGTACCGCTTGTGAGACCTGCGTTGACGAGTGCCCGGCGGCGGCAATCAGCATGGAGGACGGAAAGGCAAAGGTGGACAAGGACCTCTGCGTTGATTGCGGCTCCTGCGTGGACGTATGTCCGTCAGAGGCTATTCATCTGGAATAAAATCAAACGATTTAATAACTCCAGGGATACAGCTACTTTTTACGTATGATCAATGTCGGAGTGCTTGGTGCCACGGGAGCGGTGGGTCAGCGTTTTGTCCAACTCCTGGCGCAGCATCCCTGGTTCAACCTGACAGCGCTGACTGCGTCGGACCGAAGTGCAGGGAAGCGGTATGGGGAGGTCGTGAACTGGCGTCTCGATGTCCCGTTCCCGAAGAGCGTTGCGGATATCAGGATCCGCAATACGGATGTGAAGAGCCTCAAAGACGTAGACCTAGTCTTCTCCGCTCTTCCAGCAGAGGTTGCGGCTGAGGTTGAGACCGCGTGTGCGGATGCCGGGCTTGGTGTCTGCAGCAATGCGAGCTCGCACCGGATGGATCCTCTTGTTCCCCTCGTAGTCCCTGAAGTGAACCCCGATCATCTCGGACTGATAGATGCCCAGCGGGACGCGGGGAGAGACGGGTTCATCGTGACGAACCCCAACTGCTCCACCATAGTGATGTGCCTCTCACTCGCTCCATTGCGGCAGTTTGCCTTCAACGATATCCGGGTGGCGACAATGCAGGCCATTTCGGGTGCCGGGTTCCAGGGAGTCGCAGCAATGGGGATCTACGACAACGTGATCCCCTTTATCGGATCCGAGGAACAGAAGATGGAGACCGAGACCCTCAAGATCCTGGGACGCCTTGAAGGAGGGGGTGTGTCTCCTGCGCCTCTTAAGGTAAGTGCAAGCTGTCATCGTGTCCCGGTCATCGACGGCCATACGATGGCAGTCTGGATCGACGTCCGCGAACCGGTAGAGAAGGTCCGCGATGCATTCAGGAATTTCGTCCCGCCTATCTCGGGTCTCCCGACCCAGCCAGAACATTCTCTCCTCTACCTGGAAGACCAGGACCGTCCGCAGCCACGTCTTGACAGAAACAGGGGCAATGGGATGACTGTCAGCGTGGGACGGGTAAGGGAAGGTATCCGGTACGTTACCATGGGCCACAACACCATCCGGGGAGCAGCAGGAGCATCGGTGCTCAACGCAGAATTGATCCATACCAGGAAATATCTCTGAAGGTGCCTCCAATGTTAAAAGACAACACAGTATTCGTGGGGAACAAGCCGGTCATGAATTATGTCCTGGCTGTGGTGACCCAGTTCAACAACGGTGCACAGGAAGTCTCGATCAAGGCACGTGGCAAGGCCATATCAAGGGCGGTGGACACCGCAGAGATCGCCCTGAACCGTTTCCTGGAAGGAGTCGGAAAGAAGGAGATTATCACCTCCACGGAGATTATTGATACCGACAGCGGCAAAACAAATGTTTCGAGTATCGAGATAGTCCTCTCCGCAGCCGGGTGAGGTGGGCTGGCCGGTCTCCCTGCAAAGGGCCGCAAATTGAAAATACCTGGTGTTTTCCGGAATGGCGGGAAAACCCGGCGATACTCCTCTGCCCCGCGGGGTGGGAATATAGGTGCGCCATTGATATGAGGCTGCCATGAAAAACAAACAAATTCGAATTAATTTTTGATTCCAGCCAAGAATTACCCTCTAACCGGATGGCATCCGCTACCAGAAAGGATATAACCGGCAGGTTCTAATATACTACACGAATGAGAGGCGTAGCCATCGCAGTTACAGTGATGTGCATACTGTCGATTGCACTCCCTGTAGCCGCAGCAAACGAGGAAAAATATGGCTACATTACCATCCAGAACGTGGACATTACCCTGGAGAAGGGGAAGGCAAATATCGATGTCCAGTATTCCCTCGATGAACCGACCCGCCTGATTGTTCTCCTCCTGGGCAAGCAGGATCTCAAGAACAGGATTCTCAAGGTCCTCAACTACGACGAGGCCGAGGTGGTGGAGATCGAGATGAACAGGGCGAACCTGGTTGTCAAAGATGTATCGTACAATTATGGACGAGGGATCTACTGGTTCCCCGCACACCAGTTCAATGTATTCATCCCCTCTCTCCGAATCACCACCCCCCAGATATCCCGCGAGTTCTCTTCTACAAATATGATCCCGAATGGTATCGGGTATTTTGATAATCCTGACTGATCGAAGTCGGGATTTAAATCATTAATCCTGACTGATTGAAGTCGGGATTTTAATCATTAATCCTGACTGATCGAAGTCGGAATTTGGATCATTTTTATTCCCTTGTAACTGTTCAGCCTTCTCCACCTATTTTTAGATCAAACTCAATATTGTTGCACGATTAACAAATAGAGAGCATAAAACCGTTAGATCTTTATATAAAGAGCAATTATTAATTATTAGCGAGAAAGAGGCATGGAGCGC
>JAKPPB010000080.1 GCA_029547605.1 Methanobacteriota archaeon | reverse complement strand
CGCTCCTCCCACACCACACACACCAAAACACACAAGGACGACGCAGAACCGCGTCAGGAATTACTACGTAAAAGCGAGCTCGAAAAATTTGAGGGTTCTAGTACCGGGGTTTCCTGTGCTTGGGTAAGCACTCCCGGCAGTAGACCGGCCTTCCTTCGGTGGGGACGAACGGTACCTCGCACTCTTTTCCACAGTCCGCACAAACAGTTTTTGTCATTGTCCGGGGCCGGTTAAACCCTCCCCTAAAACCTCTGTCATCCATTGTTCTTACCTATGCAGTTGTTATTCTGCGTTATAAGATGTGACCGGTGAGTATATATGCCTGTGCATGTGGGAGGGGGAAAAAGGGCGGGATAGGCCCCGATTGTTACGGGTGGAACGGGGGACGCTTGGAGGGTGGGTGGGGGTATGACATATGATGGGTGAGTCCTGGAAAAGTCTGAACCCTGCAATTCAACATTTTACAACAGATTTAAGCAGTGTTTTTTATCTTTTTTGAGAGTACTGAACGTTGTGAGGATATTCCTGCTGTGATAGCGACTGGATACAAAATAATAGTGCTCCCTCGTTTTTTATCAAGGAGAGGAGGATCGAGCAGGGAACCTTCTGGTAAATGATAAGGCAGGGGAGGATCAGGGCATTAAGGCTTGGAAGACCAAGTGCGTATCTACAAAGAGGATTTACAGGCTTTTATTGACGAGGAAAAGGGGAGAATCTGTGAGTTTACAGAAAAAATAGTGGGATCAGAACTGCCTGTCAAAGAGGACCTGTTGTGATCCATCGGTGAAAACGCCTTTAATAATCAATCGGACATTAGTATTATCTACAGTACCATTAGTTCTAAGAACCTGACCGACTGAGAATGACGTTGGGTTCGTTTCAAAGGTATAGAAATTTGTCCCATCGTTTGACCAAGTCATATTTGTCATTGTGGGCAAATCTGTTCCACCTTGTATGGTGACTTTAAAACCTTGATCAGTTCCATTGGCTGCAACAGTCAAACCAACATTCTTCGACGTTCCAGTAGTTCCCGCCAGCCCAAACACGAACGCCGCAATGACCGCTGCCAGGATCACAGTGATTGCGACCATCAGGATCACACCGATAACGGGTGTGGTTCGCGTATTGACAGAACAATAACAACAAATTTAACCATAAAAACCCATCTATTTGCATGGGAAAAATGTCCAATTTCCTGGCTCTTTATCCGAACGAGAACACCTTCAGAAATTACCGTGCTGGCCTGATGGCATTCGTCGACTGGAAATATGGACCCCAAAGAGAAGGTAAAGAGGTAACGAGGGAAGAACTGGCCAAATACGAGCGATTGATCGACGAATACCTCGCATCTGATCCCGATTACCTCCAGGACTTCATCCGTTACGCTGCCGCGGCCGCCTCTGCCAATATTGCACCACATACCGCAAGGAACCGCTTTGTCATCTGGAAAGAGTTCCTTGCCGAGCAAGGTATCGAAATTAAGACAAGGGACCTGAAAAGAATCCGCACCAAGTTGCCGAAAGGGACCACCAGGACTGTGGAACGTGACCTGGACCATGATACCTTGCGGATGCTGGTCCAGCACATGGACATCAAGGGCAAGGCCCTTTTCCTCACCCTTGCATCGTCAGGCATGCGGGTCGGGGAGGCCCTGGCGCTCACCTTCGATGACATCGACCTGGAACACGAACCCGTCTTCATCCAGATCAGGGGAGAGAACACCAAGACCGGGGAACAGCGATACACCTTCATCAGCAGCGAAGCGAAAGAGGCGCTGGTGGAGTGGCTAAAAGTGCGGGAAGCTTACATGGTCCAGGCCAAAAACAAGAATGCGGGGTTCATCAACCACGGGTTTTCAGGTCCCCGGCCCGAGATTTCCCGTGATACGAGGATCTTTCCCTTTGCAATGAAAACCGCGCAGGACTCATGGACGACCGCCATCAAGAACGCGGGGGCCAAAGAGCGCGACCGGTCAACCGGGAGATACAGCCTTCATATCCACCAGCTCAGGAAGTTCTTCCGGTCGCAGCTTGCGCTTGCAATCCCCGTGGACATTGTGGAATACCTGATGGGCCATTCGGGGTATCTGACTGACGCATACAGGCGGTTCACGAAGAAAGAGGTGGCAGAATACTACCTGAAAGGTGAATACCGTCTTTCTGTCCACGCAGTCAAAGAGATCAACCGGATGGAAGGCGAGCTCAAACATGAACTCCAGGAGCAGCAGAAGACCATTGTGCACCTGGTCGCCCAGGTCGAGCGCTACGAGCGGGAACTGGAGTCCCTGCGGGGGTTCATGGATGCCGTCGCCCGCAACCCCGACGTGATTGAACGGGCGAGAAACCCGGAAGGGCCGTTGAACACGGTCCGCAACGTGGCTCCCCGTGCAGGCAGAAAAATTCAATTACAGCCCAACCCTCACCCCATTATTCATCCACAATAACACCTCTTTTCTGAATGTCAGCGAAGAGACTACGAGACAAAGTCATGCATCCTCCTGAACCGGATGTTCCCGTCCTCTCGCACTCAATCGTGCTGCAAATGCCCCCTCTTTTCCGGGACATGGCATACCTTCTGGAGCAGTACGGCGAGATCCTGATTGAGTAATTATCGCAGATGATACAGGGGCCTCTCTTCGCCCCTGCGACCGACCCCTACCCCCGACCCCGCCCCTCCCAAGCCGAAGGGGCGGGGCCTCCTTCCCGGCGCCCCTCCTCCTGCGGCACGGGACCTCTGCCCCGTGCGGTTCCTCCCTCCGGTCAGAACCTTATCGCAGGAGGGAGAGGACCACAGGGGCGAGCCGGAAATTTTTTCTTACTCCAGGAGCAGGAGAGATCATGTTGCGGCTTGCGATTGCAGTGATCGTTGCAGGATCCTTAATTGCCCTCTTTCTGCAGGCAATGCTCAATATTATTTACGAATCGGGAATAACTCCCGTATCCGTAGTCCTTGGTCTCTTCGCGGTCGGCATCCTGCAAATGGCAACCATCTGGTTCTGGAACGATACGAAGCGGCTGTTTCCACCGGCATGACGGGACACCTTGCTCCTTCCACTCCGTCTCCGTCCGCTCCTCCTGTCGTCCGGTGCTCCTCCACTCCGCTGCAACTCGCATCGTGCCCCTGGCTTCTCTTCCTTGTCCTGGTCCTCTGACGCCCTCGGCTTCGTCGTGAACTCCTCGCTGTAGGCTGCACCTCTCCCGCTCCTCGCACCGTGCTCCCCGCACCGTGCTCGTCGCTGTTACCAGGGGCCAGGTAACGCTCGATGACTCGCTCCCTCCGGTCGTTCGGGCCGCTGCGGCCTTGGTCGGCTCCGCTGATGCGTCGCCAGGTCATGCGATGCCCTCCCTTCCAGTCGGGAAGCGCCGTGCTCGTTCCTCCGCCCGTCGCCCTTTCAGGCGGTTTTGTAGGGCTGGTCCTGATGCAGGCCGGCCGGTTGACCTGCCGGACGGCGGGAGCAGAGCGATAGCGAAGCGGACCGGCCGGGAGAGTCAAGCCTGCCGGCCGTCGATGGCTCCCGGTCCCGGTCCCACCAGCGGAGCGGAGGCCGCCACCAAGGCCGGGGGCCGAGGGCGTCGCCGGAGCGAAGCGATCGAGTGCCCCGATCAACTCACCCGGAGGGCGACCCCTCGTAGCGAGCGAGAGCGAGCAGTGGGGGAGCCCGAAGGGCCGCCCAGGAAAACCCGCCATGGACAGAGGAAAAAGAGTAATGACAAGGCCGACCCTATCACTATACGACCGGGCCGGCCGGCGTTGTCTCCCCGTTGTGTCATGGTGGTTCGACGCCGGGATCCCCGGTCATGTGGTCTTATTCTCTTCGATGTACTGCCGGATCTGCTCGTCGGTGATCCGGTACTCCTGGCCGACCTTGACCGCCGCGAGGCGCTTGGACTTGATCATCTCGCGGATCGTCTTTACGTGCACCTTGAGCAGATCGGCGACCTCTTCGGTGGTGTAAAAAGTGGGTGCGGGAATGGCTGGTCCTCCTGGCATGGCAATGTCTATCGTGATCAGTCCTCCCCAGGGAGCATAATAGTGATCACTGGCTCTCCGTCATCACCCGGCCCGCAGACCGCCCGGAGGGTTTCGGTCCTGGTCTCGGTGAGGACCACCCCGCCGGGAGCGGTCCGGGAGACGATGAAGGCACACTTGAAATGGATTGTCGAGCGGTGCATCCCTTTGGACGCCCTCGCGGTGCATGTGAACATCCAGAGAAGATCCCACATCCGGCCCTCAACGCTCTGCCATGGCATCTCGTCGATGTTATCCGGTGCGACCAGGGACCAGACTCCGGCAGTGACGGCAACCGGGACCACGATCCCGGCCTCCCGGCAGATCTTCGCCGGCAGTTCGACGAGGACCCCATCGCGGATCGCATCGTCCCGCGTGTAGGCGTGGATCACATCGCCGAAAAAGTCGGTGAGGGTGTCGCCGCTCATCAGCCTCCCCCCAGCAACCGGGTGAGCTCGTCGAAGAGTGCTTCCCCGTCGTGCTCCTTGTCGTCGAGGGTGTAGGCAATCCCGATCACTTCGCCGGCCTCATCAGTGAGGACCTCGCGCTTCATGCCCTCACCCCCTCGGCCGGCAGGGTCCCGGTCCTGGTCCTGAAATCCCGATCTCGAGGTACGCCGATCTTCCATATCGCCATCTCGTACCCGCAGCCGGGGCAGTGGATGAAAAGCCACATCCTGCCGGCATCAGTCTCCCAGCCGGCATCATGCGAGTAGCCGTGCACCTGGTCCCCCCGCAGGTCGCGCCCGCAGAGGCACCGGGACCGGGCCGGGTCGCAGTGGTCCCGGACCCACTCGGCGACATCAGGGAAGGGAAGATCTTGAGGGGACATTATACCCCTCCCATCATGTCGCTTGCCATCTTCCGCAGCCGGACCGCCTCGCGGATCCTGGCCTCGAAGCCGGCCGGGTCGGCAAAGTCACCGTATATCTTGATCGCACCGCCCTTGCCCGGCGTCCCGATCTCTACGCTGTCCTGGAAGGGGGAGCCCTCCAGGATCTTTTTCACGGTGATGAGTTGATCTTCTGGCATGGTTCACACCTCCACCCGGTCGATGACGCCGATATGCTCGCGCATGCAGCTGGCGGGACCGGTGACCTTCCAGAGCCTCCCGCCCCTGATCAGGTGGGTAAGCTCACAGCCGGGACTGATTACCCCGAGCTGAGTACCAAAGCGGGCCAGGCACCCGGGAAGGGCGAGGGTCTCCCCGCCCTGCAGGGTAATCCTCATGCCCGCACCCCCTGGCCGGGCAGCGGGTCGCAGTACCATGACCGCATATTCTCGGCCTCGGCCTCGGCCCGGCATGCACCCCAGCCGAGTTTTTCCACCCGGACGCGGTAGGCGGTTATGATGTCCTCGGCCTTGGTCCTGATCTCCTGCGCCCTCGCCTGGAGAATGAATGCCTGGTTCTCCAGCTCAACCGCCTCCTCCTGGAGCCGGCACATCTTGTCAAGGTCGCGGGTGGGGATCACGTCATACACACTGCGTTTCCCGGTCATGCTGCCACCTCTGCTGGAGAGGAAGAGGAGAGGATCGGGCCGGCCCCGGCAACCTCTCGCAGGATCGAGACATTGGCATACTTCCGCTCCCCGGCGACGGCACCCCGCACCTGGGCGAGAGGAGAGATGTACTTCATACCGTTTATGGTGTACATCACGGCCCTCCCTGAGCGGGTGATCCATGCCTTCCCAACCGGCGAGGGGCTGCCGGCGGTCTTCATCACGTCGCTGATGTCGAACACATCGACCGGCCAGCGGTCGAGGAGGCGGGCCACATCGGACCGGGAGATTATGGCCTGCATGGTTTTGATGTCAATCCGCAGGGTGCCCTCATACTGGCGGGCCGCCCCGATGTGTTCAAAGATGGTTTCTGTTTGTGTCATGGTGGTTCTCACCAATATTTGATAGGTCTTGTAATGGTATATAATGCTCCCATGCGGTGTGAAAGTAATAGCAAAAGTATACCGGCGGCCCTTCGGGCTCGCCCACTGTTCGCTTCGCTCACGGCGAGGGCTCGCCCTGCGGGAGAGTTGATCGGGGTACTCTGCCGCTTCGCTCTGGCGACGCACTCGGCCTGCGTCCTCGTTGGCGGCCTTCGCTTCGCTGGTCCTGGTTGTCCTGGTCGTGATAACGGCCGGCAGGCTTGACTCTCCAGTGCGGGTGCTCCCTGCCGGTCGCACTCTCGCCCAGGAGGTCAACCGGCCGGCCTGTATTCCGCTGAAGACCCCGACCACCGATGTGATGCCGAAGGCCTCCTTCTTATACACTGCCTCTCCCTGGAGAGGAGGAGCACGGCCTGAAAGGTGCGGAGAGAGGGGGATACTTGTCTATCCCCCGGCGTGACGCAAGGGCGGGGGAGTGGGACTTCTGGCAACGCTTCAGCGGAGCCGAACTGGCCGCAGCGGCCCGAACGACCGAAGGGAGCGAGTCACTGAGCGTCACCCTGCCCAGATGTGCAGCGACGAGCACGCTGCGCAGCATGGTGCGAGGAGCGGGAAGGGTGCAGCCTCAGGCGAGGAGTTCACGACGAAGCCGAGGGCGTCACCAGGGCACGGACCGGCAAGAAACGCCGCGAGACGCTGCGGGTTGCAGCGGAGTGGAGGAGCACCGGACCGAAGGGAGGAGCGGACGGAGACGGAGTGGAAGGAGCATGGTCGAGCGTCACCTGGATGCGATCAACTTCCGGGGCGGCGCCCACGCGGCGGGGGGCGAAGCCCCTCCTTCAAGCGTCAGGAAATAACACAACACGACATGACTCTTCTTCAAAAGAATCAGAAATAAGATCCAGAAACACAACGCAAAAAGAAAAAGTGAGGATCACATCGATTTTACCGCAAGGTCGATGTCCTCTTTCTTGATCGTCTTTCTTCCTGCGTGTATTGCAAGCGTATTTGCCTCTTTCACAAGACATGCAATGTAGTCTTCGGTCTGTGCGATAAGCGCAACTGCGGCGTCACTTCCGACCCGCTCGGCTCCACTCTTCTTTGCAATCCTAATAACTGCTGCAATGGGTAAATCTGCCACCTTGGTTACCTCAAAATAATAAAGCGCGAGAAATTATTTATATATTCCCTTAAAAATACCTCAATTTATCCTCAAAAATTCATTGGGAGTGAATTCTGGACCACTTACTCCGTGTATTCACTTTCAACCCGCCTGCTATAGATTTAAACACTCCACAATGAGAACCTCACTTTTATCCTAATATTTGAATGAGGAACCTTCATGGGAATTTTCAGATTTGAAAATAAGTATGCTGCACCGACCAGGCAGCAACGGGAACGATATATGAGAGGAGAGGTTGAAGAGCATCACTTCGGACCGGACGGGGAGATTACGCTCCTCCTCTATCCTGAAGCTGCCTATCTCAAGGATGATATCGATGGAGTCCGTATCCTGTTCACCGGGATCAGTGAAAAACCACATGCAGTGGAAGAGGCGAAAAGAATGGTGGAATACCATCAGCTGACTGAGGTACGCCTGAAATCATTTGCGACCGGCGACCAAACCTGAATTTCTGGAACACTCTCTCATTTTTTGCTGAACCTCATTTCCGCAATCTGATTCGGTAACAGATTCGCACCTTCGTGTCTTTTCCTAAAGAATAGGAAACCCTCTTTTTGAGAGAGAAACAGATCCACACTATTTCCCAGCAAGCCTGCCCCCTCCTGCCGGAGCAGGCCGCTGGTGGCTTACCAACCAATGAGGCGAAACAGACACCGCTTTCTTAATGGCCGCAATACAGGTGATACCAATTTCTGACAAAGAAGAGGGTGGTGCAGGGGGGTGCACCACCAGCCTTCCCTCTGTGATGCCACAATCGCTGTGGCACCACAATATAGGAAAGGAGAGATAAAGGAGCCGCCGGAGCGGTCAGAACCTTACGCCGGCTTCTCAATTCCCGATCCTTTCATCAGGCCATACTCAATTTCGTAGAACCCTCCGCCCCGGTCCTGGTAGGTGAGGTAGTAGTGCGTAAGCCGTTTCTCCTCGGCCTCCTCAATCTGCCGGAGCAGGGTGGCCTGGTTTGTCGAGTCATGCCCGACCAAGACCCACCGGCGGGTCTCGTCGCTCATCTTCCAGGAGCGGGCCGGGACCGCCTCGGGTGGGGTGGTGACGGTTTCATCCTTCGGGTCGAAGAAGGCCACCACCTGCCGGGTCTCGTTCTTCGCCTCGATCTTCTGATTTCTCTGCCAGTACGCGATGAGCGCCGCCACCAGGGCGACGAACATCTCAATGATCTGCACGAGTTGCTGATCCATGTCGGTCTCCTTGAATGATGCGGTCGTGCTCTTCGCGGAGCTTTCCCACCTCCTCACACATCACGTCATACTTCCCGATCTTCTGGTAGATGACGAACAGTGCCGGGTAGATAGGCAGCACGGCGCCAAGCACAATCACAATAATGTCTGCATCCATCGGACTCCCTCCGTCGCGGACAACGGGAGCCCTGGCAAAAGGGAATGGTGCCGGAAAGGGGAGGAGGGGGCTCCCTATCCCGTTGTCAGAGAACGGCTCACGCCAGAGCGGGCACCGTGTCGGCCCAGGCTTCGATGACGGCAAGAATGGCGTCGTCGCTGTAGGAGGAGACGCGGATCTGGTCCCGGGTGAAGGTCACGTAGTAGGTCTCCCCGGAGGGGTCGTGACACCGCAGAGCGACAGAGTAGCTCTCCCGCTCCTGGTCGTTCACCGGGTCGCCACCCATTGCAGCGGTCATCTCGGCGTCGGCCAGGATCTCGCTCTTCATGGTTGCGAAGGCTGCGGTAGACGGTGCACGGACGGTCACGTATCCAACCGTCTTGGCGTCATCATCCTCGTAGATGACACGGGCGTTGTAATACTCCCGGGTCTTGGTGACCGGGTCCATGGTTACACCGCCCACCTCGTACGAAGTGCACCCGAAGGGGTTGGTGCTGATGACGGAGGCCACCACCGTGTTGAGCGCAGCGGCGTCTACAAACGGGGTGGTGAGTTCTCGAACGGCACTCTTGGTGACGCTCTGTTCAACAAAATCTGCCATGATTGATGCTCCTGCCCTTGATTGAGGGCTGTGAGCAGGTGGGGGGCAGGAGGGGGATAAAGTTTGAGGGGGGTAGGGGAACGGGGGCTGATTATTAATTGAATTGTTATTTAAGATGAATTAAGACGTTTTAAAACTGCAAAAAATTTGAAATCCTTGTCTTTCTGGATGGCGCTCTGAAAGCAAATGTGGGAAAAATATACGATACTACGCAGGTACGTTTCAATCCTTGTTTTTCTGGATGGCGCTCTGAAAGTAAATTGATACCAGCGAAAAGACCAGCAATAGCGGGTTTCAATCCTTGTTTTTCTGGATGGCGCTCTGAAAGAAAGCCGGTGCCCGGCTTCCCTTGATCGTATCTGAACAATGTTTCAATCCTTGTTTTTCTGGATGGCGCTCTGAAAGTTATATTAACATTGTTCCCGGTACAGACCTGGATTGTTTCAATCCTTGTTTTTCTGGATGGCGCTCTGAAAGTTGATGGCCGGTTTCATGGTGTTCACTGTATGGATCTGTTTCAATCCTTGTTTTTCTGGATGGCGCTCTGAAAGACCGCATTTTTTCGCCGTTTTTGACGAAAAAATGCTTAATATGAAATGAATTTGCAATGATAAAATGCTTGTTGAAAAATTATAGATATGGATATAAAGACCAGAATATTAGACACAGATTGTCCTGTAACAACAGTCGATGCATTTACCTTCTGACTTTCCTTTGGAGGGATAATATCCTTTGTCGATAATCTCAAGAATACTATTCACGACTACTATAGCCCGGCTGAAATCTTTATCCGTAAACCGTACCTCTTCAACGCGATTATTGCTGCGTGTGAAGCACACGTATCCCCTGTTTACCTCCTTGTGATAGTTCTCACGTATCATAATTGCGTGAAGCGCAAGCTGATTTTTATAAGTGTTAAAAATTTTCTCCTTGAATTCTGCAAACTTATACTCAAAGGGAGCAGCAGTGCCGTCTTCGAGAAACAGCACCTCGTCAATAATTCCTTTGATGTGATAGTCTCGAGAAGAGAGGAAGACATTAAGATCCTTCCCAATGACACGCAACTTTTTCCTCAAGTAGTCTGGATTTGTCTTCATTCTCTCGTCGTGAACTTCTCTTCCCCTCAATACCTTGAACCGTTGTTCTTCGTGTTGCGGGATACAGAGACAGTGCATGTAAAAAATGAATTTTGGGCAGAAGGAATATTCTAATACATCTGATATCGTGATGAGTGTTGCAGTGTCCTCCATGGTAATCAGAAAAATTTCGTTAACAGCTCATCGCTGACGAGTTTCTTGTCAAACGCCTGGCCAAGTAATTTCACTTTTTTGAACGATTCGTTATCCATGGGGAACACATATACCGAATCGATATCTGGATCGATCACATATTCGCATTCAAGTGCAAGTGAATCACGTTCATTGACATTGAGATCTCCCAGGAAGACACTCTTCTGAACACGGTAAAGACCTTTGTTAAGGCATATTCGGGCGATCTTGTTCCGTATCTTATTCTCCGCAATATCATACACCACCCATACCATGGTCATTCAGCACTCTCCGGTTTGATGAGCTGGTTTGCAATCCGGTGACATTCCATAGGGATAGTATTCCTGATTTTTACGTTTCGGCCATGATACAGAACCTCTCTGTCGAACATTTCGTTAAACGCGCCGATGAGCACCTTCTTCCCGTCATGGTTCAGATAAAGACCTCCGGGGATTTCATCGAATAGTTCTGGAGAGACCTGTTTCCTTGAGAAAAGGCCGACGACAGCCCTGTCCACATGGGTTCGGAATAATTCGATGAGATCAAACACGAATGACTTTTTATTGTAGTTGTCTGTATGGAGGAAACCAATATACGGGTCAAGGCCTGCGATAATGCATGCACGTTCAACCTGGGAATAAAGGATTCCATATCCATAATTCAGAAGACAGTTGAACGCATCGTGTGCGGGGTCCCTGCTTCGGCCTTTAAATTTCCATTGCTCTGGCATACTCTCGCTGAGTGCTGAGAAATAAATCTGGGATGCCATCGCTTCATATCCCATGATAGATCCCCTCTTCAAATCCAGCGACCCCGTCATCTCTGAAAGAGACTGATGAATATCCAGGATTTTCTGAATTGAACTGTCAAGGGAGTCCCTTGAATCTGGACGGTTCTTCTTCAGGACTTTTAAAAATTCAATTTGATTCTCAATCTTCTTGGATATCCAGTTCCGGGCAAAACGAAACCCGACAGAATTTTTTTCACCTTCGAGTTGTTTACGCCTGATACGAGTCGTGCTTCCCAACTTTGAATGCCAAACTCTACCGAAGGGATCTCCGAACTGGTTGAGGAAGATAATGTCGATATTCTTCGAGACGGCAAACTCAATTGCATCCGTGGTAATAGTGGCTGATGTGGTGATGAGAATACTATCAACCTTGTCAGCAGCGACCTCGAATACCTTCTCATCATTCTTGACCAAGAAGCATTGGGCATTCTTTTTCAGATATGATCCCCGGGTATTGATGACTAGCTGCATAGACTTAACAAGGTTCTTTTATTTTTATGCATTGTTTCAGAGCGCCAAACCCTCGCGAAACCGATTTGCCAATCCCAAGATAGTCCGGGACCTGAAAATTGCAGTAACATTTTCCGGTGAATGCCATGACATTCACCTCCTTTAATCGCTGTTTGAATGGCCTGACCTCGACTTCTGCCCGAATTTGCCCGGGAACCTGGTACCCGAGTGATTTTGCCATGGAAAGAATGTTTCCGGTAAGCGTTCGCCTGAGCAGGTCGCGCCGCTCTTCGGCATTCCTGGTCTGGTAGAATGCATGGTAATTCTCCTGGTTTAATGCAATCCAGGGCGTGACAAATTCATAGGTGCGGAAAGTGGTGTCAAGACCAAATGGAACCCGTCTCACATCGACACCCTCCCGGATAACACGGTATTCATCATCACCGAGGCGAATCGAGGGGGAAAGGTGATAAATCTCCTTCAGCAGATCAGATCCTTCGTTGATGCCGATGACCGTCGGAGTCCCGTTGATGATTTTATACTGGACAAGGGGATATCGATAAATAAACTTGTCAGCGTGGTGATGATGAAGAAGGACGTATTCATTAAATTTCGTTGCAAAGAAGCCACGGAGCTGAAGAGCGCTCCCCTTGATGGGCCGATCTGACACGAGAGTGAGAGTAAAAATTTCCAGGTCGATCATATTACCATGTACGCAAGTTCCGGGGTATCCATAAATTGTGCCCCAATCTCAGGATCATACTTCATCTCACAATAGATCACATCATTCTCAACCACACTGTGTTTCTTGACATACCAGGCTGGCATCTTCACTTCGTACCACCTCCGCTCTCTTGGTGTGCAGGCTCTCACCTCGTCACGGAACATCTGAGGGATTACGGAAACATTCGGGTAGTCGACCTTCCTGGTCACTTCGAAATGCGGGTCACGTTGAGGATTGTCAAAGATTGCCATACGCTGATTTTGCGACTGGGAATACTGGACTGCGGCCTCCTGGAATCTGCTATCCTGCGCAATATTCCTGCCTGCATAGACAGATTCGACAAGAGAGATCAAATCTGCTTCAGTCGGACGGGAAGGGCCGTCGCGGAACACCTCAAACGACTTTGCCAGCAAGCCAGTCTGGTCGGGATCGTATATCTTCTCCGAAACCCGTGAAGGCTGGTAGATTGAGATGCAGGTGTTCTCTTTTTCGCGTCTCCGGTTTACCCTGCCGGCCCGCTGGACAATCGCATCGGGGGGTGCACACTCGGTAAACATAAGGTCAAAGTCAATATCAAGAGACACCTCCACGACCTGAGTGGCGACAAGAAGTCGTGTGGCTGCAGATTCAATCACCTTCTCCTTTCTGGCACGGTCACGGAGCGTAAACTTTGAGTGATAGCAGATCGGTTCGAGTTCACAGTCCCTGAATGTCTCGTAAAGATCCTGACATGCTCCTACACTATTGGCCACTACCAGGGTCTTTGCACCTTTATCTACCGCATCAATCACATTGTCGACCGCTTTTTTAATAGGTGTATCCACGGTAAAAAACGAGTTTCTGGCTGAATCAAGAAGTGAGTCGTCCCGGATTTCGGAGGCATTCGGCAGAGCTGCGGTAAGAAGGTCAAGAATATATCTCGGCAGCGTTGCGCTCATGAGCATAAACCTGGCACCATATTTTGAGAAGTGCCTGATTGCCTCGATGAGAAGCCCAAGAGTCCATGGGTCGTATGCATGAATTTCATCGATGATAATGACACTATTCATCGCGTTTGACTCTACCACCGGCCATTTTCCCGTATTAAACCCTGCGAACAATAATTGGTCAACGGTTGCAACCGTGGCCGGGGTCATGAATGTCTTGTCAAAGAGTGCATGCCTGACAACCGCACGGTCTTCTTCTTCATTAGCAAAGAGGAGTGATGCAGTGGAATGGGTTAAACCAACATTTCCCTCCCCAAAAAATTCCTGGAGCCTGTGAAATATGCTGTTCGCAGTCACCATCGTGGGCAGCAGATAGATCAGCTTACCGCCACCCATGTCCTCAAGATTGCGGAGTGCCCAAAGCAGGCTCGCTTCAGTCTTCCCACTGCCCGTAGGGGCAATGGCAATGCAATGCCCACGCACAGAGGCACACGCAGCCTGGAACGGCCGAAGCCCCGAAAACCTAATGTGTTTAACTGCGCACCGCGTTTCTATCCTTCCCATGAGGTCAGGCACCCGGTCATGAAGCGCGTAATTGATGGAGACTCCTGCCGACCCATGCCAATCGGAGTAATGGAGGATCCCTTTGAGAAGCGCATACGTAGACCGCAAAATATCAGGGTCGGAGAATTTTTCATAGAATTTATAGAAATAACCTCCAGGACCGATGAGATCCGCTACGGATTTTTTAGGATCGCCTGTCGGATATTGAAACTCCGGGAGAGTATACCCCTCTTCTGTGAAAATCTCTGAAGCCAACCCGATTGCATGCGACATCCCTTCATCGCAGATTGTGGGGGGCACAACCCCCGGCGTGAGTTCCCGGCTAAACGCCGCCATCTCAGGATTAATGGCTTTATGGTGCCCGAGGATTGTGAATGCCTCTATCGGAAACGGGATTGGCAACAGACTACCCTCCTGCTTCTGGAGCGCAAGGCCTGCATTGAGCGCACATGCATAGGAGACAATCTCATGGCGGTAATTATCCTGCGGGTTGGGGCGTCGCCCCTGCTTCACAATCTGCATCATGCGCTGAAATTGTAGGGTGTTTTTCCCCAAATCATGGAGGACCACAGTGAGAAGAGAACTCTGGAGAAACCGGTCGGGGTCAAAACCGCAGGTGCGACCGGTACGGTGAATAAGCTGTTTTTTCCCCGCGACAGTTGCCTTCCATGCCCGGTATGCAGCGGTGACGTGATCGTCGTACGTCTGATCCGGTTTCGCCCAATACTTCCGAATCATAGCATAACGATGTGTTTTCCGCCGAGGACATAGCCGGGAACAGGTGCCGCGAGGGTAACAGGAGATCCCACAAAGGTGAATGGCATTCGCTCGACAACCGTCCGCCGGTCTCCATTAAAGGCAAACTGCGTAGGGAGCAGAAATACCTGGGGAGTGTCCACAGTCTGAGTAACCGGAAGCGTACGAAAATCGATTGCCGGTTGACACCCCGCCGAAACATCGCCTGGAAGGATGGTATGATCAAACTGGGTAACAGGCTCCTCATTCACCTCCTGAATTGGAGAGATCGCAGTGATTTTCAGAAGGTCATCGCTGTTCCCCGCCGTTAGTGCATACACTGGTCTTGCCATCGCATCACTGATATTGGCCAGCGATTCCTCTGAAGCAGCACCAAAGAAGAAGGTAAAATCGCAGTCAGTGAGGTACTCCCTGATGAGGATGCTGTAATGTTTCCGATTTTTAATATCGGTGGGAGTGTACCCCTTCTCCTTTCCGGTAACCTTCCGGTAATTCCAGAGATCCCTCATCAAGCCCTTGTGTGAACCATACACCCCAATCTGGATACCATGAGTCCGGGAAAATGCATGCGCATCCTGGAGAACAAGCCCCAGGGCAGCACCCATGATACCAATAACAGTTGTCTTAGGGGGGAGCGGTAACGTCTGGTGATACGTATGCGTTTCCGGAACCCGGAATGAAGCCGTGGTTGCCTTTCCTGATACGAAGAAGGCGTACATTGCCCCCCTCCTTACCGGTAGTATTGGTCCACCCACTTCACCATCGTATTGAAGGCGTCGCCTATCGTCACCGATCCATCAATTTCCCCGTTAAACGCCCCGGTCCTCACTCCAATTACTGATGCCGCAATCTCGTCCTGGTAATCTTTGATAGTCTCCTGGACCATGCGGGCAGTTATCGCGCCATTGTCATCGACCTTGACACTTTCAAGAAAGATCGGGGTTTTCGCTCGCATCATCGCTGCCGCGATAAACTTGGGGGACACATCGGCAAGGTAACGGCTCTGCCTCCCCGGCACCCAGAGGTTCTTTACTGCGGTAAGAAGGCCGTTGACTCTTTTTGCTTTCTCAGTCGGAGGGAGATCCTTGTCGAAGCCATCGCCACAGCCAACACGATCGAGCTCGATAAGAATCGATCCTCTATAGAGCCCGGAATGGACCTCTGTCTCAAAAATATTCGGATCTCCACCAGCCTTCACTCCCATATAATTCGTTCCGAAGTCAAGATCCCCTTGATAGGGTGTAAGTGCTATTAGTGGAGAAACCCGCACAACCGAAGTCCTCTTGGTCGCTTTCCCCTTTTTCCCTTCGCCCGCAGACTCAGTCCCCATATAGCCAAACAGGTCATCATCGATGTACTTATCCGGCTCCTGTTGGGTGGTTGCAGCGCCCTTCTTGATTGTTGCCGCAGCCCCCTCTGAGAGTGGCCACCCGAGGACTTCAAGCTGGTTCCTTAATGCTCGCCGGACTGCCTGGGAAGAGACATAGGGGTATTGATCAACCCCCATTGCAATCTTCTTGATACTCGATATGTTGTCGGCTTCTTTGTCGCCACCATTCAGCGACGCAAATGATACCGGGGTAAGATAGGTGATAGTCAGTGCTTTTACCTGCTTCATGATTCTTCCTCGCATTAACTCGAATTTTGTTTTCCTTCATCGCGCCTGTTCATTGCATTGTAGGTGTTCAATGCTGCAATCATGCAGAAATGTTTGAATTCTGTGAAACACTGTTCAAACGCCTCGCCTTTCAGGTAAAGATCTGCAGTGACTGCCGCATCGTACTTCATCTGGATCCGGTTCACCTCGTTGAGAAAATCTCCAGGTCGTCGTGCCTTCCGGAGCCTGAAGAGATCTCCCTTGCCTTTCTTCCCCTCTGCCCCAAGTTTCATGCCTATGGTCTTCCCCAGGCTTACTGCAGTATCAATCAATTCCTGTTTCATGCTATCTTTCTCCTCGTTGAGGACCTTTTCATATTCGACCACAAATTCAAGCACCGGTTTAATGTAAACGCTTTTCGAGGTGTTCACGTGAAACACATGCTGCTCGACCAGGTCCACTATCCCATGTTGTTTAAGTACCCTCTCGCAAATGCGGTTGCGCATCAACGTTTTATTCTCATCCTTCTTCTGGTCAAAATCAACGAGAATCTGCATCACCTGCCGAAGGGGTATTCCCTTCGTTTCAAGGTTCTCAAAGAGGCGGAACATGTAGACAGATTCCCTGAAAGGCCAGATCATTTTACCCATGTAAGTGTCGCCGAGCGTCTGGGTGTGAAGGACAATGAATTCGAGCGGTGCATGTGAAAGGGTCAATTCATACATCTTTCCGAAGTCAAATGTCGAACCGACTTCATCCGGATTATCAGGATTTCCAGTACTCAGTATTCTGCGATATACAGAGTAAAGGAACGAGAAAAACTGCTCATAGGGTTTTCTGAAATATCCCCCCAAATCCGGGTTGAAATTCCGGAGGTAATAAGGATCGCGGATTTTCATTGATTCAAAGGAGCGAAATACATCATGCATCTTCGAAAAACTCGCGGAATAGGGGAAATACATGTGAATTGCATCCCCGTCGGCAACATAGAATCCTGTGACGGGAACAAATTTTGCGATATAATCGCATTTCCAGCATACTTTTGCGGGATCTGAACATTCCGAATTAAACGTAAGTGCTCCAGATGCCCCAGATATCATCGGGAATACCGTCCCGCCAATTTCACCCAGCGCGTGCGATGAATTGCCGCAAAGGAAGCAATATCCCTTCTTTTTCCCCCCATTCGGAGAGATGGTGACTTTCGGTTGGTATGCATTCGGCCCGTCCAGGAGAAGACTGGTACCGCTGGTCTTGAGATTATTGGAAGCGAGAAAACCATTCAAGCGTTCCTGCAGGTGTGTATATTCGGGAGGGAGCACTCCTTTTTCGATATATGGAATGCGTTTCACCGTCGGGCGCGGAGCTTTACTGAATATAAGCCCGGCGATTCCCATCGACTTCACCTTGGGGAATCTGACGAACGTGTCTTTTTTAGAATCGTAGTAAAATCCTGCTTTCTCTTGCTCTTGTTTTTCGCTTGATGTGTTGTAATATTTCTCAAGAAGGATCGTATAAACTGTTTGAAGATATGATAGAATATCCTCCTCTGTTCCTTTTACATTTACACCTTTGTCATTAATTGCGATACTGACATTGGCTTTGTCTGGATGTTCCTGAGAAGCAAGCTCATAGAAGCCTAGAAGCCCTTCATCAATCCAGAAATGCCCAGTTTTTGGAAATGAAATTTGTTTCAGCGCATCTGACATTTGCTATCATTCATTTTTGATTTTTATTCGTTACTTATTATTGAAATAATAAGAGTGTTCCGATTTTTTCCTCATCAAGGCGGGTTTGCTCAGAAACAAACCATTCTAAAATTTAATCGACTTCCCTGAAACTGACAATGTAATCCTCCTATCTCAACAAAGGTCGGGAAGACGTGGACAAGAATGTGAAAAAATGCTTCATTTTTCCTTTCTTACGCCCTTAAACGGTTTTCCGTCCTGCTTGACATCCATAAACTTGCCGGTCCCGGCGTCACGCTTCACATATTGATCTGTTTTGGGATTTTTTACCTGGCTTCGATCATCAACTGCCCCTCGTCGAAAGTCCTTCCCTGTATTTTTTGCCATTATTTCACCTCCGAATAATTCTTACCTTAGTAAGGAGAATTATTGGCAATACGGTATAACAAATATGAAATAAAAAGTGTTGGGGATACGGGGTGAAAGTAAATATCCTGATCAAGTGGCAGAACGATGCCCTTGTGTATGAGCTGTACAGGCTGACAGAGGAGGAGATAAGGGTCGTGGAGGGGACGGGGAAATGAAGAGCAAAACCGTGTCTGATATCGTCAAAAAACCCTACAAGATTGTCTTCCGCGTCCATGCACTCCGGCAGATGTTCAATCGGAGGATAGATGAGACAGATATCGAGGAAGTCGTGCAGAAGGGGACGATCATCGAGGAATATCCTGATGACACCCCCTACCCGAGTTATCTGATGTATAGGACCGTTCGCGGTCGGCCTCTCCATGTGGTCGGAGCATACGGTAAAGAGGAGGGAGTGATAATTGTGGTAACAGCATACGAACCAAACCCTGATCGCTGGGAAGAACACTACACAAGGAGAAAATCATGAAGTGCGTAGTATGCAAGAGTGGAGAGACCCGGCCTGGGACCACGACGGTCACATTCGAGCGGGAAGGACTCACCCTTGTGATGAAAGAGGTGCCAGCGGAGATCTGCAACAACTGCGGCGAAGATTACGTGGATGATGCAGTCGCCCGCGAGATCATGGCACTGGCCGAGAAAATGTCACAAAGCGGAGCCCAGGTTGATGTGCGCCGGTATGTGCCTGGATCCGTAACGTGCTGAAATACCATGGCTGTATATACTCTCACGATACAACTGCCCCATGTCTAATCCTCGTGACACTTATCACTACAACATCTCCAGGAAAAGAGGACATCAGGAGTATTCGCAGGACCATCTGGCTGAAAAATTATCAGGTGTTCTGAAACTACCAAATCCCCGTATTATTGAAGAAATTGCAGAATCCGATTTTCCCGATTGATTCACCCCTCCACCACCTCCCTCCCCACAAACACCGCCGCCTTCCTCGCCCTACCTTCCAGCACGGTCATCACCCTCGCCAGTGGCAACGTATACAGAAAAGGCTCAATCCAGAAGTTCACCCCCTTTCCCGAGATTGACCGCTTCGCCACCCCTACCTGAGTACCATTTGACAGCAGCAGGACCGGCACGGCCTCGCCGTCCAACACGCCGACCACATCGACGAGCGGGATGCAGAAGCCGCGGTCGTCCAGGTCGGATCGGATCACCAGGTCGTCGCCCTCGATGTAGAGCCGGCCGCACTTCACGAACGGTGAGTCTGTATATTCCGTCACTTCCCACCGGGAGAGGTCGACCGGTTCCTCCTGTAATTCCGGCTCGCTCTCCTTCGTGATGGAGATGGGTTCGACCAGGATCCCGGGCGGGGAGCTCTCCGCCTGGACCTCCCCGACGATCACCCCCTCGCCGCCGGAGAAGAACCGGATGAGCCGGTCCCACCCCTCGCGGATCACGTCGAGCACTTCGCCGCCTCCTGGACGAGCACGGCCTGGCCTGGTGCTGCGGTCCTCCGCCGCTTCCTGCTGCGGTAGTAGTGCTGGTTATACTGCTGCACCCGTTCCCGGTGGGCTGCCCGGTACGCCTTCTGCCGGGCAAGTTCCCGCTCCCGGTGGGCGAGGTAATACCGCTTCCATTTTGACCCGGTCTGCCGTTGTGCCTGGGTGATCATCCCGATCAGCTCGGCGATGGAGACGACCCGACGAGCCCTGTCCTCGCTTCCAGCCGGCGGGGAGAAGTGGACCGCGAGGGCCCGCATGTCATAGACAAGCATCACGGCCCCTCCCTAGTGACGGTTCCGATCTCCGCATCGACCACGTAGAGCTGGTCCTGGAGCTGCCGGATCTTCTCCCTGATGATCTCCCGCCGTTTCTGCAATTTGTCGAGCCGGGTCGCCGGGTCCGAGATGCAGAGCCGGCACCGCTGCGGCGTCATGCCTCGATCACCCCCAGGGCAACCAGGTCGAGGGGTTGCTGTGCCAGCCGCCGGCGGGCAGTCTCGCAGGTCTCCGGGTCGATCTCAAAGCCGATGTACTCCATGCCAAGCAGCCGGGCCGCGAGGAGGTTCGTGCCGGACCCGGCGAACGGGTCCAGGACCACGGCACCAGGTTCGGCGAGCCGGGAGAGGAGGTGCAGGGTTTCGTGGATCGACTGCTGCCAGGGATGGAACTCCTTGCACCGGGCGCCGCTGATCACGTCCGAGAAGAGCCTGGGCGGCGGGCTGCCCGGCGGCATCTGGAAGATCACGATGGGCTTGTAGGCGCACATTGCATGGCGGGACCAGACGATTGCCTTCGCCCCGCTGTTGACCTGGGCGACCAGCCAGAACCAGGCAAGGCCGCTGCCCTCGAAGATGCGAAGGATCTCGGGCAGGTAGTATTGCGGGCAGTAGGAGACCAGGTAGCCGCCGGGGACCAGGACCCGGCCGGCATGACGGGCGAGCACCCGGTAGGCTTCGGCATAGGTCTCCCCGATATACGGTGGGTCGGTGAAGATCACCGATACAGACTCACCAGGGAGGCCCGCCATGCCCTCGTCGCAGTCACAACAGGAGAGTGAGCTCATCCGACCACCTCCCCGTGTCCCTGGGCCTGCATGGCCCGCTGGTAACAGTATTCGCAGAGCCTGGTGCCGGTCGAGCGGTCCAGGTAGGCGGCCCGGTCCAGGTTGCAGATAGTACACCGGCCGACGCTCGCCTTCAGGGGCTCTGCCCTCGTGACGTCGAAGGTGCCGGGCAGGATGAACGTGGACTTCTGCGCCCGTTTCCTCGCGCCCATGTAGCAGGTCCGGCAGATCCGGAGGGCCGTGGTATCGGATCGCTTCTTCCGCTCGTCGGTCAGCTTCTCCGCGTAGTGCACCCAGAATCTCCCGCACACCGCACAGGCCTTCCGCTCCGGTACGTCAAGCGCCCGGTAGTCCCTGGCATTGATGCGGGGAGGAGGACCAGGTGGTTCCGTAGGAGATTCCCGTCCAAGGTCGCCGCGATCACCATGCTGCAGCATGTGTTGCAGAGGAACCGGGGCCTCCTGCGGGGCTGCCTCGTTGATTGGCTGCAATTGCGCTGGATTCGGTATGTGCCCTGCAACAATTCCAGGGTCACAATCACGCGCAGATGCACACGCACCCACTTCTCCGAGTTGCTGTGTATCCCGAGATGTGCGGAAGTGATCACCAGTACATAATAAAATATTTTTATTATCATTGATATTAGGCGAATCAAAGCCTTCTGCATCGTTTCCAAATACTTCCGCAACCTGAGAAGCAAGCTGATCAGAGCGATCTGGTGCGGAAGTCTGCGGCAGGGACCCATCGGGGTCGTCATCGATCCAGACCGCACCGCCCGCACACCAGGACGCAAAGAGCTGGCGGTCGAAGGTGTAGGCGTTGGTCCTCCGGCGCATAGAGACCCCTCCGGCCTCGTCATCGGTGACGACCGTGCGGTCGCAGTAGGCAATCGCCGGGCACTTCTCCAGGAGTCCGGAGTGCGTGATGCCCCGGCTCGCGTACCCGTGGATGCACTTGTGGATTGCCCCGCTGCTTAGGCCGCTCGCCCTCTGCAGCATCGGGATCGTGAACTCGGGCCACTCGCCTCTCTTGATGAGTGCCAGGAGGTCAGCCTCCCGCTTGGTCAGCTTGGTCTCCTGCCCACCGGCCGTACCATTCAGGAGGCCAAAGAGCCGGGTCGCTTCCTGGAAGTCCTCGAGGGTCGCAGTGAGGCAGACCACGGACCCGGCCCGCTGCTGCTCCCGCTGCATGAACCGGAGCACCGCGTTGGACTTGATCAGGTCCAGCAGCATTTCGGGGTTCCGCCGGTTCGCAGCCGCCTGGAACCGGATCCGGGCGGCGAACGGGATTACGACCTGGAACCGCTGCTGCCCGACGATCTCCCACATCGCCCGGCAGGCCAGGACCTCGGGCCGGTCCTCGTCGGTCCAGGTCGGGATAGCCTGGTCGCGGGCAAGCACGCGGGCAAGCACCCGGGCGTCCTGATCCTCAGAATCATCGATCCAGCAGGTGAGCATCCGGTTGAAGACCTGGTCGTCGCCGGCGCCTTCGACCTTCGCGACCCACCAGATGCACCGCTCAGGGATGGTGCAGTACTGGGGCCTGCGGTCCTTGCTCACCGTCCGGTAGACGAACGGCTTGCGGAAGGAGGTCGTAACCCCCTTCAGGATCTCGGCCATCTCCTCGGAGAGCGCCCGGTCGTCGAGGACGATCACGCTGCCAGGCTGCAGGTCTTCCAGGTAGAAGAGGGCCTTGTTGCTCATCGCGCCCTCAAGCCGCAGCCGCTCCGGGACCTGCCGGAGCATGGTCGCAAAGGTGTGGCTCTTGCCCTTCCCGCTCTCGCCGGTCACGGAGACATGGAGGCCGTTCGTGTTCAGGACCGACCGGGAGGCGAGCGACATGATCATGCACTCGGCGACTACCTCGTCGCCTTCGTGGTCCAGGGCGAACGTGCGGAGCATCGCCCGCTTCGGGTCGCCGTGCTGGAGCACCGCCAGGGCTTCCTCGCGTCCCGGGAGCTCGCCGAGGGTGATCGGTGGAGAGGCCCCGCTCCGGGATCCTGGGCCGGGGTCTCTCCGGTCCGCCCTGGTCTGCCCTGGTGAGGTCCTCGCGGGATCTCCCCGTTTCTCCCTTGGTTCGTATTTTTCGCGGAGCTCCGGCCATCTCTGACCGCCGCCTCCGCAGGAATTATGATGGCAGCCGGCATGGATCGCCCCGCTGCCGAACTGGATCGCAAATGCGCCGTCCCGGTGTGCGCCGGAGAAGGGGCACTCGTCCAGGACGTACAGCGTCCCATCCTGGTAGGGTTTCTCTGCCGCGATGCTGATCCCGTGCTCGATCAGCCAGGAACGGAGGTCGATTGCCTTTCCGCGCCCGGAGGAATTTCTTCCTGGTTTTGCGACCGGCGGGACCGGGAGCGAGGCGGCCAGGTCCTCCAGGAGCTCGCGGCCGACCAGGCCGGTCTCGGCCGGCACGTCCAGGAGAATGCCCTTCCGGTGCGGCCGGTCCTCGGTGTGGTCGCCCTTGCGCGAGGTGGTGCCGTAGAGCTTCCAGATCCGGGCGGCGTTGAAGTTGGCGGTATCAACCGAGCATACCCGGTCCGAAAAGATCACGTCCAGGGCCTCCAGCGCCCGCTTCACCAGGTCACGGCTCTCCTCGATGTTCGGAAGGTCGATACGGTAGAGCAGGTGCGCCCCGTTCCCGGAGTCGGCCAGGACCGCCCCCGGCCACCCGCGTTCCCTGCCGAGGTAGGCCGCGATCCCGGCCGCCCGGACGAGCGCCGCCTGGTGCTCCTCGTCGGTCGAGGAGACGCCGGAAGGCCGCGCCGGGTCGATATCGACCGGAAACCAGCGCCGACGGATGATGTCGCTGTCTGCGGTCGTCGCGTCCTTCTTCGAGAGCCGCATTTTCACCCGGTTGGCTCTCCGGGACAATAGCGCCGGGTTCACCTCGTTCAGGGTGACATAGATCCCGGCGGTTCCTGCCGCGTCCAGGGGTGCGACCGCTGCGGCCAGGGCCTCGGGGTCGTCGAAGTACCCCGATGCCATTCCCTCCTCGGTGATCGCTCTTACCTCGATCACCTTCCCGGGTGCGAAGAGGAGGGAGAGTGCCCGGCCTATCTCCCCGGCCGCCATGTGGCATCACCGGGAGTGTTCATACCTCGGCCTCCGCGATACCGCCCGCGAGCACCTGGTAGCGGTGCCAGCCTTTCCGGTCGGTATACACCCACAGGTGGATCTCGCAGTATGCCGGGACCGGCAGGGACCGCAGCCGGTCGATGTCCTCCCGCCAGAGGGCCGCGACGTGCGAGGCCCCGTGGATTGCCCGGCGGGCCGCAACCACCCGGATGAGGAGCGCGCCCCTCGCCGGGTTCATGGCGACCAGGTGGACCAGCGGGGAGGAGACCCCCGCCCGGATCGCCAGGTAACCCCTGCTCAGCAGGTAGCCGAGTGCTTCGTACTCGGCGCCCTTCGCCCTGGTGCGGTCTGGCCGGCGGTCTGCTGCCGCCTCACTCATCATCATCCTGGTCCGGCTCCTGGTAGTCGGGGTTCGCCTGGCAACCCGGGTCCGGGCAGGTCTTGCCGGCCGGAAGGGTGCAGACCATCGTGGTCCACTTCCCTTCCTTCCGTGCGGTGTAGTGCGGGCACTTCCGCTTTTTCGCCATCACTACACCCCCTGGCTGCCGCGTTTGTCAGCAAAGACCTCGCGGTGAGCGTGGAAAATCGGAGTTCGGTCACACATCCCGCTCACCCCGTTGCCTTGGACGGAACTTTTTTTGCCCCTGCCGGGAAGGATAGACTAAGCTCCCTCTGTGTCTCAGCTCTGCAAGGTTTGGACATACCGGGGGAGCCCGCTATTCTGCACATATCATTTCCTCGTCGGCAATGGTGATCATTCCCTCTTCTACAAAAAGCCGGCCATATAGTCCGGCTTGGTGTGTGCGGGCTTGGATAGCCCCGCGTCTGGTGCGTATTTCATTAAATTTCGTGTTCTCACCTATATGCAACCTGTCAGAAAGAGGGAAGGAATTGATGACGGGGTTACATACAAAAAAAAGATGAGGCCGTGGTGGTTTTAAGTCTTTGCTGAGGGTGCCGAATGTGGTGTGGGTATGAATGTTGTGGTAGCGGGAGGACATGATTTCATAAGAATATGTATCAGGGGGTCAGGTAGATCACTATCAGGTCACGACCTGTCCAGGACAGGGATACGGAGGGGGAGGGTCAAGGCTTTCAAGATCGGGGACCTGGTGCGTGTTTCCCGAAGATGACCTACAGGCGTTTATCGATGAGGAATGGGGAAAAAGCCGTTAAAATACGTGGAAAAAAAGAGTGGGGTTAGAACTGCTTGTCCAGAAGGACTTGGGTCGAGCCATCGGTGAATCTCCCAATGACGGTGACCTTACTACCCTTGACAGTACCTTCAGAGTAGATAACCTGCCCAACCGTGAGTGGATATGTTAAATCTGCACCGGCCCCGGTTTCGAACAATTTAACAACAGTTGTTCCATTGTAACTGTTCAGCCTTCTCCACCTATTTTTAGATCAAACTCAATATTGTTGCACGATTAACAAATAGAGAGCATAAAACCGTTAGATCTTTATATAAAGAGCAATTATTAATTATTAGCGAGAAAGAGGCATGGAGCGC
>JAKPPB010000058.1 GCA_029547605.1 Methanobacteriota archaeon | reverse complement strand
GGTACGTATGAGTGGGGTTCTGCTGCGTCGACATGAAACCGTCGCCAAAACTGTACTTCCAGAGGATCGGGGTCCCTGTCGAAGTCCCGGTGAACGCAACCTGCAGGGGAGCGGTTCCCGATACAGGGGTAGCCGTGAAATTGGTCTTCACATCTGGACCAGGTGTCCCTTCCACCCGTATGTAGTGCTCTTTCACTTGAGTTTTCGAGGTAAGCACCCGTCCTTCCATCTGCCAGATGGTCAGGCTCACGGTATAATTGCCGGGCCTGCGGTAGGTATGGGCCGGGTTCGGGCTCATCGATGAGAACCCGTCGCCGAAACGGTACAGATACCGCATGATGTTCCCGTCAGACGCATCAGTGAACTGAACAGTAAGCGGTGGATTCCCGGATACCGGATCGGCAGTGAAGTCGGCATAGAACGGTGGATCGGTCCGGATATGCAGCGGCAGGTTGTCAACATTTTCGTCATCGATTATGTATGAAGCATTGCAGAACCCGTCGCCGCGGTCGGGGGTTACCTGGGACCAACCGGTGCCGTCAGGATTTGCCCAGTAGTTCCCGCCGAGGTAAGGGCCTCCAATGATGTTCACTCCAAAAGTCTTGGGAATATTCCAGGATGCGTTCCTCGCCCCAGGATCGGCCATATCGATATTGAGGGTGTTATTGAAATAATTGTTAACAATGGTGCTGTCCTGGAGATCCATTATACCCATTCCGGCTTCACCATTCCCGGCAATCCGCATTCCCTGTATGTGAATGTTCTGGCTGAACATGCCCACAATTCCCAGTTCGTCGTTTTCATCCGAAACCCCATCCCTGATAACAATTCCTTCAATCGCATTGAACCAGATCCCGTGATGGCGGTTCAGCGATGTCCGGGTCATGACCAGGGAAATCGTATTGCCTCCCTCGATGTCAATACCCGTCCCGGACTGGATACCGGGACCTTCGTTGTGACTGGCGCTGGTATTGGTAACCGAGACCACGTTGCAATCCTGGATGAGCATTCCCCTTATCGTATTGTAACTTGCGCTGCTATCTTCGATTGTCACATTGCTGCAGTCTGAAAGAAGAATTCCAAACCCATCGTTTTCATTGCAGTGCACCCTGGAGAGGAGAACTGAATCGCATCCCTCCATCATATTGATACCCACGCCGTTCTCCCGGCAGGTCACATTCTCCAGTACAAGATGAGATGAGCCCCAGAATAACGCGCCTACACCGTTCTTCTCCAGGTTCATATCCTTTAATTGGATATCTTCGCAGCCAATGAGGTAGACAGTCCCAGGGTTCTCGGTATGCCCTATCACGCTTCCTGTTCTCTCAACGAGATAATACACCGGCTTCCCATCAACGGTATTTGAAGTCTCCACATCGTGCAGATACTGGTCCTTACTCAACCCAACTACAAAAAAGTTGTAAAGATTCCCTTCAATAGTGTTTGATCGCAGGATATTCCCGGAGGTCTGGTCAAGGAATAATCCGAACTCCCTGTTCTCCCTGATACTATTCCCCAGGACCTCATTGTTGTCGGAGCCGGTCAGGAGGAGAATTCCGTCATGGTTCCCTTCAATACTGTTTTCGGAGATATGGTTGCCGGTGCAGAACATCTCGAGTTTTATACCGCTTTCCTGGTTCCCATGGACAGTGTTGTTGCTGAACACATTTTCAGAACTGTAATCCCCTACCAGGATCCCATGTCCGCCGAATTCAGATTCGCCACCCAAACCATTGTCACACAGGGTATTTTGTGTAAATGTGTTCCGATGACTCTGCGCAACGACGAGACCCGCTCCGTTCATCTTCCCGTACATGACCTGTCCGTTCGCGTTGTTTGAATTTACCAGCAGATCCTCAGTGTCAAGAAGGGAGATTCCCCGGGCATTTTTAGTCAGCATATTCCTGCTGATGACTCCCCCGTGAATCCGCATGAAGGAGACACCGTCCTCAAAACCGCTGACAGAAATATTCGTCACCGATATATTTGCCAGGAAATCCCCGATGGGGGCCTGGGCAAAGACACCAGTCGTGGAATCGTCAAAAACTCCCGAGATGAGGTGCGTTCTCCCATCTAGCACCACATTGCTGCATGTGATGTTGATGCAAACGGGTTCTCTGCATTCGAGGATGTCTCCAGCCAGATAGTAAGAACCCGGCTCCGTGATTTCAATGGGGCTGGATATTGGTATCCAACCTGGCTCGTCTGCAATACCCACATCAATAATGCTGACACAGATCACAGTGAGAAGAAGTAACTTTACGAGTAATGGAAACGCCTTCATACGCATGCGCCACCTTTTAAATAACAAGTGAGATACGATTCACTTCATATATAGTTTCTTGTGACCATGGGCCCTCGCCGCGAAAATTCCACTTATTCAGGGGATTATAGCCGCAATCCTCGCGGAAATCTCAATAAAAGATAGGAACGAAAGCCCGTCGCACTGGTATGCATGAACCGAACCTTGCTTTTTGGAGGAAATCCTGGAGATTGCTGTACCCATGATAAAGATCGGCCTGGTATCGTCCTTTCCTTATGGGTGTGGTGCTCTTGGAGAGTTCGACAACCACATATCCTGGATCGCGCTCATTTATGGAGATTAAAAAAGCATAGAATATGAAGAAACCAATGAATATCGCCCTCGTTAGTTCCCTTGCAGATCCCGGCGGCTGCACCATCCACGAGGCGCTCCTCTCACTCCTTGCCCTGCCCCATGAACCCTATCCCCTGGAGCTGCACGAACTCTCCCACTACAGGGTGAAGGAACGGCTGATTTACCAGGATTTCTTTGACCGGGATATGGACGCAAGCCTTCTCATCTTTCTCTCGCGACACTCCTCGGTGAACCCGGTCCCGGTCCTGACCGTGCATGTCACCGGGAACATCACGAGCGCGGACTTCGGGGGAAAAGAGCATTCACTTGCCTATGCGGCCCCTGCATGGATGCACGCGGTGCTCAAAGGACTTTCTAAGAATGCACCGCCAGGCTACCGTGTTGCCTATGAAGTAACTCATCATGGTCCTTCTGAAATCTCGACTCCCTCGCTCTTCGCAGAGGTGGGAAGCACCGAGAAGGAGTGGCAGGACAGGGAGGCGGCATTGGCGGTTGCAAAGAGTGTACTCTCCGCGGATCCTGCAAACATCATTCCTCTGATCGGCTTTGGAGGGACACACTATGCCGCCAGGCAGACCCATATTGCTCTCAATACCCGGGGAGCGTTTGGTCATATTGCTCATACCCGCGACGTGCCCCTGCTTGATGCCGCCATGATCGACCTGATGAAGGAGAGAACAGGGGCTGTAGCAGCCTATATCGACAGGAAGGCGATTCCAGGAAAAGACCTTGCCCGGCTGGAGAGAATTCTTGCTGAACGCAGGATAAGACCTCTCACGGAGGGCGATCTCATGCACTTTGGAGACATGTCGTGGGAGACCTACTTGAAAGTACTGTCTCTTGCGGACCAGATCGTTCCGGGATGCCGCGTCAATCTCCACGGGCAATGCCCAGATGGAGAACCGGTGAGGATCGAACTGGACCAGTTGCTCCTTGATGAGGCTTGGAGGTGCAGCCAGAATGAATTTCTCGATGGGCTCGATACGCTCCCGCTGGTCCGTCTCTCAACCCAGAAAAAGCCGGTATGGCCTTCTTTTATCACCATCGGGGATATTAGCGGGACTGTACTGCATGATTTAATAAGCTTATGCGTAAACATCATACGTAGAGGGGAAATTACGTTCGTTGAGGGTGACCACCTGACTGTCTGCAGGCACAGGTTCGACCCCGGCCGGGCGCAAAGCCTTGGGATCCCCCCTGGCCCGCTGTACGGACAGCTGATGAACGGCTGCACTGTGCGGGTGGGGGGTCGGGAGATTACACCCGAGATGGTCAGAACCCGCAGCGAAAAGAGAATCCACATCCCGGGACTGGAGAAATTCCTATGAGGTCTATTGTCGAAGAAGCGCTGACCAGGGTGAGGGAGGACTCACCGGACATCTCGAAGAACAACGAGGATCTCGACCAGATCCTCAAGGAGTTGCGGACTGAGATCGCCGTAATCGGCTGCGGCGGGAGCGGCTCCAACACCATCACCCGCATGAAGGAGGAGGGGATCCACGGCGCACGCCTCGTCGCCATCAATACAGACGCCCAGCACCTCTCCCGCACAGTGGCAGATCAACGCATCCTCATTGGGAGGCAGCGCACACGGGGCCTTGGAGCCGGGTCCATACCCCAGATCGGTGAAGAGGCGGCACTCGAGAACGAGGAGGAGATCAAGCGGGCGGTCAGCGGTTGCGACATGGTATTCATCACAGTAGGCCTTGGAGGGGGGACCGGCACAGGGGCAGCACCCATCGTTGCCAAATCAGCGAGAGAGGAGGGGGCCCTTACCATCGGTGTGGTCACGCTCCCCTTCACCGCAGAAGGTGTGATACGGATGGAGAATGCCGAAGCCGGACTCGAGCGCCTCCGCGACGTGGCAGATACTGTCATCGTGGTCCCAAACGACCGGCTCCTCGAAGTGGTCCCAAAACTCCCCCTGTATGCAGCATTCAAGGTTGCCGACGAGGTACTGATGCGTGCAGTCAAGGGGATCACCGAACTGATCACCCTTCCAGGACTGGTGAACCTTGACTTTGCGGATGTCCGTACCGTCATGGAGCGTGGAGGGGTTGCAATGATAGGGGTGGGAGAGAGCGAGAGCGAGGAGAAAGCCGCCGATTCGGTAAAGAAAGCGATCCGTTCACCGCTTCTTGACGTGGATATCTCTGGTGCGACCGCTGCCCTCGTCAATGTAATCGGAGGCCCGGACATGACCATGGAAGAGGCGGAGGGCGTGCTCCAGGAGGTATACAACCGCATTGCCCCGGATGCGCGGATCATCTGGGGTGCACAGGTGGACCCCAATATGCAGAATAAAATGCGGACGATGCTTGTCGTGACTGGAGTTCGGTCGCCACAAATATATGGTAGGAATGAAAAAATTACCCCAAAAGTTCAGAAACAATTCGAGATTGACTTTTTGAAGTGAGTGCTATGGAAATTGCCAAGCCGGATGTGAAATTCAATATCAACGAGGAGCTCTTCAGGAAGTACTGGCGGATCCTCAAACTTGCAAGGACCCCGAAGCGTGAGGAGTTCCAGAAGATTGCGCTTGTCGCCGCAGTCGGCGTCCTCATTGTGGGCCTCATCGGATTTGTGATCTACGAGCTGATGCTCCTTCTCCCCTGATCAATATGGAAGAGTTCCCCAACCGTATTTTTGCCATCAAGACGACCTCAAAGCAGGAGAGGACAGTTGCTGACAACATCAAAAAGGCGATTGAGACGGGAGCGACAGATATACAGGTGGTTGCGATCATCGTGCCGGACGAGCTGAAAGGTTACGTCCTCGTGGAAACTCCTGAGAGCCTCCCCCGCATTGAGCAGCTGGCAGAGAAGGTCGCCCACGCGCGCACCGTTGTAAGGGGTGAGACCACCCTCTCAGAGGTCGCTCACTTCCTGGTACCAAAACCTGTTGTCAGCGGCATCTCTGAGGGGACCATCGTCGAGCTCATCGCCGGACCGTTCAAAGGGGAAAAGGCGGTCGTCAAGCGGATTGATACCGGTAAAGAGGAGATCACCGTCGAGCTCTACGAGAGCGTGCTCCCCATCCCTATTACTGTCAGGGGCGATAATGTGCGCGTGGTTGACAAGGGAGATGGAAATTAGGCCGGGAAATCTCCACCCACTCCTGGTATACCTTTAAGTCTGCTGCGGTCAACCTTTTTTACCCACGCTTGGTCCCATCCGGGACGGCATGGTGGTACAGACATGGCAGAAGTGGTCGAGGTATTAGTATCCGGAGGCAAGGCAACCGCAGGTCCACCCCTGGGGCCGGCCCTCGGGCCACTCGGCATCAACGTGAAGGCCGTTGTCGACGAGATCAACGCAAAGACCGCAAGTTTCAACGGTATGCAGGTCCCTGTGAAGGTCGAGGTCGATGATAAGAAGAACTTCACGGTAAGCGTGGGCATCCCGCCCACCACCGCCCTCATCAAGAAGGAGGTCAATGTCGAGAAAGGATCTCCGGAACCCAACATCAAGATTGTTGGTGACATGCCTATCGAGGCCGTTGTCAGGATTGCCCGTATGAAGCAGGGAGACATGCTCTCCTATGACCTCAAGCACGGGGTCAAGGAGGTCGTCGGCACCTGCGTGAGTATGGGTATCACCGTCGATGGAAAGAAGCCGAAGGAGGCACTCTCCGCCATCGATGCTGGCACCTACGACAAGCTCCTCGTGGAATAGATGAGAATGAACCATAGAAGATCAGTATGGTCGTGCACTATGGAGGAAATGAATGGTTGAAAGGGCAAAAATTGTAGATGCCGTGAAGACGGCCATCGAGAAGGCGCCTAAAAGAAAATTCTCTGAGAGCGTAGATATTACCGTCAATCTCAAGAATATTGACATGGCGCAGCCCAAAAATCGTATTGATGAGACGATACTCCTCCCCCATGGTACCGGCAGGAAGGTTGGCATCGCAGTCATTGGCAAGGGTGATATCACCACCCAGGCCAGGGAAGCGGGCGTGGACCTGGTGATCGGACCCGAAGAGGTGGAGCGGCTGGGTGGGGCTCCAAGGGAAGCCCGCAGTATTGCCAGCGCATACCGCTTCTTCCTGGCCGAGACCAGCGTCATGCCGCAGGTGGGACGATTTCTCGGTCCACGCCTGGGGCCACGCGGGAGGATGCCCACACCGATTCCTTCCGGGACCGATATCAGGCCCATGGTGGAACGTCTCCGCAATTCGGTGAAGATACGCACGAAGGACAAGAAGACGTTCCATGTCAAGGTGGGATCCACCGGGATGCCTCCCGAGCAGATCGCCGAGAATATCGATGCGGTCCTGCGAAGGATTGAATCCGTGCTGGAACAGGGCTCCATGAATATCAGGTCAGTCTATATCAAGACGACGATGGGGCCTGCTGAGAGGCTGGTGTAGATGGCCCTGTATACTCATCACCTTCCCGCATGGAAGAGGAGAGAGGTGGAGGAGATCAAGGCAGATGCCGGGAAATACGCCCTGGTTGGCCTTGTCGACATGTACGGCATCCCCGCAAGCCAGCTGCAGCAGATCCGCCGAAACCTGAAGTCCCGTGCAAAGATCAAGATGACACGGAACACGCTTATCCGTCACGCATTTGACGAGATGGGCGGGCCGCTCGCGGCACTTTCCGGTCACCTCTCTGGGCAGTCTGCGCTCATCTTCACCAATGAAAATCCGTTCAGGCTTTTCAAGACCCTTGAGAAGACCAAGACAAAGATGGCCGCAAAGCCTGGAGAGATCGCTCCGGAAGACATCGTCGTCGAGAAAGGCCCGACGAGTTTCAAGCCGGGCCCGATTGTCGGCGAACTCCAGCAGGCAGGTATCCCTGCCGCCATCGAGGCCGGGAAGGTCAAGATACGGGAGACCCGTACCGTTGTCAAGAAGGGAGAGGTCATCAGCCCCAAGCTTGCAGATGTTCTTGCAAAACTGGACATCAAGCCGATGGACGTGGGACTGATTTTGCAGGCAGCTCTCTTCGAAGGCGACGTGTACGAGCCGTCGGTGCTGTCCATCGATGAGGACCTGATATACAGCCAGCTGACACTGGCAGCGTCACAGGCATTCAACCTCTCGGTGAACGCGGTGATCTTCACACGGGATACTGCTATCCCGCTGGTGGAGAAGGCTGCACGGGAGGCCCGTGGACTGGCAATCGAAGCCGATGTCTATGCAAAAGACGTCATTGATGCGATTATTGGTAAAGCCTATAGAGAAAGTGCCGCCCTCCAGAGCATGGTTGGCGGGAAATGAGAGGAATCACAGAGGTAATTGAGATGGAATATATCTATGCAGCCCTCCTCCTGCACAAGGCAGGAAAAGAGGTCAAGGAAGAGAACGTGAAGGCAGTCCTTACTGCTGCCGGTATCGCCGTGAACGACGCCCGGGTAAAGGCCATGGTTGCAGCCCTCGAAGGAATCAATATCGAGGATGCCATCAGCAAGGCTGCAGCCGCACCTGTCGCGGTCGCAGCTGTGGCTGCACCTGCCGCTGCCGCTGCACCCGCGGCAGCCGCTGCTGCAGAGCCGAGCAAGGAAGAGAAGAAGGAGGAAGAAGAGAGCGGCATGGCAGGGCTCGGAGCCCTGTTCGGCTGAAACCCTCCCTTTTTATCGATCTCCACAGGTCACGTATTCGCTTTTCCATCGGGCGTGATGCCCTTCTGTATACCATTTAAGGGGACAGACGTGAGGATCATCCAGACCGATCCATTGCGTTCATATCTGAGAGACTCCCGGTATCCCCTGATGAACCCGCTTGCTGCAATCCTTCTCCTCCTGGTTGCCGCAAAAGGGCTGGGAGAACTCCTGGAACGGGCAGGGTACCCCTCGATCATCGGTGAGATAGGCACAGGTGCACTCCATGGCCCTGCGGTGCTCAATATAGTCAAGGCGGAAGCAACAATCGAAGTTATTCATAGATGTGGGCCTCATCACACTTCTCTTCATGAACGGTGCGCAGCTGAATCTCCGGACGTCCGCACGTTCCGAGAGGGCCGGGTTCTGGATTGCCTGCGTTGAAGTGACAAAGCCCCTCGCCTCTCTGCGGCCAGGGCAGCGTGTTTTCTGACCCTCCTTGCCGTCCTTCCGGGTCTATCCATCGGTCATGGAATACTCACCTCCTGTGAGCCTTCAAGGAAGGGATGCCGCTCCACCATATAAGAACACTTTATTGCTCAAGTTCGCCAGGCAATACATGGCTGACCGGGGTTGATGGCGTGACGACTACTATGCGCCGGAACGAGGCCTGTATGCCTCAACCTCGCTGTGGATTACCCGGTAAACACGCGGCACTCTGGACAGAACCATCGCTTCTGCCGGTTGATGTCGTCGAGAACGAGGGGATTATACATGATGCATTCACTGTTCCGGCAGTGCCGGAGACCAAGAAGATGTCCTACCTCGTGGGCAGATTCTTTGACCAGCCGATCGATGAGGTCCTCGTCGTCTTCGGGAAGACCGTAGTACTCGTTTTCCAGGCGGGCAGTCGATACGACGGCACTCCCGGTGGATTCCCGCGAGAGACCAAAGAGGTATTCATCCCCGCTCCTGCAGAGATCTTCTGAAACCACGAGGAGAATTGGATGAGAGATCCCGGTACGCTTCTTATAGAGGTCAAGCGAATCGAGAAGCACTGATGCGTCCGTCTGCCTGCGTGAGGGAATATAACCAGTGACGACAAAATGGCTTTCACAGACAGCTGGCGTGAGGGGGAGCAGTACTTCAAGTTCCCTTGAAAGCGCGGCCTGGATGCCGGAGGGGGCCCTGGCATCCCAAAAAATAAGCAAATCCATCTCTTATTTATTAGTGGGTATGGCGGGGCTTAAACATATTGAGCGAAGTATCGCGTCTTACATTGCGAAAAATTACCATAATGTGGCGGAAATAGGAGTCGGCTTGAACCCTGAGACCGCATTGATGTTGCATGATTGTGGCGTCAGGGTCTTCTGCACGGACATACGGCCATTCCCCTCAATTCCGGGAGTCCGTATCGTCTACGACGACATCTTCGCACCGGATGTGGCGCTTTACATGGGTCTTGACCTGATCTATTCGATCCGGCCGCATGAGGAAATGATGCCGGCCCTGGTTGCCCTCGCCCGGAAAATTGATTGCGATCTCCTGGTATATCACCTTGGGTTCGAAGGGTTCCAAAATGGCGGTGAGCTGGTAGACTGCGGAGTTATCCTCCACCGGTACTTCCGTAGTCAGAACCCTTCGAACAGAGTCCTTTGATTCTTCTGGGAAGACCGTTCTGCAGGTGGTTCTGGCAAGGGGGCTTCTTCTTTCCCGGCAGGGAGTTCTTTCTGTCTCATTTTTCCTCCCTCATCCAACTTCCGCCTGGTTCTTGTTTCTCTCTCGGTCTTTGTTGCCTCTGCCTTCTCTTCTGCAGCAAGGGCCCTCAGGACCGAGGCAGACCGGACCCTGTCATGGAGGAAGAGATCAAGCTCGTCAGCATCGAGCGAGAACTCTCTCGCATAGGTGAGAGGGTCTCGATCGATGACTATGCCGACCGGAGACATGTACGTCTCAAGGAACGTTCTCTGCGGCATGTGAAGCGAAGATGAGACTTTCCTGAGCATGGATGATCGGATCGCTTTCTGCTTCTGATAAGAAGACATCCTCTTCCAACGCTCGGGAGGGGTTATCCTTGCATGGAGCCCTCTTCTGTTCGCAACACACCCTACCCCAAGTACCATGAGGGAAGTCGCATATCTCCAGAGGGTGTGGTACTGCTGCCGGTAAGTGTAGCCCAGGTACTCATCAGCGCGGGAGAGGCAGTTATATGCCGCGGAAAGATCGTCGATCTCTGGGATACCGGCAAGATTTGCCTCGATCCACTGGATAAGGGTATCCGGTGTTTCGTCAACATCGTAGGCGATTTTCAGGAGGGCTTCTGGAGCTGTATTCCCGTAAATGGCAACGATCAGGTCAAAAATGGATGAACGATCGTCTTTCCCTGACGGGAGAATCTCCTCCGAGAGTCGCTGCCTTCCGGAGGCCGATGCATAGAGCATGTTCACTGCCGCCCTCATGTCACCATGGGCTGCTTCCGCGATCTGGTGGAGTGCCTGCTCACTGCATGAGATCTTTTCCGCTGCGCAGATATACCTGAGTCGAGGTGCAATAGAACGTGCCTGGAGTGCCTTGAACTGGACACCATCACACCTGCTCCGGATCTCCCCCGGGATCGCATAGAGATCGTTTGCGATGAGGAGGACAGGCTGACGGGACCCTCTGATCAGATCGAGGATAGCACGAGCCCCTCCGCGATCGGCTGTACCGTGAAGATTATCAGCCTCGTCAATTACGATCAATTTCCTCTGTGCACCGGTGAGGCTTGCAGTCGTGCTCCCACTCACTGCGGTTCGCTCGATGGCTGCCCTGGTCCGCTGATCGCTTGCATTGAGCTCGATCACTTCCCAGCCCATATCGGCCGCAAGTGCATGCGCACTCGATGTCTTCCCGGTTCCAGGCTTTCCATGGAGGATGAGCGGCTTTTTATCCCGGCTCCACGTCCTGGCCCATTCCAGCATCTGGCGCAGCGCGGTGCTGTTTCCCACCACTTCGTCGAGGTGAGCAGGCCGATATTTCTCCGCCCAGTCCATGCCTCTTGTTTCGACCCTGCATCAAATAAATTATCACTGATGATGCTCCAATGAGTTATAACAAACCGTCTCTGTTGTCTCTATGGAATTAAACGGCGTATCTGTGGCAAAGGTTGCATCGGTGGTAAGGGAATACGAGGGGGTCATGCGAAAGCATGCCATCGGCGAGATGGTAAAGACCCTCCGGATCGAGTCTCCCGGTGTGCTGGCCTCGTTTGGTGAGGACGCCGCGGTAATAGAACACGGTGATGAAGTCCTTCTCCTTGCTGCAGACGGAATCTGGAGCCGGCTGATGGAAGCAGACCCTTACTGGGCAGGGTATTGTGCCGTCCTTGTCAATATCCACGATATCGCCGCCATGGGTGGCCGCCCCCTTGCCATGGTGGATGTATTTTCGATCTCCAATCCATGCATCCAGGCGCAGGTCATCGCAGGTATGCACGATGCTTCTGTTCAGTTCGGAGTCCCCATCGTCGGCGGGCACCTTCATCCTGATACTCCCTACAGCGTGATCGATGTGGCAATCCTTGGAACCGCACCAAAGGACTCGGTGATATACTCCCATACCGCGAATGAAGGAGACTCGGTAATTGTTGCAGTCGACCTCAACGGCAGAGTCCATCCCTCCTGCATCCTTAACTGGGACTCCGTGACCATGAAGTCCCCCGAAGAGGTGAGATCCCAGGTGAGGGTGCTGGAAGGACTGGGAAGGGACAGGCTGGTCAGCGCCGGCAAAGACATCAGTAACCCGGGAGTTATCGGAACCCTTGGCATGCTTCTCGAAGTGAGCGGGAAGGGGGCATCCATAGCCCTTGACAGGCTCCCGATGCCTGACCTTGCGGCTCATCACATGACCTTCGAGCAATGGGTCAGGATTTACCCGGGTATGGGATTTGTCCTCACGGCACCGGGTCAGAATGTCCCCGAGATCTCCAGGCGCTTTGAGGATGTCGGAATGACAGCAAGAATGGTAGGACATGTCACGGGCGACAGGATACTCCGCGTAGTGCTCAGGGACGACGCAGCTCTCGTGTTTGATTTTGATAAAAATGGCATCATGCGCCTCTTCTCAGATGATGGCTCATGCCCAAAGTGAAGATAGGCATCGGGGTCCTTGAAGAGAGCGAGAAGGTTGTCGAAAGCGTAACTCGGTCCACCTGTGCATCAATTACTGCCTGTTATTGCCGTCCAGGAAGTATTGCAAGGGCAGATGGCATCGAGATCAGAGAAGATCCCAATCCAGGGCAAGCCCTGGTCCGCGACCTCTTCAATGGTACACTCGACGCTGCAGTGAGGGGCACGCTCCCCTCCAGCACCACACTCTCGGCGCTTAAGAGCACGGCAGGTGTTGATACCCTTGAGAGAGCTGCCGTCCTTGAGAGCGGTGATGGTACCAGGTTCATCCTCGCCCCTGTGGGAGTTGACGAAGGGTGGACTGTCCAGGAGAAGGTATCATTGGCCAGGAAGGCAGGGAAGCTCGCCCGTACGCTCGGACTGAAGGAGGGTGTGGCGATTCTCTCGGGAGGAAGGCTTGGCGACGCGGGCAGACACCCGAGGGTGGACGAGAGCATGGCACAGGCTGAACTCGTCGCACGGCTTGCAGGGGCACGCCATTACGAAATCCTCATCGAGGAGGCAGTAAAAAAGGCAGGAGTCATTATCGCCCCTGACGGCATCTCTGGAAACTTGATCTTCCGTACGCTCACATTTCTCGGAAAGGGTCACGGACATGGCGCACCTGCCTTAAATATCGACAGAGTCTTTGTAGATACCTCGCGCGCCTCGCCTGATTTTGTGAATGCGCTCCATCTCGCGAATTTTTTGTCCGATAGGAAAAAAGCCAGTTTCTAGGACTATTTTTGAGAAAAACGCCGATATCATCGAAGCGGACGAAAGCTATCCTGGCCATGCTCCACATGGGTGCAATCTTTTCAGGGTGACGCGGAAAAAGGTAATCGGCGGCAAATTGCGCAGAAATCGCGAAATGTTTAAATATTTCCTGATACATTTTTTGAATTGAGGTAAAATACAATGGCAGATTTACCTATTGCTGCAGTTGTGAGAATTGCCAAGAAAAATGGTGCTGAGAGAGTAGGCAGCGATGCTGCTGCCGCACTGGTTGCAAAGGCGGAAGAGTACATTGCAAACCTGACAAAGGAAGCCAACAGGCTTGCCCTTCACGCGGGCAGGAAGACGATCAAGGAAGAGGACGTGGAGCTTGCGGCAAAGTCCGCATAACCCTTACCTTTTCCAAAAAACTCAACTCTCAAAACTGGCCAGCAACACTAAGATCAAGGTGGCATCAACCCTTTTCTCTGTACACCCATAGAGCCTCTGCCATCCAAATCGGTCGAAATAAAAACCGAACGATTATATAAAATTATGCTGTGCATTACTGAATGGCACATTAATTTTTACCTCTTTGATCCAGTTCTCTTCACCTTCGAGAGAAGGTCGGTGACAGGGGGATATTGATGAAAGGCCATCTGCTGGGTGTGGCAGAGAAGACCAGTACGGACATTGTCCAGTCAATTGTGGAACTTGGGAAGAAAGGCCAGCCAGCAGTTGACTTTCTTCTCCTGGCATTAAAGGACGAGGATAAACGTATCAGGATAGCTGCAGCACATGCACTTGGCGAGATCGGGGATCGGCGGAGTGTTGAGCCGCTTATTTCAATGCTTGCTGACCGTGACCGGGATATCCGGTTCATCTCTGCATCGGCACTTGGGATGATCGGCGACCCCCGGGCAATCGAACCGCTCGCCAGCGCATGTGCAGACGAGAACTGTTTCGTACGCATTATCGCAAAGGAAGCACTTGCCAGGCTTTCATTCCAACACTGAAAAGAAGAATCAAACGTTTTTTTTAGAAGATAAAAAAAAGGTCAGAGAACGCGATAGAGTGGGTGGGATTTCCCATTATTCCTTGCCCATTCCTTCCTTCTGACGATCAGAGCACCCCCTTGGTGCTTGGAATTTTCTGATTTTCGGCCCGAAGACGG
>JAKPPB010000051.1 GCA_029547605.1 Methanobacteriota archaeon | reverse complement strand
GTCGAGCCGGTTTTGGGCATCGCTCAGAGCGTCGCCCCGGCCGGCTCCCATTGAAATCGAATCCCGTCAAGCACCGAACGCGTTTTCAGACCGGTTCAAACGTCCAAAGAGCTCTCCGCGGTGCTTATCGCTGGATTCGGGATTTTACTTTGGGGGCTTCATGGGGCATGCCCAGATGCCGTGATGATTTTACTCTCCCTGATCCCGTGGGAGAGAAACCGAATGGAACATGTAACATCGGCAAATTTCATAACAATTCAGGGCGCAGCGAATTATCTAAACATCAAACCCAAGACCCTCTACGCCAGGGTCAAGGAGATCCCCCACTACAAGGTCGGGCGCCTGATCCGGTTCAAGCGGGAAGATGTAGATTCCTGGATGGAGCGGCACAGGGTAACCAAGGAGGTGGTCCAGGACCAGAGACAGGAGCCGGAAAGCTCTACCTCCGCCCCAGAAGCAACTCCAAAGCCGCCCAGAGCCCGTAAGGTGAGAAAAAGAAAGGGTCCCATGCTGGATATCGATCGGATTATCGCCAAGGCGATTGACGAGGTCGACGCGGGAGACTATACTGCTTCCCACGGGAAATCAGACCAAGTCAAGGGCTCCGGAAAGGAGGTCTGACATGGGACTCTATTTAAGGGGCTCGGTCTGGTGGATGAGTTTTATGGACCCGAACACGGGCAAGCAGGTGAGGCGGTCTACGGAGACCGAGGACGAAGAACGAGCAAAACGGATCTTTGACAAGATAAAGGGGCAGATCGCGGACGGGAAGTGGTTCGAGCGACTCCCGGGAGAGGATATTACATTTAGGGAGTTAATCGAAAAGTATTTGGAAGAATACTCGGCGGTCCAGAAAGCACCCAAAACATATCTGCGTGACAAGAGCCTGAAGGCGCATCTCCTGTCTCACTTTGCGAAGCTCAGGCTCACGCAGGTCACGCCGAGGATAATCGCCGAGTACAAGACCAAGCGGCGTTCGGAGAAAGCCTCCCCGCGGACGATCAACTATGAACTTGCTCTTTTAAGTCACGCCTTCACAATTGCCATCCGGGAATGGGAGTGGGTCTCGGAAAACCCCGTCAAAAAAGTGACACGAGAGAGGGTACATAACCAGATGGAGCGGTGGCTCACGCCGGAAGAGGAGGGCAGGCTCCTGGTCGCCTCGCCTGAGTGGCTGCAGGAAATCATCCTTTTTGCCATTCACACGGGGTTTCGGATGAGCGAGATCCTCGATCTGAAATGGACCCAGGTCGATAGGTCCCGGCGCACGGTAACCATCTCGGAGCAGAAGAACCGGGGGGTGGATACGCTGCCCCTCAATGCGACGGTGATGGATATCCTAGATCAAAAGGCCAAGGGGCGGGCAGGGCGATCAGGACTTGTTTTCCCCAGTCGCAGCGGTACCAGGATCAGCAACCGCAACCTCTTCCGGGCCTTCAAAGCAGCCTTGGAAAAGGCCGGGATAAAGGGTTTTCGCTTCCATGACCTGCGTCATACCTTTGCCACGAGGCTCGTTCAGAACGGGGTTGATCTCTATGCGGTACAGAAGCTGGGCCGGTGGAAGAACACTGCGATGATCATGCGATACGCGCACCACAACCCCGAAAGCCTGCGACCGGGCATTGAGACGATGGACAGGGCGGCGAAGAAAAATATCACATTTATAGCACAATCACAAAAAAAGAGGGGCTACAAACCCTATCTCAGGCTCGTAACCCCTTGATTTCCTGGTGGGTCAGGGCGGAGTCGAACCGCCGACACTCGGATTTTCAGTCCGATGCTCTACCTGCTGAGCTACCGACCCGTGTCTGCTTCGAAGATGCTCTAACTAAATAAATTGCCTTGGTTTGTCAAGGCATTTTTTGGCGGGATCTCGACCTCGACGACCTGGTAGAGATTGATGACGACGGTGCCCGCGATCTTGTCGTGCCAGCCCTG
>JAKPPB010000031.1 GCA_029547605.1 Methanobacteriota archaeon | reverse complement strand
TGGTTCATCCCCACGCATGTGGGGAACTCTCTTCAATTTATATATGACTAAAAAAAGTCATATATCATTCTTCTGTTTTCTTCTCTGGCAGGAATGAAATTAATTTGATGCCATCCATCTCACGTGGGATCCTCCTGTTCACGCCAACTGTTTCGAAGTCGTATCCTGCATCGTTCGGGGCATGCCAGGCCATAACTGCACTCCCCCGTCCAAGGCCAAGGATGACCTGTTTCCATATCATCTCCCTGACCTTGCTTGAATAGTTACCGATGTACACACCCGCACGAATTTCAAGAAGCCACACGGCAAGTCTTCCCCGGAGTGAGGGGGGTGCATTTTCCGTAACTATGACCATGAGTCCCATGCTCTCACTCCTTCTGGAAGGCAGGAGGGATTGAATCTTCATACGGACTGGGCATTTCCATTCCGCTTGCCTCAAGGACTTCCTGGATGGTCGGGATGATGCGTTCCAGAATGTTTTGCTGCCGGAACAGGTCACGGCATCTCTGCCTGACCTGGCGTTCGGGGTGAACGGGGCGCTGTCCCGCAACTTCGAATGCCGCCGGGACAACAGTTTCAAATTTGAAAAGATCGGCTATGTCAAAAACAAAGGAGAGAGGATCACCGGTATGGAGAAAACCAAGAGACGGCGAGTACCCGGCAGCCAGGATGCCCGCTTCAACAACGCCATACAGGCAGGAATTTCCGGCACTGAGACACTTGTTTGGAAGGTCAGAAGCCCCCCAGTTATGGGGATCATACTTTCTTCCTTCCCAGCGGACCCGATACCGCTGCGCAAATTCTTCGTATAAGCTCCTTACCCTGACACCTTCAAGTCCACGCATCTGGTGAATTGTCAGGTTCGGGTCCGGTTTCTCACCAAACCGGATCTCAAACATCTTCCGGACAACACGGCGGCGACCCTCGGGGTTCAGGGAGATCGACGCCTGGTACAGGAGCCTGTCGGACCGCGCCCCACCGGGATGCCCGGTGGAGTAGAGGCGGACTCCTCCTTCTCCCACCCATGCAAGGAGACATCCGGCCTGGGCGGCGAGCTTGACAGCGGCATGGGACACCCTTGTCCCCGGCTCAAGCATGATGCAGGCAAGTCCCCCGACAGGAACCTGGACCCTGACACCCCGGATATCCACGAGGACAAAAGCCCCGTCAATGACATCCAGTTCACCATATTCAAGAAAAATGATGGAGGTCCTTTCTTTGAGGGAAATAGGTTTGATTATCGGGGGAACCGGAGCCATCACTCTTCTGTCACGCGGGTTTTATCATCATCATGCCGCAGCCAAAACCCTTCGCAGGGCCTATCCCCTCCAGGAGGGCTTTCCTGAAAAGATCAGGATCCGTTACTTCCAGGATACCGGAAAAATCCACCGTGCTGATCAGGACCTCTCTGTTTTTTCCGTTCTTGAAAAACCGGAGCTGGCGATAGGCTTCCGCAATTACACGCTCTTCCCCGACCGAAAAACCATATTTCCCGCACCTCTCTTTCAGCCACCTCACCCCCTCCTGCTGGACAAGGTCTGCCGTCCGGACGGCCTTCCCGGCGGAATCCCGGCTGGCACGGATCAGACGTTTTGCATCCATCACCACATCGTGTCTCCGGTGGAACCGCCGTCCTTCCTTATCAGGGGGCGTCCAGCGTGTCCTGACCGGATTGGCCCGGAGGGAGAACCAGAGACGCTGCCCACCGTACAAAACCGGGTTGTACTCCTTTGTCTCGACGGCCCAGAGTGATCCGGTATACACCGGGCGCCTCCGGGAAACCGAATAAATAACAGGCCTGTTCCGGGAGTAATCGACGCGGTAAAGGAAATCCCGCTCCCTCGTCTCCCCATCGGAATAGAGATCCCAGACCATCGTGTGAATCTGGTAGGGTCCGGTCGCGATCTTCCAGAACTCCGGGGAGAGAGACGCATCGGACCTGATTTGGATTCGCGAGAAGTACACTCTCTCACCCGCCTGCAACAGGCAATCTCACCCTGCTATAATGCTCGGTCCGGTTCGAAAACGTCCACCTCTTCCGGCTGAGAATCTCATCCCTTCGCGGAACAGTGTGGGCCGCTTCGATACCCGGCACCCCGTCGCTTTCCCAGTACATCGCAGCAGAATCGGGAAAACTGAACCTGGCCAGAATACCTGCGCAATCATCTTCCGCTTGGGAAAAAGCCTCAAGAAGGGTCGGTGCCTCGACAATCCTGGCCCGGACAGGCAGACCCGGCGGGCATGATTTCCTCCCGAGGTAGAGACAGAACCGTGGCCTGTTAAGGGCTTCTGCAATCACATCAAGAGAACAGGGGACACTCTGCCCCCTCTCCCACAGGCAGACATGGACGAACGTATCACAGCGATATTCGCGCCAGGACTCAATTGAATTCAAAAGAGCCCGGCCGATCGAGAGCTCATCCTTCCTTGTTTTGATATGCCGCACTGATCTCAATGCAGACTGGGGAGGTGTCTGGATTATATGGTAATCGCCGAGGGGGACACCCGGATCCCGCACGAGACACGCCATTCCGAGCGATCGGGATAGTTTCGTGTGCAGATCCTCCTGTTCGCGCAAAATCCCAAGTGCTGCTCCCACAAGTCCCATAATCGCGGATTTCGTGGGATGATCGGAGGAATGCCTGTCCTCCCCGACCGCGATCTCTCCCCAGGATGCCATGGGACCATACAGCGAGAACACGCAATACCGCGTCATATTCACCTTGCCACGAACTTCAGGACGGATTCAAGGGATCCCTCCCCGGTTACGGTATTCATCGAGACCCACTCATCGCAGCACCTGCCATATACTTTCTCGATCTTCGTACGCGTCTCTTCGAGGGCACGTATCGCAGAGGAAAGGACTTCCTCATCCCGGATTGGCCTGACGAATGCAACGGCAAGGGAGCGTGGCTGCTGGGTGCCGCGTTCTGCAAGGAGATATGAAGCATACGCCCGTGAGGCGAAGCTTGCCTGTTTTCCCGCCGGGGCAACCTTCGTGGCTGCCTCGGTGAGCGCTGCGATCGCCCGGGAAGCAAGTTCCCTGTTTCCACCTAAATTCCCTTCAAGGAGATCACGGTCAATGCACATGTAAATGTAATACAATCCCGACGCGAATTCAAACTGCCCGATGTGGGCTGATCCGGCATCGGTCTCGAGCCGGTTGAGGTCATCCACCGCTGTGAAATAGTCGTCCTCCACGACGACATCGTGAACGGTGATGGCATGAGCGACCTGCACGGCTGCCTCGGTATTATAGGCCGGTGTATTCGCAAACATTCTCCCGAACATGGCGATATCCACAGCGGCATGGTTCTTCCTCAAAAGATCGAGATCTTTCTCTTCCGGCCCCTTTCCGGACATCGCACACTTCTCGAGGAGTGCATCGATGGCCGAAATCTCCTCGGGGCTGTAGTGGACGATCTGTTCTGTTTTGAGCTGATTCTCCTTTGCAGTAACCTTCCCGAACCGCTCTGTAATCAGGCGTGCCCATTCGTATGCCTCTTTCTGAGGCACAACCTTCCGGGAAGGGGCCTCACGGGTATCCGCAAGGATATTTTTCAGAGTGCTTCCTGAACTAAATGCGGCAGCGATTTTGTTTCCCATTTCCCTTGTCCGTATCCCTATATGCCCTGCGAGAGCGGACTGGAACAGTTCCGACTGCCTCCAGGCACGTTTCAGACTCTGCGACGAGATACGGAGCCTCTGGGTATTGCCAAGGATCGCAGTCTTCGGCCGCCCGAGGTCGTCCCTGTTCAGGTTCGACGGGGGATACGAAGCGAGAATGTGAATCTGGATAAACTCAGTCATTTCCTGTCACCTCAAACGATTTTTCCGTAATATTCAAATGCCCATTCCTTCCTTGTTTCCCGGGTCCACCAGTAGAGACTCTGGGCAAGATCCGGGATGTTCACGGTTCCGTCAAGCAGCCTGACGGCCCGAATCCCCTCGCGGAGAAGGGTCGCAGGATCCCGAATCGTGAGGAACTTCCTGAACCGGCGTTCACTCATCAGGGGAGAATCTCTCCCGACAGGTTTTCGTGCGAGCTGTGCGGCACATTTTTCAGATCCATCGTGTTCCCGTGCATGCGAAAGGACAGCCGCCACGATGCAGAGGGATGGATCATAGATATTCCCAAATGCAGAGAGGGCTGTCCGGAGCCTGTGGTATGCAGGGACGAATACGACGTCTTCGGGTGATTTGCAACGCCCGAGATCTGCCCTGTCCCCGCGATTCCGGTCAAGACTTCCCCACCACTCCATGAGGGCTTCAGAGATACGCGGATCCGTGAATTTCACCACTTTCTTCTGTTGTTCGATCATGTCTTCACCTTCCTGGGAAGACCCAGTACTTTTCCGATTCTGGGCGATCCCGGCGAAAGGGTCATTGCGAGGCGCTTTCGTGCCTTCACAACAGCACAGGGCCTGACTTCGTCAACATACCCGGCCTGGGCATAGAAATCAAAGAGTGAGAGTCCGGTTTTCTTAATTTCCTTCACCCATTCCATCTTCACCGGATCGACAGGTTCTCCCGATTCGAGTGCCGACTTGAACTTCCCGATAGTCTGGTAGAAGAGAGATTCCGTCTCTGCCCAGAACCGTATCTTCACAATCGGGATGTTCGATGGTGCATTACCAGGCATTGGGGGCCCTGCCATAACCTTCTCCCCGCATTCCTTCGAATAGAGAGCATCTTTTACTGCTCCGTGAATAACATCGGCTGAGTACTGTGCGGCATGGATGACCTGAGCGGTATTCTGCTCGTATGCCTCCCGGATCTCCTCTTTGACAGAGAGGAGCGGCATGGTGCTGTCGTACCAGCAGCGGGCCTTCACTTTGTCAAAGTCATACCCAAATGCCCAGAGTCGCGGATTTTTCGGGAGAAGACCCCACACATCTCCTGTTATGCGGTGGAACCTGCTGATGACGCGGGCGATTTCCCGTCCCTCCTCGGGATCGTTCTGGACAATCCCCAGCCAGTGGCGGTACAAAATCCCCTCGCGGGAGAGGTGAACGGGGAGCATCGTCTCTTTTTCCTTCTCCTTTTTCCTGTAATACGGTGTCAGGACATGCCGCCAGCTCTCGTCGTACTGGATTCCATAGGGTTTTGTCCTGTATGAACTGATTCCTGCAGTCGTGTGCTCTCCGCAGATATCACAGGTCGCTTCGTTGAGTTTTCCGGTCTCGAGCAGGATCCTCCGGCCCGTACCCCAGAACATCTGGAGCTGGCTTGCATCCGTGATACCCACTTTCCGTCCCCGCGTACCCCCCCCGCCGGGTCCGGGTGAACCCATCCAGGGGAAGATGTCGTGCATTTCGCTTTTCCGGTCCGCCTTTAATCCAAGGAAAAATTCGCTCTCCGGCAGCACATTCAGCCAGACGGTCTCTGCAAGGGAATCTCCCAGGATCACTGTCGTGAGGGGCCCGCCACCGCGAAGGCCTGTCATGTGACCCTTCCCACCCTGTGGCCCGTTGATCTGGAGTGTCATGAGGGCCAGGGCAGCACAGGCAGGACAGAGATTCCGGACAGTATCCCTCTTCGAGAAGAAGTCCCTGTTCAATTTTAGTGTATTATCTCCCGGCATCCCGATAACAAGCCACTCGATGGGGATCTCATCTCCATCAGCGCAAGATGGATCCTGCATAAACCGTGGACCGTCTCCGCCCAGGTTGAAGGCAGGGGCAACGGTTGCAAACCTCTCCCGTACAAATGAAGGATCCGGGGGCTTCTGGAGTGCATCGAGCCACTCAATATCAGAGCGGGGTGCCATCGTTGTCTGTGCAAGACCAATCAGGAACTGAGCGATACTCCCCTGGAAATCGGGACGGTGCGTCGCGAGGGAACCGAGACTGATTCCTCTCTTTCGATCGAAGATCTCCCAGGGAGCGAGATGCACTAGCGAGCCGTCGTCAAGCATGCAGGGAATCCAGGGGTCCTCGATCAGGTTGAGCAGTCTTTCGGAAATAATGGATCACCCCCCCTGGTTTTCCCGGGATTGTCTCATGATTCTGACAATCTCTTCATGAATCATGAATGAAAAGTCCCTCCTCTTTTGTATACGAGATGCGGATTGATTGTCCATCATCCCGCACGAATGTATTCTCCCATCTGTTTCCATCCGCATGATAAATCAGGGGAACAGGAATTGCATTCCTCCCCCTGTCGTGCATTTTTGCACACGCACGATCCACAATTTCTCTCAATTCTTTCACATAAGTGATTCCTCCAATCAGTGTTCTCCGGACTGAGACCTGGCTCATCTCCCACGAGTACTCACCCGCATTGCAGAGAGGCCGGACAGTCCCCTGCTCCTCGTCAAGGACCCCCAGCCGGAGAGTGACCGACGGTTCCGCGAGCCGGGTGGGAACTTCGTCATCATCCGGCCACGGTCTCCCTTCCATCGTGTATCCTTTTTTGAAATTGATGACACTGGTGATAGCACGACCTCTCCTCTCGTGTTCGTCCATAAACTTCCTGTCCCTCTTTGCGAGTGCCGGGGGGATTTTGGATTCTGCATCCTTCCCGTACACCCATTCGACACACTCCCGTGCATCTTCCGGGATCCGGAATCCCCCCTTCCTTCTGAGTATCCCGAGAGTGAGCCAGAGCTGACCATGAGAGGGGTAGACCCACGATCCACCCGGGAATTTTCCAAAATACCAGTCTTTCCCGGGATTTTCATCCCATGGCGGTGCATAAATCCCAAGAACCGGAGCACCTCTCTCTCCCCTCGGGTGCCTGTGAAGCCTGCCCGCTCTCTGGAGGACAAGATCGATCGGGGCAAGGTCTGTGACCAGGAAATCGAAATCAAGGTCAAGCGACTGTTCGACAACCTGGGTCGCGACCAGGATCCTGCCTGATCTCATCTCCGGGACACTCTCCTTTCCAAACATCCGGATGACGTCGTTTTCTCTCTCAAGCCTGTGAGCAAGGGCGAAGCGTGCATGGAAGAGGGAGAGATCGGGGGGAGAACCAGCAGAATTTTTTATCCTGCGGTACCCTTCAAGGGCATCACCGACGGTATTCCGGATCCAGCAGGCGCATCGCCCGGATCGGGCTGTCCTGATAAGTTCAGAGATGACTTCATCTTCCGATTCGAAAAATGTACACGAGACGCTCCTCCCGGTCCCGGGCCGTGGCTGTACCGGAATCTCGTGGAGCCCGGCAGGAGATACGTGGGTCACGAGGGGATACTCTCCATGTCCCCTCTCATCCACCATTATTCCTGCCCCCTCGCAGAAAGCACTGATGAGACTGTTGCGGGCGCAGGCCGGAAGGGTGGCTGAGAGGAGAATGGTGCTGCCTCCTGTCCGGGTATGATCACAAATGAGATTTCTCAAAAGTTCGTTGACATAGGGATCGTATGCGTGTACTTCGTCGACAATCAGAATGTTTTTCGATATCCCGAAGAGACGAAGGGACTGGTACCGGCGGGGGAGGACTGCGACAAGCGCCTGGTCGATTGTCCCGACTCCCAGTGGCGCAAGGAGAGCCTTTTTGCTGTTATCATGGAGCCAGTGGGAGAGATCCTCACTGCTCACATCCTCCCGCACGGCGTATTCACTCAGAGGCTGCTCCCCGAGGAGGTAGGGGGCAATCTGCCGGGTGCTATGGGAGAGGACGAGGGGGGGTTCCTTCTCGTTCTCAAAGAAATTCCCCCTGATTGCCTTAATCCGGGAAAACATTGCGTTCGATGTGGCCATCGTGGGAAGAGCGAAGTAGAACCCGTGCCCGCATCCATCCGCAATGAGCCGGTGAGCGAGAGTGAGTGCTGCCTCGGTTTTTCCGCTCCCCGTCGACTCCTCGATGATGAAGAGATGGGGGCCGGCTCCGGGTCGAATGCCCGAGACCCACTCCTGCAGGGGTGAGGGGGAGTATTCCCCTGTGGAAAACCGGGGGAAAAGCGCCGCAATCCCGCGGGCAGGCAAGGGAGCAAGGGGGATCATCTGCACCTTCCGGAGTACCTGTTCTGCTACCGGTAATGCTCTCTTCCTCCAGTACTGCTCCAGAGGAATTCTCTGGCTCAAATAGGGAAATGCAAGCGAATTGGACCCAATCCAGTCAGAAATGACACAGAGACCTGCCAGGAGCCATGATAGTACACAGAGCGATTCCTCCTTCTCCCGCTTCGCAAGGGATCGGATGAGCGATTCCTCGATATGGAACAGGTCCCGCATCGCAGAAACGAACTCCTCTGCACTCGAGATATCCTGACAGGTATAGACCGAATCAGGGGAGATATCCTCTTTCCTCGGAGGAATCCCATGGTGCCCGAAAACCGCGGAAAAGAATGGGGAAAGGAGAATGTTTGCAAGACAGAGATTGGACATTTCCTCATTGGGGAGGAGCTTTTTTTGGAAAATAATGCGCCCCAGGTGCTCTTTCCAGAGCATGGAGCCGGTGGAATCGTGGCGGACATGTGCAGAAAGTGTCCCGGATCTCCCCTGGAGCGAGAGGAAGAGATCCGGGACTTTATTTTGGAAGGATTCCGAAAATTTCCCCAGGTCATGGAGAGAGAGGAAGAATCCTGCAAGATCCGGGATTGAAGAAGGGGAGATCCCGGCGAGTTCTGCCATTCTCCGGGAGATCAGGCTGTCATGGCAGAGGTAGGTATACCCGACAGCCGCAACATCGAGCGAGTGGTAGACCAGGAGATGCCAGGCCGAGAGGTCGCGTGATGCCTTGCCCCAATAGCAGTACATTCCGGAATCCATGGCACTCACATCCCTGCTGGATCAAAATGCATCGAAAGCACCTCTCCCATCACGTTCCCTGTCAGATCCCTGACATTCCTCATCCCCCACATCACCCCTCCGCCCGGCACACCTTCGCAAATATCCTCCCGAGCGGCGAGAGCGAGAACATCACCTGCTTCCCGGCTCTCTCCTTCGTGACAAACCCCATCTCCTCGATCTTTTTGAGGTGGTGGAACAGGCGGCTCCTCTCCTTTGCCAACTCGTCCGGGACCTCCCTGGCCCGGGGATTTGCCTGCAGGATGAGGTCCTCGAGGTAACCGCTGCTCTTTGCGATGGCCCCGAGGAGCTCGGCCTGGTCCTTGCGGGGGAACTGGACCGGGATGGTGGGCAGCTCGATGATCTCCTCGATGCCGACCTCGCGGTTCTCC
>JAKPPB010000029.1 GCA_029547605.1 Methanobacteriota archaeon | reverse complement strand
TACGAGATAAGCGCGAAATCTCCCCTGAACGGCACCCTGATGTCCTCGAACTCCGGGGGAGTCTTCGGGTGGAAGCTCAAGAGGGCAGGGTTTGACGCGGTCATCCTGAACGGGAAGGCAGAAAAGCCCTCTTACATCTACTTAAACGAAGGAAAGGCCGAGATCCGGGACGCATCCCCGTACTGGGGAAAGACGACCCACGAGGCGACCGACATGATCCTCTCGGATCTTGGGGATACGAAGGCAAAGGTTGCCTGCATCGGTCCCGCGGGAGAGAAAAAGAGTCTCCTTGCCTGCGTGATCAACGACATGGACAGGGCTGCCGGCCGGGCCGGTGGCGGGGCCGTCATGGGCTCAAAGAACGTCAAGGCCATCGTTGCAGCCGGGGACCTCTCCATCGGGATAGCAGACGAGGAACGCCTCAACACAGTCAAGGAACGAATCAGGGAGAAACTCGAGAAAAACGGCATCTGCCAGGCCCTGACCAAGTACGGGACGGCAGTCCTCGTCAACATCATCAACGAGGCAGGCATCCTCCCGACGCGCAATTTCCAGTCGGCGCACTTCGCAAACGCCGAGAAAGTCTCGGGGGAGGCTCTCGCAGAGAAGTACCTGAAGAAGAACAAGGGGTGCTATGCATGCATCGTCCGCTGCAGCAGGGTGTCGGAGGTCGATGGAGAAACCCACGAGGGGCCGGAGTACGAACCGCTCTGGGCCTTTACGGCTGACCTTGGGATCGATGACCTCGCGTTTGCCACAAAGGCCACATGGCTCTGCAACAAGCTCGGGATCGATGCCATCGGAACCCCCACAGCGATTGCCTGCGCAATGGAGATGAAGGAGAAGGGATACATCAGGGACGGCCCGCAGTTTGGCTCCACGGAGGGGCTCCTCGATCTCATCCGCCAGATGGCGAACCGCGAGGGGTTCGGCGCTGAACTCTCGGACGGGTCCTACAGGTTTGCCGAAAAGCACGGTCACCCCGAACTCTCGATGAGCGTGAAGAAGCAGGACATCCCGGCATACGACCCGCGGGGGCTGCAGGGGCATGGCCTTGAATACGCGACATCCGTGCGGGGTGCAGACCATGTCTATGGCTACATGGTCTCGCCTGAAGTGCTCGGCGCACCTGTCAAGCTCGATCCCTACACGAGCGAAGGCAAAGCGGAGTGGACCAAGACCTTCCAGGATCTCACGGCGGCAATCGACGCATCAGGCATGTGCCTCTTCTCCTCGTTTGCCCTCGATGCCGATGACTATGCAGACCTGATCTCTGCAGCAACGGGAATGTCCCTGACAGGCAAGGGACTGCTCCACATCGGGGAGAGGATCTGGAACCTCCAGAGGCTCTATAACCTGAAGGCGGGGTATACCAAGGACGACGACACACTCCCCCCGCGCCTGTTGAACGAACCGCTCCGCGAGGGTGCCCCTAGGGGAAGGGTGTGGCAGCGCCAGCCCCTTCTTGACGAGTACTACGAACTCCGGGGATGGGATAAAAACGGGGTCCCGACCAAACAGAAACTGGAAGAACTGGGCCTCGCATGAGGTATGGTGCATGGTCGCAACCCCCGGACAAAAGCCCGGTCTCTGGCACGGTATACCGCGGAACGAGATTGACTGGCACCCGGTAGTTGACGAGGATGGCTTGTGATGGCGGAGTACCTGTGGAGGAGACCATGGCCCGAATGGAAAGGCAATGACCATGTTATCGCTTGTTGAGCGGGAACGCTACCTCCGCCAGATACCCCTGCTCGGGGAAACGGGCCAGGAGAGACTAAGAGATGCAGCGGTGCTCGTCGCCGGTGCCGGGGGTCTTGGGTCGGTCTGTGCCCAGATGTGTGCCTGTGCAGGGTTCGGGAAGATCCGGATCGTGGACAATGACGTCGTGGAGCGCCACAACCTCAACCGGCAGGTCCTGTACGCGGCAAGGGACCACGGCCTCTTCAAGGTGGACGTCGCCGCCCGGAGGCTCCGGGAGAACAACCCCTGGCTCTCGGTTGAACCGGTCAGGGAGACGATCACCCGCGAGAGCATCGGTGGACTTGTATGCGGAATCGATGTGATCATCGACGGGATGGACAACTACGATGCCCGGTACATCCTCGATGATGCCGCGTTCGGGGAGGGCATCCCCCTCGTCCACGGGGCGGTGAACGGGTTCTATGGCCAGGTATCGTCCATTATACCGGGAGAGACTCCCTGCCTGCACTGCATCGTCCCCCACCCGCCGCCTCCTGGGGATGTCCCCATTCTCGGCGTCACCGTCGGGACGGTCGGGAGCATCCAGGTGGCAGAGGCGATCAAGCTGGTGACGGGGCTTGGTAAACCGATGGCAGGACGAATGCTGCTTTGGGACGGGCTCATGGGAGAGGCGGAAGTTATACCCGTTGCCAGGGACCCTTCCTGCACCCGGTGCAACGGGAGAGGTGTTGCCCCATGAAGGTCCGGGTGAAGTCGTTTGCCATCCTCCGGCAGTTCCTGCCGCGGGAGACAGAGGTCGAGATCAGAGACGGGTCATCGGTCAGAGACCTCCTCGAACTCCTCGTAAAACAGGCCCCGCCCCTTGCCGGTGAGATTTTCAACGAAAAGGGGGAATTGAAAGATTTCGTGAACATCCTGCGGAACGGGCGGAATATCCACTTTATCTCCGGGCTGGACACCCCCCTCTCGGAGGGAGATCTCGTTGCCCTGTTTCCCCCTGCAGGAGGAGGGTAGGACCGGGAAAGAACCAATGCGGGGATCCAAGCCCCGATTGGATTGTCATCCACCCATTGGAAAAAAATCACATGATCCTCACCAGGATACAAGGATATAAAAACGAAAATGGCGGGACCATTTTCATTTGAAAAGGAAAGGACCTGACTCACCATGGCTGAAGAGAAAAAACCCCAAATTATCAGGGAACGGATCGAGGTGTGCGAGCTGGACCGTGCCCGCCTCGCCCTGATGAACCCTGCTCTCATCGAGCAGAAGAAGGAGAGCCGGACATGTGACGAGGCAGCAAAGCCGTTCGTCGAGCTCACGATGAAGGAGGGAATAGAGACGGTCTGGGACCGGCACGAGATGCAGCAGCCGGAATGCAAGTACTGCGCTGCCGGGATCTCCTGCCAGCGGTGTGCGATGGGACCGTGCCGGATCATCCCCCCGCACCGTGTCAGGGGTGTCTGCGGGGCCGATGCCGACCTGATCGTTGCGCGGAACCTTCTTGACCAGCTGGCGACCGGCGCAGCGGCACACTCGGACCACGGGAGAGAGATTGTCCTGACCCTCTACGGCGTGGGGAAAGGCACGGTCAACGATTATACAATCTCGGACCCGGAGAAGCTGAAAAGGCTTGCCCGTGAATACGGGATCGAGACATCCGGAAAGAGCGACAGGAAACTGGCTGAAGAGCTCGGGCTCGCAATGCTCGAAGAATTCGGGACTGTCAGGGACTCACTCCGGATTGCAGACCGGGCACCCCGTGCCACGCGGGATGTCTGGAAGAATGCGGGCATCGTCCCCCGGGGTATCGACCGCGAGGTGGTAGAGGCGATGCACCGCGTCCAGATGGGTGTTGCGGCCGATTATGCCAACACGCTGGTCCACGGGTTGCGGGCCGCGCTCTCGGACGGGTGGGGAGGATCGAGCCTTGCCACCGAGGTCTCTGATGTCCTCTTTGGGACACCCCGGCCCCACGAGTCTCTTGTAAACCTGGGTGTTTTGAAAAAGGACCACGTCAACATCTCGCTGCATGGCCACAACCCCATGCTCTCGGAGATGGTTGTCAGGGCAGCGAAAGACCCGGATATCCAGGCGCTTGTCAGGAAAGTGGGAGCGGCGGGCATCAACCTTGTCGGGCTCTGTTGCACGGGCAACGAACTCCTGATGCGGAAGGGAATCCCGAATGCCGGCAACCACTTCAACCAGGAACTCGTGATCACGACAGGGGCTCTCGAGGCCATGGTCGTGGACTACCAGTGCATCTTCCCCTCCCTCCCGCGCACGGCAAGCTGTTACCATACCCACATCATCTCCACGAGCCCGAAATCACGCATCCCCGGCTCCTACTATTTCGAGTTCGAACCCGAGACCGCCTACGAAACAGCAAAGGCCATCGTAAAGATGGCGGTGGAGAACTACCAGAACCGGAACCCGGACAGGGTCTTTATCCCTGTCGAACCCGTGAAGGTGACGACCGGCTTTTCGGTAGAGGCCATCAGGGGGGCGCTCGGCGGATCACTCAAGCCGCTCATCGACCAGATCGCGTCCGGGAACATCCGGGGTGCAGTCGGTATCGTGGGTTGCAATAACCCGAAAGTGAAGCATGACTACGGCCATGTGACTCTCACGAAGGAACTGATCAGGCGGGATATCCTCTGCGTGGAAACCGGATGTGCAGCCATTGCATCCGGAAAAGCAGGTCTGCTCCAGCCCCAGGCCGCATCTCTGGCAGGACCGGGTCTCGGACCTGTCTGCACGTCACTTGGAATACCTCCGGTCCTCCACATGGGCTCCTGCGTCGACTGCTCGCGGATCCTGCACCTTGCCGCAGAACTGGCAAACGCCCTGAACGTCGGCATCCACCGCCTCCCGGTTGCCGGGGCAGCACCTGAGTGGTATTCCCAAAAAGCAGTCTCGATCGGGTCTTACTTTGTCGCATCGGGAGTTTTCACGGTGCTCGGTGTCATGCCCAAGATCTCGGGGAGCCCGCCGGTCATCTCCCTCCTGACCGAGGGATTGAAAGGCGTGGTCAACGCGTCCTTTGCTGTCGAACCTGACCCGGTCAGGGCCGCTGACCTGATATCTGCA
>JAKPPB010000124.1 GCA_029547605.1 Methanobacteriota archaeon | reverse complement strand
ATCGCTCTTGAGGATTGCAGGGTCAATCCTTATTGACATCAATGAGGAGTGGATTACAAGTAGACGATATTTATCTGATGCGGGGGAGATATCTTCTGCGGATACAGGATCTGAAATTACAGCTTATTAGGGACGGTACCTATTTAAATGAGCAATATACTTGAAAAAAATATAAATGTTCAATAAAATGATTATCAGGCATGTATGATGTGTGTGACGTCTGCCACAAGCTCATATATGGAGTCCGCCCCAATCAGCGTGGTAAAAGGGTGTTATGTGATAACTGTGTGCGAACAGCAAATGTGGAGTATAATATTCCAGACTTAAAAAAGAAGAAAGATGTCCGAATTAAATATTCTACAACTAATAAATATGTGCCCAATAATGATAAAAATAAATCAAATAGAAAGCCAAGAAAGCCAATAAAGGATAATGGGCCTGCAATACGGTATTCCGGCAAAGATTGGGGGGCAATTAAATAGAGAAAACGAGATGTTCACAGGTCTTTCCAAATTTATTGGTTCAAGTCGACGACAAACGAGCTATTGTACGTATTTTATTGCTATTTAAGAACGAGACCGATAGGTGCTTTCATTTCATTCATGCGTCATGTTTCTTCCTTTGAGAGTTTTTTTAAATTCCCTCTCTGGTCATCTATCAACCCGCCATCCTCCCTCTCACCTCCCTCCCATAACAGTGCTCGCACAAGTGCACTCCCACATCAGAGGGATCGGCCCAGACCGCCTTCTCCAACCCGCAGATCGAGCACTTCCCGACTTCGACAGTGAGCCTGGTGCACCGGGAAACATCAACGGTCCCGGGAAGCGGCTGCCTCGCCGACTGCTCCGCTTTCACTGCCGCATCATGACATGACCGGCAGATCCGGCGGGCGTCCTGCTGGTCCCGGGGCCTGGCCCTCCGTTCTGCCGTCAGTTTCTCAACAAACCATGATCCCTTTTTTCCGCAGACATAACACGGTGTTCCCAACTCCGGGAAATCAAGCGGCTTGTAATCAGCCACCCGGATGGTCCGGGGCCGTTCATCGTTTCCTGCGGGGGATGGTGTTGCCTGCACGTTTGCAGCATCTTGCGTACGGGCGCCGGAAGAAAACAAGCTGCTGGGAGACCTTTGATTCTCATAGTGCGCCATAATTGCCATATTTTGAGTTGTAGTTGCAGCAGATCCGGGATCATGCACAGAATGATCAGAACCCGGTCCGGGTTCCTGGCCACCTTTAGATTCCTGGGATGGCTGCAAATCATCATTCTTCAGTACAGAATTCTCCTTCCTGCTTCCATTGTTTGAAAAACCGGAACCAGAGGAACCATCCTGGTCATTTCCAGCACCTGCGGGAAAACTGCAGGAATCCTGCGGCAAATGCTGCAACGAACCCGGACTGTCATCTCCGTTCTTTGGGTCGCGGTCGAGCCAGCAGGCACCACCACTCGCCCAGTAGCGGTAGAGTTCCGGGTCCCAGGCATACGCCTCGGTCCTCCGGCGCACACTGACCCCGTCCTCCTCGTTCATCGTTACTGTCCGGTCCGTGTAGGAGAGCGCCGGGCATTTCTCAAGGAGCCCCGTGTAGTTCTTCCCCCGGCTGTCGTAGCCCTTGATGGTCCGGTAAATGCTCGAGTAGGAACTCCCGGTGAGCCGCTGCAGGTCCTGGATGGTGAACTCGGACCGCCCGGCCTGCTGGATCACCGCGAGCAGGTCGGCCTCCTTCTTGGTGAGCTTCGACTCCTGGCCGCCGGCGGTCCCGTTCAGCAGGGTGAAGATCTCGTTTGCGGCCGAAAAGTCCGCCTCGGTCGCATAGACACAGAGCGTCCCGTCTTCGGCCGTCTTCTGCGTCCGCTGCATGAAGAAGAGGGCAGTGTGGCTCTTGATCAGGTCGTAGAACATGTCAGGGTTCCGCCGGTTCCGGATTGCGTGGAACCGAATCCTTGCCGAGAAGGGGATGATCACCCAGAGCATCTGCTCGTGCAAAACCTCCCAGATCGCACGGCAGGTCCGCAGTTCCGGCGTCTCGTCCGTGATGGTGTCCGGGTCCTGCTGCTCCTTCCGCTGCTTTGCCGCGAGCACCCGGGCGTCCTGCTCCGGGGACTCGTCGATCCAGCAGGTCAGCATCCGGTTCATCACCTGGTCGTCGCCGGTCCCCTCCTTCTTTGCAATCCACCACACGCACCGCTCGGGGATCCGGCAGACCCGGCAGGAGAGATCTTTCGTCACCGTTGTGTGGGTGATCGGCTCGTTGAAGTTCGAGGTCGCGGACTTGAGGATCTCCTGGATGCTGTCGGAGAGGTCGGTGTCATCGCTCATCAGGACCGACCGGGGCGCGAGGTCCTTCATGTAATAGAGGGCCTTGTTGCTGACCGTGCCCTTCACCTTGAGCCGGTCCGGGACCTGCCGGAGCATCTTCCGGAAGGCATGAGTCTTCCCCTTCCCGCTGTCGCCCGTCACCGAGACGTGGAGCCCGTCCGAGTTCTTCACCGCCTGGGAGGCCATCGAGAGGATCATACAGCGGGCGAGGATCTCGTCGCCGACATGCTCTTGGGCGAACGCGGCCAGCATCAGGGCGAGCGGGTCGCCATGCCGGAGCACCTCAAACGCCTCGGCCCGGTCTTCCGCAGGAAGAGTGGAGGGTGCAGGCAGCACCACCCGGCCTTCCTGTTCCGCCCTGGCCAACGCCCGTTCATACCGCCAGGAGCGCTCGTGCTGCTCCCGCTGCTCCGCACGCCCCGGCTCAAACTTCGCCCGGAGTTCCTGCCACCGCTGCCGGCCCCCGCCGCAACTCGCGTGATGGCACCCCGCATGAATTGCCCCGTTCGGGAACTGGATCGCAAACGCCCCGTCCCGGTGATCTCCTGAGAAGGGGCAGTCCTCCAGGACAAAGAGCGTCCCGCCCTGGTATGGCTTCTCATGGGCAGGGTGAAGGCCATGACAGGTGAGCCATTCCCGGAGATCGATAGCTTTTTTATACCCCTTTATTTCCGGTAAAGCGCACGGAAATAATCCGGCCAATTTACGTAATGCCGATGTATCGACCACATTCAACTTGTCGTAGCCTGATAACACGACCGATTTCCGGTGCGGACGGTCCTGGGTATTGTCACCCTTTCGTGAGGTGGTCCCGTAGATCTTCCAGATACGGGCCGCGTTGAAGTTCGCAGTGTCCACAGTGACCGCGCTGTTGGAAAACATCATGTCAAGCGTGTCCAGGCACTTCTTCACCAGGTCCCGGCTCTCATCATCGTTCGGGAGATCGACCCCGTAGAGGAGGTGGGCCCCGTTCCCGGAGTCGGCCATGACGGGGTCGGGCCACCCCTGGTCTTGGCCCAGGAACGCGGCGATCTCCGCAGCCCTGACGAGCGCGGCCTGGTGCTCTTCATCAGTCGATGACACCCCGCTCGGCCGGACCGGGTCGATGTCGATGGGAAACCACCGCCTCCGCAGGATATCGGCATCACTGGTCGTGGCGTCCTTCTTTCCGAGCCGCATCTTGATCCGGTTCGCCCGCCGGGAGAGCAGGGCCGGGTTCACCTCGTTCAATGTGACGTAGATCCCCTGCACACCCTGGTCAGTATCCAGGGCCGCCACCTGCCGGGCCAGCTCCTCGCGGTCGTTGAAGTACCCGCTGTGAATGAACTGGTCAGTGAGGGCCCGGACCTCGACGACCTGCCCCGGAGCGATCAGGAGTGCGATGGCCTGGTGAAGTGAGTCATCCATGGGTCACCACCGATCTCCGGGCGCCGGGTCTCCCTGTGAGGGAGCCGCGTCATCATCATCAACTCTTCTCCATCGCCGGCACCGGTTCGGCGGCGATGGCGGCCGGGGCCTTTCGGACCTCCGAGGTCGTCACCACGATGGTATAGTAATGCAAATTGCTCCGGGTCACCGTGATCTGAAAGACTGACTCGCGTTTCTCGTTGATCTGGTCCGCCACTACCCGCGGGATGAGGTAGAGTGGGATCTCCCTGATCGTCGAGACCGGCGGGACCGGGGAGGCCGGGCCCCCTTTCTTACCCGCCATGGTCCACCTCGGTCACCTCATCGTGCCCGACACGATAATACTGCCAGCGCCCGGTCGAGAAGACAAAGACCCAGATCTCGAAATGGTAGTCCTCGGGGCGGGGAAAGTTCCGGAGGTGCCGGATGAGGCCCCCGTACTGTGCCAAGACCTCATCAATGCCGGAGAGAGGGGCATGTGCCCTCATCAGGGTGATGAAGAGCCCGTGGTCGTCCCGGGTGGCGAAGAGGTGCCCCGGGGCATGCGGATCCTTGAACTGGAGCACCACATAGCCCTGACGCTCCAGCCTGGCCGCAGCCTCCCGTTCGAGCGTGCGGATTCGCTTGAAATGAAGGGAGGCCATCATCTGCCTCCGGAGAGTCCCTGGTATTGAGTCAGGGATTTATGTTCAGAGATCAGATGCTGATTGGCAGTCTCACCGGTAGTTAGGGGTAACGAGCTGGGTGAGCTGCCACTCAGAGTTTTCTGCATGCTGATCCCTTTCCGGCTACAATCTTCCAGTGTCCATCTTCGACCATGATCTGTCCAATCCCGTGGAATCCCGTCCTCTTTTCATAGGCTTCGACGGCTTCCTGGGTGACGACGAGGGGTTTTTTCGTGGTGTGGTTCATGAGTGTCACCTGTGGTGAGGTGAGTGTTCAACGACGGTGCAGAGACAATCGGACCGGAGCATCCGGTTCCAGGATACAGAGAAACGGTTCAAGCCTCATCGGGCGAGAGGCGGGACTATAATTGAGTCAGGTGAATTCAGGTGAGCAGGAGCTCATGACCTGCCAAAGGAGTACCGCGAGAGATCGCCTGGGAGCTTAAACCTGCGGTCGTTGCCGCAAACCAGAAGAAGAGAGCGAAAACAGAGAGATCCGGGCGCTCAATAAAAATCCCCTGGACCCCGTGGCTGCAATGTTCTGGAACGTGGATGGGACCAGGAGCCGGCCCATCAGTGCAAAGAGTGAGACGATGTTGATGGAGATGAACCGGGCCAAATACGCCGCTTTCTTTGGCGAATGCAAAAACCGGTTGAACCTCCACGTCATTTCTCTGCACAAGTGTTGGATCATTGTCTTGATCTTTTCAAGATCGCGGGAGAATATAAATTTACCTTAACCATGGAGTTCGATCGGGAATTCGGTGCAATCACAGCGAGATTTTCCCGCGTGAATAATTTGGTGAAGATGAGGCGCGGAAGTGATGTGAATGGAATGTGGCGGAATAGTGATTTTGTGAGGGGATTTTAGAGGTTTTGATGCGTGAGCAGTGGATCAACCGCACCGACGATTGGTGATGCATCGTCGTTGACATTTAATCCTTTCTTAAGTAAAAGGCTATATTACAGAGAGTATTGAATTACACATTAACTGAAGAGGCACATTTCTATGGTTTTTGCGATTTCAGTAGAGATGTTGGAAAAATGGATTGAGGGAAAAGAAGACGAGCATTGTGAATTTAAGGAGGCCAAACACTCATTTGACAGAAATCAACTTGTTGAATATTGTATAGCTCTTGCCAACGAAGGAGGAGGATATCTTGTTTTAGGAGTAACAAATGAAAGACCAAGGCAAGTAGTAGGCTCAAAAGCATTTTCTGGAACTTTAGAAGAATTGAAACATCAGTTACTCCAGCGTGTTCACTTTCGAGTTGATGCGTTTGAAATCTTTAAAGATGAAAAGAGAATTGTTGTTTTTCATGTCCCCCCTCGACCAATAGGAACCCCTTTAGAGTATGATGGAAAGTTTCTGATGCGGAGTGGAGCGTCTTTAGTTTCAATGACAACCGATCAGATTAAAAAAATAAGTAACTGTTCAGTGTGATCTGTGAGCGACAGAAGGAATGAAGGGGTTATCCTCGAAAGCATCCACAAGAGCTGCCAGAACAGGCAATTGATTCTTCTTCACGGTTGAGATATATCCCCTGACCCTGCAGAACCAGTCAGCACCTTCCTCACTCCTGAATGTACCAGAAATCTTCTGTTGCAGTTTCATCATCCGGATATCACGTTCAGCCAGGTTATTGGAGAACGG
>JAKPPB010000037.1 GCA_029547605.1 Methanobacteriota archaeon | reverse complement strand
CTGGTCCCCCTCCATCTGGTCGTTGATGTAGATATCGTATCCCCTGATCTTTGCACAGGTCATCCCGTCGCAGGAGAACTCCCTGTTCAGCCAGCCCACCTCCGATGAAAGGTCGACTGCCTTCAACCCGTCCGGCTGGAGGAACTTTATCCGTATGTCACCGGACTGGCCCGTCTTTGTATTTTCGAAGAGCTTGTTTGACTGGGACAGAGCATTGAACTTCAGGATAAAGGCCTCGACGGTCCCCCTGTCAGAGTCACGTCCTGCATTCAGGGATATGGTCGTCCGCCGGGTGGAGAGCGGAAGCCGTTCGAGGAAGATATTCCCGCTCCCGAACGCCACGTCGATGAAGTGGAGGTTGATGTCCTCGCTCGAAAGCAGCGTGGGCGCGGGAGTGAAAGCCGGGATGACGGGAGTCTCTGTCTCCGTAACCTCCGTCCCGGGGGGAGGGGGCAGGGTGGGAAGGATGGTTGTTTCCGCCGCTGCCGGCTGCGGGGAAGGGGAAAGGCATCCCGCCATGGCAAGGAATGCAACAGTGAATATGGCCAGAAATGGAAAAAACACCCGGCTTTTCATGAATAATGTTCCCCGCGGAAAGAAAATAAGGGTTATGATGGAGAGTCGCGCGAGAAAATTACCCGGTCATGCCGCGGGCCGGGCGGCAGCCGGGTCATTGGGCAGGTTCCCATGATCATTGGCTTATGCAATGAAGACCAACATATCCCCCACGGGGATGAATCAATTGTTCCCAGTGGAGTTGCTGACTTATTAGTAATCATACAAGGACCGACAGAAACGAGGAGATTGTTGTTGACCAGGCGGCACCGGACGGGATGGAAACGATCCGGGTGCGCCTCCCGAAGAAACGCAACAGGGAACAGTTTGCAATCGCCGAACTGATGCTTGGGTCAAACCACATCCGGGTGCGGTGCATCGACGGGGTTACCCGGATGGGCCGGATCAAGGGCAAGATCAAGAAAAGGGCCTGGATCAGGGAAGGGGACACCCTGATCATCACTCCCTGGAGTTTCCAGGACGAAAAGTGCGATATCTCCTACCGGTACACAAGGCCGCAGGTGGACTGGCTGCGGAGAAACCGGTACCTCTGACATTTTTCCCGTCACTTATCCGTTTTTCCCGCGTGTCCGGAAAAAATCCTGCCGAGTGGCCCTGATACGATGAGGAGGACCGGGATGAGGGCATAACACCACATGCTCCCTGCCGGGTCCAGGAACGATACCCCGATCGCAAGCAGGATGACGAGCGGGATGATGACAGTTCTCGCCTTTCCCTCTCCCCCTCTCCCTGCAGCACCTGGTGCGAGCTCATCCCGCTTTTTCGCGATATAAACCGTCATTCCCGCAAGGAGCAGGCTCGATGCGAGGAGGTTGACGTGGAAGAGGAGGACCGCCTCGAGGACATCTGTATAATCCCCGGATAGGGAAGTCGTAAAGGGGATAAGGACGATGGAAAAGAGCAGGAAGATGTTGATCCGGACGAGCATCCCGTCCACGTAACGGATGTTTCCAAGGATGCGGTGGTGGGAGACCCAGTACCCCGACAGGACGAAAAACGCAATTACGAAGAGCATGAACTCGGGAAGCAACCCCGCGATCTTCGCGGGCAGGAGGATGGACGCCTGGTCACGGGGAATCTCGGGAACGGTGAGGGAGAGGACGAGCAGTGTCATTGCAAAGGCAAAGATCCCGTCACTCAGAGCTTCGAGCCTGGATTTTTCGATCGTCTCCACGAACAGCGTCTCCACCTTTTTTTTTACAGGGAGATTTGGTGCGTATCAGGTAAAAGGGCTCTCCCCATGCCCGGAGGAGGGGAGAAAAAAGGTCGGGGGCCGGGTGTCCCCGTCAGCGCTGTCCTGCTTTCATCCGCGGCGGCTTCATCAGGACGAGCGCAAGGGTGAACCCGAGGAGTGCGAGGACGAGGACGTAGGGGAATACCCCCATGTAGGTTCCGGTCGTTGTCTTGATGAACCCTGCCAGCTGGGGACCCGCGATCGCTCCAGCCCCGTAGGCAAGGAAGACGATCCCGTAGCAGCGGGGATAATCGCACGTCCC
>JAKPPB010000098.1 GCA_029547605.1 Methanobacteriota archaeon | reverse complement strand
TTTTACGGTTTATCCTTGGTTATTTTTGTATTTTGAAGTTTTTCCAAGTGTACTTTTATCCGGGATTGTAAAATATGTGCCCAAATGTCAATTGAGAGATAACTTTGCGTTATTTTGAGTTTGATTCTGTAAGGGGGCTATTAATTCATTATTTTCAGGAATTACGCAGTTGTTTTCATAAGAGAGATTTCCGCATATGCATGTATCATATAGATGGATGGGGGGGGAAATACGAACCTTCCCATAAAAGAAGGAAAGGTTCTCGCCGTTCTGGTGTTACCTCTTTTATTGAGATGCACAAGCACTCGATGTATTTACACCGGAGAGAAAAATAAGAAATCACTATTGAATGATACCTTTTTAGGAGAGTGCCGGATTAGCAATACACATTCATGCCCAATACACCTGCCTTTGCCCCGCAACCTCTCTTTCCATGATGATAATGGATCGTCACCCCCCCTTCATGATAACTGCAAGAGGGATGCAGCACGTATCGGGGTGAATGAAACATGAAACGCATATTGCTCTTTCCCCCTGTCTCAATTCTCTGTATAACGGTATTCTATCATGAAGTGACGGCCTGTTCTGGTGACGAGAATCACCGCGGAGAGGAAGGGACATAACCTGCATGGGGATCTGATGAGAGGGGAGAACCAGGTGTGCCCCCCAGCGGTGCTGCCTCATACGCCGGCGATAGGACTAAATTCAAAGAATCGATGAATTTTCCTCTCTGAATCTCATCCTGAATAACGTCTCTCTTTTCCCCAAACCTTGATATTCCTACCCTGCTGATCTTTTTGATCAACGTCCAATGGCGGAGTTCTCCCTTCTGCTTCCTCTTATCGTCCTTGTTGCCCGCATAGTGGAGACAAGCCTTGAGACGATACGGACCATCTACATCAACCGGGGTCATACAAACCTCGCTGCCGGGATCGGCGTCGTAAAAGTTGCCATCTGGCTTCTCTCCACCGGGCTTGTACTGACCAACCTCCAGAATGTTCTCGGGATCATCGCCTACATTGCAGGGTATGCCATTGGGACCATAATCGGCATGCACCTCGAGGAGAAGATCAGCCTCGGGAGCGTCGTCCTGAGGGTATTTGTCCCGACAGATCCCTTGCCGCTGATGAAGAAATTCGGCGAGAAGGGCTACGGGATCACCCGTATCGAGGGGACGGGATACCTCTCGTCACCGGTCTCGATCCTCTTCATGGTGGTACCGCGTCGAGAATTGAGCGCATTGCTCGAGATTCTCAGGAAAGAATATCCCCACCTTCTCTATACGGTGGAAGATATCAGGAAAGGGAGCGAAGAGAGCCGCATATTTCACGGGACACGGAGCCCATGGTGGCTCCGGTTCTTTGGGATGTGAGGGTATCGAGGCGAGAACCGGGAAAAACGAAAATGCGAATGTCCCCTCATGATTCTATTCGAGGGGAAAGTCCCTGGTCTCCTTTTCAAGGAAGTATCCAAGCACCGTCCTGATGATAACCACGACGGCAAGGAGGATGAGTTCTTCCTGGGTTGGGGCGATAAGGGTGGTCAGGATGTCTGCGGCAATAAAAAACTCGAGTCCGAAGACTATCTTGCTGGTAAAGTCCCTCCGAATAAGATTATAAGAGATCTCTCTTTTTAATATTTCCCGGCCGAGCACCCTGACAGCTGCTTTCAGGCCGCCATAGATGATCAGGGCTGAACCTGCCACACTGAAGAGAAAGGCGCATACCTCGATTATTCTAGTATATGGCTCAATATCTATCATACCTTCTCTCTCCAGGAACGAAAGGACGGCTCATTGCTGCCACATCATCCCTATTCATTCTTCTCAAGGAAATACGTGCCGGCCGGGATGCGGAAAACACCTGACAATTCCTCCGGCAATGCGAAGCCTGGCAGGTAAAACGTAGAGATGGCTCCTGCCAGGAAGTTCCTTTCATGCCGATATTCAATCTCCATGGAAAAAGAACGGCCATCGCGATTTTATTCACGCACTATGCGGAAGGCCTCTCCAGGCCCACGTATCTCGAACCTTACCCCCTCCCCCGCGACACCGCTCTCCCTGATCTCAAGTCCTGTGATTGAGAGGATCTCACGGCTGAGAAAAAGTCCAAACCCGGTATTCTTGTATGATTCGCGCCGGAAAATCTTCTCTTTCTCCGAATCAGGGATACCAACACCGTTGTCAGAGTATACGAGGGTTATTCCACCGGAATCATGTTGGTAACTGATGCGAATTTCTGTCACTCTCTCTCCGTGCCGCACCGAGTTCTCCATCAAGTTGTAAAAGACCTTTGAGAGGAGGGGGTCTGCATAGACCTCGAGACCTTCCACCCGGCACTCCAGCCTGAACCTGGCTCCCTCCAGCTGTTCTCTTGCCTGACGCACTATTGATTGCACGTTCTGCCACTGCGGGGACTTCACTCCAACGTCCTGGTAATTCTTTGTAAAATCTATCTGTCGCTTGATGGTCCATCCTATTGATTCGATCTTCTCAAACCCCTCCCTGGAATCCTCGTCTTTTGCCTCTTCTTTCATCATGGATGCAAACATCAGCAATGCAGTCAGGGAGTTAAGGATATCATGCCGCGTAATGCTGGAGAGGAGGTTCAGTTTCCTGTTCGAGACCTGCAGGGCATTCTCGGCTCTAGTCCTTTCCTCCAGTTCCCGGAGCACCCTGTCCCTCACTTCCCGGTACGCCTTGACCTGGCGGACCATCTCCGTGACATCATGGATGATGAGGAGAAGTGTATTCTCACCGGGAAGAGGGCCTCTTTGTGGCTGGATGATGGTCTGCTGTATGCGAAGCCCACCGTTGGGATACGGCGCCGGGATAAAATGAGGATGGAGCTGGGGTGAGAGGTAGACTGCTCCACCGCCTTCCATCACCTGGGTGAGGATGAGAGAGAGAACACGTTGCTGGTCATGATGGATGAATTCCGAGATCTCTCTTCCCCTCGCCGATTTAGGAGATATTCCAGTCCATTCGGTGAGAATGGCATTCCAGTATACCACTCTCCGGTTGCTGTCCAGGATGCATGCGCCGTCGGGAATGCTGTCAAGAAATGCGCCGATCCCGGAACGCTGCATGGCCTCTTTCACCTCCCATCACTCCTGGTCCATGACAGCGTGTATTTTCCTCACCAGGGGGTGGAGTGATCCCATTTCAAGGACGATGAGCATGTCACCGTGTACACTCCTCTGCTTTACCTGGAACCTGGTGGTGGCAAAGAGGAAGTGATCTTTTTCCCCAAACGGTGTCGCAAGGTACGCGGCACGGTTCTGGACATAGACAGGGAGCGCATAAGTGAGGGGCTGGCCCAAAAAATTACTGATGGTTCCCATCACGCCGTTGATCAGGATATTCCCCACCTCCGTCAGAGTCTCAGCGCGTATCATGTCCATCTCCGCAGTCGTGTCGGCCTCGTTCGTGAGGAGGATTACAAGGTTGGCCGCACTCTCCAGCGAGAACATGATGGCCATTCTCCCCCTCATAGGCCCGGAAAAGTCAATGAACACCATGGAGAGAGGAGCATCCCCCAGGACTTCTCCGGGTCCTTTTGCGTTTCCCACTTCCCCGATGTAAAGGGTGGGGACTTCGAGGATGACGTGCGAACTGGTGAGTTCCCCAAGGATTCCTGCAGCTTTCCCAACCCCAATATTAATTAGTTCCCTGATCCCGTCCAGAACCACAGGGTCTTCATTCATAGCCGCTCACTCCATCACGTACGGGGAAATGCAGCGGGACAGTTCATCCTTCTTCAGTGGCTTGTTCAGAAATCCGGTTGCACCAAGGTCAATGCAGATGGTGCGGGTCGCGGTCTGGATGTCCGAGGTGAATACAAAGACAGGGACATTGATCCCTTTTTGCTGCCATTCTTTCAGAAATGTGAAGCCATCCATCTCCGGCATCAGGAGATCAAGAATGATGAGATCCGGCCGCTCACGGACACCAATCTCGAGTCCTTCCCTCCCGTTCTTTGCCTCGAGCACCCCGAGCCCTTCGGCAAGGAGGGTTGCGGAGAGCAGTTTTCTCTGGAATGCCGAATCATCTATGATCAGGACTCTCTTCATTGAAACAGTGGAGGAGGTGATTGCCTATCAACCTTCGCCAATCTGCTATGAAGGCGTAGAATGCACTAAAAAAAAATCTCTGTACAGCGTGATATTTACGATAGCTTCGTGTGATATACTGCAATTATTTGGAATTTTTATTGAAGTATCAAGTGATCTTTGGGATGAATCCGGAAAATTGGCCGGGAATCAATGCCGTATCCGATCCTTCCAACCTCTCCTGTCCTCACGTTTATTCATGTCCGGCATACTCCTCCGGGCCATGCCAGAGTCGGGACCGCGCGGATCAAGATGGCGTCTGTGGCGATACAATCTTTTCATTGCTGACCTCCAACGGAACATGGATACCTGGACCGCCCCGGGTATCATGGCTGGATACCGGCACATGCAAAACAGGCAACTTCCTGGACCTCCTCTCCCGAATCCCAGATCCTCTTCACTCCTTATGGTTTTTCACCATGGATGGATTCCTTGAGATAACCGACTCGTTCATTGATGGGACTTTCTGGTGAAAGATTCTTGTAATCCCTCCATGGAGGAAGAACCATTGTGCTCCGGTGTGCGAGCGTGGGAAAAAAACAGGGAATTTTTTTAATGTATTTTCAAATACACGCAGAATATTTACTTTTATACGTGGATGGACCTTACTTCTTATCAAGATTCACTATTCAAAATGGCGCCAATAGATCTTATCCTCCTGTGCCTGCTTGGTGTCATGATAGGCGCTGTCTCTGCACTCCTGGGAGTGGGCGGCGGGTTCTTCTATGTGCCGGCGCTCGTCCTCATTTTTGGTCTTGACCCCCGGGTCGCGGTCGGCACCAGCCTCGCCATCATCACGTGCACCACCTTCTCGGCGTCGATTGGGTATGGGCTCAGGGGGCAGGTACTGATGAAGAGTGCCGCATACCTGGCCCTGCCTGGTATGGTCTTTGCTGCCCTCGGGGCGCTTATCACCGTGTTCCTCCCTTCACAACTCCTTGTCGCCATTTTCTGTGTGGTGCTTCTTTTTATGGGCATCAAGATGATATACCGCAAGTTCCCCCTGGTGTTCCCCTTGCTGATCGGTCCATGCCGGGGGGAGAGTTACGGCAGATCCCCTGCAGAACAACGCACACTCTGTATCTATCCCGTGCACCTCGTATCATGGGGTTCTCTTGCAGGGTTCATGAGCGGTCTTACCGGGATTGGAGGAGGTATCGTGAACGTGCCGGCACTGACTATTGCGGGAATCCCCATCCATTATGCCGTGGCCACTTCGTCTGCCGTAATCCTCATCACTTCTCTTTTTGCCACCGGGACCCACGTTGCACTGGGACACGTATCTTTTGTGATCTTCATTGCAATTGCCGTCGGCGCGGTTTTGGGGGCTCAGGCAGGTGTCCATCTCTCTCCCAGGGCTCCCCCACGGACACTGGAAATTGCAGTGGGAATGTTGCTGATCGTCGTGGTTGCAGCGCTCGTGATAAGTCACACCCTCTCCTGAAAAAAGGCACCTGGATATATAACGTTTACAATGGAATCAGTAAAACGGCACACCCAATCGCAAGAAAGGAGATCGATTACTACAAATCCCCGCATGTTCAAATTGACACGAGGACAATGACTGCCCACGATCGATCCCTCACTGCAATCGCAGTGGACCTTGGTGCCACGAATATGCGGGCGGCCCTGGTTCGAGAAGATGGGCAGATACTCTCACTCGTCACAGCCCCGACACCCCCAAACCCCGAGAATGCGGATGTCATTGTCAGGGCACTCGAGAACCTCATTGTCTGTGCCGCATCTTCCCATGCAATCTCTTCTGCGGCAGGGATAGGGATCTCAACGGCAGGACCTGTTGACCTGAAATTGGGCGCGGTGATTAACCCTCCGAACATTCCCCTCCCTTTCATCCCTGTGGTAAAGCCGCTTGGCGAACGGTTCGGCCTCCCGATCCAGTTCATGAACGATTGTCATGCTGGTGCACGGGGCGAGGCGGCGTTTGGTGCAGGAAAGGGTATATTGAATTTTGTGTACCTGACAATCTCGACCGGGATCGGCGCGGGAGTGTACGAGCAGGGAAGACTCCTTTTTGGCGAGGATGGAAATTTTGCAGAAGTCGGGCACTTTGTCGTAGAGACGACGTGGAACCTTCCCTGCGGATGTGGCGGAAAAGGGCACTGGGAAGGATGCGGTTCAGGGAGGTTCATCCCTGCATTCTTCCTCGAGTGGTGCCGTTTGATGAACAGGTCCTCACCTTTCCGCAAACCCCCTGATGCGGCAGCCATCTTTGCGGCGGCAGCTGGCGGAGACCCGGTCGCAGGCGAGTTCATTAAAGTCCTTGGAAAGGTGGAGGCAAGGGGGATCTCGCTCCTCATTGCCGCCTATGATCCGAGCGTCATCATCATTGACGGGAGTGTGGCAAGGAAGAACTGGCAGACCTTTGAAGCATGCGTCCTCCCTAATGTTCGCTCAGTTTCAGGGAAGGTCCCTCAGATATGTGTGAGTTCCCTCGGCGGAAACGCACCGCTCCTTGGCGCTGCATGGAGCGTGTGCGCAGGGCAGACATTTCCTTGAAATTTTGAGGGCGCATGATTCGTATTCGATGGCACGAATCTCAATAATCGGGGATTAAAGGGGGTATAGTCCCTGGGTCTCTTCCCTGTAAAAATGAATGGAATCCTGAACCAATTGAGTGAGGAAAGCGTAATATAAACCCCGTGGTTCAAGACATGTACCACGCGTTCCCCAAGGTGATACCAATGCTTCTTTGCATGATCCTTCACCGATGTCACAATCTATTACCGGGTGCGGGTGAGTGAGCTGACTGCACCCATGAACGATCACTTGCGCAGGACACGTGAGAAGCTCCTCACCTGCTGCTTTTTCACTTTGTTGTTGCTTGGTGCTGCAATGGCAGCATACCGGGGACTGTGAAGTTGAACTGGGGGTACCAGGCGGTTGGGGACAGCCAGTGGCAATCAGGAACATTCATCCCTGGATGAGAAATTAGGGTCCGGATCCCTTTCCATTACCTCATCATACCAGCGCGCAAGGACTTCCCAGATACTCTCGCTCAGGCTTTTAAGCCCCTTCTGATCAACGAGGGATCCGTGCAAGGGGCTTGAACCTTCTTCTTCGTACAGCGAGCGGTTCACCTCGATCTGAACCCAGGGGATACCCTTGTGCCAGTAGTGGGCATTCGAGATGAAGCCACCTGAGAAAGGGTGGTTAATGGCTACGCTGCGTTCTCCCGGGAATTGATCCCGGAAGATCTCTGCCAGAAGACTGATCCACCTGGGCGGGCACGTGCAGAGTGCTCCGCTCCTTGGCTTCCCATAAAGGTCTCCGTTGTTACTGAGGCATATCAGGGGGCGTTTCATCCCTTCGTCCGGCTGGCCCGGCAATCCGACGGGGACCATGCTGTGGCAGTCAAGAGCGACTGCGATCTTCTCGCTCTCCAGCAGCATGTCGATCTCCGCGTGGTAGGGGAAATAATGGTGCATGAGAAGTCTTTGGATGGCCTGGATGTCAGGCTGCATCCCATCTTTCCAGACAGGGTCACCAAGTGACGTCCGGAACTTGACAACACCGTCACGCCGCTTCGGGGGAAGATGGTAGGGAGGACGGTTCAGGTCAACGATCACCCGGGATACCGACGCGCTCATGAGGGCTCTCACTTTCTCCCCGAACCCGAAGAGCCGGTCCGACAAGGGGTCGCTGTAATAGAGGAGCGCAGCGGGTTCAAGGGCGACCCTTTCTTTGGCTTCATCAGGGACACCCACTCCTCCGTGAGGGATCGAAATAAGCATCGGCAATACGGGATGCATTAGTGCTCCTCTCCCTGTCGATGAATCCCGTCAGCACTCCGCTCGAGATAGTATTGGTAAAAATCAGGAGACTGGATACCAAAAAGGTGCACGTCGTGAAAAGAACCCCACTTACAGGCGTGCCCCCTCATCGTGCCCTCATAGCGCATGCCGATCCGAGAGAGGACGTTCGATGAAGCGGTGTTCCATGCGAGGAGTCTTCCATAGATCCTGTGGAGTCCGAGCCCGAGGAACCCTAACTCCAGGAGTGCTTTTGCAGCCTCGGTGGCATATCCCCTGCCCCGAAAAGCCCTCCCTATCCAGTACCCGAGCTCCGCATGCGCATGCGTACTGTTCACCCTGAGACTTGCGGCACCCGCAAGGGCAGTCGTCTCCCGCTCTGTAATGGCAAAGATGTACTGTTCCCCCCGCTGCCAGAGGGAATTGTGCTCTCCGATCCATTCCCTGGCGTCCTCAAGCATGTAAGGGTGTGGAATCTCAAGGACTCCGGCTGCGATGCGTATGTCATCTGCAAGCACCTGGACGAGAGGAGCATCTTCAGGTGAGAACTTTCGGAGTATCAACCTGGGTGTGGTCAGGGTGTCGGGAATACACATGTACGATTCACGTGAGATCAGGTTAGTACAGCCTACGATATGAGTGTGTAGTTCCTGGAATAGCCGGCTGTGACCCTCAAGGAAGTCCCACGAAATAGGAAGGCACTCAAATGGCAGGGCTACGTTTTAAGTTGCACGTCGCCTGAAATGAGTATGGGAGAACAGATGAACATCGCCATACCTGCCCGCAAGATAGGGGTGGTTGCCGTTCTTGGTGCCGCTGCGGTCATCAGCAGTTTTTTCTCCATTGTACTCTCGATTGGTACCTCCCCTGTCATGGATCCCCGGGATATCCTTGTTGTGTGTGCCGGCGTCCTGGCGGGCCCTGCCGGCGGCGCACTGGTCGGACTCATTGCAGGTCTTGTTGGGCCGGATCCCCTCTCAGAGGTCACCCTTTTCATGGTTGGAGGTCTTGCAACCGGGCTAATCTCAAGGTATTGCATGAAGAACCGAGTGTGGATCCCCACTGCTGCCCTTGGCCTGGGTTTCGGGTACATAACGGCAGGAGCCGTCCTGATGATTACCTCGTGGTACGACGCGGTTGCGGCCCTTGCATTCAGGTCTCTCATCATGCTGAACGTGTGCATCCTTGTCCTGTACATCATAGACTCCCTGGACCCGCGGGTCTTCTTGTGGGAACGTCAATTTGAAGTTGACGATTCATCAGGATAGCAGAGCGGCGTGCCTTTTCTCCACTCCTATTTCCAGGTATAACGATTGGAAATCCGTATTATCCGTAATATCCAGCCAAATCATCTCCTTGATGCATATGTCGGCCTCACATGAGGGGGACGTCTTTATCCGAGGGGATGACGATGGATGCGCGTTCTGGTTTTTGGATCAAATGGAGACAGCACAGAACGGCGATAGTAGGAGAATTCGCATACCAATAGAATTACACATGAAGGACCGAAGGTCATCCAGGCATCTGACCGCGAGGTACCCGGTGCGGCCATGTTGGGGAGTTGATACCGCGGATGACCAGGCCATTCAAGGTGTGGAGGGCTGCAGACCGTCCACATGGAGGGTGCCAGACAACAAATCAGAGATCATCTCACACGATCCCTGTCTAGCATGGGACATATGGTTTCCACTGACCATAAAGATTATCTTGGGCCACTGGTACCGGGATGAAGGAAGGATTGTAAATCTCTTTTAATACTGATTGATTTGGCAAAAAGCCTTCTAATATTCGTTAAAATTATTTAGTAGCAAGTGAGAGGCAGAGGAGTGTCGTATCACTCGAGAGCGCATGGCTGGTGAAAAAACGGGATCCTGTCGTATCCCAGAAGGATGTCAGAACCGATGGATTGACAATATGCCGGACCCTCACTTATTGTTCATTCATGAATGCGGGCGAAAAAAGGACCTGTGACGTATGCGGGGGGAAGGCAATAGGCATCCAGATCCTCGGCTGCTGCGGGTCAACTGTCTGCGAAGTGCACGCCGAGGACCGGCTGAAACGGATGCGTCCGGGTGAAAAGATGGAATGGGGTGCTTGTTTCTTCTACCGGTTTGAAGGGATTTAAAAAGACTACTGGACATCCATTCCCTTTTTTTCGTCCTTCTCTCCTGGTGATGGGGATGAAGACCCCCTCAGAAGATGAGGGATTTTACACTGCGTCCGTCCCTGAATACCGACAGACGCCCCCCTGTCTCAGAGACAACAATTCCCACCGCCCCCGTCACCACTGTCATCGCTGCGACTGAGCGGTGGCGTGTGCCATATCCTGTGGGGAGGTCAAGGCAGATATCCCCAGGGAGGAATTGCCGCCCTGAGGCCTCGATGAAGCCGTCACCCCTTATGACAAAGCCCCCGTCAAGCATCGCGAAGTTCTTGATGCAGTTCCTGTTCTCTAGGTTGCCAACATACCGCTTATCCTTATCCATTGCCTCAAATGGGTTGATGATGAGTTGCTGCGACCGGGCCATCACTGCAGGGGCGTCACCCACCAGAAACGAGGTTCCGACCCTTTTTCCTTCCCATCCTTCACGCGAGATCTCGACGCAGATGGAGAAGACATCGTCAAAGACATGACGCGTGATGTCGGTCCCCTTTAAAAGTCTCGTCTTCCATGGGTCGGTCCTTATTCCGCCCCTGTCCGGCCGGGAATAATCAGTGATGTCCTCGCCCACGCAGACGATATCGGAGACCGCCCCATCTCTTTCCACCCCCACCATCTTCCACGCGATGCAGACCCTCTTCGTGCCGGGCAATACATGATCAACAGCGATGACAGAAGATTCATCAGCGTTTCCCGAACACCCTGAGAGCATCGTCATGAAGTCCCGCGCTGACCTGGAGCCTGCCGGGACCAGCGTGCCGATCACGTTCTTCCCCGCGACGTCTTCCAAACTGATCCCGAATACCATCTCTGCGGCGGGATTGCAGTACTTGATGGCGCCGTCGGTGTCTGTCCTGATGACGATTGCCCCCATGCTCTCAAGGACGTTCCGGTACCTTGTCTCGATCTCCTCGACCTTCTGGTCAAGTGAACGCTGCAAATCAAGGAGGAGTCGCTGGCATCGGATATCTTCGCAGACGCATATGTACATGTCCACCCCGTCTTTGCCGGTAGTCCTCCTGTATCTGAACCTCAGAGGAACAGATCCCCCATCTCTCTTCTTGACCGCGATGTCTCTCTGGCCCCATCCCACACTGGTTTTCGCATGCCGCCCGAGTTCCCTAAACCACCTCCTGTCTTCATCCAGGGAGAGGAGTGAGTCAAACGACGTGCCGGTGAGCGATGAGGGTGCATACCCCAAAATGTGCGCCATCTCCTCGTTCATCCACGCAATTTCCGGATATGAAAGGATACAGATTGGAACAGGTGCTGAACTGATGACGTCGTAGGGGTGCCCGAACACTTCGGCAAACCCCTTCCTGGCGCGCCTGCCCTTTGTCAACTGCTGGAGGTTCCGGGCCAGGTCCGAGAAGAGAGCCGGGAGGCCCGAAGATCCCAGGACCGGGAACTCCATCCTCTGGTGGGAATCCTCAATCACAATTATATCCCCTGCCTGGAGGGTAAACTTGGATGAGCCGCGGCGTCCCCTTTCGTTCTTCAGCCTGACGATGGGGATTTCGCGCGAGGATGCAACGGCTTCCAATGAAAGAGCGTCCCGTCCCGTATCATTCGAGATAATCAGGGAAATAGACCTGGTGGAGAGGAGTTCCGTGCCCTCCTTTGCCGAGGAGACGTTTTCGACGACGAATTCCTTTCTTGAGGAGAGGAACTCCCTGAACATCGCGATAAGGTCTGTCCTGTCATCTACCATCAGGATATTGACGTGTTCCATTTGCATCGCTTGACCTGTACTGATCCGATGGGTAATCCTTGATGGGCAGACAGGTAAAACCTTTCTTGCCTTCAGATATGGTATTTCCAGACCCTCTCTCCGGCGATATCATGGGTGATGCCGTACCACTCAAGGAACACTTCCTGGAAGAACCATGCAGAGAGCTCGAAGTCTCCTCCTCCATAAGGATCGCTCTTCTCCATGAGAGGAAGGGTGATTGTCAGGACCGAGTCCCGTGCAAGAGGGGAAGAGGCGATGGCAGTGACAGCGATGCATCGGGCACGAGCGTTCCGAGCAATCTCGAGGAAGCCAATCACTTCCCTCCGGTCACCCGACTTTGAGAAGAGGATGACGAGGTCGCCCTCCCGGATGGGGTCCCGGACCTGGTCTCCAAGCCAGAAGACCTGTTGGCCGGGTGCAAGAAAATGCCGGAGCCGGATAGCCATGGCAAGCGCTGCAGTCCCGCTCCGTCCAAATCCAAAGAGATGGACGACGGGTGCTGAATCGATAAGCCCGGCTAGAGCATCAAGCCGCTCTGCGTCTGCTGCAAGAACAGCGGCGACACGCTGGAGGTATGCTCCATATTCACCGGCAACAGTGGTAATATCCTGCATGAGGAGATCCTCTCGTTTCCCGATATGAGGTAGGTTCTGCGAGGAATAATCAATTTCGGAAAAAAAGGAAGAGTGAATGAAACGCCCCAGCCGGGATTCGAACCCGGGTCGGAAGCTCCGGAGGCTCCCAGGATATCCACTACCCTACCGGGGCTGCTGGACATGAAGTCCACTGCCTACAGCAATCTTTATCATGATTCCGGGTGATCTCTCACCTATGGCAAACAGAACCATGAACGGATCACTCACTGAGCGGACCATGCCCTTCCATAGTTTGGGTGATGACGCCAAAAGCATTGTGGAACGTGCGACTCGGGACGGCCGGATCACCCCGGACGATGGCGCACTCCTCCGGGAATATGTCACCGAGCGCAGGGCCGAGAAGCACCTCTCACCCGGCCGGGTGAACAAGATCCTCTATAACCTTCTCCTCTGGAGAAAATTCATCCAAAAACCTTTCCGGGACCACTCAATCACCGATATCCACGAGGGGATCAGCGAGATGCTCACCAAGAAGACCCCGGACGGGAAGACCATCTCGCAGAACACGCTCTATGATACCGTCGCCATCTTCAAACCATTCTATTTCTGGATGATCGACGCGGGATACAGCACCATCCCTGAAAAGAAGCTGCGAGCGATCAAACGCCCGCCTATCGATAAGATGACCAAGACCGCCGATGATCTCCTCTCCCCTGAAGAAATCGAGGCGATCCTCTCTGCCTGCTCCAGTGCACGGGACCGGGCGCTTATCCACCTGCTCTATGAAGGCGGGTTCCGTATCGGGGAGATCGGAAACCTCCGGTGGGGAGACATCAAGTTTGATGACAACGGGGCCGTCGTGAACGTGAACTTCAAGACCGGGAAACCGCGGTACATCCGGTTAGTCATGGCCAAGCAAGTGCTCGCAACCTGGAAGAAGGATCACCCCGACGCACGGCAGGACGCATACGTGTTCCTTGACCGGTCCGGGTCGCCTATCCAGTATTATGCCGTCCTGAAACAGGTGCAAAGGCTGGTAAAACGTGCGGGAATCACCAAGCACGTCACCCCGCACACCTTCCGGCACTCCCGGATCACGCACCTGATCAGGGAAGGACGGATGAACGAGAGTGTGATCAAGCTCATCATGTGGGGGAGCACGGATACCGATATGTTCAGCACGTACCTTCACCTGACCGGGGGAGACATCGACCAGCAGGTGAACGAGGCGTATGGCCTTGTGGACAAGAAAGCATCCAGGGAGAAGCGGATTGAACCCCGGCAATGCTCACGGTGCGGTGAGATCAATTCACCGGTAGCGAAGTTTTGCGCAGAGTGTGGCATGTCCCTGACGGCAGAGGCCGCAGCAGAAGTGGATTACCTAGAGGCCGAGACTGACCGGTTTTACACGACCATAAACCCCCAGATGTGGATGGCCATCAAAGACCGGATCGATAAGGAAATCGCTGCAAAGCTGGCAACACGAAAAAAGAGATCGTCGTGATGGTGAATCATGCGACTCTCACAAACAGAAAAAAATAATCTGATGCGAGAATTACAGGAAGTTTACGGGTTGTATGAGGGGGTTTTACTCCCTGGCAACCCAGAATATCCAAACATCCCACTGGTATTCAAGAAATCCGATGGAGCAATGACAATACTCCTGAATAAGAGTCCAGAATACGATTTCCGCATGTTTCTGCCTAAATGCACACTGTATGGAAAGATATTTGTATCACCACGAAATTTTCGCAGTCGAAATGCAATTGGAATGCGTTATAAAAACTATCTGGAAAACACAGCATATATCATGCGATCGCATATAAAAGAGCCTGATTTGTGGGTTCTTTTTGTAAAAACCCCCGAAAAATGGAGATATCTAATCCTCCCCCTCTCAAATGAACAGTGGATAATAATCAAAGAGTGTTTCAAAGAAATTCGCAAAAAATCAAGTAAATTTAAAATTAAGGCAAGAATTCATGCAGACTGGGGAGAGGACGTAAATTATTCAGATTTTACCAAGTTCTTAATTTTCTATATCCAAAGGTGTTAATAAAATTATAAATCCAATTATGGTTTATTATATAAATAAATTGACTAATACGCAATTTTGCTATCTTTCAAGACCTATATAATACTGGTCATGTCGAATATCGACCAGGGCGGGAGGATTCTCAAAAACACATCGGTGAATCTTCCTTTTCCAATTTGGGCTCTTGCACGAGAGCAAAAGTTGAACGTCTCGCGCATTCTGACCATCGCGCTGATTCGGGAACTGCGCCGGCGAGGCATCAAGTTTGTGGGGGAGGTGCCTGAATGATTATCACCACCCGGCAAGCAGTTAATGCCCTTGATATATTTCACCGGGCTGTCGCCGAAGTTATGATCGAGCGGGGTTTAATCCGACTCGTCGATAATCAGCCCACAGAAGAAGCGGAGCCCCCCCGCCCGGATGCAACAAGGCCGTGGCCACCAGGAGGGGTCTGAAATGTCCTTTTGCGCCCGTGGTTTAAAGGGTTTTGCCCGTCAGGTGCGAATCCACTGGTTCATCTCGCGCAGGAAGGCCCGGCGGTGGTTGCCATGACCGGCGACCGGTGCACGACCTGCCTCTACAGTGTCACTTATCGGAAGGGCGGACTCCCTGATGCCGCGGTTTGCTCGCATCCCCGCGTTCTTGGTCGATGGGGGCACGATACCGGGATGCTCCCGCCGCGTGTGCTGAGCTGCCGTGACGCATGGCGACGGTGCCGCGGGGCGTTCCACCAGGAGCGGAAGGGGGCGGTCCCTGCATGACTCCACAAGAGAAGATCGCGGAGATCCGTCAGTACGGC
>JAKPPB010000056.1 GCA_029547605.1 Methanobacteriota archaeon | reverse complement strand
AGAATTGGAGCCCATTTTGGGCGATTTTGTCAGGAAGTACGGTAACCTGGAGGTCCCTAATCTCTGGTAATATTCATACTGGCGAATCGCTCTGGTGCGTTATTATTAGGGATTCCTTTGGAAAAGTGGCGAAGTTAGGTTATAAAAAGGCATCATCTGTATCCAGACTCCTGAGGTAAAGCCCCCGGTCGATATCCTCGCCTATTTATTTAAGCAATTGATCCAGGGGTTCAGGCTCTGGGTGTCTTCTTGGCCAGCAATCCATCAACAATTCTTCTGCCGGCCAGGTATGAGTTCGTGAGTACGAGTCGTTCAAGAGAGAAGAGAGGGTTCTACCTCCTGGCCTGCTCCTTTAATATCCCGACGCCGATTTCAGGGTGCCGGTACCGCCGCCTCCCCTCGGTCTTCTTCGCCTGGATCGCGTTCGTTGGGCAGAGCTGGATGCAGGCCATGCACTGTTCGCAGCGGTGAAGCCAGACAGGGCGGCCGTTGTCGAGCCGAATATTCCCTACGGGGCAGACTTCGACACACGTATTACACGACGTGCACCGGTCGTCGACTGCGAATTTCCGGTCTGCGTCGTGCACCCCTTTGACAAAACGTGGATACATCAGGTGGTGAATAAGGGCCGCGAACGGCGACCATCCAGGCATCTCCCCGACACCGCTTCTCACCTTGTCCGCGATCTCTTCCACACTCCGATCTGCCGCCTGGAGAGTCCTCTCGATGCGCTCCTGCCCAGCGGAGTCATACATGAGGATGTAGTTTCCTGGCATCCTGATCGAGAAGCCGGCATCAAGCCCCCTCATCCCTGGTCCGTTCACCAGGATCCCTTCGAGCTGGCGGAGCGCCGCCGATCCTCCCGATCCGCCCATAGTGATGACCGAGAAGACATATGCAGTCCTGGAGAGGTCAAGGCGCCGGGCGAAGTCCGAGACGATCGCAGGGAGGCCGAAGAAGTAGAGGGGGGAGACTATCCCCACCCGTTCAGCGTCCGGAACGATTGGTGTGGGGTTCTCTGCCAGAGAAGCCAGGGGAAGGAGTTCACAGTTGCCAATACGGCGACAGAGTCCCTGTGCAACCGCGAGCGAGTTGCCCGTGCCGGTGAAGTAGTAAATGAGGGTCTTCATGCTCGTCCTGGGGAGATCTGTGGGAGTACATGGGGAAAATGGTGACGCTTCTGGCGATCGACATAATTCCGTATAAGGTGGAATCAGGGAGCTGGAGAACCTTTGCAACATGTGAGCTAGGTCCTTTAAAACATGGGCATCCCCTCGTCCTTCCCTGGAGATTTCAGAGCGACTCCTGTTGTGACTGCAAACAGGGGAGACGAGAATAGGGAAGGGAACGGAATTCACTCCACTGGCATGGCGAGAGACGATGACAGTTACTTCCAATGCCATTTGCGCGAGTGTGGGGGTCCGACAAGAAAAAATTCAGTGTGGGAAATTTGAGCAGGAAAAAAAGTGAGAGATGAGTCTCTCACGCTGATGAGAAGTGGATCGCCTGGTCGTAGAGGATCTCTGTGCAGGTCGGCCCTATTCCTGTCCCCGGTTCAACATAGGTCCGATACCCTATACGGACCGGGACGTCCTCCGGGATCCCGAGGCCGCCGCAGCAGGAGGGGATCTCGGTACACCCCGCCTCCCCGTTGCAGTGCCGTGCAAACTTCCAGACATAAAAGAGACCGGCGTTCGGATTGCCTGGAAGGTATGAGTTGGCGGAACCTGCGATATCTTCGTCGCTCACTGCAACGACGCCGTTCAATGCCTCGGTGCCGTAGACCGCAATGTTCGTGTAAACCACCTTTCCGGTCGCGTGATGGTTAAGGCCGTAGATGATGATAAAATCGTCATTCTCGAGGAGGTAATCGCCGTTCGCCAAGTAGAGCGTATCGCGGTTGTCGCCAAGTGCGTCTGCTTCCCGCTGGAGCGAGTCATACCCCTCGAGGATGAAAATGTACGTGTCATTCTGGGTTGTGACCATTCCCCCGCCATAACGGGCGATAATGGCATCCCGGAGCGTCTTCTGGTCGTTCATGAAATCAAGCTCGTGGGCGTCGCCCGTTCCCCTGACCAGGATCCGCGGTACCCCGTACAATTGTGGCGGACGGGGAGTGTTCGGCGTGAGCCTCAGCACATAGCCAGGGGGGTTGTCCAGGTATTCCTCGCCCGCCGTCTCGTTGGCAAAGAACGCCACCCGGTGGACGAACGAGATAGTATCGGAAGTGTTCGAGAGGCCCATCCGGATAAGGCTGGAGGGGATGATGTCGTCATTGATCATTCCCGACTGGTACCCGGCCTTCAGGGCGGCTTTTCTCACCAGCTCATTCGTGCCCCTGTCTCCCGTAGTAATGATCATCACGGGTTTCCCGTAGGGCCCTGCTGACACCTGGCCTGGAACGGTGCCGGTCTTGATCCGGTAGTTGTTGAGGGTGTCGCCAAGACTTGCAAAGATCCGCTGGTATGTTGCCAACTCAGGGAACCAGCGGGTCCCGATGTAGCTCCGGTAGCTGTAGTATTTCACTTCGGGCGGGGTCGATCCCACGTAGACGATCGCTTCATCCGGCTCCATGAAATAATCGAGCCAGAGGCCCCGGTTTGCCGGGTTGATCGGGGCGTCAGTGACCCTGCCTCCCCGGGCAAGCCCTGGATATCCCGGCAGCTTGTAGGCAAGGTATGGGGTGCTCGGGTTATTGCCAAAACAGCTCGGAATGATGCCGGCTTCGTACATCGCCAGGACATCAAACTGCTCGAATTTTCCCTGCTGGACAGTGAAGCCCTGCTCCTGAAGAGCCGCGATAAAGGCGTCGATCTTATCGGATCCGTCGGTCTTTTTCGACAGTGCGACAAAGAGCAGCTGCTCCTTTCCTGCGGTCACAGTCACTGTGCGGTTGGCAGTCTCGTACCCAGGCCTCGAGAGGGAGACTGCATACGTTCCCGGCATAAGATCATTCACGACGAGAGGTGTCGCCCCGATCGCGGTCCCGTTAAAGAGGACATCTGCCCCTGACGGCGTGGTCTGGATCCGCAGGCTCCCACGAGTCTTGGTGAGAGTCGCAGTCACCGTCGTCGGTCTTCCGGCAGAGATGGACACGTCTCTCTCGTAGGGTGTGTATCCCTCTTTTTCGAGCATGAGTGCGTGCACCCCGGGCTCGATGCCAGAGATTGTCCCTGGGGTTGTACCTTTTGCCTCCCCGTCAAGGAGGATGGTTGCACCGGAAGGAATTGAGGATACGCTCATAAACCCGGTCGAGACAGGAGTCCTTGTAGGGCTGGGTCCCGGTCCTCCCTGGTTGATGCGGACGACAAAGACCGAGATCGGCTGGACTCCCGACATTCCTGGGGGAGTGTCAGGACAGAGGTTTGCCGATGCCTGCCCGGAGACGAACGTGAGGGTGACACCTGAACTGTCGCCTGGGTCCGTCCAGATGACTTCCTGCCCGGGGAGAAGCGTCACGGACATCATCTCAAGGCCGTCGCGGGAGATGGTGACGTGTGTTGCACGTGCCTGGCAGACCATGCCGGAGCAGTCTCCACAATCAGGCTCCGTGTCTGCCTCCAGGCTGTACCGGGATGCCAGGGGGGCACGAAGAATGCCCAGGTCTCCGAACAGGCGGGTCGCGTGAAGGGGCTCGGCCGAGAACGAAGGTGTCAAAACCCCGATGCCAACCCATCGTTCACCCTGCGAGCCTATGCTCCCTGCTTCCACTGACGATCCGATCCGGACATGGTCAAAGACCTCCGGGGCAGGTACAGTGCCGGTGAGTATCTGGGGACTGATCGGTTTCCAGTTGCATAACGCGGTGCCGTCGACAAACTCGCAGGCCCACCTGTGTGTCACGAGGATAGTGACTGTGTTGTCTGAACGCGACAGGTCAGTCACGGCGCCCCGGAAACAGTATGAGGGGAGAACGGCCCCCACAGGGAGAGCGCAGGCACACAGGGACAGGACAAGGAATATGATGATGAGGATACGGTGGGGAGTCATGGAATCATCTCAGCCGGTATAACCCGGGTAGATTTTGCAATGATTCGCAGGAGAGTAAATAGTCCTTTGGAATTGTCTTAGGACATGCGACACGCTGATTGCAAGTACGATGATGCCAGGAAATGTGCGGAAACGCAATTGGTTGAAATGTCCAGGGTGATACGCAGGAATAGAGAGTAGAACATTTCAGAGTCTCCCGGGCGTTCATTGTGGTTTTTACCAGTGCGCCAGTCGTTTCAAAGCAACCTGGCAACAGGTGAGAAGATGAAAAACATCGTCTTTTCCAGGGACTGGTCCCTTCTCTTCTCCGCAGGACATGACAAAGTAAAACAATGACCGAACACCAGAATATATCAGAAAAAATTATTCAAAAAGGATCCTCAACTTCCGTTCGATAAGTGGAGAGACCCTGTATTGCCCCTGTTCAAATGTTCCACATGATTCATACTGGACTGCACATTCCAGATCATCATCTGATATCGCCAGGTGGGCGGGACTCATCGTTTCCGTGATAGATGGTGATCCTACCTTGGTCTTCGTCCGGCAGAGATCAATCGCTGTCCCGTGAAGTTCCAGGAAATAATACCAGTCCCCGATGGGTATCCAATTTTCCTGGCATTTTCGCTCGTCCATTCTCTCAAAGAGATCACCTGGCCCATCCGGGGGGCCGGTATCTATCCGGAGCCAGTGCATCTTCCTCTCAATATTCTTCGTTGCCATTCACCTCACCTCTCACTCTCCTCTCCAGGTTCGCGCTCCACTTATCGTCTCCTCGCGGTTCCTGAACGGGGAGGGGGCCTCCAGTTTCAAGCTGGATGGAAGGAAATAGCTTTCCATATATATAAAAATATTTGTGTTGTGTATTTGTGCAGAGTTGAGCATCATCATGTTTTTGATATGGGGGAAATCGCAGGGTATGGCTACATCCGCTTCACTGCGTACTTGGCAAGTGCGATGAGAGTGAGGATCGGGGGAGCGCCCGGTGTCGCGGGAAGGACAGAGGCGTCGCAGACATAGAGGCCCGTGATCCGGGTCATGAGCCTGGCGTCCACCGATACCCCGATTCTCGCCGTGCCGCCAGGGTGGGAGCCCCGAAGTGGGAGCGTCACGAATGTTGAGGGATCTGCACCAGCCTCCGCGAGGATCGCACCGGCTACCGCCGAACCTTCCGTGAGGCGGCGGGCATCGTTCCCCGTCACCCCTTTCTCGATCGTGTCGCCGACCAGTCCTGTATCCTCGTCGGCAATCTTGACCATCATGCCAAGCACGTCTCCATCTTCTACAGTATGCCCAGCACCTTGAAGGGTGGCCACGAGCTGCCGCGAATAATGTGTCAGTATGAGGCTGCTTTTTTGAGTCACGTAGGCACCCATCGGGACATCCTGGTTGAACCGGATATCCGGGAAGACGCCGCCGATGCTCGCGAAGGTGTCGCAGAAGAGCGACGAAGTGGGGATGCCGATGCTTCCGATGAGACGGGGGGTTTCCAGGGCTCCCGCGGCGACCACCACGAGGTCGTCATGGTACTCCTGCGACCCGCACAGGACGCCTCTCACCTGACCGCCCCTGGTGAGTATCCCGGTAACGGACTTACCCGTCAGCACCTGCGCACCGTGTTCACGTGCTGCGTCGACGAACCGGGCCGCGTTCCACCGTGCCTGAGCAGGACATCCAAAGCTGCAGCGCCCGTCCTGGCAGCACCTTCCGGGATCGATGAACTTGGGCATCTTCCTGACCGGAAGCCCGAGCCGGGTTGCGGCATCCATCAACCGGCGGGTCCCATCCCCGATAAGGGCATCGGGTAGTTCCTGTACCCCGAGCTCCTGCTCCACTTCAGCGAATTCCGAAGTGAGGTCGATTCCGAATCCACGCAGTTCGTTCTCCAGGCAGCGCATGGCATTTCCTGCAGAGACCATGGTGGTGCCACCGAGACAGCAGGTCCGCATCAGCTTTACGCCGGCGTCCACGTTCGCATAGTGCCGGTAGGCATCCTCCTCAGAGATCTCCGGTCCCTTCTCAATCAGGAGGACCCGGTGGCCTGCGAATGCAAGTTCCTTCGCCACCGTCGCACCGCCTGCCCCGGAACCTACCACGATAGCCATACATGAAAAAAGGCATCCAGGGGTGATAAGGTACTGGGAGACCTGATACACTCCCCCGGAATGGGGGCGGGTTCACAAAACACCTCGCTCGTTCATTCCCTGGGATTACGGATATACGGGAAGTCAGGAGAGATGAGGGGTGGGAGGCGTTTCTTTCCGAGCCATACACAGTGGATGGGATAATTCCCCTGCCATCCCCCCGGTGAAACTCTTTTTCATCCCACGGGATACACCGGACAGGGAGCATCACCTCAGTTTTTGCACAATATCTTCAGGAACGATACGGTCAAAGAGGTCGTGGATGCAGGCCCTGGCATCGTCAAACCATTCCATGACGCTGTCGCACGAGGCAAATCTGGCCGTTCCTGTAGTCTGCATGGATAATACCAGGGTCCATCCCGGTTTTCCGGGCCTGTGGTGAAGTGAACGGATTGATCCCGAACTGCCGGGGAGGGGTGTGTGTGAAAGCACGACCCTGTCCTGAAGAGTATAACAATTGAATTCGCCGGAAAAGATCTGTTCGATCTCTTTTATCCCGGGCAGGTGACTCCCATGCGGGACAGGGATAAGGTCAGTATACCTGAGCATGCACCCTGAGATCCGGGAGACATCCTCCACACCGGCAATCATCTCCATGACCCTTTCCCTGATCTGCGGCCATCCCGGATACGGGCCGGGGATTCTCAGGGAGAGCGCTTCGCCATCATGTCCGAGAGTACAGCAACAGACGACCTCTTCGACCGGTGAGCGGGAAAACGAATGTGGAGAGGGATGGATCATCGAAGGAAGAAATATCGGGGGGATCGTTCATCTCTCTTTGGTACTTTCATTCCGGTATCCTTGAGGAAGGGGAACAGGGACCATTGAATCTTCGCCTGATTCTGACTGGTATGCAGCACTCATGAAGATATTTTCTTTGACAATGCTATTTCTGTCCCTTCCCCATCGTATCGATGAGCGACTCCATCAGTTCCACATTTCGGGCGACATTCCTGTCGATACTGTCCAGAGTGATCACGTATCCCCATAACATGATGATCATGCTGACGATGAGGAAGAACTGCGAGGAGGCCAACAGGTTAGGATCTGGCATAACCATCCCCGCAAGCCCGATAATCACACCGACCACAAGGACGAGCAACCCTATTGAGAAGAATGTCCGTATTTTTGACATGAGAGATAACTATTTTTAACGGATTATTAAACTTGTGTGATAAAAGCAGGTTTTTGCGGAATTTTTTATAGAGGAGGATGCGTAAAACCTGGATCATTTTCTTTCAAAAAAATAATCCTTCAGGCAGGATTTTTTGAAGGAATCCCTCACCATACCATTTCCATACTGTTCCGCAACCCTTTTTCATTTTCGTTCTCAAAACTCAAGTATGCCTTCAATAGAAGGGTATGTCGATTACACCCGCCGGGAATACTGCAAAGATGTGAAATGCCCGATACAGGCGCTTCTGGACAGAGAAGAGGAAAAATCTCCTAAATATGAAGAGATACGGGCGATCTGTGCATCCAACTGCCTGCACACGACCCATGAATTCCATCAGTGGCTGATAAGGAAGGGATACCTGGTTGTCAGGCCAAAGGATACGTAAATCCCAATGTTTTTTTGATTGTGGAGCATTACTTCTCGTGAGATGTCCCCATGGTAAATGCGTATCTTGACGTGGGAATTCAGAGCCGGATGAACCGTATCATCAACCCGAAGGACAACCGGGTTGTGATGCTTGCAATTGACCATCCCTACTTCCAGGGACCGACGACGGGTCTCAGGAACATGAGCAACACGATCAGAACTCTCTTTCCCCACTGCGACTGCCTGATGACGACCCGCGGTGCGGTGCGGGCCAATATTGCCCCCGAGGCACTCGGGTCAAAACCCATCATGCTGCGGGTCTCGGGGGGAAACAGCGTCCTGTTTGACGATTTGAGTGACGAGCAGCTCACGGTCTCCATTGAGGAGGCAATCCGTATGGACGCTGCCGGTGTCGCGGTCAGCGTGTTTGTCGGCGCCCGCAACCAGCAGCAGACGATACTCAACCTCACCGACATGATCAATGCTGCCGAGGAGTACGGAATCCCTGTCCTTGCCGTCACCGCGGTCGGGAAAGACATGGCCCGGGACCTTCGCTACCTGGCGCTTGCATCCCGCATCTGCCAGGATGCCGGCGCCCGGATCATCAAGACCTATTATTGCGAGGAGTTCGCAAAGCTCGTTGACTGGGTCGCCCCGACAGCAGTCGTTGTGGCAGGCGGGAAATATTCAAGCCCCCCCGACGCATTGAAGATGGCCTATGACTCTGTCCAGGCAGGTGCTGTCGGGGTTGATTTCGGCCGGAACATCTTCCAGGACGATAATCCCATCGGGATGATCAAGGCGATCGGTGCGATCGTCCATGGGAACCATACTGTCAAGGAAGCCCTGGATGTCTACAATGCCCATACACCACAGGCATCCAGGCTCGAATGACTTCAATATTTTTTATTCATACACGCTCCACGATTGAGTGAAACGTCGGTGAAACTGATATCATTGTGGGTCACAGTTCGCCTGAAGACTGCCCATCTGACTCGAATACCATGCCCTGTTGACCCATCCATGTTGCCTTGAACAGGTGTGAGGGGAAAACAACCCGATACCTTCATGAACACGCTTATAGTATTGACCTACAGGAAGACGAAATGAAAAAGACACTTGTGATTCTCTGTTCCTATCACCATCATAACACGGAAAAAATCGCAAAGGTGATAGCAAAAGTCCTTGACGCTCCTATCCAATTGCCAAACGAAGTCAATACTGAAGAAATTCAGGAATATGGGCTCATTGGTTTTGGATCAGGGATATACCATGGCCAACACCATGAAAGTCTGCTCTCCCTGGCAGAAAGGCTGCCGCAGGTGAGTTCCGGTAACGTGTTCCTCTTCTCAACTGCAGGGGTTACAGGAAATGCAAAGATCGCCAGGGATCATTCACCACTCAGGACAAGACTCCAATCGAAAGGGTATACAATTGTTGGTGAATTTGGTTGCAAGGGATTCAACACGAACAGTTTTCTCAAATATGTGGGAGGTATGAATAAGGGCAGACCAAATGATCAGGATCTTCGTCAGGCAGAGGAGTTTGCATCGGGATTGAAGAAAAAATATATGTCCTGATGAGATTTTCAGTTGAGTGGTGTACCATATCTTTCATATTCTGCAATATAAGGGATGCATGGAATGAGAGCTGCAGTCTATTATTCGAACCGTGACATCCGCGTCGAGGAGGTCGACGATATCCCGGTGGGACCCGGGGAGGTCAGGGTCAACGTCATGGCGTGCGGAGTATGCGGGTCGGATGTCATGGAATGGTACCGGATAAAACGTGCAGGGAGACCTGGAGGTATCGGGGCGTTCGGGCACGAATGCACGGGGGTGATTGCAGAGGTTGGAAGAGAGGTCGATCCGAGATGGAAAGTGGGAGACCGGGTCGTCGTGACCCACCACGTCCCCTGCAATACCTGCAATGCATGCCTCCGCGGACATACAACCGCATGCGAAACCCTTCACCGCACCAAGTTCAAGCATGCATACGGGGCATTTGCAGAATACATAGTACTCCCGGAAATCAACGTGGACCGAGGGATGCTCCACCTTCCCGACCCGGTATCGTTTGACGAAGCGACTTTTGTGGAACCCCTCGGCTGCGTGGTACGCGGGCAGCAGTGTGCACCGACTTCTGATGGCCGATCAGTCCTGGTCATCGGTGCCGGCATAACCGGCCTCCTGCATGTCCAGGCAGCCCGCCTGAACGGTGCAGGGTTCATCGCGGTCTCCAACCCGAGCCCCGAACGGTTGGAGGCTGCCCGGAAGTTCGGCGCCGATGCAACCATTTCGGCGAAGGATGATGTTCCCGCTCGGTTCAGGGAATTGAACGGTGGCCAGGGCGCAGATACGGTCATCATGACTGCACCTGTTCCCGTCTGTGTGCAACAGTCACTTGAGGCAGTGGGGCCAGGTGGCACTGTCCTGTTCTTTGCTCCTACCAACCCGGACATCAACTCTGAAATCAATCTCTGGAACCTTTGGCAGAAGGAGATTACTCTCACCCATTCCTATGCCGCCGATTATCATAACCTCCGGACTGCCCTGAAATGGATCCAGCATAAACGAGTGAACATAGCCGATATGATCACTCACGTGTTCCCCCTGAAAGACACGGTGGAAGGGTTCCAGATTACCGCCAGGCACCGGGACGGGAGTCTGAAGGCGATCGTGCATCCGCAGGAATGACGGGTCTCTGTTCATTTCTGGAAAAGCAATCCCATTTTTTAAAACTCTGGATGATCACGGCGCAATAGGTACGATCAAACATAAAAGTGAGGGGGAAATCAAGGTGAATATCAGGGATCCAGCATTTAGGTCTGTGTTCGAGTGGGGGGACATCCCGAGTAATGCACTGGGCGGTAACTTTTTTGAACTGAGTATAACCTCCTTACCAACTCACCATTGAGCGATATATGGCGTCCCTGCGGGATTCAATGAATTGAAAGGCGGCCTGATATAACAATTTTTACTCGTAAGGGTGGTGATTAGAAATCCCGGTATGCCTGCTTCCGGTTCTCGGTCTCAAGAACATGAACAACGAGGACCTCATCGTGGATTGAGAGGATTGCCCGGTGATACAGACCAATCCGGAAAGTATACACCGGTTGGTTAAGGGCTCCGCCTTTCAGCTTTTTTACCTGCAGGTGAGGATCTTCACCAAGGGTGTGAATAACCCGGATGATACGCCTGGCGGTTGTATCTGGGAGTTTGCGGAGATCTTTTCGTGCCCGGGAAGTATACAGGATCCGGTACTTCATTTTACACCGAACTCGGCCATGATCTCTTCTTCGGAGTGAAGCCGTCGCTGCTTGATATCTGAGATCGCTTCCTCCAATCCTTGGATCGCATCGTCGTTCAATGGCTCCGAATCGATCGAAAGAGACACCAACCGCTCGATGACGTCGTTATAGGATTCTTTCGGATGGCGCTTGAGCTCCTGGAGTTTGTTTTTCAGATCCTCCCGGATGTAAATGGTTGTGGCGGCCTGCATAGAGATGCTTATAGATATCTATGTATATCTATCTGTCGATCTAGCGATGGAAGATAAGAATCATGGTTTCCCTGGATTCCTCACCAATTCCTTCCCCATGCTATCCCATGGAGCAGCAACCTGGATATCCTGCAGAATCTTTGCCCGGAGCGAATTGAAGAGGATCTTCCGGCAGGGAAATATCGTAATTTACAAGGATGTACCCCGGGTCCTAGCCGTCGATGAGAAGGTCAACTGGGAGTACTCAGCGTACACATATGGATATGACTGGCATGATCATCCATGTACTATTTCCTGGAAGACAAGGTGCAGGTATTTTTGCCTGGCCGCCCGAACCCAGACGTGCGTTTGTTCTCATATATCCCCCTGATGGATAACCTACAGGCAGGGAACCTTGCATCGCTGTCATGGATCCCGATATGATCTGATCGCTGCGAAAATTTTCGCAATTTACGCCAGATTGATGTCTTCATCCCCCCTATTGCCTGCTGAGAGACCATGTTGCCAAATCGCCATCTCCTCATACTCTGCTCATGCCTCATCCTTCTCGCAGTGCTGACTGCAGGATGCATGATCACTCCTGCAACAACCCCCCCGATATCACCCGGAATCAAGAAGTTCAATTCGACTGCCGAGATCGAGCAGTACGTCACACAGTCGATTGAAGCCGTCCCGCAGGATGGCTACTACCGGACCCTTGTCCCGACGATGGCCGCCAGGACCGATTCGAAGGCTGCAGAACAGTCCTCCGGTATCGGCATCCCTGCACCAGTCCCGATAGGTGGTGGAGCTGGGAGTGCAGGCTACTCAACGACCAATATCCAGGTTGCCGGAGTCGATGAACCCGATATCATCAAGAATGACAACCGGTACATCTACACGATCTCCGGTTCAACCCTGGTGATCATCGATGCCTATCCCGCTGCAGGCGCAAAAGTGGTATCCAGGACAGAGATCACCGACACCCCGCAGGACATCTTTATCCATGGCGACCGCCTTGTCCTCTTTTCCACCGGGACGGAACCCTTCACAACCCGGCCGGAGACCTCTGATCCATGGATAAGGCCGGTGCCCCCCTATTACCGACCCCCCACAACCGTCACGCATGTGACCATCTATGATATCCGCAACCGGGCAGCCCCCACGGTCATGAAGGACTACTCCATCGAAGGGCAGTATCTCGACGCCCGGATGATCGGGTCGCTCGTGTACCTGGTCACCCAGGAGCAGATCTACCCGTATCGCGATTATCCGCTGGTCGTCCCTGTTCTCCGCGAAGGAACCCGGACGGTCGTCCAGCCCGATGTCTGGTACTTTGACCACCCCGAGTCCCAGTACACGTTCACCACTATCACCTCCCTTGATGCTGCGACCGGGAAGGAGAAAGACGCCCAGACCTACCTGCTTGGCAGTGGAAACACCCTCTATGTGTCTGAAAATGCCATATACGTGAGCTACCCGCAGTACCGCCCTGCGATCTACAGGGGGCAGGAAGGCCTCCCGGTCAAGGCTGTTGCCGCAGGCGATTCGGCCGCTTTCTCTTCAAATGTCCCGGCTGATTTCAACACGCTCACAGGGCAGGAACGCGAGTCCATAATCGAGGGCCTCCGCAACGACGAACAGGACGCGATCCGCCGGCAGGAGGTCGCACAGACCACGACCGTTATCCATAAGATTGCGATCGAGAACGGTGTCATCACCTACCGTGCGAAAGGCGGTGTGCCGGGAACCCTCCACAACCAGTTCTCGATGGACGAATACAGGGGAAATCTCCGTGTCGCGACCACGTCAAGCATCTACACCCCAAGGTATGGGCAGTATACCTACAACAATGTCTATGTCCTTGACAACAACATGGCAACCATAGGCGAGCTGACCCATATTGCCGAGCAGGAGATCATCTACTCGACCCGGTTCATCGGCGATCGGCTCTACATGGTGACCTTCAAGCGGATCGACCCCTTCTTCGTAATCGACCTCTCGACGCCGACGAGCCCAAAGATCCTTGGAAAACTCAAGATCCCTGGATACTCCGATTACCTCCACCCGTATGATGCAACCCATATCATAGGGATCGGCAAGGAGACGGCAACCAACGAGTGGGGAGGTGTATCCACAAGCGGCGTCAAGATCTCCCTCTTCGATGTCTCGGATGTCTCCAACCCCAAGCAACTCGACAAGGTCCAGATAGGGGATGCCGGGTCTGACTCAGCCGCCCTCGCGGACCACCACGCGTTCCTCTTCGACAGGGCGAAAAATCTCCTCGTGATACCGGTCCGTGCGGTCACTGCCGAACCGGTCGTAAAAGGTGACACGTATCCCGGTCGTCCGCTCGTATGGTACGGCGCATACGTCTTTGGCCTCACTCCCGAGACCGGGTTTGTCCTCCGAGGCACTGTCCAGCACGGAAGCGGCGATACCGGGTATTACTATTACGGCAGTTCTCCATCAGAGGTGAAGCGCTCCCTCTACATCGGCAATGTCCTGTATACCATGTCCGCTAAACAGATCAAGGCAAACCCACTCGATGATCTCGCCACCACTCTTGCCACGATCCCTCTCCCCCCTTCTGGCGATATTTATTACCCGACCGTGGTTGAGTAGGGGCAGGGAGAGAAATATATTTTTCCGGGTTTTTTCCACCGCAGATACTGCGGATTCTTTCCATAAGAGATTCCCTTTTATTCTAGGCGTTTTTTAGAGGATTGAAGAGACACATCAGAAAACCCTGATACAGGCATTTCAGCAGAGTTAATTAGATTGAGAAATAAGTCTGTGAGCTGATCGTATGCATAAATTGTATGTAATTTTCCTTGCGGGCATGCTCTCCGTCATGCTGATCGCGTCCGGCTGCACGAGTCCCTCTCCTGCGGGTACGACAACCTCTGTTCCTACGACCACAGCACCGGTTGAGACAACACCCATCATGACAACTCCCACGGTTCCCTCATGGGCAGGTACCTGGAACACCACCTGGCTTAATACGGATGGAAACGAGACCGTTTCAGTCGTTACCTTGACTGTGGCCGGTCAGGAGGCTTCCGGGAACTACAGCTACACCTACCCCGATGAAGGCACATTTACCGGGCACCTGAATGGCACGGTGAAGGGACAGACCCTTACCGGGATGTATGCGGAGAGCGACGAGGATGTCGGGTATTTCATCTTCGAACTTTCAATCGACGGCAACTCGTTTACCGGTCGCTGGGTGCACGCCGAGAACCAGAGCGAGCTTCACAATTCCACGCTCTTCTGGGACGGTGTCCGGGTGACCCTGTAGAACTAAAATCAGGATTTCTTTTTTTCTTCTTCTTCCCAACCCGAGATATGGACGCCGGGACCCCACTTGAGGCGAAATCTTCTGCTGTGGGAGCATTCGCGCCGGACGAGAGCGCCCGGACGATGAACCAAAAGAATTTGCTCGTGGTACTTGGATACATTTTTGGATCCTGGGGTATTTGGGTATGACATCCCCGAAGTGACGATGTGTTCTGGCGGCAACATGGAACCCCCCACTTCTGCAAAGGATCTCCTCAGGACCGGTTGTGAGGTCGCTCTCTGTCCTGAAGGCCCACATCCCCAAAAAAAATTCCTAAAGTCCGGCAATGACTCGCGCTACCACGGACTCAAAGTCTTCATCCGTGCATTCGATTGTGATATCGGCATACTTCTCGTACAACGGGGCCCGCTCGTTGTACATGTCGCGGAGGCTCTGGCCGGGAAGGAGGACGATGCCGCGGGTCGTGATGTTCGAGAGCCTCTTCTCCATCTCGTGAAAAGAGATCCTCAGGTAGAAGACCACACCCAGGGATTTCAGGTGCGCCATTGCGGCATCGCTGCGCACCACGCTTCCGCCGGTTGCAATCACCGCATGGTGAGGATGGAGAGAGAGGATCGTCTCCTCCTCGTATTTCGTAAACTCCTGATACCCGTCCCTGTCAAGGATATCCTGTAACACTCTCCCGGTCCGCTCCTGGATCAGGATATCGGTATCAATGAACCGCAGCCCAAGCGCCTTTGCGAGGATGACGCCGACCGTGCTCTTCCCTGCCCCGGGCATGCCGATCAGGATGATGGAGTTCATGAACAATTGAGTCCTCCCGGGACCTGATATCCCACGACTCCTGCAGTATGGGACCTGATGGATTTTTTTAGGTATTGCACCGGATATACCTCTCCCTTCCCATAATCTTTCGCGTGCTTCCCGCTGCCATATCCAGGTGGATTGCGTTTTAAATCATGTCCTGAACCGCTTTTGTCATATTTTGGTGATCGACGAGAGCCACGCCCGGGAACCCTCAGGTCGCGTCCGACTCTCAAAGATCGCTTCCCTGATCCAGTCGACCTGCCAGCCATTGAAGAACGTCGTTCGTATCTCTTCCTGCGTGACCCTGCGGGGACCGTATCCTGGGGGTTCACGGTCCGAGAACGCGAGCATGAAGTATCTTCCCCCGGGCTTCAGGACGAGAGATAGTTCCCTTGCGTATTGGAGCCGCCCTGGGTCCGTGAGAGTATGGAAGAATCCTGAATCAATGACAGTATCGAATGTCTGCCCGATGCCGGATATTCGGAGGATATCCATGACCATGAACGTGACCGGGATGCCGCGCTCGGATGCTTTCCTACGGGCAGCCTCGATTGCTGCCGGGGCTGCGTCCACCCCCCATACCTGGTAGCCCTTTTCCGCAAAAAAGAGGGCATTGTCGCCCTTGCCACACCCTACGTCGAGGACAGCGCCTTGAATTCCCCCTTCTTCTTCGAGTGCAATCAGTTCCCGCTGTGCCCTCCCTATGTCCCACGGTGGAGTTCCCCTGTACGCCTCGTCAAAAAAACCCATGATGCAGGGGGGTTGCCGGCATGGGAGATGAGGGTTTCGCTCCGGCAGGTGACTTTTTACACCGCAGATACCGTATGTCCCGGAAAAGGAGGAGCCAGGTTCCTGACAGATATGCCAGCAATCGATGCCGGATATCCCGGATATCAGGTGCGGTGTGCCTTCGAGCATCTCTCATGGGGGGGGGAAATTCGCAGCCCTCACACCCGGTCACGGCCTTATACATCCCTGTAGCATGGAGGCCCTATCTGAGAGAGATACACGCCGGATCCGTCACAGGTATTGGTTGCGTTCACATCCGTTACATGGACTCTTCCACTCAACCATCCTGCCGGCATCCTATCCATGCGGACAGAGAGAAAGGAATGGGAGAGAGAGGATTAAGAGAGAGACCCCACTCTCACCGCACGTACACGTTCCTGGAAGTGGTGCTCCTTCCGTTGGCATTCTCCACCGAAAGCGACACTGCATAGGTCCCCGCGTGTGCGAAGGTATGGACAGGGTTCCTGAAATTCGATGTTTCCCCGTCACCGAAGTCCCATTCCCAGGAGGTCGGACCACGGAACGACATGTCATTGAACTGGACTGCCAGGGGAGCAGACCCGAAACTCTTGTTCATCGAAAAGAACGCGATCGGGGGGAACCCGGGGACCGGGGGGATTGTGGGCTTCGGGGTGATGGTCGGGGTGGGAGTGAATGTCGGGACCACGGGCTTTGTTCGTACCCATACGAACGATGTATATACGCTACTCCCGCCAGAATTGAACGCAGTAAGCATCGGCGTGTAGGTCCCGGGGGTGGCGTAGGTGTGCACCGGGTTCTGCTCATTTGAGGTGTTCCCATCCCCAAAGTCCCATCGCCATGCAGTGGGTGTGCCCTTCGTCCGGTCGGTGAACCTGACTGAAAGCGGGCCGTATCCGGACATCGGGGTGGCGGTGAACCACGCTGCGGGTGGCCTGCCTGACGGGCTGACCTGGATGTAATCCGCCTTCGTGGTGGTAGCCTGTGCATCAGGATTTGCAGCCGTCAGGGAGACCGTGAAGGACCCTGGGAAGGTATACGTGTGTGAGACATCCAGGGTCTCGTTTGCCCACGCCGTCGTTCCGTCGCCAAAGTCCCATTGCCTGGCCGTGACGACGCCGGTCGAAGTATCGGTAAAGCGCACTGCCACAGGGGCATTGCCGGAGGTCACGCTGGCCGAGAAGCCAGCGATAGGAGGATCGAGCGGGAGCGACCCGATTGCATAGACCTTGCCGTCGCCACTGCCAATATAGACCACTCCATTGGCGAGCGCCGGGCTGGACATCACGCTGCCCCCCACGTCGAACTTCCAGAGGAGTGCTCCCGTAGAGGCATCGAGGGCATAGGTGTTGTTGTCGTAACTCCCCACATACACCACACCGTTTGCGACCGCAGGGCTCGAATATACACTGTTTCCGGTGGTGAAGTTCCAGAGGAGAGCGCCGGTTGACGCGTTGAGCGCATACGTGTTATTGTCACGACTCCCGAAATAGACGACTCCCTCGGCAACCGCGGGGCTGTAACTCACACTTCCCCAGGTGGTATAATCCCAGAGGACATCCCCAGTGAGCGCATCGAGCGCGTGGAGTGTATTATCCCTCCCTCCGCCATAAAAAACGACTCCGTTCACTACGGAAGGGCTGCCATACGTCCCCAAGGCACTTCCAAAACTGGTATTCCAGAGAAGCGCTCCTGTGGATGCGTCGAGTGCATAAAGGTTCCCCTCGTAGTCTATTATATAGACTACGCCGTCTGAAACGGCCGGGCTGGAAAAGACACAATTATCCCCATATGCTGAGCCAGGGAATTGATAATTCCAAATGAGAGCCCCCGTCTCCTCGTTGAATGCATAGAGGTTTCCATCCATGTTTGCGATGTATACAACGCCGTTTGCAACAGCAGGACTGGAACTCACTCCGGTCCTCACGGTGGTGCGTATTGGCAGCTTGTATTTCCAGAGGAGTTCGCCGCAATACGCATCAAGGGCATGGATCTTGGTCTTCATCCCGCCAATATAGACGACGCCGTTCGAGACTGCAGGACTGGAACTGACAAAGTCGTTCCGCTCCATGGTGTCATACTTCCAGAGGAAGGTTCCCGTTCTTGCGTCCAGTGCATAGAGGTTCCTGTCATGGCTTCCCACGTAGAGCACACCGTCTGCCACCGATGGGCTGGATGTCACCGGCGCCCCTGTCTGGAAGGTCCAGAGGAGGGTGGGGACAGGCCGTCTCCCCCCATCATCGTACACGCCGGTATTCTGCAGGTCGGACCGGAATTTCCGGCCTTTCGCTGTGGCGGGGTTGTCGGTGACCGGGAGTATCACGGCGTTTGAGGATTCCCCGGATACAGGGTCATTGACCACGATCGTCACCCGTCGCGAGTGCGCGACATGCTCCGCTGGCACTTCCATGCGGATGCGGTCCGGCTGGATATAGGATGTGGGCTGTTCCACTCCATTCCAGAGGATCCTGCAGGTGGGGGCAAACCCGGTCCCATGCACATCGAGCGTGAATGCAGGGCTGTCCTCCACCACACTCGCGGGATCGAGATGAGAGACCGAGAGGGTCCCTGTGACCGCCGTGCTGGTCACGAGCGTCGCGTTGACCAGCCCGTTCACACCAGCTGTCCTGATCCCGATTGTGTAGGCAGTCGAAGGCGAGAGGCCCGTGGCGGTCCAGGTCTCTTTCCCTGCTGTCACATTCTCCTGGAACACGCCGTCCAGGAAGACCATGACATGGGAGAACCCAAGCGTTCGGGGATCGGTCCAGGCCCATGTGATCTCTGCCCCGTTCCTGGCAGTTGCATGAAGATCGCTCACGTTCTCCGGCGGCTTGTCCGGCAACGTGGTGAGCGCATAGAGGTATCCCTTCAGTCCCTGGATATACAGGACACCATGTGCAATGGCAGGGCTTGAGAATCCATTTTCATTCGTGGTATACGTCCAGAGAACCGATCCGGTGTCCGCATCGAGCGCATAGACTGTTCCGGAAGAGATCCCGACATACACCACATCATTTGCCACCGAGGGGCTCGACCGTACAGGTTCACCCGTTGCATACATCCAGATGAGGTCCCCGGTTCCCGCATCGAGGGCATAGAGTGTGCCGTCCTCGCTGCCGATGTATACCACCCCGTCAGCAACCGCCAGGCAGGAGTCATTCCACCCTGTCACAACAGGGTATGTCCAGAGGACAGCCCCAGTTGAGGCATCTAGTGCGTAGAGTGTGTCGTCAGTTCCCGGGATATAGACGACACCGTCTGCGACTGCGGGCGTCGAATACAGTTCACCAGCGGTCGTGTACTTCCAGATGAGTGCTCCCGTCCGCGCATCGAGCGCATAGAGGTTACAGTCAGTGCTCGCAAAGTACACAATTCCATCTGCCACGGCAGGGCTCGATCTCACCTGGTCGCCGGTAGGATAATTCCAGAGGAGGGTGCCAGTGGCCGCATCGAGTGCATAGAGGTTCCCATCCCGGCTCCCGGCATACACGATGCCATCGGCAACCGAAGGGCTCGAGTATACGATTGACCCTGTCCGGTATTTCCAGATCACACCTCCGGTTGAGGCGTCTAGGGCAGAGATATTATAATCGTTGCTTCCCACATAGACGATATTGTCGACAATGGCAGGACTTGACCATCCCCCTCCTTCAGGTGAGTTCCACAGGAGAGTTCCCGTAATGGCGTCGATGGCATTGATATCGTAGATCCCGCATACATAGACAACGGCATCCACCACCGCCGGGGTGGACCCGTAATAGCTCTCTGTCATATACTTCCAGAGCAGTTCGTTTCCTGGTCTCATCCCGCCGTTATCGTATGTTCCAGAGTTTGCGGAGTCGGAGCGGAACTTCCAGGCCCGGGCTCCTGAGGACTGGTCCCTCACGCGGAACATCACCGGGTTGGAGACTTCGCCCGTCGTGTGGTCATGCACTGAAATGTTCACGGCAGCCGGCCGGATGATCATATCTGCCGACACATTGATCGAGAGGCGGCCTGAGTCATGGAACTGAGTCTCCTGCTCAACGTCATTCCAGAGGACACGGGAGGCCGCTCCAAACCCTGATCCAAGGACATCGAGGGTAAACTCAGGCCCCCCCGCCAAGACATCCGGAGGGTCGAGGTGCGTGACCAGGAGACTGCCCGTCGTGGCGGTGTGGTTCACCCAGGTCCCGTTGATCGCGCCCCTCTCGCCGACAGTCCGTGTCCCGATGGTGTACGCAGTCGACGGGAGAAGGGCCTTTGCAGTCCAGGCCTGCACCCCTTTTGTCACGTTCTTCTGGAACACCCCGTCAAGGAAGACCATGACGTGGTCGAAGTCCGGGTCGCCCGGGTCATTCCAGGTCCAGTGGATGAGGTTTGGCTGGAAGGTCACGTTCGCAAGACCGGTGACTCCAGCCGGAGGAGTAACACCCGGGACGACGACTGTCCCCTTGTTGATCACGAAATTATCAAAGGCAACGACTACCAGGTCGTCCGAGAACGCGTAGTCATGGCTCCATGCCTTCAGCATGAACGTGACTTCCCCGGCAGAACTGGATCCGCCCTGGAAGCGCTGCGAAAGGACCCAGTCCCCGGAAGTCTCGTTGAAGAAATACCCCTCAAAGAGGGACCCTGTCCGTACCAGCCGCAGTTTCCCTTCGGTATCGCCTGTCGGGGAGATGAGGATCGAGTCCTCGAAATTCGTCGTATGGTGATCCCCTGCGGTAAAACCATCCGAGGTTCCGTAACTTGCACGCTCGACGGTGTAGGTATAAGGGGCCTTTTCGATCCAGAGGCCCATCCTCACGCCGTTGTTCTCCGGCCATGCGAGGAGGTGGTAATCGACCTGGATATCAAAATCACCCCGGAGGGCGTGCGTGCTCACATACCCTGCATAAAAGGTGTCGCCGGATGAATCGGCGGGTATGGTAATTTCCAGCCGCTGGTTCGTCTCATTGACATACGGGCCGCCGTATTCGATGATATCCCATAGAGTGGTATTGCACACGTTGTCATTGAAATCGTCGTATGGCGTGGCGGTCTCGGGAGATGCGCCGATCGCAAAGACACTGCCCATGTCGGCACTACCAAAATACACTGTTCCGTCGGAAACAGCAGGGCTCGACCGCGTTCCAGACGTGATATTGAACTTCCACAGACGCTCACCGGTTGCCGCACCGAGTGCGTAGAGACCGCTTTTTCCGGAATAATCAATGCTTGTGAAATATACGACCCCGTTTGCCACCGCCGGGCTGGAATCAACACGATCACCCGCGTGATAGCTCCACCGGTAACCCGGTATTCCGGTATTGAGTGCGTACAGGAACCCGTTCCTGCAGCCAAAATAGACGATCCCGTCTGCTACTGCGGGACTCGAGTAAATTGCTCCTCCTGCATCATAAGTCCAGGAGAGATCTCCCGTGTCCGCATCGATGACGTAGAGGAGGCCATCAAAGCTCCCGATATAGACATACCCGTCAACGACGGCGGGACTGGAATAGACCATTCCACCCGTGGTATAACTCCAGACCAGTTCACCGGATTGCGCATCAAGTGCATAGACATTCTTGTCACAACTCCCGATATAGACGGTCCCATTTGCGACCGCGGGGCTGGAGAATACAGACGACCCAGTCGTATAGTTCCAGACCAGTTCCCCGCTCGTGGCATCAAGCGCGTATACATTGTGATCCTGGCTGCCGAAGTAGACAATCCCATCTGCCACCGCCGGGCTGGAGTGGATACCCGCTCCCGTGGTAAAGTTCCAGATGGCTGTCCCAGTCTCTGCATCGACTGCAAAGAGTTTGCCATCATAGCTGCCGAAGTAGACGATACCGTCCACAACTGCGGGGCTGGATTGGTCGATATAATCCTCCCTGAACCACCAGAGGCGTTCCCCGGTCTGTGCGTCGAACGCGTGTCCGCCGATATACACAACCCCGTCAACGACCGCCGGGCTGGAAGCCACGTCATCCCCGGTCGGAAATCTCCAGCGCAGCCCGCCCTCAGGCCTTGTCCCTCCGTCGTCATAGACTCCGGCATTAGAGAGATCGGACCTGAATTTCCAGGCCAGCCCTTCTGCGGATACCTGTGCGGAAGAACTTAAAATCAGCAAGAGAAAAATGGTAAAAATCAAATACGGCTTCACGATTCCACCTTCCTGGTTATGATAAATAAAAAAACTATTCGGACACTATTTATGCATTTCCACATTCTGTAACAGAAGCGATTGTCGATCACGCATCCGCTCGGTTTATGGTCTCCAATGAAATTCTACGAGAATATGCCATCATGCTTCTCCTTTCCCGTGCTGCCCTCCGCGGCGCCCCCGCTCATACTCATGGTCTTTCTCGTTGCTACAGGATGCATCGCCACCCCGCAGACTCCCGCACTCTCGGTCACCCCTGGAGTCGTCCTCTCAGGCGACCCGGTGTCGATCGCAGTCACCGGCATTTCTCCCGGCGAGAAAGTCCGGATAGAAGTGGTGCAGGAGGAATGACAGCTGAACAGAATCCCGGGTGTCCGGGCCAATACTATTAATTACCCGATTCACATTCCCAATTGATAAGGCTCATTCGGGACTCACGATGTATTCCGTCTTGTATGTTGATGACGAACCTCCCCTCCTTGAGGTTACGAAACTCTACATTGAACGCACACGCGAGTTCCAGGTATCAACAGCCAATTCTGCTCATGAAGCACTCGAGAGACTGGCAATCACGCCCTTCGATGCCATCGTTTCTGATTACCAGATGCCGGGAATGGACGGCATCGCCTTCCTCCAGACACTCCGTTCACGTGGTGACGAGACGCCGTTCATCATCTTCACCGGTAAGGGCAGGGAGGAGGTCGTGATCGAGGCGCTCAATAACGGTGCGGATTTTTACCTCCAGAAAGGCGGGGATCCGAAAGCGCAGTTCACAGAACTGGTACATAAGATCAAGCGTGCCATCCAGGAGAGGGTCTCAAGGAACCTGATGCTCGAGATTATCCAGGGTTCACCTATTCCAAAATTCGTCATCGACAGAGACCACAAGGTGATCTTCTGGAACCGTGCCCTCGAGGAATACTCCGGCATCATGGCAGAGGATATTGTCGGCACGATGGACCACTGGAAGGCGTTCTATGACCACAAACGCCCATGCCTTGCCGACCTGATTGTCGAGAACGACCAGGACGCAATTATCCATTGGTATGCGGGAAAATACCAGGAATCCGCCATCATGAAAGGTGCTTACCAGGCAACCGATCTCTTCCCTGGGATTAAGGGGGGGACCTGGCTCTTTTTCACTGCTGCGCCTCTTCACGATACCAACGGCAATATCATCGGGGCAGTCGAGACTCTTCAGGACATTACATCATTACGGACAAAAGAAGATGAACTGCGGGTGGCCTGCGAGGAGACGCAAAAGGCCCTTGAACAGGCCTGGCAGAGCGAAGAGAAATATCGCACCCTCGTAGAACACGCAAACGAGGGCATCTTTGTTGCGCAGGGGGATTACCTGAAATTTGTCAACCCCAAGATGTCGGATATCTCCGGGTACTCGTCATCAGAGCTTCTCTCGCACCCGTTTGCCGAGTTTGTCCATGAAGAAGACCGGGATATGATCCTCTCACGTTACCTGAAAAGAATCAGGGAAGAGGATGTCCCCAGTGTCTACGAGTTCAGGATTAAGACTAAGATGGGATCCATCCGGTGGGTGGAAATCCGGCCTGTCCTCATCATGTGGGAAGGAGATCTTGCGACGCTGAATTTTCTGAGTGACATCACTGACCGGAGGCACATGGAGAATGCCTTGAAGGCAAGAGAGCAGCAGCTCAATAACTTCATGCATAACCTGCCCGTCGGCATCTTCAGGAACACGCCAGGACCAACCGGGCGGCGGATCATGGCAAACCCCATCCTGGCAGAGATGCACGGCTATGACTCCTTCGAGGAATTCATGAATGTCCCCGTATCTGATATGTATGCTGATCCTGGAGAGAGGATCCATATCTCCAACCGTCTTCTGCAGGATGGGCGCCTCTCCAATGTTGTCATCCATCTCAAAAAGAAGAATGGCGAGCTGTTCTGGGGGCGGATCTCAGCCGTAGCTGTCATCGGGGAGGGTGGAACCGTTGAATACTTCGATGGGATACTGGAGGACATCACAGAACAGATACGTGCTGAAACAGCCCTTTCTGAAGCAGGAAAGAAACTTGCCATCCTCTCTTCGATCACCCGCCATGACATCCTCAATAAAATCACCATGCTCCAGGGGTATCACGACCTCCTCAGTCGCCTTGAGCAGAGGGAAGAGGGGCTTGCACTGCTTCAAAAGGAGGCTGCCATCATCGATGCGATCACCAGGCAGATCGAGTTCACCCGCGAATATGAAAAGCTGGGAATCGAAGCACCCCGGTGGCAGCGTCTGCATGATGTGATTGTCCGTGCGGTAAAAGAATGCGATCTTGGGAATGTCCACCTGAGAGACGAGACAGGGGACATTGAAATCTATGCCGATGCCATGCTTGAGAGGGTCTTTTACAACCTGACTGAGAATACCCTTCGGTTCGGCGGAAAGGTGACCAGGATCAGAATATTCACTCGCAGGGCCGAAGACGGGCTCGTTATCATCTACGAAGACAACGGCATCGGAATTCCCGACAACGAGAAAGAGAAGATATTCGAACGCGGATACGGCAGGCACACTGGCCTGGGGCTCTTTTTCGTACGTGAGATCCTTGATATCACCGGCATGACAATCGCCGAGAACGGCAGGATGGGAGAAGGGGCTCGGTTTGAGATCACGGTGCCGAAAGGAGGTTTCCGGTATCCTTCATAACATCGAAAGTGTGACTTTTCTGGAAAGCACGGGACCCACATGGACGGGAGGGGGAACCATGGAGTCTGCCCTGTTCTCCGTTGGATGAGGGAGTCATCCTTCGAAGAAGAGGGGCCCTCCTGTCATTTTTGAATGGAATGCACCCCCGGAGACACTCTGTTTTCCCTTATACTTCCAGCTGCGATGGATCATGACCGGACGCAGTCACGATGAAATTCGAAGCATCCCCCCTTTTCCAGATTCTCCTGCTGGCCTCTTTTAGTCCCCGGTTGCAACCAGCGTGCCGTTCCCGTTCATCTTCACCCAGTATCCCCTGAAGGGAAAAAGAGGGCGGGTGTCACTGTGGGTGCCAGGGCCGTTCCTGACAATCGATGTCTCGTACTTCTGGAGGCTGGAATCGTATCCAAAGACCTGGAACCAGGTGTCCTGGACTGACACGAGGGCGTCCCTGGCCTTCAGGGCTGCCGTGGAGGAGACCCCGATGGTGTTCCAGCCAGTATAGAGCTGCTTGGTCATCGCACCCCCCACCCCCTCTGAGGCATAGACAAGAGGCACACTTCTCGCATCCGACGAGTAAATCCATATCCCGTCGAGCAGGCGCACGGTATCCCCATGCCGCAACTGCCTCCACACCTGGTTCTGCCCGTCGTACGTAAAGAGGGATCGGCCACCGGTATCGACCCCTGCAAAGACCACCTCGACCATGTCCTGCCCTTCGGCAAGTGTCCTAGGCACCGACACAAAGTTCCAGCCTGCCCTGAGTGGGATGGTGCCGCCAGGTGGTGGAGGCGTAGGCGTCGGAGTCGTAGGAGTGGGTGTGGCCGGTGCGGGAGTCGGAGTGGTCGCTGTCGGTAGCGGGTTGGTGGGAGTGGGAGTGGGAGTGCCCGGGTCTCCGATTGGGATGGTGCGCGAGAGTGCGGTCTCCCCGTCTACAAAAACCGTGATCGTGACGCTCCCCTCATTCACGCCACCGATGAAGAACGTGATCGCGGAGTCATCCGGCCCGGACTTGGTCCCCTCGAGGGAGAGTGAAGTCAAGATCGTCGTGGCTCCCGGTGCTGCCGTGCCCCCGAGTGCGATGAGATCGTAGGTCCCTGACGGTATGGTGCCTGAAGTGGCAGTAGAGAATACCCCGTCCTCCGAGAGCCCCACTCTCCTCACCTCGGTGTCACCTCTCCTGATCGTCATGACGTTCGTCCCGGTATTCCATAGTGTTGAAGAGATGGACCCGTTGTTCAGGGTGAAAGGAAGGAGAAAATTCCTTGCCTCGAAGGAGAACACGCTCCCGGGTGCCGTTGCAAAGGTGCCCTCAATCCGCAGCACGAACGTGCAGGAGTCCGGGAGATCAGCGATCGATATGGTGACCTGGTCTCCCACCATTACCCGGTCGGGGGGGGAAAGGGAGACTGATGCCGCAGACACGCCCTGTACAAAGAGGAGAATGGCACACAGGGTGCAGGCAAAGCAGGAACGGGTCAATGAGCGCATCCGATATTTCCCCTGGGTCCTTACACTCACATGGTCCTGTCTGCTTATAAGGAATGTGCATGCAGGAAAGTTCGTTTTTTTTCATGAGAATACTCTCTTTGCCCCTGCTGTGACCCCCCCAATCCCGGGATCCTCGTTGAGTATCACGAGGGATCTCCCCCTCCTGAATGTCCCTTTCTCCTCGCGGAAACACTTCACATCTCCATGATGAGAGTCCTCACCCTGCAGGGAGCGTGTCCTTTCCATGGATAGAACCGCAATACTGGTCACCGGCCTCATCCAGTACCGGCATTGCGTGAGCGGTACTGTCACCCACCTTTCATGGACACAAGGATCCCGCATCCGAGAGGTCGTCAGGAATGGTTTCATGAAAGAGCATGGAGAATGCCAAGGGGATCTCTATACTTCACGCGCAGATCGGCCCACCGCACTCCCCCCGCCTGCCCGCGCTTCCCTGTGGTCTTTGGGGAACACCCCTCACAAATGGTCGGTAATCTGCTGCTCCTTGACTTTCCATCCCTGAAAAGAATTCCCCGGAACCTTTCGAGGCAGTTGCGGGTCATCATTGCAGTTTCTGGACCGCGTATCACCTCTTCCTGTACTTCTTCCCGGCTGAAAATGCCTCTCCTGCATCGTCCCCCACGCGATAGTAGTTGTGCTGCGCGTAGATGATCGGGTCGATCTTCCGGATGTCCGGTGTCCCGTCGGTCACGCAGGACTTCGCAGCATGGACCTCGGCGACCTTCCCGACGACCAGCATGTGGCTCCCGCAGTCCAGGGACTCGAACAGTTCGCACTCGATGTTGACCGGGCACTCAGCGGCCATCGGGGCGGTCCCGAGCACCCCGTACACGGATCGGAACACCTCTGACTTGTCCTCCCGGGCACCGGAGACGAGCCCGCAGTGGTCAGTCTCGACTACCTGGGATACGGAGGGAACGTTCAGCGAGAAGGTCCTGTTCTCCTCAATCCCCTTCCAGGTATACCTCCCCTTGTTGATCGCGACGCAGACCATCGGCGGCGCCATGCACGCGACAGTCGCCCAGGCAGCGGTCATGTAGTTGGGCTTTCCCATTACATTTGCACCCACGAGCACCGTGGGCATGACACTCATATACGGCATCGGGCCAAGCCTGATCTTTTCCATCTTTTCCTCCATTGTATATGCGAATCATTCTGTGCGGCGTGAGTGCATCATGGTAACGCTTCCCGGGTCCACCGCTCCTATCCCGGACGCATGAATCCAACCGGGAAAAAAGGGGACCTTTCCCTTCACGCATCACAGGGGATATACATCCCGCTTGCCACAATGTAGGATTGGGAATCGCTCCCTTTGACCAGCCGGAAGTACGCCGACTTGTAATAGATGCCGTTACGGTCAGGGATCATCCAGATGTAGTCCACCCACCCGGTCCCCTCGGTGAGGGCCCTTTCTACAATCTGCTCCCTGAACGGGGTGCCGGCGACATCGGTCTTCCCCTTCATGTTCACCCCGATCAGGCGGGGGTTATCGGCCTCCGCGACGATGGTCACGTTCGTGTCGTATACAAAGACATAGAGGGCCCGGTTTTCGCGGTCCCAGAACGGGTGTTCGCCGGCGTTGACCCGTGCGATGGTCCCGGGAGCGTCCTGCATCAGCGCGTCCGCGGTATAGTCCACGAGCGATACCACCAGTTCCCGCGACACGGGGGGCTCTGCAGTACAGGAGACGCCGAAGTACCGGTGCATGATCCGCTGGTACTCGGTGATCCCGGTCTCGTCCGGCTCGTACCTGAGGCTGTCGAGGGCCGCCTGGAACGCGGCGACGAACTCGTCAGGAGTGTTCCTGTTGAAGGCGTAATAGTGGTCCTGGTATTCGAGCGCGTAGACGACTGAAAACATATTGGGATCGCCGGTCACCTTCCCCGCATGGTACCTGCCGACAGTCTCTCCGTAGCACCAGAGGTCGATCGTCCCGTCCTGCATTGCGGAGATGAGGGAGCGGACGGTGGGGTATGCTATGATCCGTGACGCGTTCACCCCCAGTCCCAGGAGTTGGAGATGTGCGGAGTCGTTCCTGACCACCCCGATCCGGTAGCGGTCCAGGTCAGCAGGAGTAGTGATCACTGGAGAAATGTCCTTCATCGAGAAGAGGACCTTCCGGTCTGATCCGAGCGGACCTGCCCACTTGAAGAGGTGCTCGCGCTCTGGAAGCCTCACGGTGGCGAAGACGACGGTGTTGTTGCGGGAGAGCGCCGTCTCGTAGGCCTGCGACCACGATAGCACCGTGATCCGATCAGAGGCGACTGATGACCCCATCTTCCGGAGCACCCCGCGGAGCAGGTCAACTGAGACTCCCCTGATCGTCCCGTTCTCCACATAGTTGAGCGGGGGATAGTCCTCGGTGAGGAACACCAGGTCATCGGGCGCAGTCGCGGAGGGTGCGGTGGCAACAGGTGTCACGGGAGGTCCCGCCGTCTGGGGGGCCGTGCATCCCGCAAGGAATACTGCCCCTGCGAGCAGTCCAAGCAGCATTAAAAGGAGAGTCGGTCTCATCATTTTTTCCCTGGAGGAGTGGTTCCGCCGTGCATCTCTTATGCATATCGGAATGATCGCCGGAAGACAGAAGGCTTTTTGAAGCGGGCGGGTGGCCCTTCGCACCGGGAGAGTGCCTGGCCTTAGACACTTTCACTCCCCACCCGGGCGATCTTGTAGTCCCTATTGAGACCACTCTCCCCGCATGCACGATGACCCGCCGCTCGTCTGTTGCCCTGTCTGCAGATCGGCGCTGGTAACCCGGATCAACAACAAGGGCCTCTGGGAGTGCCATTACCACCGGTGCCGGGCGGTGTTCCTGCTCTACCCGCGGGTCCCCCACGACCAGGCACCGCTTATCCGGGAGGACGGCACCTGGTATTTTGGCCAGGGGAGGCAGTGAGCCGGCACGACTGCTTCCCGGGCCTGGTCTGGGAGAGAAAGATCGACCTGCATGGTGCCGCATCCTTGCCCGGGTATTCCGGCCTGCTTTCCTGTATCAGGTATTCTATAGTCGAAAAAATATGGGAGAGATGAGGAGGTGTGTATCGACCTGGCATGAAAGCGGCTTATCAATGCAATTACGCAAATGAGATGACGCAGGGCTTTTCTGTTTCCGGAAAAGAGGATCGTTTTCCGCATTCCCGGCTGCGTCCGTACTCATGGGAGTATCACCCCTCTTTCATTCCCATCTCATGAGGGCGCACCGGGTAGGGATGCGGAGAGTGAAAGGGAACGCAGGATGTTGCTCCGGCCTCACCCTGCCACCGGGCTCTTCCCCCCCGCACCTCCAACTCCCTTTCTTAGCCAGAAGAACACCCCGAGTGCCGCGAGCTGCATCAGGATGGAATAGGAGAAGAGTGCGATCAGGTCGAACTCGTAGAGGAGCCCAGATACGATGCTCCCGGCAAACCACGCCCCGCCGTAGAGGGCGTTGAAGATCCCGTATGCAAACCCCCGCTTCTTCACGGACGTGAGGTCCGCGAGCGCCGCCCGGAGGATGGTCTCCTGGCCCCCCATGGAGATCCCCCAGAGGACCGCGGCGGCAAGCGCCCCCCCGTACCCGAACGAGAACGCCAGGGGGGCGATGGGGATGTTTGCCACCGGGATCAGGAGGAGCACCGCGAGGCCGGCCCGGTCGTAGAGCCTCCCGAGCGCAAGCGCACAGAGGGCGTCGGTCGCCATCGCGATGGCAAAGAAGACCGGGATCTGGGCGTCCGGGACCGTGCCTGCGGCGCTGAAGTGGTAGGCCATCAGGGGAAAGACGAGGAACCCTGCCATCGTGAGGGCGGTGAATGCCCCATACGGGACCATCACCCGCAGGTTCCGGCCCTCCTGGTGCGATGATTCGCTGCCCCGCTCAAGCGAGGCAGGGTCGGGGACTTTCCTCCACGCGAGGAGCAATGATGCGACCAGAAGGACGAAGGGGATAGCCATGAGGGCAAACCCCTCCCGGTAGCCGCCCGAAACCGCGAGGGATGCGGCAAATACCAGGGGACCGGCGACCGCACCGACCTGGTCCAGCGCCTCGTGGACACCGAACCCCCACCCGCGCCCCACCTTGTGTGCGGCATGGGAGAGGATGGCGTCCTTTGCAGGCGACCGGATTGCCTTTCCGAGCCGCTCGACGAGGAGCAGGACGACGGCGGCCTGCCAGGAGCCGGCAAAGACGAGGAACGGGATGGCCCCGATCATCAGGTAGCCGGCGATGGCAAGCGTCCAGTAGTTCCCGGTCCGGTCGGCGACATAGCCGGATGCCATGCGGACCCCGTAGCCGATGAACTCTCCGAGCCCCGAGATCCACGCGACCGTAAACGCCGATGCCCCGAGGGCGAGGAGGAACGGGCCGGAGACACTCCGGGCGCCCTCGTAGACGATGTCCCCAAAGAGGCTCACCACCCCGAGGAGGAGGATCAGGCGCATCGCGGGCGGAATGTCGAGGAGATCCCGCAATTTCATCGGCTCCGTCCTCCCGGGAGATCGCTCCCGCACACCGAAGTACCGTTCCCGCTCCGGGCACTTTCAGCGGCCGGATGGTCCCGCGTCATGCCTATTGTGTAAGGGGCGATCAGTCAAATACCTGCCCGACAGAGAATATTGAGCGCTATTGGTGCACCCCCGGGAACCTTCACTATCCTCCATTGCCAGGAAAGCTCCAGGAACATGTCGTTCTGGCCGTACGTCGATATGGTGAGGGCTATCTTTCTCATCTTTGTCTCCATCACGATCATCTTCCCGGAAGTTGGACATCTCACCGGCATGGACGTCTCTACCGTCAACTCCGGCCTCGTGGTGGTCGGCCTTGCCCTCGCCGGGGGGCTCATCGCCTCCTTCCTGGGGGAGTGAAGTGCATGGACATCCTGCGTGAACTCATTTTGTATACCTTTTTTCCAGGATATTTTAGGGAGACAATTTTGGTCATTTTTTCCGTTTTAAATCCTTATTGGATTTAGGGGGTAGAATGACACCTTGCCTATGATAGACATTCCCTGAACATTTTTAAAGGTCGGAAATCAGGGACATCCCGGATTACTCAATTGTGGATATCACGAACTGAAATAACATTACAGAGTTCTGATCTTCGAAATTTCAGAAGCTTTTATCAGTCTGCGGGAGGTTTGGGTGATTCGCGTGGACCTTTATGTATTCATATCACGCATGCAGGGGCTCTTCATATGTCATGGCATGGAACGAAATGATGGACAGGTCCATTGGAATCCTGCCTACCGCAACACATTCAAGGATACCACATAAAGAGTACAGGATGACTCAGGACGAGCTGTTTTATTTGCTCTTTGGTTCACTCCCCCGCCAGGGCCCCGGCTGCACCGCAGCGACCCGCAGGGCGTGGAAAAGCCTTTCCTCCCTGCCTGACCGCCCCAGGATCCTCGATGTCGGGTGCGGGACCGGCACCCAGACGCGGGACCTTGCCAGGCTGAGCGCCGGATCCATTATCGCAGTCGACAACTACCGCCCGTTTCTTCGGTCTGTCCTGGAGTGGGTGGCCCGGGAGGGGGCAAGGACGAGGGTCTGCACGCTCCGCGCCTCGATGGATGCGCTCCCGTTCAGGAACGAGGCATTCGACGTCATCTGGTCGGAGGGTGCCATCGACATCATGGGATTTGCAAAGGGTCTGGCCGCGTGGAAACCCCTGTGCAGGAGAGGCGGGTACCTCGTAATCTCAGACCTGACGCTCTTCCAGAGCGAACCCCCCGCCGAGCTCCTGGACTTTCTGAAGACCTATAATGTCACACTCCGCACGGAAGAGGAGAAAGCAGGAGAGATAAGGGATGCAGGGCTCCTGCTCCTCTCCACGTTCAGGCTCGACGAGGCGGGATGGCTCGAGCACTTTTACGAGCCGATGGCAGAGAAAATCGCCGCGTTGAGACCGGCGGTTGTGTCATCGCCGGAGCGTGCGGCGGTGCTCGATTCGCTCGCGCGGGAGGGAGAGATGTACCGGAAGTTCCGGAAGTGGTATGGCTACACGTTCTACATGATACAGAGGCCGGACCACGACTAAGATTTCGGGGGGGAAGGGAAGGCATTGCGTGCCTTTCTTTACGGAGAAGGACCAGAACCCCCCCCCTGCCCGAAATCTTCCCCTGTTATGCGAAGAGATGGCAGAATGCGTTGGGCCGGTGGTGCATCATTTAGAACCAGAATGATTTTCTGGCCCCGGCACCGACGAGTACCAATACCTGGTCCCGGCATCACTCCGCCTCTATACGGTCCGAAAGGACGGGGAGTAGGACGGGACCATACTCAGGGAGATGTAAAAAATGAGACAACTACAGCTGTTACTGATACTCCTGCTGCTCGCAGTTGTATCCTTCCCCACTGTATCCGGTTCCAGTACCTGGGGGGTTGTTGCCGCGTGGGGTGCAGAAGGCAACGGGACAGGGGAATTTGCCGGCCCGTACGGGATTTCGGTCGACAACGGCGGGGAGATGATCTATGTCGTCGACGAGAGCAACCACCGGGTCCAGGTGTTTGACGCAAACGGCACGTACCTGGCGATGTGGGGAGAGCCCGGGTACGATGCGGGCGGTGAGTTCAACCACCCGACTGGCATCGCGGTTTCGCCCTCCGGGACTGTGTACGTGGTGGACAACTACAACCACCGGGTCCAGGCATTCGGCCGGAATGGAGAGTTCCTGCACGTCTGGGGCTCTTATGGAACGGGCGAGGGGGAGTTCAACCTCCCCGCCGATATCGCGATCGACGCTGCAGGGGATGTCTACGTGACCGACCTGAACAACTGCCGAGTCCAGAAATTCACTCCCGGCGGGACATTCATCAGAGCCTGGGGCTCTGAGGGGAGCGGGCCGGGAGAGTTCATGAACCCCGAGGGTATCGCGGCGGGCCCCGACGGGAGCATCTACGTAGCGGATACCCGGAACAACAGGACCCAGAAATTCGATTCAGCCGGGACCTTTCTCCTCGAGTGGGGAAGTTCCGGGAGCAGGGAAGGGGAGTACCATTACCCGATTGACATTGCCGCTGATGCGAACGGGAACGTATATGTGACCGACTGGGGCAACAACCGCATCCAGGTGTTCGATGCCTCGGGTACATTCCTCTCGGCATGGGGGACCCATGGCGCCGGGCCGGGACAGTTCGACGGGCCGACAGGGATCGCGGTTGATGCCGCTGGCAATGTCTACGTGACAGAGTGGGCGGCACACCGAGTCCAGAAGTTCTCGCAGTCGATCACCCCCCTTCCGACTACCGCGACTGTGACCCGCACACCGGCTGCGCCCCTCGCCTGTGCCGGGCTTGCAGGACTCGCTGTTGCCATGCTCCTGCGGGGTCGTTCCAAAAGGATGTGACGACCGGACCAGGTGTCTTTTTTTGCGTTCACTGTCATCTCCTGAGCTCGACATGATTGGGGGGGAAATTTCGTTCCCGGGAAGAGATCCCGCGATTCATGGTTCCCGTGATACCAGGTGCGTGGCGCCACCCAATTATTCAGTGTAGGGATGCAGGACATGAGTCCAGGCTATTTCAGAGTATCCGGTCGAGGATCTCCGCAGCGTCCCGGACGAACACTGGACACCTGGTCTTAAAGAGTCCCTCGTCCCTCGCATGCTCGTATTCCCCGGGATCTGCCAGGTTCCATCCCAAAAGTTCAGTGCAGTTGACCGAGCCATGCCGTTCCGTGAACTGCCGGAGAAATTCCCGGACAAGCGTCCGGGTCTTCTCGGTCGCGTGATCGTCCCCCGCATTGGCCTTTCCGTACTTCAGGCCGATCACGAGGATTGCACCCGAAACTGCCCCGCAGATATTTCCGGACCGTGATACCCCTGCGCCGAACCCGCATGCGATCTTTCTTGCAGTCTCAACGTCTAACCCGAGTTCCCGGGAGAACGCGGAGAATACTGCCGCCGAACAGGTGAACCCGGCGGAAAAGGATGCGACAGCCTCGTCTGACCTGATCATATTCACCTCTCTCTCCTTCCCTGTTCCTTTTTCCCTGTTCAGTAGTCCCTGGTGATATCTCTCCCAGGGGAGCTATTTTCCGATCCTGACCAGGTACCGGTTCTCTGCCTCCTGTTTCCAGGAGACCTGGTATCCCTGCCCGGAGAAAGGAGCGCAGGTGTTGTCCACCTGCTCTCTCGTTGCAAAGAAGGCGACCTGATTGCCCGTGGGGAGTTTGGAGAGCAGGATCTTTAACTTGATCATGAGGTTCGTGCAGGTCAGTTCAGTGAAATCCTTTGGTTCATGATTATCCATAACATCACTCATCGTCAGAAGAAGATTATCCGCATTGCGGGGGTCGTGCCTTCCAGGCCGGGTCGGAACATGATGCGGGCAAGCTCGTCGTTCGTGACCTCCCGGACGAGGGAGAGATCGCCGGAGATCCCAATTCCCCTCTCCGCAAGCGACGGGACATGGACTGCATAGCTGAGGCCTTCGACATCGGTCGTGACCGCGATCATCTCCTGGATATTGAAGATCTTGTCGTTTCCCGGGACCTGGTGGGTTCCGTGGAGTGCATATACGCCGTCCTCGATGAAGACGACCGTCGTCCGGATGCCGCCCATCGCAGCAGCGATGGCAAGCGAGAGCCCTCCGAATGCCCACTCGGTGCAGTAGGGCGGGTATGTAATGAAGACAGCGAGGTGAGGGATGCGGGCGCCTGCTCCCTTCCCGTGAACTGTCATTCCGCCCCCATGGGAGATGATGGGGTGGTCTCCCGAAAAACGCGCAAGGATCTCCTTCAGCGGCCTGATCGTGATTCCCTGGATGCAGGAGGCTGGCTCACAGAACCCAGTCCCGGGATTCATCTGGTAGTACCCACGCGCAGTCGCACACCGCGAGCAGGCGGCAAACCATGCATCGCGGCCTGCCAGGGCGGCAGAGTCAGCGAGTGCTGCCACTCCCCTGCCGATGTTCTCGAACTCCGAGGGACGTTGCCCGTCGTGCAGGGTGTGGACTCCGTCCAGGTACGTATACAGTTCAGGGGAAAGACCCGCTGATCTGACACCTGAGAGGAACCGGAGCATGTACACCGGGACCCTGCTCATGTAGGGCGAATTGCAGAGGAGAAACGCGGCACTCTTTGTACCCGTCCACTCATCTTTCAGGGCAGCAACGAGGCGCTCCCAGAATAATCCACCGTGGTCCGCTCCTGAGATAAGGACATGGGAGCACCCGGAGACCACCGGATCATACAGTCCCTGGAGCTGGAGCTCGTCAGCGTCAGCGATGACCTGGACAGACGGGATGGCAGATACCGCGTTCCAGGCAGGACGTGTACGTGCATCGACAAGGCTGAAGAGGGCGTCACCGGTGAGAAATATCCTGATATCAACCGGTTCTGCTGACGTGCCAGTGCCATTCGACGCCAGGATGATATCTCTAAACCACCGCATTCGCTCGTCGTAAATGGAATCGCAGAAGAGGAAGGTCGAGGAGGCCATGGAGATCAGACCCCGAACCCGAGCAGTCTCATCAGCGCAACGACCCAGCCTGAGACGATCGCTGCAAAGAGGATCGAGCCCACACACATCCCGATAAAGAACCATGCCGCCTTGTAGTTCCCCTCGGAGGCCATCACGGTCTGGCGGATGGGGCAGCCCCCGATGAAGACTGCGATCAACCCGACAAAAAACCCGGGGACTATCGAGAAGATGAGATATGCAGCGGTATCCAGGCCTCCGGGTGCCCCGGGGACGGGAGTAAGGGGGCCGCTCGTGAATGCCCAGAAGAAGTGCTCCATGGCGGCAGGAGTCAGGAACCAGAAGAGCAGGTACCCCACAAAAGATGCCGCAATAAGGGTGAGGTACCCTGACAGGATGCGGGTATGGCGAAAGAGGAAATAGTCCCGGAACCCGCCGATCGAGCAATAGCCGGATCGCTGGGCAAGATACCCGATGAGTATCCCAAGGAGAAGCGTCACGATGGGGACAAAGAATACTGCCGCTTCCTTGGGAAGGATTCCGGTCGCCATCAGGTGTCCTCCTTCTCGGCCTTTTTCAGCATCAGGTATGCTCCGAAGACCACGCCCGCAGCCATCGCCACGATGAAGAGAATAGCGGTGAGGTCGCCATATCCTGTCCTGAGGGCTGCCCGGTACGGGCACCCACCGAATACCATCGCGAGGTTCAGGACTGCAACGCCGGCAAGGAAGTATCCCAGGTACTCAACCCTCGTCCCCCTCTTAATCCGGTGCTCCCGGTGAAGAGTGGCCGAGATGTATCCGCCGATGAGGACTCCTGCCACGCTCATGACAGGAAGGAGGGAATTTTTGGAGATAGCCGCGAGGGCAAGGCTGGTGCCTGCGATGATGTTGGTCATGCCGTTCACCATGTCGCGGGTGTGGCACGCGACGCAGAACCCGTACGCTTCGGGTCCACCGGCGCTGATCAGGAGCGCCTGGGAGAATGCCGCGAGTATCCCGATTGTTGCACCAAGGAACGCCGGGTGCCGGATGAGGATCGAAGTAATATTGCGTATTGTATCGCGGGTGTATCGTGAGTCCATGAGCCATTATATTTTGATTTTTTTTAAAATAACGTTTTGGAATAAATTATGCTCTTATGTGAAATAAAATTGCAAAATCACCGCAAATATGCAGGATTCCATACC
>JAKPPB010000052.1 GCA_029547605.1 Methanobacteriota archaeon | reverse complement strand
GACGGCCGGATGTTCGCCGTCGATCAGACGGGGATGGTTGAGGTCTTCGATGAAGATGGCCTGATGCAGGAGGGCCCCTTCATGGATCTTCGCGACCGGGTGGTCGATCTGTCCCCAGGCTACGATGAACGGGGGCTGCTTGGGATGGCGTTTCATCCCGATTTTGTCGAGAACGGTCGGGTATTCGTATTCTACAGCGCCCCTCTGCGATCTGGAGCTCCGGAAGGCTACAGCTGCACCAACCGTCTGTCTCTTTTCACAGTATCTGAGGACGATCCCGATGCAGTCGATATGAGCTCAGAGAGGGTCATCTTCCAGATTGACAAGCCCCAGATGAACCATAACGGCGGGGCCATCACCTTCGGCCCGGATGGCTATCTGTACCTGCCTTTGGGCGATGGCGGCGGGGCAAATGATCAGGGGCCTGGCCACTCCGAGGGAGGAAACGCCCAGGATACCTCAAGCTTCTATGGCAAGATTCTGAGAATCGATGTGGATTCGGCGGCTGACGGCTACGCCATTCCCCCGGACAACCCATTCATCAATGACTCCGCTTTCCTCCCCGAGATCTGGATTTCGGGGCTGAGAAATCCCTATGCCATCTCCTTTGACTCGCAGGGGCGCTTGTTCGTTGCCGATGCCGGCCAGAACCTCTGGGAGGAGGTGGATCTGGTGGAAAAGGGTGGAAACTACGGCTGGAACATCAGGGAGGGGACTCATTGCTTCGATCTGGAGAACCCCAATGACTCGCCAGCCAGCTGTCCGGAGGTAGGGGCCAAAGGGGAGCCGCTCATAGACCCCATAATCGAGTATGATCATGACAACCATACCGTGGTCGTGGGCGGGTACCTGTATGAGGGCCAGGATCTGACTGATCTCGTTGGCAGCTACCTCTTCGCCGACTGGTCCCAACTTCGATCAGGGAGATGGCAGGCTCTACCTGGCCCGGCAGGAAGCATCAGATGAAGGGCTCTGGAAAGCGGAGGAGATATCGATAGCCGGCCGTCCGGATGGAAGGATTGGAGAGTTCATTCGCGCCTTTGGGCGAGACGGGGAGGGCGAGATCTACCTCCTGACGTCAGAGGTGCTGGGCCCCTCGGGAGATAGCGG
>JAKPPB010000004.1 GCA_029547605.1 Methanobacteriota archaeon | reverse complement strand
GGTCCCTGTCAGGATAGAGGAGGAGGGCGGTGGCAGCGGGAAAGCCCTCGTGCACACCTACATTACCCGCGTCCTGCCGGGCTGGGACGTGCGGGGATGCAGACCACTCTCGGGCAAGGAACAGCGGGCGATGCCGTTATCCGCGCTCGCGGAGGCGGGGAACCTCCGGCTGGTCCGTGGCAGGTGGAACCGCGAGTTTATAGACGAGTTTACGGCATTCCCTCATGGTGAACATGACGACCAAGTAGACGCCGTGTCCGGGGGCTATGCGGAGATCATCACGAACATCCGCACGCCGTCCAGAGTGCGCGCCCGGTCCCTCGGTTGAAAAAAGGACGCAATTTACACGGGCACGAGGTCGAGTCCCCTGACCATGAACATCCGCGCACCCATCCGGTCCATGTCCGCAGGGCTCAACTCTACCCCTCTCAAGTCTGCCGGAACCTCCGGCAGGGCGAGGAGGTAAAACGATACCCCACGGGAGAGGAGCAGGCTGATGAGCGGGAGCGGGAGGACGCCATAAACGGCGTCACCCCTCCTCAACTCCCCGATGTCATCTGGGGTGAGGTGCTCAACTATCCGCCCGGCAATACCCTTTGCCCGGAGCCACTCTACGGCTCCGGGATGCCGGGTTACGATTACGTTCATTCATCTACCTCATCCATGGTGATGTTCACGAGGTCATGTATGGTCCTCGTGAACATCTCCTCCGGGAAGGGGCTCGGGTCAATGACCTCAAGTCCCCTCCCGCTCACGTTTGGTGTGAGAATTACCTCCACACCCATCTTGTTGAGCGGGACGGCTATCCGCCGTGCCCACTCCACCATCTCAACCCCGTCAGGGACATTACCTTCCCCAACGTAATACACTGCCCGAACCTTCTCGAGATTCCCGTTCATGTTTTTCTCACCTCTTTTGTTTTCCGGGTCATCCCCAGTATAATAATATGTATAACACCAATAGTATATATAACTTTCTACAGGTGCGCCCGGTGCACATACCCGGTCCCGTGCCAGATAGCCGATATATGAACCTCAATGCCACCTATTCCACTGATGGACATCAATTCGGAATTTGAAGCGCGGAATGCGTGGGGAATGCACACGGTTCTTGACCTGTTCGATTGCAATCCTGATGCCATTAGGGACTACGACACTATTGCTGGGTTTATCGAGGATATTGTCAA
>JAKPPB010000034.1 GCA_029547605.1 Methanobacteriota archaeon | reverse complement strand
GAGGTGGCGGTTCGTGAAGGGGCTGTGGCCGTCACTTTCAGAATAGCGACGACTTTGACAAGGGAAACGACAGGGATAACGACAGGGAAAATGACAGGGAAAATGATAGGGAAAATGATAGGAAAGACTCCGGGCGCAGTACTCGAGCTGCTGAGAACAGACCCGGGGCTGACTGTCATAGAACTCGCTGTTCGGCTGGGTAAGTCGGAAATCACTATTCATCGGGCTGTGAGGGTTCTTCGTGAAGCAGGCCTCCTGCAGCGCATCGGTCCCGACAAGGGCGGATACTGGAAGGTGTTGGATTGAAGACCTTCACCGAATCCATCGTCGAGGAAGCGACCCAGTGGCTGGAGGCTGTCGATTACAAGCCCGTCTCCGGCCACGCCATCGCCCCGGGTGAGCGTACGGCTGAGAGGAGCGATTACGGCAAGGTGGTCCTGGAGGACCTGCCTGCGGCAGGCTCTCTGCCGCCTGAACCCTGACATGGTGGCCGAAGCTCTCGAACAAGCTTTCCCCGCATCGGGCTCATCAGCCGAAGAACCAGCCATGGTGGTCGGCAACCCTTTAGAAAAATCTCCGGGAAACCCGGGGGGGTTCAAAATGCTTGAGTTCTTTAGAATATGCAAGCTGCCAAATGTAACCCACTCTTGGCATTCTTGACTTGCTGAACATGGATTGGTAGCCTCCCTTCGGAGGAAAGAGATGTACTACCTTTGGCGTTTGTTGCCTTGGCTCTGTTTTTTGCCTTCGGTCTTTGTTTTAGGGGGATGCTCGGATCGGGGCTCCGAAATACTGTCTGAATTTGAGTACGGACCAACCCCAAAGTCCGAGGAGTTGTCCAGTTTTGAGAAAAGCTATTCCCCGAAACAGTTTACCACAGGAGTCATCGCTTACGAAACAGAGGCCGGATACCTGCTAGCTGCCAATGGATACAACGGAGATGTCATTTGGGACGTCGACAAGCAAGTCGCTTTCCTTATGGTTCTCGATGGAAATGGGAATCTGGTTTCCTCTGTCGACTTTGCCTCTCACGGACGAGTGATGATCACTGATATGACCCCTTGCTCAGACAGCACTTTCATACTTTTAGGTGTTTGGACAACTCAGGCTAGATCAAGCGAATTCTGGGCCATGCGGGTAAAGTCAGATGCTACCATCCTGTGGGACAGGAAGTTCGGCTCCGCAGGAGATGAGGCTCCTTGCTGCATTGTTCCCATGTCCGATGAAACCTACTTGTTGACAGGAGTCCAAAGACTGTGCGACTCTGAATACAGACCGTTTCTGGTAAGAATCAACAAGGATGGCGACGAGATATGGCGTTCATCTCTTGATGTGCAGGGCCATACGGGTGTTTCTGACGCCGTTGAAATGCCCGATGGCGATCTTCTTTTAGTCGGGAATAACTCAAGACAGGGCTTCGGAGGGATCTCGACGGGTTGGAGCGCCTTTGTATCTAACCAGGGAGATCTCCTTTCCGAAAGCACTCTCAGTCGAGTAAGCTGCTACCGAGGAGTGGCACTCATCGATAGCTCTCCTGTATTCATCTGCAGTCTGCGTGATGTGGCTGAGGAGAGTATCGAGGTCATCAAGACCGATCTTTCGCTGGAACCTGTATGGTCGATGACACTCCCGGATCATCCGTTTGCCTACACATCCAAAATCACTGCTGTAGACAGTAATCGGATACTTGTATGCAATTCACGTCCAGGCTCGGATGGGCAAAGCTATGCCATGACTCTTACTTGCCTGCTTGAGAATGGCTGTATCAACTGGAGCCATTCTTACGATTCTGGATCATCGTCACAGGCCAGTTCGGTCTCCTCGTGCTCGGATAGTGGATTCGTGGTCGTTGGATCTAGGTGGAATCCGTCTGGCTCAGGTAAATCGGCATTCATGGTCAGATGCAATTCATCTGGAGAGTGTGGTTGGTCGGGGGTTGTATCGGGGATAGAATAGCGAAGGAGGGGAACGATGAGCGAGGATACGCCTAAGGTCAGCAGCTTACCATCCGATTCGAACCTGTCGGCGCCAAGTGGTAACTACGCATCGGGGCCAAGGCGCAGATCACACATCAGTAGAATACTTCTGGTAGCTATTCCTGTAATCCTAGTTGTAGCTGTCGGGTCGGTCTTTCTTAACAGAATGATATGGACGAAGCGGCTGGATTTCGAGGTTACAGCAACAGAGGAAAGGGATAACAGGGGGCAACCCTATTTCCAGATTACGGTGCAGACTGATACTGCAAATGCGGTCAATTTTGAATCGCAGATAGTTACGGCCTTTGGGCCATCCTTTCGAATATCCGCGAATGATCTTCAACTTGGCGCCAACTGGATCTATTTCACAGTTTCGCGAAAAGGACATGAGAGCAGGGATTCTGTTCTAATAAACAACTCCTACACTCCTTTGACGATCTCCCTCAACTATGGTCACGACAGTCTGGGCAGGATTACCCATGCGTCAGTCACAACTGAGCCCGGAACCAGAATGAGGGCATGCGGCATTGACTCTGTACTCGAACGGGGGATGTTCGAGTTTCTATTTTCTCCGGATTCGGTGCTTGAGGCCAATAATCCTGACCGCACGCCAACTGTTCTAATAATTAATCCAGTCGTCCTGGACAACCCGTCAGGCAACACACTGCGCGACACTATCAGAGTAGCATACAGTTACCCCAGAGTCAGTCTCACAGTAACCGATCCCTGGAACTGCTACATCTCGCGTACCGGCAGAAGCTATACGATACGTGGCAATGCAACCAGCAGAGCCTTGATCAGGGTATTTGACGGACCGAATACATGGTGTTCATCGCTCGGTCAGGTAAGGGCCGGTCGGGACGGATCATTCTCGAAGTATGTCTCAGTCGATCAATTCGGGGAGAACATCTTCACGTTGGTTGCAGGGGTCGAGGGGATGACATCTGACACGGTCAATGTGACTATCTACAGGGAAATGACCGATTCCGAGAGGCGTACTGCATACCAGGAGTCATGTGAGCGTGTTACTGCAAAGTACCTTGCAGACCATCACTCGCAGTACATTGGCCGAAGAGTAAGGGTATGGGGAAGAACGGTCGAATGGCTTGGTTCCGACCAGTTACACTGCTATGCGGGAGATGGGCACTTTATCGCCGACCTGTCGGGATTCGATCGTGTGCCAGCTCTGCAGGGTCTTAGCTTCACGGTGTGGGGGGAAGTGACAAGCAGGAGTCAGGACTTTTATACCCAAGCTGGAAGCTACGTGCATGCACCAGTGATCACAGGAGTCTACACCACAACAGGATACTAGGATGGTAAACAATATGCCTAGAATGGGTTTGCTTGTTCTTTCCACAGCACTCTTGGCTTTAGGATGCGGGGCTCCATTTAAAGATTACGATAGTTATCGCCTGGCAGTCAGACAGGATAGACTGGATGCTATCACATATTACTTGGAAAAAGCCGAGATTACTGACGCTTCACAGTTCATTCTCGGCGTGATCGACTGCACAATCACTGATTCGATATCAGGACCGATACTGGCGGATCTTGTTCCTCGTGATGATTTCGACCAGTTCATGAACAGAGTCGTGCCTGCAGTTTATTACTCCCTGACCCAGAATCTATACGCTTCGCGTACTTCCGACATCGCTTCTCTCACAGATTCCATAATAGTCCGAACAGCCATGAACGGATTAGAGCAGTTAGAGACATGCACTCCGAGGCTCAGGGAAGAGATTCGGATCGACCTTCAAAGAGGCGACTATTGGTTCAATATCTCCGAAGAAGACCTTTCGCTTCCTGTTGACTCGGCATACTCGCAGGCAGCTTGGAGAAATGTTCTAAGGATGCTACATAGAAACGGACTGATAGCAAGCAAGCTTACTTTCGGAGATTTTCTCAATGTATCACTCGAGACCCAAACCCGATTGATGGGTTGTGAGCTGATGTATGTTGGCATTGTATTGAATGGAGTCACTGACCTGGACAGCTATTCGCAATTTGTGGATGCGCTGATAGGGGAATGGACGGCCAGCTCCTACTATTATCTCTCCCGAACGTCAGTAGCAGCGGTAAGCAGAAGTGCACCATTAAGTGACTTTATGGACGTATTCATTCAAGCGGCGATGAACCGCTAGTCGATTTCAAGGATCGAGTACTCAGTGACAAGCTGAATTTCGACTATCTCTTCGGGAAGATATTTTACATCATCAGTTATAATGAGAAGTCCTGCACCTTTTGGAAATACATCAGTAGGCATTGATACATTGCCGGCAAGAGCCAAGCTACCATCAGGAGCCATGCACCCACCTTCGATAGAAGCATACCTACCAGGCTTGTATTCCCTCTGCCACATCAGTGCGAGATCATCATCAAACCCGGCAAGAAGCACTGAACTCTCCGTCTGCGACGCATTGAACCGATTGCCAGCTATCAGTAGCCCATCTGGCAGGCCAATGAGTACTTTTGAAAACTCGATGAGGCTCGAAGCACCGAACTGCAGCGATTGTTCGACTGATCCATCAGATCCAATCTTTTGTAAGAAGAGATCGTGGTTTCCCGGCGGTGATACGCCGGCAAGGACGATCCAGGATTCATCCCCTGCTGGCTGGATGGCTTGACCTGTTGAGGAGTAGACGGCATCAAGCGGTGTCAGCCAGCGTATGGAACCGCTGCTGTCTAGGCAAGCTGCAAACGCCTCTTGTCCATCAGATCCCCTGGATCCAGCCACAATCAGTACTCCTTCATCGACGACGGTCAATCCATCACGAATCCAGCTATTCCTGCCGACATGAAGGATTCTGCTCCACTGCAAGCTGAAATCCAAGGACAACTTAATCAAAAGCGCTTCTGTATCCATGAGGAATCCGGCTGCTCCTATAACGATATAACCATCTGAAACGGGAATGATTCTACCAATATGCTGATAACTCATCTCGGACCAAAGTCGGGTAGAGAGTGGATTGCCTAGCGAATCCGTTCTTAATAAAATGATTGAATTTACGAATACTGAGTCGGAAGTCGTTCCCGCCAGGAGAAATCCGCCATCCGGCAGTCTTACGATGGAAGACAGGTCATCGATCATCCGATAGTCGTAAGATCGGGTCAGTACGGGTGTGCCATCACTCTCGACGATGAGAAGAAGCAAATCTGATTCCCCCAACGAGCCGGTACTTCCAGCGAGAGCCCACCGCTCACCCGGTATCGAGATCACGTCGGTGAGGAAGCAGGATTCACCACAACGATAGGCGATTGCCGTAGGTGTCTCTCTGGCACAACCGAGAAGAAGGCAGAAACAGTTCGCAATCCAAAACATTAGAGGCATATGTGGTGGTGATGTCACAGTCAGGACTCTAAGGCGATCTTCCACGCACCACACTCCTTCATAAGAGTTACGGTCAGGAACCACTCCGAGTACTACAGAAAATCCTTCTCAAGGATTAGCAGACCCAATGACTGTTCTTCATTCAAAAAATAATCAACAGGCGTTCCTCTTACTATCATCGTAAATATAGATAACCGGCCGCAAAGTATTATTCAAAGCACATAATAAAGCCACTTATACTGATATATAGTGTCCCCCCGCTGAGCAATGCCTGGTAGGTATTGTTCTGAGTGCGGAGCGTGTAACTGGAACCATTCCTTATCCATGTACCGGATGAATATGTGAATACTTGTGTATTCGAGAAAGTGCCATCACTATTAAACCAAATTCTCCCAAGTCCATCAGTATCCGAGGTAACCACAGATCCGCCCATGCGATCACTCATCCCTACCCATCCCCAGGATCTGACGATTGGATCCTTGGGGGAATCTACATCACCGCAGCCAAGAACAAGCATAAGCACGGATACCAAAACGAGCATCCTCTTGTTCATTTCAGTTACCTTCCTGGAGTACGGGCCTGAGAGAGGCCACTTCCCGGGTGATTCTTTCTCGACAGACCATCGGGTGCAGGCTGCCTAAGGCGTCATAGTCATCAGGCGATTCGCACAAAACCGATGAATACGTGACATCTTCCTACTTTCAATACCTCTGAAATGAATGTGTGACAACTGATATCAACGATGAACTCTGACTGTTGTTTTACAGAAAATACTGTTGTGTATTCTCGAGCTGATTTCGTATTCCGGAGGACTACTCTCTCTTGAGTTGGGTGAACGTGTTCTTCAGACTGGGGAAAAGTGATCTCCAGTTCCGGATGGGAAAAAGGTGCCGGATTTGTGTTCTTACAAAAGAAACGGTACTTTCCAGGAGGAAGAACAAATGAATGCCTTTCCCCATGGACGTAGACATCAATAGGTTTCTTGTATATCCACGCTTCGTCAGGAATACTGTTGATCGAGTCGAGGTGTTCTTGAACAAGCTTGATAGCACTCATGGCGATTTCTGTGAGGTCAATGCTTGCACTCATGTTATCCCTCCATCAACGCGTTGTTGTTCGTGAAAACCCACTCCTGTCCCCGGGCTCAGACTGCAATCACTCCTTATCCCTGCAAGGGAAGGATATCTGATTGAACAGCATTGTTTTACGGATCACATCCTTGGTTCTTCTAAGTTCCATTTTAGGGCGGCAGATAGACTCACTCCTCCTCGAAGCCCTGTGAGGTGAACTTCAGGGTTCGGGCGTTTTCGGTCACGGTCCTGACTGCGGTATCCGGGGCGCCGTCAGGTATCTCCGCCTGAATCTCCAGCGTCACCTGTACCCGGGCGTTGGGCAGGGTGCTGAGGTGCGAGATGACCTCGTCCGCTATCCTGCTGGCATCACGGCCGACACGATCGGGGTCCAGTTCCACCGCCCCATGGTATCGTCTGGGTTTTGCCGCTTTGGGCTTTTCTTCAACCGGCCCGGAGGCCACGGCAAAACTATCTGATGTCACCGGCGCATCACCCCGGGAAACCGGTTCGCCGCCTTCGGCCGGCTTCTTATTCTCCTGCTCTATCTGTCTCAGCGCGACCTCGGGCTTCACCAGCAGGCCCGGGAAGTCCGACGACAGATGGACGTGCAATCCCCCGCCCCTCAGCCCGCGGTACCGTCCGTTGTCTTCATCGTAGCTGTCGGCGTAGGCGAAGGCATCCGACTGCCAGGTTAACAGCATGAGTCCGTCCAGGATGGATTTCGCCAGGATTTCGGGCTCGGCGAGCCTCGGGAGGTAGAGGTACCGGGCGTAATCCTCCACCACCTGCTTCACCGCCACATGGTCTCCCCGCCAGAGGGGAATCTTGTCCAACTGGTGGCGAAGGAGCGTAGGGGCATGGCTGATCGCCAGGAGGTCGTCGTTACGGAGTTTCTTGGAGGCGCGCACCGCCAGCGCATCCTGACCCGACAGCCGGCTTGGCTGCCACTCCATCTTCGCCTGAGGTGACGACTGCACCGGCACGAGCAGCCACTGGTAGGCTTCAGGGAGGCGGGCCCTGACCGTGCTGTCGGCGGAAGCCTTCTGCGTTTCCGCCTGCTTCACCTGGTGGGGAGAGAGATCCAGCGCCTCCTTCTCGAGCACGATCGATTCCCAGGCCAGGAAGTGCCGCACGGCGTCCGCGAGGTCCTGAAGCCGGATGGAATCCGCCGCCAGGAAGACCAGGGTATTCCTGTAGAGGCGGGGCGTGTTGCCGCGGTTCTCGAGGATCTCCTTCGCGCGAAGCTCCGCAGGACTGCCCGGCTCCTTGCTGTAGGAGTGATCCGGTCCCAGTACCACCAAGCGGGCTTCGAGAGTATCCGGTACATCCTGGGAGGATTGCGGTACCGGGTGGACCCGGCTGAAGTCCCCGGGCTTCCTCAGGTCCTCCCTCAGTCTCCTGTCTATCTCCTGCGTGACCTTGTCGGGCTCCCTTTTCATCTGCTCGGCGCGGTCTTCGGCGATCTTCGTGACGGTGGGCTGGGTGGAGTACCAGTAATGCGGACCATCCTGGTAGAGATAGCGTGCAGTGGAAGCCAGCCGGCGCAGGGCGTCACCGAACACTGCCGGGGACTCCCCGGGCATGACGCACCCCAGCTTCACCCGGCGGTCCTCTATCCCTCGATGAGCAGCGGTCACGGTCGGGGCCGACCCGAGATAGATCGTCCGGGCGACACGCCTGCAGGCTGCGTGCTTGCCCAGGTTGGGCACGTCATTGTCCAGCCTGAGGGGCAGTGAATCCGGCCCGTCCACGTCCCTGGCGATCACCGGGGCCCAGTTGTCGGGGAGGTAGCGGGTGAGTTCGAACTGCACCCTGTTGTCGTCTATCGGGATGTTGGCGGGCAGGATGAGCGGGCTCCTGTCGCCCTTCTCCCACAGGCTGTGGATCACCGCAGCCATCAGGCGCAGCACACCCCTCGTCCTCTGGAACTTCAGGAGCGTTGACCAGTCGGTGTAGAGGCGGTCGAAGATCTCGGGATGTATCGGGAATGCCGCCTTGATGCGCTTCTCGTAATCGGTATCGCGGCACTCCGGGGGAAACTCCTGGTGCTGGGCCTTGTAGAGGTCCGCGAATGCCCTGGCGATGACATCCCTGTCCTTGAACTGCTGTGGATCGGAGAAGGGCTCGAAGAGGCGCCGGCGGACTATCTCAAAGCCCTCGTCGGCGCTCGCCGGCCGCCAGGACGACTCCACACGCCCGACCACATTCCGGAGGCGATCCAGGGCTTCCCTGCCCCGCTGGCCTCCCACTTCCACGTCATTCGCCTGGGCGTGGGGGGAGCTTCCGGTATCCGATGCCGGCAGGGAGATGACCACCAGGCTGTTGCCGGCCAGCTTCACCGACTCGGTGAGAGCCTGCGCGAACGTGAACTGCGTGTCGAACGTGCCTGCGGGAAGGTCGTTCGTATCGTGAAGCTGCCGGGCGTAGGCCACCCACTCGTCAATCAGGATCAGGCAGGGGCCATACTCGATCAGGAGGGTGCGGAGCGTGTCTCCCGGGCTGGTTGCCTTCTCGTCATCGGCCTTCACCATGGCGAAAGCCTTCCTGCCCCCTATCTGCCAGGCCAGCTCGCCCCATAGCGTGCGAACCACGGTGCCGTCAGGCTTGGAGACGGGGTTGCCCGGTGAAATCCTGTTGCCTACCAGCACCACCCGCCTGGCCTTCGGCACGGAGGTGATCCCGGCTTCCGCGATGATGGGTTCGAGCCCTGCCAGTCCGATGGCCGGAGTGCCGGAGAAGAGATGGTAGAGGGCCAGCATCGAGTGGGTCTTCCCGCCGCCGAAGTTCGTCTGCAGTTGGACGACGGGGTCGCCGCCCCTGCCGGACAGCCGCATCAACGCACCGGAAAGAAGCTGCTTGAGGCTTTCCGTGAGGTAGGTACGCCGGAAGAACTCTTCCGGATCACGGTATTCGTCGGTTCCCTCGCCCAGGTGAACCTGCCAGAGGTCCGCCGCGAACTCGGCCTGCTGATAGCGCCCGCCGGCGACGTCGGCGTGAGGCGTGATGATGTCGCGCCATGCCTTCAGGTTGCCGGAAGTGACGCTCTCCACGGTGACGGTGGCGGTTTTTCGCTTCTCGCCCCGCACCTGCTCGTCGAAACGCAGGCGCAGGAGTTCCATCTTCATCTTCTCGATCTCGTCGGTCTGCGGGGCGGAGACTGCGGCGAGCAGGCGCCCGGAGGAATCCATCGCCCGGTAGGCATCGTCACTGGTGAAGTTCTCCTGATGAGCCCAGCGGTTCCTGGTGTCACGCAGCTCGCTCACCAGGCTGCGCTCGGAGAAGCCCAGGGTGCGCTTGAAGACCTCGTTCCAGGATTCCCAGATCACCTTGAGAAGCGTACCCGTGTCCCACTGCTGGACGGGCTTCCCGGAGTTGATCCGATCGTCGCCGAGGTAGCGGGCAAGTGCGGCGGCGTGCTCATCGCCGAAAACAGCCTTGAACTCCCTGTCAACGAAGGGGCTCAGCCCGGCCCTTAGCAGGTCGATTGCCTTTCCGACGCGTTCGTGATTTGTTTGAGACATCAGCTCTCTTCTCCGCAAGCAGAAGACCGACTTATTGCAACAGCTTCCCTCTCTATCCCTCTTATGAGCGCTTGAAAGCTCCGTGATCGGTTTCCATCGAGCGAGAGATGCCTGGCCATCTGTCTTGCTCCTGAAACCTTCTGGAACCCGGGAACCAGTCTCTCGATCTCTGCCGATGGCTTAACAACGGAATCCGGATCACGATAACGGGCTCCATTCCCGACAGCTCTAAGTTCATCACGGCTGAATGCTGTCGCAAGTGCGTCCGGTTCTCCCAGATACCAAGCTTCAAGCTCCTGACATGCTATCCTCACCAGAGCATCATCACGCCTCCCCTCAAGGCAAAGTGAAGTCAGGTGTTCCTTGATCGCCCGACAGTCTCCGCCGTCATTATCCCTCAGGATCAGGAACCGGACCCCCGGTTCACGCCAGCTTCGCAGTTTCCTCGGGATGCTCTTTTCAAGATCATGCCTGCCTTCGTGGGGGATGCACAGGAACTCCAGACCTGGAAAGAACCGGGGCAGGAATTCTTCCAGGAACACCTTCATAGAGAATTCCTCGAGAAGGAATACAAGCCGGCTCACCTCGGCCCTGCACCTTCGAATAGCCCCTGTTTCCAGAGCACTCCGGGTAAGTCACCCTCTTCTACAAGGTTGCGTAGAGTCTCGCTTTCAGATGCTCTTCGTGCCGTGGTGAAACCATCCTTCTTCACCAGCCAGTAGATCTCGTCGAGATTCGCTCCATTCAGGAAGTCGGGGGAATGAGTGGAGACGAAGACCTGCCCGCCGCGGCGCGCATAATCGCGGAACTCTTCCACGAGTTCATGAAGAAGTTCAGGATAGAGCTGGTTTTCCGGTTCCTCTATCGCGAGGAGGGGATGTGGCTTGGGATCGTAGAGCAGGACGAGGTAAGCGAACATCTTAATGGTGCCGTCGGAGACATAGCGAGCAATAAAGGGATCCTTGAAACTCCCGTCCTGGAACCGAAGAACCAATCTCCCGTCTTCGGTTGGTTTCGCTTCAACCCGGCTTACTCCAGGCACGCGTTCGCTCATTGCACGAAGAACCCGGTTAAAACGATCAGGGTGGTTTTCGAAGAGGAATTGAGCGACCTGCGCGATATTGTCGCCCAAGGTCGAGAGGTGTTCCGCATATCCTGCCTCGGAGCTGGGTCGTGCGCTGTTAATGTGGAAGTCCGAGATGTGCCAGTTCTCGATCATGCTCCGGAACTCAGCCACGACACGGAACTCTTTGAACTGCCCCAGCCCTTTGATCGCCAGGACGCTGGGATCGTCCAGCACATGCTCCTTCCGCTCCGCCTCTGCACCCTCTTCCCCGTAAGAGGATTCGTTCGTAATTGCAACACCATGCCCCCGTGAGAAATCGACAAAATGCCGTGGCTGGCCATACTGCCCCCGTCTAAACCTGAGGATCTCTCGATCCACGACGGGGCGCCCGGCATCCTCGGCTATGTCGAGCTGGTATGTCGCAAGACGCCTGCCGCTCTCACGAAACTTTACAGTGATCGAGATCGGGCCTGTCTCTCCCCGGCTGATGAGTTCGCGGAATCCTCCTCTTCGCGCAACAGCGGCAGCGACATTCTGCGTCAATGATTCCTTGAGGAAGCTGAACACATCGAACAGAGTCGACTTCCCGGATCCGTTTGCACCTACGATTACCGCAAGCCGAGGCAGATCAGTGAGTTTGGTGTCCCGGAACAGGCGATAGTTGCGTATTTCAATGGTCTCGATCCGCATGACTCACTCCTCGCCACCGAAAAGATCAATTTGTCCCGAGACAAGCATGTCTGCATTCTGGGCCAGGCGCTGGATCTCCGGCCAGCTCTGCACCAGGTTGTTGTAGGAGAAAGCCTCGCCGGCGCGCTTCCTGCGCTCGCAGATCGTGTACAGCCGGTATGCCAGATCCCGGGCGGTTTCGGCCTTGCTGCCGAGATTACGGGCAAGCTCTGCCGCGCCCGCTTCGCCGCCTTTCGCGGTCTTGTCCTCGAGGATGCGGATCAGTTGATGCGTACACTCCCAAACCGTCAGGCGGGCATCGGTGGCAGGGTCCCACTTGGAATCCAGCTCGTGGGGCTGGAGAAGCCGGACGTTGCCGGCCCTGGCGACTATGATGCCTGCCTGTGCCATGCCGGAGACGCTTGTGTTCTTGCTCTTGGTAAGGGTTTCAGCGGTTCCGAAATCGCCCTCGGCAAAGCCGTTCTGATCGAACCAGGTCAAAGCCCAGCGGGTGTCGGGATCGAAGTCGCCTTCCTGTTCCGCCAGCACCTCATCGAGGGTCTGGTTGATCAGGGCAAGGGCCTCCCGCACCGAAAGCCGCCTGCCTTCCGCATCGAGCACCCTGGAGTATCGGGTGTAGATCGCCATGCCGGGGCCGATGGCCGCCTGTGCCAGGTCCACCGGGGCGATGTTGCCGCGCTGCAGGTGGGCAAGCGCCTGTGGAAGTTCGGCCCTGAGAGCGGCGATGAACTCGCGGCGCGTGGCGGTGGGGGCGGAGGCGGCGCGCGGGCGGCAGACGAGGACGATGCTGGAGGCGAGGGCGTTTGTAATCATACCAACCAGGCGCGTCTTGTTTTCAGTACGCACCGGCCAGGTCCCGCTGATGGCAAAGCCGGCTTGGATCACCGCTTCGAGGAAGGTGTCCCAGCCTGTGCTGGCAGTGCCTTCATCGTCGTCGGTTTCCGATTGTTTGAAGGCGTAATAGATGGTGACCGGGAAGGCGGGATGCGCCTGGCTTGATAGACGGTGCATCGCCTGAGTCATGCCGTCGAGGAAAAAGGTTTCCGCCTGCTCCTTGCTGCCGTGGCGGTAGGGTGTGGCAACAAGCTCCTCGGCTTTGGGCACGGCGAGCGTGGCGAAGAGGTCGGGGAAAACAGGGCGCATCGAGCGGCGGAGCCAGACGTAGAAAAAATCGGAAAGATCGGCGTAACCGATGTTGTCATAATAGGGGGGATCTGTAGAAACCAACTTGTCTTGAGAGATAGTTTGTGTTCCAGCATCTCCCTGCTGGGCATGCCCAGACGCACTATTTGGTACGAATTCGAACGACTTTGAAAACGCCTTCACAATGCCATCCAAGAAAACAATCCAAGCCCCCGAGCTGTCGCCAAGGGGATTACCTTCTGCATAGTCCCATATCATCGGTATTGCTTGGCGCCCGAATAACTGGCGTGGGCATTGTGCAATTGGCTCCCATCTGCACAGGGCATTACCGAGATCGGCCTGCTTGCTCAGTGTGAATGCCAAATACACCCCCACCGCCTCGGCGTAGGCAGTGGCGCCTTTGCCGCCTTCGCGAAGCGGAGCGGGGTCATCGGGCATTCCCGCAGTCAGCGCATCTTCCCGAGCCTTCTCCATCGCCTCGCCCACCAGGTCGGAGAAGGTCGTAAGCGCAACGAGCTGTCGGGGGGTGAAGAGGTCGGCAAAAGTCATCAATCCGTAATTGGGCGTCTTAAAGTCACGCGGGTTGTCGGGTTGCGATATCTCGGGCTTCCACTCAGGCTTCGCAGTTCTTGCTATCGCATCGTGCTCAGGAATGGGGGGAAGATAGACCCGTCCTCGATCACCCTCGGCCACGATTGCCATGAGCTTTGCGCCCATGCGTCCAGCCTGTCCCTCAGCCCTGATGTAGTCGTAAGTGACAGGAATCCCTGACATAAGGCACTTGAATGCTGCACGCTTCCCTGCTGAAGTCCCTCTCTTAGCCGCCTCCGCATCCCTTGGCTTCCCCACCTTCACAGTGAATCTGTACCCGCCGTCCTCGATCACCGGTTCGACATAGGCTTCCCTGCCCGCCTTCGTGGAAAGCATGAAGGTCGAGGCGAGCGGGACATTCACATTCGCGAAGGCCGGGTTCGGGCTCTTCACCGTTCTTGCCCAGAGCCAGGCGATGACTGTCAGCTCCTGCCCCTCATATGTCTTGAGGTCCGGCCGCCACCTGGCCATCTCGGCAGTGATCTCCACCCTGGGGTAGAGACGGCCTATCCGCTTCTCGGCCTCATCGCGCATCCACCGGCCATAGTAGCGCACGTCCCCGGCCAGGCCCTCCGCGCCCTTCCACTTCTTCTCGAAAAGCGCCTTGTCGGCTCTGGAAGCAGGATTCACCGAGGGCTTGCCTGCGAACTTCGGCGGGATCTCGATCATCGCCTTGTTGATGAGCACGGCCACCGGGTTGAGGTCGCCGGCATGGGCTTCCAGGCCCAGGCGCTGAGCTTCGAGCGGCAACGCTCCTCCTCCGGCGAACGGGTCGTGGAATGCAGGCAGCTTGTGAGGGTTGAACAGCTCTTCCGCCCGTGGATGGTCGACGTTGTCGGCACAGGCTCGTCTCCAGCTCTGCCGGATCTCTGCACGAGCCCTCTCCAGAACCTCCTCGTTCGTCGTGTTTTCCCAAAGCACGAGGTCCTCGATGATCTTGAAGAGGCGCTGGCGCTCCTTCTCCTGGGCCTTCTCGGTGGGAAACAGGTCGGGGCAGCTCGACGGGTCGTCCACCATCTGGGCGAAGATCACGGCCCTGGCGGCAGCCAGCGGCCGGCGCGCCCACCAGAGATGGAGTGTGCTGGGGTGCCCGTGGCGGATGCTCTTCTCCCGGGCAGATGCCTTGTTGATCGCCTCCAGCGGAAGCGCGACCTCGATGAGCTTCTTTTTGTTGATCAAGCAGTTACCTCGCTTAACCGGATGAATGGCCCAATTGCCCGGATGCAACCCGGATGATTCAGGGTAAAAGTCGGATGATTCATCGTGGAGCTTCAGCCCTTTCAAGCAGTCCGGCAAAGTCATAGTTCACGCTGGTCACTCCGAAGTCAGGCTCTCGACGGAACGGCCGGCGGACGTAATGGACCCTGTGGTCGTTCTCGTCCAAGAACTCCACTATCGCCAGAATGAAGTCCTCCGGCTTGTTCAGGGAGTACAGAATCTCGTTCTTAGTTACGGTGATGGTCCGGGCTCCGGCAACCCGGCCCTTCACCTCGATGAACCGCAGCCTGCCTGTTCCGGGAACCCGGCTCTCGATATCGTAGCCGACCTTCTCGTCCTCGCGATCGATGGGTTCGTTGCCCAGCCCCCGCTCCACGGCCATCACTATCGCCCTGGCCCTGGCTGCGGACTCCTGAGTCTCTACCGGCCCCTCCGCCCGAAGCTCAGGCTTGCCGGCAATCCTTGCCAGCAGGCCGGCAGGTACGATCACCATCCCCCCCAGGATCACCGGAGGCAGAGCCGAGATCCGGGCTTCGAGGTCGAGCTGATCCATCCGGCGCTTCAGCCTGTCGTACAGGTCATCGGCCCTGCGTCTGGCCTCATGCCAGTTCAGCTCCGTGATCGGCTTGCCTTCCCTCTCCTTCAGCTTCAGCTCTTCGGCCCGGCGGTCCCAGTAGTTCCGCTCCTTGGTCAGCCTGTCCCTCACTGCCTGCCTGGTCTTCTCGATCAGCCCGACCCTGAAGGACCGGACTTCCTCGAGATGCCCGGGAACCAGTCTGTTGATGGCATGGCTGACTGCGGCCTGTTCCAGGTCCTTTGTGATCCAGGCGCATTCCGGGCGCTCGATGATCGCTCCGGGCGAAGGCTCATCCTCCCGGAGCGGCCGGTAGTCCAGATAGGGGGCGTAGTGAAGCAGCCTGACGTTCTGCCGGCTGTCAAGCTCCACATACATCATCTGCCGGGATACGGTGTGCCTCCGGCCGGTCTGCGAAGTGCCGGCATCCTGGATGGAGTGCTCGAGGTAAAAGAGCACCCGGGGCTGGTCACCGGGGTCACGGTCATCGACGAGAACCGTTCCCCTTCTGAGCAGGTCGCGGTTCCTCTGCAGCGTGAGATCGAGAACCGCATCGAGAAGAGGATGCCCCGGGCACAGGAAGGCGGCGTCGGCCCTGCCCTGCTCCTCCAGGTACTCCTTCTCGAAGGCCACCCGCTCGTATCTCTGAAGCACCGTCTTCCTCGAACCGGCCTGCCGGATGCTGTTCCTGACCTGTGCAGGCACGTGGGTGATCTCGTAACGACCGCTCTCGCGGGGTTTGATCGACCCTCCGAGCCTGGTGAACGCCTCGAGGAAGAACGACTCGATGTAATGAGGCTGCAGGCGTCGGGCTTCGGCACGCTCCATCTCCTCCCTGACCCGCTGGATGGCAGGGATGTCCATGACTTCGTGGGTAAGGGCCGATTCATCTATGACCTTGGCGAAATGGTCCAGGTCCACGGCGTGGGAGACGACCTCGGTCAGCCGGGCGCGCACCTCGGGTTTCTCGCCATATCGAATCGCCTCGATGAGAAGATCCTTGAGCGGCTTGCCCTCGAACTGGAGCTTGCCCAGAACGTCGAAAACCTGGCCTCCGAGCGACTGCCTGGCTTCCTCGATCTTGTCCAGCAGGGTTCGGTAGACGTCGCCCTCCCGGGTCTCCTCGGCAACGAGGTTCCAGAGGTGGCAGACTTCGGTCTGGCCGATGCGGTGGATGCGACCGAACCTCTGCTCGATCCTGTTGGGATTCCAGGGCAGATCGTAGTTGACCATCAGGTGGGCGCGCTGGAGATTGATGCCCTCGCCGGCGGCGTCGGTAGCGAGAAGAATCTGAACCTGAGGGTCGAACTTGAACGCCTCCTGGGCCTTCAGGCGATCCTCGCGCTTCATCGCCCCGTGAATGGTCACGATCGAATCCGGGCGACCGAGATAGCCACCGATCCTCTGCTGCAGATAGAAGAGGGTGTCGCGATGCTCGGTGAAGATGACCAGCTTCTGGCGCAGGGACGGTTCGGGACGAGGGATTCTGCCGGCGTGGTATGGGGGAGGATTCTGGGCCGTCTCGTCTGCGATCGCCTCGTGTGTGAAGATTTCACCCAGCAGCCCGGCAAGCTCCCTCCACTTGCGGTCCTCCCGGCTCGATCTGACGCTGTAGGCGAGGGCTTCCAGGCGTTCCAGGGTTTTTATCTCCTCCTCGAGTTCCTCGATCGTCCTGGCAGCCGTCGCCTGGTCGAGCACCTCGTCTTCGACATCCTCGACCTCTCCATCGGGAGCCTCGTCCAGATCGTCGAAGTCGATGGAGACCGGCGGAGTGAAGGCTTCGTCGAGGTTCCCCAGGGGTTGGAAATGCTGCCGGGTCTCGAGTTCGGAACGCTTCTTCTCCAGCTTCTCGCGACGCCTCCGCAGAGACTGGTAGATGGCTTCGGGGGAGGAGGCAAGACGCCGCTGGAGGATGGTCAGTGCGAAGCCGACGTTGCCGGCACGCTTCTCGTTGTTCAGCTTGTCCGCCCTGTTGAACTCGTCACGGACGTAGCTCGTGACCTGCCGGTACAGCTCGGCTTCCGCTTCCGAGAGTTTGTAGGGAACGGTGTAGGCGATCCTCTCCGGGAACAGCCGGGTGCTGTCGAACTTGAGCAGGTTCTCCTTGACCATGCGCCTCATCAGATCGGAGACGTCGGCCGTGTGGACGCCGTCCCGGAATCGCCCCTCGAACCTGTCGCTGTCGAGGAGGGCCATGAAGAGCTGGAAATCCTCTTCCTTGCCGTTGTGGGGCGTGGCAGTCATGAGAAGCAGATTCCGGGTCTTTGGAGAAAGGAGCTTGGCCAGCCTGTAGCGTTGCGTCTGATGGATCCTGTTCCCGAAGAATGAGGCCGAAAGCTTGTGCGCCTCGTCGAAAACGATCAGGTCCCAGTTGCACTCCGGGCTCGACAGCTTGGCCTGCACGTTCTCGTCCCTCGCCAGCTTGTCCAACCTGGCGATAACGAAGTTGTTTTCCAGGAACCAGTTGCCCGTACGGGCCGACTCGATGCCCACGTTGGTCAGGATCTCGAACGGCAGGTGGAACTTGCTGTCCATCTCGTCCTGCCACTGCTCCGCAAGGTTTCCGGGGCACACGATCATGCAGCGGTTGAGGTCTCCCCTGGCGACCAGCTCCTTCATCAGCAGGCCGGCCATGATCGTCTTGCCCGCCCCGGGGTCGTCCGCCAGCAGGAAGCGCAGGGGATGCCTGGGGAGCATCTCCTCGTAAACTGCGGTGATCTGATGCGGCAGCGGGGTAACAAGAGAAGTGTGAACCGCCAGTACCGGATCGAAAAGATGAGCCAACCGGATGCGGTATGCCTCCGAGACAAGCCTGAACAGGGCTCCGTCGCCGTCGAAGCTCCAGGGGCGGCCTTCCTCGGCGATTTCGATCCGGGATTCGTCCTTGCGGTAGAGCAGCTCGTTGAGAAGGCGCCCGTCAGGATCCTTGTAGGCCAGCTCGATGGCCTCGGACCCGAACCACTTGATGCTTTCAACGGAAACAAGGACATCCGGCAGGATGCCCCTGATGACGGTTCCGGGCTGGAGTTCCTCGAGTCTGGCCATCGCGCTAACGAGCCATAAGCGACGGGTTCGTTCCCGATATCGGCGGCGATGAAGCATCCAGTGCCGAGATGACCGGCCCCCTGATCACGACCTGACCCACGATCGCCCCTTCCCCAGTCGCAGGAGGTTCATTAAGGAAGGTTATCTGTGCAGGAGGGCGAAGTCAAGCAGAGTCAGGCAGTATTCAAGGGCTGAAAGCCGGGCTTCAGGATGGAGGAGGCGTGCTATGGAACCAGCCTTACCTCCCGTTTCCAGGAATGTGCAGTATTCATGCGGAGTCTAACAAGACCTTTAGCCAAAGAAACTCATTGCCTTGTTATCTTTGACTTTCTCGCAGTAATCTCCATACAGTTGCTTTCTGAATTTCGTGAACACTACTGTGAAAAGGCAAATCACGACCATTCTTGTGCGCATAGTGTTTCTAGTACATCCCTAGACCGAGCGTATACTTGCTCGTATGATTCAGCGAACAATTTGTGATTCCAGTCGTTTATTTCATTGGAAGCTATTTCCTTCGATGTAATTCCGGGGTGATTGCTTTGAAAGTCGATTACCGTGGCTAACTGGGGTGAAAGAGGAAAGAATATATGGAATTTAGTGGGGGGTGTTTTGCTTTCAGTAATTGCTTCTATGTTTATAATCGGCTGATCACTTGTGATAAATTCGGAATCGTTTTGTGACTCCAGAAGCTCTACCTTCCAGTTATTATGCTCTAGGTATAGAAGTAAATTCGCTCCGATAGCCCACCCGACGATAACTCTTATAACTCCTAGTGATGCGCTAACATTGAAGCCTTGGATATCCTTAAGAGTTCTTTCAATATTCGCTGCCATCTTTCTCGTTCTAATGTACTGGAAACCGAGGAATAAACAGAAACCGCCCATATCATTCAGGTCTCCAAATACAGTTTGGTCTCCTTGTCTAAGTCGATTCAATGTCTTACACGCATCATGCTCAACCATAGTGTGGATCTCTTCCTCAAAGGATGCCTCAAAAGCATCCAGATGCTTCTTAAGATCCTGTGGAAGATCATCTACATTTTCAGTGCTCTGAAGGATGCTCTGAGCTTTTAGAAATGTGTCAAGCCAACCTTCAGCTATAGTTTTAAGTTGAGGGATTACGATCGGCTCAACGAACATTTTTCTCACGATCAAGATATCTTGAGCTGACATGATTTTAAGTTGATATAGCAATCTTTCTACAGCGATATCAGGCGTCCCAGTTTTAAAAATCCTTCCATCAGTTCTTCTGCAGTAGATGCTGCCATCCTTAGTCCATGGAGAAAGGTACTCCTGCCAGACATAATGGTGTCTTACTTTTCTTTGTGGCATGAACATCGGTCTCGCACACTCCTATTTACTTGACTCTGTATTGATCTTGATCAATTCGAATCATTGTCAAAGGGTTACTACTTCAATCGACTGAGAAGTATTGCTAATTATCTCTGCCGCGGTAATTAGCGTCAGAAGACAACTGAAAAAATAAGCTGCGGTTTCGATCAAACAATGTGCGAAACCTCGACGTCGCCCCAATGCGACTCGAGGTATTCAGCGACAAGCCGCCTGTGACAGTGATCCGGCTTGTCCTCGCTGCAGAGAAGGCAACTGTCTGAAATCAAAGCCGGGTTCAACTTCGTCTCTATCTCACGGTTGCGCATCAATTCCAGAAACTTCTGTTCGTACACGCCCCAGTCGCCTTTGTTCTTCCTGTACTCGTCGAGGATGTCCTGCGTCGGAGCCAGCTCCGGCACGTGGACATAGTCCATGTCGCAGATATCACGTGAGGCCGCCCCTTGCGGAACGACCTCGCTACTCCTTCAACGCATGGTTGATGAGCTGGAGTCTATATACTCTGCTCAAGGTGAATGTAAAGGGCGTATAGTTTACGTCAACAAGTGAGCCGTCGCTGCCGGGGATGGATATTCACGGCAAGAGCCGCTATTCCCGCGGTGGTCCTTGTGTTCACCAGGTTGACCGCAAGGTGACCTCGCTCGGTAACGCCGATCAATTCAGCCAGTTCAGGAATGGTATCGGACGGGGTTTCCCGACACTTTCCCGACGCCGCCCAGTAAAACCGGAGGTCTCTTGACGACATTACTCGAAACCCATCCGTTTATGGGCGGCGTCCGTCAATGTGGTGTAAGAATGGTTTCGCATCCAGGCACCTGATCGGCTGACACCAGGTACTCATCCGGGGAGCCCGAGGCCTCACCGGATGAGTCGAGTCTCATGTACCTCCTTCCGGTCATCCAGTCCTCGTTCTGCTCCAGGAGGAGCGTTCCAACCAGCCTCACGATAGACTCCCGGTTGGGGAAGATACCCACGTCCCGGCTCCGACGCTTGATCTGAGAGTTCAGGTTCTCCATCGGGTTGTTCGTCCTGATCTTCCGCCAGTGCGCAAGGGGGAAGTGCGTGTAGGCAAGCACCTCCTCGCGGGCTTCATCAAGCAGGTCCGTGAGCTGAGGGTACTCACCACTCAGGCGGTCAGCTACACGGTCGTACTGCTCCTGCGCCGCTTCCGCCCCCAACTGGCCGGCAACGCTCCTAAGCATCCAGGCAGCCTTCTCCTGTCCCTTCTTCGGCACCTTGTCTATCACATTCCTCGTGAAGTGAGTGTAGCAACGGTTCCAGGCACTCCCGGGCAGAAGACGGGCTATCGCCGCCTTAAGCCCAGGATGGGCGTCCGAGATCACCAGATCAACCCCTGAGAGCCCGCGTTCCACAAGACCACGGATGAACTCCGTCCACGATGTCTCACTCTCCATGGTAAACACGTCCATGCCGAGCAGATCTCGGTATCCATCACGGTTCACCCCCGTCGCAATCACCACCGACACGCTCTCCACCGATCCGCTCTCCCGGCACTTCAAATACGTTCCGTCCAGCCACACGTACCGGTAAGGCCCGCGATCCAGTGGGCGGCTCAGGAAGGCATGCACACGATCATCAAGTGACTTCGCCATCTCCGAGACCGTGCTGCGGCCTATCCCAGCTATCCCAAGGGTCTTCACCAGACGATCCATCTTCCTGGTACTGACGCCTTCCACCCAAGCTTCACACACCACCTGCATCAGCGCCTTCTCCGATCGCTTGCGTGGCTCCAACAGCCAGGAAGGGTAGTAACTGCCACTACGGAGCTTCGGTACCTTCAAGTCCAGCGTCCCAACTCGCGTATCCAAAGCCCGGTCGCGATAACCGTTCCGGCTGTTCACACGAACCTCGCTCCGCTTGCCGTACTCGGCTCTGCAGAGGCCATCGGCCTCGGCACTCATCAATAGCTGGATCGTCTCGTGCATCAGACCTCGCAACAGATCACCGTCTGCTTCCTCGATCTTCTTGCGAAGTGTCTCCAGGGCAGCGATATTCTCTCGGGTCATCGCATTATCTCCTTCGGGAGTAGGCAATTGGGTGGTTCTAAATGCCTAAGATGCGATGACCCACCAACACAACTCAAGTCAGAACGTTCTTACACCACTTATCCGGACGCTACTCGTTTAATGTGGGTTTCGAGTGTCAGTATCAAGTACCGAACAATTCACCTGCCGACGGCCCTCCCCCGCCTCTGCCTGCCCGCCTAGGTCGGAGATTAAGGAGCTATCCGTAAACTGTTGACTTCTGATGCCTCTATGCTCTGAGAGAAGGAGGTGACTCGATGGCGTAATTGCAGTTGTGGTAGGTATCTGACGAGTTCTGGAAGCGTGTTGAACCATTAATACCTGAGAAGAGGCGCTATCCGGACAGCAGCTTGGCACATGCGGGTTTTGTCAGGACAGTCCTTTGTGCTGCCGCACGTTGAGAGCCTTCCATTTGAGGAGCGGCTGGTGTTGAATGCGCCCCTGAAGAGATTCATCGGCGGTCAGGAGCTTGGGGACGATCTCTCCCCGCTCCAGCAGGAGATCCAGGAACGTCCGCTCGGAATCCGTGAAAGGCAGCACGGCAGATAAACCCTCGCGGCATTCT